>CAYZWT010000004.1:0-148063 GCA_964482225.1 uncultured Anaerolineales bacterium
GCAACGCCGCGTGGGTGAAGAAGGCTTTCGAGTCGTAAAACCCTTTACTGGGGGATGAGACAAGGACAGTACCCCAGGAAAAAGTCTCGGCTAACTACGTGCCAGCAGCCGCGGTAAGACGTAGGAGGCAAGCGTTATCCGGATTCACTGGGCGTAAAGGGCAAGTAGGCGGTTGTCAAAGTTGGGCGTGACAGTTCTCGGCATAACTGAGAGAGGCCGTCCAAAACTAGGCGACTAGAGGGCAGGAGAGGAAAGTGGAACTCCCAAAGTAGCGGTGGAATGCTCAGATATTGGGAAGAACACCAGTGGCGAAGGCGACTTTCTGGCCTGTACCTGACGCTGAGAGGCGAAAGCTAGGGGAGCAAACGGGCTTAGATACCCCGGTAGTCCTAGCTGTAAACGGTGGATACTAGGTATTGGCGGTCAAGGCCGTCAGTGCCGAAGCCAACGCGTTAAGTATCCCGCCTGGGGACTACGATCGCAAGGTTAAAACTCAAAGGAATTGACGGGGACCCGCACAAGCAGCGGAGCGTGTGGTTTAATTCGATGCTACACGAAGAACCTTACCTAGGCTTGACATGCACGTAGTAGGGAACCGAAAGGGGACCGACTCTTCGGAGAGCGTGCACAGGTGCTGCATGGCTGTCGTCAGCTCGTGCCGTGAGGTGTTCGGTTAAGTCCGACAACGAGCGCAACCCTCGTCGCTAGTTATAGTTTACTAGCGAGACTGCTGGCATATAACCAGAGGAAGGTGGGGATGATGTCAAGTCAGTATGGCCTTTATGCCTAGGGCTACACACACGCTACAATGGCCGGTACAGAGGGTCGCGAAGCCGCGAGGCGGAGCCAATCCCACAAAGCCGGTCTCAGTTCAGATTGCAGGCTGCAACCCGCCTGCATAAAGTCGGAGTTGCTAGTAACCGCAGGTCAGCAATACTGCGGTGAATACGTTCCCGGGTCTTGTACACACCGCCCGTCACGTCATGGGAGCTGGCAACACCTAAAGTCGGTGAGCCAACCGCAAGGGGGCAGCCGCCTAAGGTGGGGTTGGTGACTGGGACGAAGTCGTAACAAGGTAGCCGTACCGGAAGGTGCGGCTGGATCACCTCCTTTCTAGGGACGTGTAAAATCCTGGCGGTCAGCGGTGGCCGGCAGGTGGACGCTCGGGTAGGCTTGGGTGGAAGGTTTCTGTCACTCTCTAGGGGTTAAGGTGAGGGCCTTTAGCTCAGACGGCTAGAGCACTCCTCTGATAAGGGAGAGGTCTCTGGTTCGAGTCCAGAAAGGCCCACAAGAGGGGGGATGTAGCTCAGATGGGAGAGCGCCTCCCTTGCACGGAGGAGGCCAGGGGTTCGAGTCCCCTCATCTCCACAGGGAGGTAGGGGGTTAGGCCCGGTGGCTGGCGAGCCGAGAGGTTCGCAAGACCTCGAACTCCGGAAGACTTGCACCTTAAAAACTGAACAGAATATGTCTTGCAAAGGCGTATCGAACAAGCTACAAAGGGCACACGGTGGATGCCTAGGCGCTAAAGGCCGATGAAGGACGTAGTAGGCTGCGAAAAGCTTCGGGGAGCTGCCAACAAGCGATGATCCGGAGATATCCGAATGGGGGAACCCGCCCGGGGGAATGCCCGGGCACCGCAGGCTGAACACATAGGCCTGACGGGGGGCACGGGGGGAACTGAAACATCTTAGTACCTCCAGGAAAAGAGAATATTTCCCGAGTAGTGGCGAGCGAAAGGGAAAAAGCCTAAACCGATAACGTGGAAGCGTGTGGGCGTTGCGTTATGGGGGTTGAAAGACCCGTCAGGGTGAGCCACATCTCACCCGGGGAGTCAGAAAAGACATGGCTAGCGGAAGGGCACTGGAAAGGCCCTCCGGAGAAGGTGAAAGACCTGTACGCGAAAGCGATGTCTCTCTCGACGGGCACTTGAGTACCACGGGGCACGCTAATCCTGTGGGAAGCTGGGGAGTCCACTCTCCAAGGCTAAATACCTTTAGCGACCGATAGTGAACAAGTACCGTGAGGGAAAGGTGAAAAGAACCGCGGCGAGCGGAGTGAAATAGAACCTGAAACCGTGTGCTTACAAGCAGTGGGAGGGGGCGAGAGCCCCTGACCGCGTGCCTTTTGGAGAATGAGCCAGCGAGTTACTTTTTGTGGCAAGGTTAAGGGGGAGTACACCCGGAGCCGAAGCGAAAGCGAGTCTGAAAAGGGCGACAAGTCGCAAGGAGTAGACCCGAAACCAGGTGAGCTACCCATGGCCAGGATGAGGCAAAGGTAGAACTTTGTGGAGGACCGAACCGTTCACTATTGCAAAAGTGACGGATGAGCTGTGGGTAGAGGTGAAATGCCAAACGAACCTGGAGATAGCTGGTTCTCCCCGAAATAGCTCTAGGGCTAGCGTCGGGAGTATAAGTTGTGGAGGTAGAGCACTGACTTGGCTAGGGGGCGTATAGCTTACCGAACCATATCAAACTCCGAATGCCACAACTGGAAGCCCGGCAGTCGGACGGTGGGGGATGAGCTTCATCGTCGAGAGGGAAACAGCCCAGACCGCCAGCTAAGGTCCCGAAATTCAGACTAAGTGGAAAAGGAAGTGGGGTTAGTGAGACAGCCAGGAGGTTGGCTTAGAAGCAGCCATCCTTAAAAGAGTGCGTAATAGCTCACTGGTCTAGTGACCCTGCGCCGACAATATAACGGGGCTAAGTCTGATACCGAAGCTGCGGATTTTGCGCGCAAGCGCAAAGTAGTAGGGGAGCGTTCTGAGGGCCTCGAAGCCGTCCCGTGAGGGGGGGTGGAGCGCTCAGAAGTGAGAATGCTGGCATGAGTAGCGAGAAACGTGTGAGAAACATGTTCGCCGAAAGTCCGAGGTTTCCGACGGAAGGGTAATCCGCGTCGGGTTAGTCGGTCCTAAGCCGAGGGCGCGAGCCGTAGGCGATGGACAACGGGTTAATATTCCCGTACCACGTAGGTATGATTGAGCGAAGGGGTGACGCAGGAGGGTAGGCCAGCCTGTAATTGGATTCAGGTCCAAGCCTGTAGGGCGATGATGGATGCAGGGAAATCCGCATTCGGAGCCTGAGGGGTGATGGGGGGGCCCAGAGCCCAGAAGTGGTTGAACCCAAGCTGCCAAGAAAAGCCTCTAGTGAGTACCGCGTGACCGTACCGCAAACCGACACAGGTGGACGGGTAGAGAATACCAAGGCGATCGGGAGAACCTCTGCTAAGGAACTAGGCAAAATGACTCCGTAACTTTGGGAGAAGGAGGGTCCTGTTGGGTGAGGGCGCAAGCCGCCGGAGCCTGATGGGATCGCAGAGAAACGGCCCTACCGACTGTTTACCAAAAACACAGGTCTCTGCGAAAGCGAAAGCTGAAGTATAGGGGCTGACACCTGCCCAGTGCCGGAAGGTTAAAGGGAGAGGTAAGCGCAAGCGAAGCTTTGAACTGAAGCCCCGGTGAACGGCGGCCGTAACTATAACGGTCCTAAGGTAGCGAAATTCCTTGTCGGGTAAGTTCCGACCCGCACGAATGGTGTAACGAGTGGGGCGCTGTCTCAGCAGGGGACCCGGCGAAATTGAAGTAGGCGTAAAGATGCGTCTTACCCGCAGCAGGACAAAAAGACCCCGTGGAGCTTTACTGCAGCTTGATATTGAGTTAGGGCTCAGTCTGTGTAGGATAGGTGGGAGACGTTGAAACTGGGGCGCCAGCCTCGGCGGAGTCAACCTTGGAATACCACCCTGAGTGAGTTTTGGCCCTAACCTCTGGCCGTGAACCGGCAGGGGGACAGTGTCTGGTGGGCAGTTTGACTGGGGCGGTCGCCTCCCAAAAGGTAACGGAGGCGCCCAAAGGTTCCCTCAGGCTGAATGGAAACCAGCCAAAGAGTGTAAAGGCAGAAGGGAGCTTGACTGCGAGACCAACAAGTCGAGCAGGGACGAAAGTCGGGCTTAGTGATCCCACAACACCGCGTGGAAGGGTTGTGGCTTAACGGACAAAAGCTACCCCGGGGATAACAGGCTAGTCTTGCCCTAGAGTTCATATCGACGGCAAGGTTCGGCACCTCGATGTCGGCTCGTCGCATCCTGGGGGCGGAGAAGTTCCCAAGGGTTGGGCTGTTCGCCCATTAAAGCGGCACGCGAGCTGGGTTCAGAACGTCGTGAGACAGTTCGGTCTCTATCCGCTGTGGGCGCAGGTGACTTGAGAGGAGTTGCTCCTAGTACGAGAGGACCGGAGTGAACAAACCACTGGTGAGCCAGTTGTACCGCCAGGTGCATAGCTGGGTAGCCAAGTTTGGCAGGGATAACCGCTGAAAGCATCTAAGTGGGAAGCCCGCCTCAAGATGAGGTCACCCATGGCAAAAGCCAATAAGATCCCTGGAAGACCACCAGGTAGATAGGCGGCAAGTGTACAGGCTGCAAGGTCTTGAGCTGAGCCGTACTAATGATCGAGGGCTTGAGATACGCCGCAAGGCAATATTCTGTTCAGTTTTCAAGGTGCAAGATGGATGAGGCCCTGGCCTCATTCGTTGAGCAGGGGCCAAGGCCCCATGCAAGGTTGCTTGGGCTTGGGCCAAGCGCTCAACCCTGCGAGAGCAGGGGTCCTTAACAAAGGAAGAGAAGGGTTTCTTGGTGATCTAGGCGGAGGGGGTATACCCGGCTCCATTCCGAACCCGGCAGTCAAGTCCTCCAGCGCCGATGGTACTTCCCTGGCGACGGGGTGGGAGAGTAGGTCATTGCCAAGAAGTCCTTCTCTTCCTTTGTCGTTACCGAGAGGGGTGGGCGAGCGGCCTCAGATAGCGTTCCTTTGATCGCTTCTCTAGCTTGTTGCCGCCCCTTCTGCAAACTTCCTCTGAAGATGTGCCTTCAGGAGGTGCGTTGGATCCCAACAGCATCCGTCGGCTAGATCGCACTATTACCCCCCCCTCTGTGGCGCAAGTCTACCGCCAGGCCACCATGATCGCGCTGGTCGGCAATGCGTTGTTGCTCGCGGCCAAGGCGGTGGCGGCATACCTTTCGGGCAGTAGCGCCCTCTATGCCGATGCCGCCAACTCGGCCTCCGATGTGGCCTATAGCCTGCTCATGCTGATTGGCCTGTGGCTATCGCTCCGCCCCCCTGATAAGAGCCATCCCCACGGCCACCAGCGCATCGAGTCCCTGGTCAGCGTGGGCATCGGGCTCTTTATGGCGCTGGCGGGCTATGGCGCCCTTGCGAAGGGCCTTGATAGCTGGCGAGCGGGCGCGCCCCTGACCCTGTCCTCGTGGTTGTTGCTGGTGCCCGCCGGCACGATCCTCGTCAAGGGCGCCATGTACGTGCGGGTGCGCGCCCTGGCGCAACAAGTAGGCAGCCCCGCCATCGCCGCCTCGGCGCGCGATCATCTCTCCGACGTGCTCACCAGCGGCGTCGTGTTCGTGGGCGTGTTTGGCAGCCGCCTAGCATTGCCCCAGGCCGACCCCGTGGCGGGTATCCTGGTCTCGATCTGGATCTTTTACCAGGCAGCCAGCGTCGTGCGCGAGGCTGTCGGTCACTTGATCGGGGCCGCCGCCTCGCCCGAACTGGAGGCTGCCGCTATTGCTGCGATCCGGCGTGTGCCGGAGGTGCTTGCCATCGAGCAACTCATCATCGAGCACGTGGGGCCCGAGTTGCGGGCCGATATCCATGTGCAGGTAGATGGTGAACTGCCGCTCAGGCGCGTGCACCGCATCAGCCATGCCATCCGTGAAGCCGTCGAGGCGTTGGACGGCGTGGATCACGCCTTTGTGCATGTCGAGCCCGACGTGCGAGATGACGCGTGACGCCCGACGCACTACACGTCGCCCCGGATTGACAACCGGCGTTCCCCTCGGCATAGTAACCCCTGCAAGCGCCTGGAGCGCCAGGCCGCCGTGTCTTGACGCCCACCAGGAATGTGCCTGCGAGGAGCCCTGCCACCTATGAACCTCTGGAAACGCGCCCTGATGGCGATATTCTGCCTGAGTCTGATTGCTCTGTTGGCGGCGCTAGGCTGGAGGATTGCCACACGGCGTGCGGCGCCCGCGCCCCCGCCGCCGACCGTCACCATTGCCCCTACGCAGACGCCATCGCCCCTGCCACCCACGCCGTCGCCATCCGCCACGCCATCCGCCACACCATCGGTAACGCCGACCGCGGAAGAGCTGGCTTGGAGATTCTATGTGCCGTTCACGGGCAGCCGGGAAGCGCTCGGCTTGCCCACACCAACGCCCTCGCCCACCCTCGAGCCGACCCCGCTGCCCTCTCCCACGCCCACGCCGACGTTGCCCTGGCCGGCGCCGCTCTCCCAGCCCAGCCGCAGCAAGCTGGGTCTGCACGTGCAATGGAATAACTCGCCCGAGATCATGGAGTTTGTGCGGCGCATGCTGCCGGCAGTCATCAAGCCGATCGGCGACCTGGGCTTTGTGGCCGAGGTGAAAGAGGCTTCGCCCCAAACCATCATCGTGGCGCGGCTGATGCATCCGCAGCCGATGGAGGGCGATCCAGAGGCCCTGGCCCGCGCTTTTGTGGCGCAGAACCTGGCCACCTATTTGCAGCACCCCGCCGTGCACTATTGGGAGGGATACAACGAGCCTGATGTCAAGGGCCGTATGGCATGGTATGCCCGCTTTGAGGCGGAGCGCGTGCGCGCTATGGCGGACCATGGCTTGCGGACCGCCATCGGCGCCTTTTCCGCCGGCGTGCCCGAGTGGGAAGAATTCGAGGCGTTTCTACCGGCGGTGCGCGCGGCCAAGGAGCACGGCGGCATCCTGACCTTGCACGAATACGACGCACCCGTCATGGATCGGGCGGTGGGCGCCGGGCTGCCCGGCCAACCCAACCATCCGGAACGCGGGGCCCTGGCGCTGCGTTACCGCTGGTGGTATGAGGATTTCTTGATCCCCCGCGGCCTGGTGATCCCTCTGGTGATCTCGGAGGCGGGCGTGGATGGCCTGGTGACGAACCGGCCCGGCCCCGCCAATGCCCACGGCTGGCTCGATTTCGGCGCTTACTGGGCCGAGAGCGGCCTGGGCGGCAACCCGCTGGAGGTCTATCTCCCGCAGCTCGATTGGTACGACCGGGAGCTGCAAAAAGATGACTATGTCATCGGCTGGGCGGTCTTTACCGTAGGAGCCATGAACCCGGACTGGAAAAGCTATGATGTGACCAACTATTTGCGGCATATCGCCACCCGCATCATTGTGCCCAACGCGCGGTGATGGAGGAGGCCGCCGAAACCGGCGCGAATCTTCTCGACACGCCGGCGAATGTGTGCTAGAATCGGTGCGTCCAACGACGGCCCAGACGATGATGCCTGGTCGTCGTTGATTCTGCGTCAGGGGCCTTGGCATATGCTCCTGAGTGGCAGATAGGGCTCGTAGGATTCGGATGGGAGTATGGGAGGAAAGGAGTTCTGTCGATGGGAAAGCAGAGTGTAGGCTGGAAGACCCTTTTGGTGCTTGCGCTGGTGGCCGTGTTGGCGGCGGCCTGTGGCGGCACCACCGAGCCCACGGCTCAGGTTACGCCCGAAGTGGTCACAGAGGTTGAGGTAGAGCCTGCTGAAGAGGTGGCTGCCGAGGCGGGCGACGAGTTTGTGTTCGGGGTTGTGCTGGTGGGGCCTTTTAACGACCACGGCTGGAGCGAGGCCCACTATGTGGCCGCCCGCAATGTGGAGGAGCGGCTCGATAACGTGCGCATGATCTATCTGGACAAGGTGAACGGAGCGGATCGCCCGAACACCACCCTGGAGCAGGTGGTGGACGACATGATCAACGACGGCGCCCAGATGATCCTGACCACCTCCGACGATTTTGCCGCCGATACCGATGTGGTGGCAGCCAAGTACCCCGACATTCCGTTCATCCACATCTCGGGTGATCACGCCAAGACCGGCGTCGCGCCCGGCAACGTTGCCAACTATATGGGGCAGATGGAGTACGGCAAGGCCATCGCCGGCTGCGTGGCGGCTCTCAAGACCGAGACCGGCGCCATCGGCTACCTGGGCCCCTTGGTGAACGCGGAGACGCGCCGTTTGGCGGCCTCGGCGTATCTGGGCGCCCGCCACTGCTACGAGACCTATCGTGGCGGCAACCCCAACGACCTGCGCTTTGTCGTCACCTGGATCGGCTTCTGGTTCAACATCCCCGGTGTGACGCTGGACCCGACCGATGTGGCCAACGATCTGTTCAATACAGGTGTTGATGTGCTGATTTCTGGCATTGATACCACCGAAGCCATCGTGGTGGCAGGGCAGCGCGCCGACCGGGGCGAGACCGTGTGGGCCATTCCGTACGACTATGAGGGCGCGTGCAATATCAAGACCGAGGTCTGCCTGGGCACCCCGTACTTTAACTGGACCCCCGCTTACCTGCGCTTTATCGAGGCGGCGCGCCAGGGCAGGCACACCCAGTTCTGGGAGTGGGAAGGCCCCTATTGGGCAGACATCAACGATCATGATCGCTCGGCTGTCGGCTTTATGATGGGCGATGGCCTGACCGACGAGGAAGAGGCCACCCTGTGGGAGTACATTACTGCTTTGGGTAGCGGCCAGGCCAAGGTCTTTGTGGGGCCGCTGAACCTGCAAGATGGGTCGCCTTATCTCGCCGCTGGCGAGGAGGCTACCCCGGATCAGATCTGGTATCTGCCCCAGCTCCTTGAGGGCATGGAAGGCGCAAGCAACTAGGGGTTGGCGGGGGGTAGGGTCACCCGGCTCTACCCCCCCCTCTTTTTGTGCTGGTATAGATAGATGCGGATAGATCTTGTAGACATCGACAAGACCTTTGGACGAGTACGCGCCAATATCGGCGTCTCTTTGAGCATCCAAGGAGGCACGATCCAGGGCCTCTTGGGAGAGAACGGCGCCGGCAAGACCACGCTGATGAAGATCCTTTCGGGCTATCAGCAGGCAGATGCAGGCGCCATCTACCTGGATGGCGCGCCTGCACATTTCACCTCGCCCGCCGAGGCCATCGCCCACGGGATCGGCATGCTCCACCAGGATCCGTTGGACGTGCCCGCCATGTCGGTGCTGGACAACTTTTCCCTTGGGCTGACGCGCGATATCCTGCCGCACCGGCGACAGGCCCAGCGCCTTTTGTTCACCCTCTGCCGGCGCTTTGGCATGAGCCTGCAACCCAACGACCCGGTGAGCAGGTTGACCGTAGGCGAGCGCCAGCAGCTCGAGCTGGTGCGCTTGCTGGCCCTGGGCGTGCGCGTCATCATCCTGGATGAGCCCACCACGGGCATCTCGGCGCCCCAGAAGGAGCTGCTGTTCGAGACCTTGCGCCGTTTGGCCGATGAAGGGCTGACGGTGATTTTCGTCTCGCACAAGCTGGAGGACGTGGAGACGCTCTGCTCGCGGGCCACTGTGTTGCGCAATGGGCAGGTGACGGGCGCTCAAGTCGCGCCCTTTGACCGCGAGGGCTTGGTGCAGCTCATGTTTGGCCGCTCGATGCCGGCGGCGGTGATCGAATCGCGGGCCTCGTGCGAGCCGGTGCTCGTGGTGCAGGATCTGACGGTGCGCACCTATCGGTTGGATCTGGAGCCGATCTCGCTACAGGCGTGTGCTGGCGAGGTGATCGGCCTGGCCGGGCTCGAGGGCAGCGGCCAGCGGCTGTTCATGGAGGCCTGCGCTGGCATTCTCAAGAGCCACAGTGGGCAGATTCTGCTCAACGGACGCGATATGACGCGCCGGTCCTATTTCGAGTTCCTTCGGGCCGGCGTGGCGCTGGTGCCCGCCGCTCGCCTGGAGGAAGGCATGATCGGCGGGCTCACCCTGCGCGAGCACTTTGCCCTGGCTTCCGGCGATGGGGGCTTTTTGGTGGACTGGGAGGCAGCGGAGCAGCGGGCTCGGGAGAGGATCGGGCAATACAACGTGGTGGGCGCTCCAAGCTCCCGCGTGCAAGAGCTCTCCGGCGGCAACCAGCAACGGGCCTTGCTGGCGCTGCTGCCCGAAGCGCTGCGTGTCCTGATCCTGGAACACCCCACCCGCGGGCTCGACCTGGGCTCAGAGCGCTGGGTGTGGCAGACCTTGCACGAGCGCGCCGAGCAGGGCACCGTGATCCTCTTTACCTCAACCGACCTGGATGAGATGGTGGACCATAGTGACCGCATCATCGTATTCTCCGGCGGGCGCGCGTCGCAGCCGGTGGCCAGCAACGAGATCACCCGAGAGGCCCTGGGCTATATGATTGGGGGGGTGAACCTGTGACCAGGCGCCCCATCATCCGAGCCCTGTTGGGCCTGGCACCCTTTCTGCTGACGCTACTCTCGACGACGTTGGTGCTCTTTGCAGCGGGCGCCAACCCCTGGGCGGCCTATGGCAACCTGATCGGGGGCGCATTCGAGAGCGGCGCCAAGATCGCCGATATCGCCACTGCCATGGTGCCCCTGATGTTGGCCTCGGCGGGCATGCTGATCACGTTTGCTGCCGGGCTATGGAACATCGGCGTCGAGGGCCAGATGATCGCGGGCGCATTGATGACCACTTGGGTGGTGCAGAGCATTTCGGCGCCGCCGGCCATCATGCTGCCGCTGACAATCCTGGCGGGGTTGCTGGGCGGCGGCCTATGGGGCGTCCTGATCGGCCTGCTGCGCACCTGGGGCCGCATCAACGAGATCTTTGCCGGGCTGGGCCTGAACTTTGTGGCCTCGGCGCTCACCAACTATCTGATCTTTGGCCCCTGGAAGCCCCCGGGCGGCGCCACCATGAGCGGCACCCTGCCCTTTCCGCGCGCGGCCTGGATGCCGACCATCGGCGCCACCCGCGCCAGTTGGCTGGCGATCCTGCTGGCGGCGGCGGCCATCATTGTAGTGTACCTGATCCTGCGCGATACCCGCTGGGGGCTGGTGCTCAAGGCGCTGGGGAGCAATCCTCGCTCCGCCTATCGCATGGGGATTGACACCCGCCGTAACATCATCCTGGCGCTGGTGGTGTGCGGCGCGCTGGCCGGGCTGGGCGGCTCGATGCAGACCACGGCCATCTACCGGCGGCTGATCCCCCAGATCACGGGGGGCTATGGCTATCTTTCGCAGTTGGTGGTGCTGCTTTCGGGCCTGCAGGCCAAGTGGGTGCCGCTGGTGGTCTTTTTCTTTGCCTCGGTGCAGGTGGGCAGCCCGCGCCTGGAGCTGCGTATGCAGCTCGATTCCTCGCTGGGCGGCATCCTGCAGGGCAGCGTGGTGCTTTTCTTCCTGTTGGTGAACGGCGTGCGTCGCCGCATCGAGACACTGAGAGGCTGAGGGGATGGATCAGGCCCTGATAGCAGAAACGATTCGTTCGGTGATCGCCAGTTCGGCGCCGCTGGTCTTTGCAGGCATCGGCGAGATGTTCACCGAGCGCGCCGGCATCGTGAACCTGTCGCTGGATGGGAGTATCCTGCTGGCGGCCATGGCCGGGTTCGCCGTCGCCTTGCTCACGGGCAGCGTCACCCTGGGCTTTGCGCTGGCGATGGTCGTGGGCGCGCTGATCGCCCTGCTGGTGGCCTTTTCCAGCATCGTCCTCTATCAAGACCAGGTGGCCGTCGGCTTTGTGCTCACGTTGCTGATGGCCGATCTGAGTTCCTTTGTGGGGCTCCCGTATGTGCGCAAGCCAGGGCCCAGCGTGCCTGCCTTGGCGATCTCGGGGCTCTCGCGCATCCCTTATATCGGACGGGTGTTCTTTGATCAGAACCTGATCGTATACGCCAGCTATCTCTTGATCGTACTGTCGTGGATCTGGCTGATGCACACCCAGGCGGGCCTGCGGCTGCGCAGCGTGGGCGAGCGGCCCGAGGCGGCCTATGCGCGCGGGATCAATGTGAACCGGCTGCGGTTCATCTATACCGCTGTCGGCGGCGCGCTGGTGGGCGCTGCAGGCGCTGCCTATTCGCTGAACGTCAAGCTGGGGTGGAGCCACCGCCACACCGCCGGCATGGGCTGGATCGCCCTGGCCATCGTCATCTTTGGCGGCTGGCACCCCTTCCGTGTGGCCCTGGGGGCCTATCTCTTTGGCGCGCTCAAGTCGCTGGGCAGCCTCCTGCAGCCCAACTATCCCAACATCCCGACGCAGGTCTTTCAGGCGGCCCCCTTTGCCCTGATGATCCTGGCACTGCTGCTGGTGAGCGGCGATCTGAGCGGGGTGGAGCTGTACTTGCCCCGGCGCCTGCGGCCTCTGGTACATGCCGTGCTGCAGGGCACCCCGCCGGCTGCACTCGGGCGCCGGTTCGAGCAAGCATAGGCGTCCCGCATACCGCCCTGCGATGACAAGGCGCAATTAGGCGGTTTGCGCCGTTTCTGCTATAGTCCATAGTTGGCGCTTGTGGGGCGTTTGTCGCGTTATGGAAGGGGCCTGGCGTTGGGCGAGCTGCCTGGTCGCACAATCGTACTGGATAAGGGCTGGGTGCAACTCGAGGACCTGATGGGCGGGGATGCCGCCGTGGTCCGAGGGGCGCGCATCTGTTACCAATCCACCGCTCGCACCCCCGACGCCGATGAGCGGCTCATTCAGCGCCTGATCGGCGCCACCCCCAAACACAACACCGTCTTTGAGCACGCCGTCTTTCGGTTCGGCGTCAAGTGCCCCCTCTTTGTCGCCCGGCAGTGGATGCGGCACCGCATCTGCACATTCAACGAAAAGAGCTTGCGCTACTGCATCGCTGCCCGCGAGTACTATATCCCCGCCGAGCGTGAGGAGGGCCGCGCCGCGTATGTGGCCCACATGGAAGCTTCCTTCGATCTCTATCAGACGCTGATCGCCCAGGGGTGGCCCAAGGAACAGGCCCGCTCGGTCCTGGGGCTGGGCGTCTATACCGAGTTCATCTGGACGGTCAACGCCTGGTCGCTGATGAACTGGATCGAGAAGCGCATTGACAAGCACGCCCAGGCCGAGCACCGCGCCTATGCAGAGGCGATCCTCAACATGTTCGTTGAGGTCATGCCCGTCACAGGGCAAGCATTCCGAAAGGCCATAGTGGAGCGATGAGACCTTCGTGGGATCAGTATTTCGTCGAGATCGCCCAACAGGTGGCCACCCGGTCTACCTGTCTGCGGCGCGCCGTAGGCGCCGTCATTGTGCGAGACAAGCGTATCCTCTGTACTGGATACAACGGTCCGCCCAGCGGCCTGGCCCATTGCGATGAGGTAGGTTGTCTGCGCGAGCGGCTGGGCATCCCTTCGGGCCAGCGACAGGAGATCTGCCGCGGGTTGCACGCCGAGCAGAACGCCATCATCCAGGCGGCGCTGCACGGCGTCTCGACCCAGGGCGGCACGATCTATGTCACCCATCAACCATGCGTCACCTGCGCCAAGATGATCATCAACGCGGGCATTCTGCGCGTGGTGTGGCTGAACGGGTATCCAGACGAGCTAGCGCGTGAGATCCTCGGGGAAGCCAATGTGGCCCTCGAGGTTTGGAATTCATAGTGTGTCAAAGGGAGGAAACATGACTTCCACCGGAAAGATCGGGCAGCTACGCCAGCTTCAGGCGGAGGCCAAGTTGGGGGGGGGCGAGGCGGCGATCGCTCGCCAGCATGACAAGGGCAAAATGACGGCCCGCGAGCGGCTGGAAAAGCTGCTGGACGCGGGCACATTCCAAGAGCTGGATGCGTTTGTGACGCACCGCAGCCAGGAGTTTGGCCTGGGCGAGCGCATCACCCTGGGCGACGGCGTTGTGACCGGCTATGGCACCATCAACGGCCGCCTGGTCTACGTCTATGCCCAGGATGCCACGGTGCTGGGCGGTTCTCTGGGCGAGGCCCACGCTGCCAAGATCGTCAAGGTGCTGGATCTGGCGCTCAAGAATGGCGCGCCTGTGATCGGGCTGAACGATTCAGGCGGCGCCCGCATCCAGGAGGGCATTCTCTCCTTGGGCGGCTATGGCGACATTTTCCTGCGCAATTCGCTGGCATCGGGCGTGGTGCCCCAGATCTCGGTTATTATGGGCCCCTGCGCGGGTGGCGCCGTCTATTCGCCGGCGCTGACCGACTTTGTCATCATGGTTGACGAGACCAGCCACATGTTCATCACCGGCCCCGAGGTGGTCAAGTCGGTTACCCATGAGGACGTGACCTTTGATCAACTCGGCGGCGCCCAAGTACACGCGGGCAAGAGCGGCGTGGCCCACTTTACCGCCGAGAGCGAGGATCAGGCGCTGGATATGGTGCGCATCCTGCTCAGCTACCTGCCCCAGAACAACCTGGAAGACCCCCCGGCGGTCGTCTCGCAGGATGACCCCACGCGGGCCGAGGATGCGCTGGACAGCATGGTGCCCGCCGAGCCCAACGCGCCCTATGACGTCACCAAGGTGATCCGCGAGGTGATGGACATGGGCACGTTCTTTGAGGTGCACGCCGCGTTCGCGGCCAATATCGTGGTCGGCTTTGCCCGGCTGAATGGCCGGGTCGTGGGCGTGGTGGCGAACCAGCCCAACGTCAAGGCCGGCGCGCTGGATATTGACGCCTCGGCCAAGGCTGCGCGCTTTGTGCGCTTTTGCGATGCGTTCAACGTGCCTCTGGTAACCTTTGTGGACGTGCCCGGGTTCATGCCCGGCGTGGCCCAGGAGCACGGCGGCATCATCAAAGAGGGCGCCAAGCTGATCTATGCCTACTGCGAGGCGACGGTGCCCAAGCTGACCGTGGTGCTGCGCAAGGCCTACGGCGGCGCCTATATCGTCATGAGCTCCAAGCATGTGCGCAGCGACTATAATGTGGCTTGGCCCTCGGCCGAGTTCGCCGTCATGGGCCCTGAGGGCGCTGTGGGCGTCATCCACCGGCGCGCGCTGGCCGAGGCTGCCGATCCCGAGGCGATGCGAGCGCGCCTGCTGGCCGAGTATCGCGAGAAATTCGCCAACCCGTACCAAGCAGCCTCGCGCGGCTATGTGGATGCCGTGATCGAGCCCAGCCGCACCCGCGCTGTGCTGATCAACGCGCTGCAGATGCTGCAAAACAAGAGAGATAGTGTGCCCCCCAAGAAGCATGCCAATATGCCTCTGTAACCTGGAGATACCAACATGGCAACCAATCCTGTAAAAATCACCGATACGATCCTGCGCGATGCGCACCAGAGCCTGCTGGCGACGCGCATGTCCACCGGCGACATGCTGCCCATCGCGGACAAGCTCGAACAGGTGGGCTATTACTCCCTGGAAATGTGGGGGGGGGCCACCTTTGACTCGGCCATGCGCTTCCTCAAAGAGGACCCCTGGGAGCGCCTGCGGCTGTTGCGCGAGCGCATTCCCACCACCAAGCTGCAGATGCTGCTGCGTAGCCAGAACATCCTGGGCTATCGCCACTATCCTGATGATATCCTGGACCGGTTCGTCCGGCTCTCCATCGAGAACGGGATGCACGTGTTTCGCATCTTTGATGCGCTGAACGACGTGCGCAATATGGAATCCGCCATGCGCGCCGTCAAGCGGCACGGCGGCGAGGTGCAGGGCGCCATCTGCTATACCCTGAGCCCGGTGCACAACGACGATGCCTTTGTCGAGATGGCCCTTGCGCTCAAGGAGCTGGGCGCGGATACGATCTGCATCAAGGACATGGCGGCCCTGTGCGCCCCCTATGATGCCTATACCCTGGTCAAGCGGCTCAAGGATGAGGTGGGGCTCCCGGTCCAGTTCCATACCCATGAGACCGCCGGCTTTGGCATGGCGGCGCTGTGCAAGGCCGCCGAGGCGGGCGTGGATATCGTGGATACGGCCATCTCCTCTATCGGCGGCGGGACCGCTCAGCCGCCCACCGAGCCCTTTGTGGCCATGATGCGCGGTACCGAGCGCGACACGGGCCTGGACCTGACGCTTCTCTCCGAGATTGCCTCTTACTTTGCCAAGGTGCGCTCGGAGCACCTCTCGCGCTTTGAATCCGGCCTGACCACGGCCGATATCCGCGTGCTGCTCTACCAGGTGCCGGGCGGTATGCTCTCGAACCTGGTGAACCAGTTGCGTGAGCAGAACGCGCTGCACCGCTACGAAGAGGTGCTGCTAGAGTTGCCGCGCGTGCGCGAGGACCTGGGCTTTCCGCCCCTGGTTACCCCGACCAGCCAGATGGTCGGCACCCAGGCCGTGATGAACGTCCTGACGGGCGAGCGCTACAAGATCATCCTGCAAGAGGTGCGCGATTACTGCATCGGTATGTACGGTCGGCCCCCGGCAGAGATCAACCCCGACGTGCTCAAGATGGCCGTGGGCGACCGCGAGCCCATCGGTGTGCGCCCGGCGGACCTGCTGGAGCCCGGCTATGACAAGGCCAAAGAAGAGATCGGCGACCTGGCCCAGAGCGAAGAGGACGTGATCTCGTACGCCCTCTTCCCGCGCGAGGCGCGCGAGTTCTTTGAGCTGCGCCGCGCTGGCAAGGTAACGCCCATCGAAGAGCCGCGCATCTTTGCCAAGGAAGGCCAGGTTCCGGCCCCCATCGCCCGGCCCAAGGCCGTGATGGCCACGCCGCAATCGTCTCAGCCTTCGCCCTCGTACTCGTTGTGGAAGGTTTCCTCGCGGGTGCAGGGTTCGCGCTAACGGAGCATCTATCTGGGCCGGCGGCCTGTGCGTCGGCCCAGCCTCATATGGGAGGGGAATAACAAGGAGCATGGATACGTTCACGCAAGGATTGCAGGTTACCGCCGTTGGCATGGTGCTGGTCTTTATGTCGCTGGTGATCGTCGCGGTGCTGATCTGGGCGCTGGACAAGATCTTTCGACCCCCGGCGGCTGCGCCCGAGGCGCCCCGCGCCAGGCCCGCGCCTGTGAGCGCCGGGCCCGTGGCGGCGGCCCCCAAGGCCGCGTCCGGCCTGGCGGATCAGGCTGCGGCGCTGGCCGTGGCTCTGGTGTTGGGTCAGCAAAGAGGGCAGGCGCTTTATGCGCCCGTGGCCACGTATGGTCGCGTACCGATGCCGTGGGAGCGCCCCGTCATCGAGGATGACGTGCCGTCGCAAGGAGAGATCGTCACCGTAATCGCCGTTGAACCTGGCCCCGGCAACTGGAAGAGCCAGGGCCGTCTCGGGGCTATGGAGTAGGAGGAGGACACTGTGGCAACGATTGAACTGGTCATTGATGGGCAGACCTTTGTGGTCGAGGTGGGCGATGTATCGCGCTCGCCTGTTACGGTGACGGTGAACGGCGTTCAGAAGAGCGTTACGTTCCGTGAGGTTGCCGCTGCGGCGGCTGCTGCTCCCGGCGCTACCGCGCCTGCTGCCGCAGCGCCCGCTGCCGCAGCGTCAACGGCCCCTGCAGAGCCCAAGGCAGAAGAGCCCGCCCCCGCGCCCGCCGGATCCGTGGCCGGCCAGGCCATCGGCGCGCCTATGCCTGGCAAGATCCTCTCGGTGGCCGTGCAGGTGGGCGATGTCATCAGCGAGGGCGACCCCGTCTGCACGCTGGAAGCCATGAAGATGGAGATGCCCATTGGCGCAACGGCCTCTGGCACCGTCAAGGCAGTCCACGTGCGCGTGGGTCAGAATGTGGCCTTTGACGATCCCCTGGTCACCCTAGGCTAAGGGGAGGCATATCCAGGATGGATTTTCTCGCACTGGAAAACCTGCTCAAAGGGATCATGGGGCTGGATATTCTCAGCGTGGTGATGATGGCCGTGGGCGGCGTGCTCATCTGGCTGGCCATTCGCTACGAATACGAGCCCCTGTTGCTGCTGCCCATTGGTCTGGGCTGTATCCTGGCCAATATCCCCAACACCGGCATGGTGGAGGAGGGCGGCCTGCTCAAGCTGCTCTATGACGTGGGCATCGAGAGCGAGCTGTTCCCCAGCCTCGTGTTCATCGGCATCGGCGCCATGACCGACTTTGGCCCACTGCTGGAGAACCCGCGCTATGCCCTGTTTGGGGCGGCGGCCCAGTTCGGCATCTTTGGCACGATGCTACTGGCTACGGCCTTTGGCTTTAGCATCAATGAGGCGGCCTCCATCGGCATCATCGGCGCCGCCGATGGCCCCACGTCTATCTTTGTGGCGGCCAGGCTGGCCCCGAACCTGGTGGCCCCTATCACCGTGGCGGCTTATTCATACATGTCGCTGGTGCCCATCATCCAGCCGCCGGTGATGCGGCTGCTGACCTCGCGCAAAGAGCGCATGATCCGTATGCCCTACACGTCGCACCCGGTCTCCAAGACGACCCGCGTCGTCTTTCCCATCGCGGTAACGCTGGTGGCGGGCCTGATCGCCCCTGAGGCGACGCCTCTGATCGGCATGCTCATGTTCGGCAACCTGGTGCGCGAGGCGGGCGTCGTCGAGCGCATCAGCCAGGCGGCTCAGAACGAGTTGGCCAACATCGTGACCACCTTCCTGGGCATCACCATCGGCTCGACCATGGTGGCCAAGGACTTTTTGCGCCCCGATACGCTGCTGATCCTGGCCATGGGCCTGGTGGCCTTTATCCTGGATACGGCGGCGGGCGTGCTCTTTGGCAAGTTCATGTCGCTGCTCTCGGGCGGGCGCATCAACCCGCTGTTGGGCGGCTGCGGCATCTCGGCCTTTCCCATGTCGGCCCGCCTGGTACAAAAGATCGGCCAGGAAGAGGACCCCAACAATTTCCTGCTGATGCACGCCATGGCCTCGAACACGGCGGGGCAGATCGCCTCGGTTATGGCCGGCGGCGTGATCCTGGCGTTGCTGGCGGGCTGATCGGTTCGCAGGTCCCTGTATCATAGACGGGCCGGGCGCATCTGCGCTCGGCCCGTTGCGTTTCCCTCCGTCATCCCCCCTTTCACGCCACGGACGGTTCCGTGGTATAATCGGTGAGCTAGACCTCAAGCCTGGCTTGCAGGCTGGATGACCATACACAACAGGTGAGGAGCGACCGAACCGATGCTCAAGCTATTCAAGGCGCTATGGGGCGATCCAAATGAACGCGAAGTCGCCAAGCTGATGCCGCTGGTGGATCAGATCCGCGCCCTCGAACCGACGATGCAGGCCAAATCCGATGAGGAGCTGCGCGCTCTCACCGAGGACTATCGCGCCCGGCTCCATCGCGAAACCGCCGATCTCAAAGAACGCATTGCAGCTCTCCAGGAAGAGGCGGATCGGGAGGTGGACGAAGCCCGGCGGCGCTCCCTCAAGCAGGAGATAGATGCCCTCAAGGACGACCAGGACAAGGCTGAGCGCCGCGTGCTGGACGAGATCCTGCCCGAGGCCTATGCTGCCGTGCGCGAAGCCAGCGTGCGCGGCACCGGACTGCGCCACTTTGACGAGCAGATGATCGGCGGCATCGTCCTGCACCGCAACATGATTGCGGAGATGAAGACGGGCGAAGGCAAGACCCTGGCGGCGACCCTGCCCCTCTACCTGGCGGCGCTGACGGGGCGCGGCGCCCACCTGGTGACGCCCAACGACTACCTTTCCAAGGTTGGCACCCAGTGGATGGGCCCCATCTATCACCTGCTGGGCCTCTCCGTCGCCGTGATCCAGTCGCAGGGCGAGGACCCTTCCCTGGGCTCGTTCCTCTATGATCCCCACTATCCCGCTGCGGACGACCGCTACCTGAACCTGCGCCCGTGCAGCCGCCGCGAGGCATATCAGGCCGACATCACGTACGGCACCAACAACGAGTTCGGGTTCGATTACTTGCGCGAT
Organism: uncultured Anaerolineales bacterium; assembly: GCA_964482225.1. Lineage (GTDB taxonomy): Bacteria > Chloroflexota > Anaerolineae > UBA1429 > UBA1429 > UBA1429. The sequence goes on from CAYZWT010000004.1 coordinate 19,527, forward strand.
AACATGGTGGTGAGTATCGAGCATTGCGTCCAGCGCGAACTGTACTTTGCCATCGTGGACGAAGTGGATAACATCCTCATTGACGAGGCGCGCACGCCGCTGATCATTTCCGCTCCTGCAGAGGAATCCACCGACCAGTACCGGCGCTTTGCCCAGATCGCCGCCCGGCTGCGCGAGGAAGTGGATTACACCGTGGATGAAAAGCGCACCATGGCGACCATCACGGAGGAGGGGATCAACAAGGTCGAGCGCTCCCTGGGTGTGGACAACCTGTACGCGCCCGAGCATTACGAGATGACCCCCTACCTCGACAACGCCCTCAAGGCCCATGCCCTGTTCCAGCTCGACCGCGACTATGTGGTGGTCAACGGGCAGGTGATCATCGTGGACGAGTTCACCGGGCGCTTGATGCACGGGCGGCGCTACTCCGAAGGGCTGCATCAGGCCATTGAGGCTAAGGAAAACGTGCGTGTGCAGCGCGAGAGCCTCACCATGGCCACCATCACCTTCCAGAACTTTTTCCGCATGTACCGGCGGCTGGCCGGCATGACGGGCACCGCCGAGACCGAGGCGGAAGAGTTCGCCCAGATCTATAACCTCGAAGTGATGGTGATCCCGACCCACGAACCGCTGATCCGAGAGGATCATGTGGACGTGATCTACAAGACGGCGGAAGTCAAGTATCGCAAGGTGATTGACGAGGTGGAAGAGTGTCACCGGCGCCAGCAGCCCGTGCTGCTGGGCACCCTGGCCATCGAGACCTCGGAACGGCTTTCGGAGATGCTGCGACGCAGGGGCATCCCCCACCAGGTGCTCAATGCCAAGTACCACGAGCGCGAGGCCCAGATCATCGCCCAGGCGGGCTGGCCCGGCGCCGTCACCATCGCCACCAACATGGCCGGGCGCGGCGTGGACATTCTGCTGGGCGGCAACCCGGAGGGCATGGCCCGCGACGAGCTGCGCCACCAGGGTGTGGACCTGAGCGCGATGGAGCCCGAGATGTGGGAGCAAGCGCTGGCCGAGGCCAAGGCGCGCTGCGCCGCCAACCGCGAGATCGTGCTGGCGGCGGGCGGGTTGCATGTGATCGGCACCGAACGCTATGAGGCGCGGCGCATTGACAACCAGTTGCGCGGTCGCGCGGGTCGCCAGGGGGACCCGGGCTCATCGCGCTTTTTCGTCTCGCTGGAGGACGACCTGATGCTGCGCTTTGGCGGCCCTGCCGTGGCGCGCATCATGGATCGCCTGGGCGTGGAAGAAGACCTGCCGCTGGAACATGGCATGGTCAACAAGGCCATCGAGGGCGCCCAGGAGCGCGTCGAGGGCCACAACTTTGACATGCGCAAGCACCTGCTCGAGTATGACGACGTGGTCAACCAGCAGCGCCACGTGATCTATGATCAACGCCGCTTGATCCTGGGCGAGGCCAACCTGCGCCCTATCGTGTGGGATATCCTGGAGGGCGAGCTGCGGCGCATCATCCAGAGCCATACCCAGGGCTATGAGGACGATTGGGACCTGGCGGCGCTGCACGATACCGTGAACCGCATGATCCGCCTGCCCGAGAGCCATTCGGTGGCCACCTGGAAGGGCATGGACGCCGACGAGATCACCGAGCAGGTGCTGGCCCTGGCGGAAAAGAGCTACGATGGCCGCGAAGAGCACCTGGGGCCGGAGGGCATGCGCCAGTTGGAGCGGCTGCTGCTCTTGCGCGTGATTGATACGCGCTGGGTGCGCCACCTGACGGCGCTGGACGAGCTGCGCAACGGCATCGGCTTGCGGGCCATCGGGCAGCGCAACCCGCTGGTAGAGTACAAGCGTGAGGCGTTCCTGGCCTTTGAGCAGTTGATGGGCGATATCCAGAGCGATGTGGCCAACTTTGTCCTGAACCTGGAGGTCACCCGCGTACAGCCGGTGCGCCGCCAGCGCCTGCAGTATTCGGGCTCGGCGGCAGCCGAGGGCAGTGGGGCGGCCCAGCCGCGCAAGGCAGGCGGCAAAGTGGGCCGCAACGACCCATGCCCCTGCGGCAGCGGCAAGAAATACAAGCAGTGTTGCCTGCGCGAGGGACTCTCGCCCGAGGAGGCCGCCGCCAAAGCGCCCGCAGTCGAGCCCGTAGGGGGCGCCCGTCGGCGCTAGGGACGCGGGCCGGCAGCGCGCCCTGGCTCGGCATGTGGCTCATCCCCCCAGCGAGATGATGGTCACGTCGCCCGCCTGGGCATCCAGCAGCATCAGCCTCATGCGCAGCAGCCCCTGCTCGGCTCCGGTGAGCAGCTTGACCACCTGCTGCGCCTGCCAGGCGGCCACCATCATGGGCGTGGCCGAGGGGTTCCCCAGCTCCACCTCCACACCCCGTTCGGGGTGCGGGCCGGGGCCATAGAGCGCCTCCAGGCCGGGGTCGCCCGGCAGGATGGTCATTACCTGGCCGGTGTATCCGGCGATGGCGCCGTGCACCAGCGGCACGCCCAGGGCCGCCGCCGCTCGCTGCACCACGAACCGGGCGGGCAGGGTATCCAGCGCATCCACGACCAGGTCAACCTCGCGCAGCAGCTCCACGGAGTTGGTCTCGCTTACCCAGGCGATATGGGGCCGGACAACCACGGCGCTGTTGATGGCGGCCACCCGCTCGGCCAGCACTTGGGCCTTGGGGCGGCCCAGGCTCGCCTCGGTGCAGCCCAGTTGGCGGTTCAGGTTGTTCTCCTCGAACACGTCGCCGTCAATGATCTCTAGCTGGCCCACGCCCATGCGCGCCAGGGCCTCGATGATCCAGCCCCCCAGCCCGCCCGCGCCCACCACGGCCACCCGCGCCTGCAACAGGGCGATCTGGCCCGCCCAGCCCACGGTGCCCAGGTTGCGGCGGTAGCGCTCCGGCGCGATCTGGCGCTGCAGGGCGGCGATCTCGACGACCCGTGGCGCCAGGCCGTGCTCTCGGGCCAGTTGGCGGACGGCCTCGCAGGTCAACGGCGCGGGAGGATCGCCCTCATAGGCTGCCAGCGCATCGGCAAGGTCAGGGGGAACGGGCGGCAAGGTCGTCATCCGACATCTCCTCAAGGGTGGGCGGCGCAGGCTGGCAGGCGGGGCAATAGTGGGTGCCCCGCTGCCCCACGACGATCCGCCGGATCGGGGCGCCGCAACGCAGGCACGGAGTCTGGGCGCGCCCATAGACGGCCAGGGCGTGCTGATGGGTTCCCGTCTGGCCATCGGGGCCGCGATAATCGCGCAGGGTGGTGCCGCCGTGGGCCAGGGCGGCGTGCAGCACCTGGCGGATGCTGGCGTGCAGCCGGGCCACATCTTTATCGCTCAGGCTGTCCGAGCGGACCAGGGGATGCAGCCCGGCCAGCCACAGCGCCTCGTCCACATAGATGTTGCCCAGGCCCGCCAGCGCGCGCTGATCCAGCAGCAGCGGCTTGAGCTGGCGGCGGCGGCCCCGCAGGATGTCGCCCAGGCGCTCGGCCGTGAAATCGGGGGCCAGCGGCTCGGCCCCCAGGCCGCCCACGATCTCTTGCGGGGCGCGAGTCAGGTAGAGCCGCCCGAACTTGCGCACATCGCGATAGTACAGGCGCGCATCGCCATCGAGCTCGAGCACGACGTGTACGTGGGGATGCGTCTCCCATTCGGGCTGGGGCGTCTCGCAGAAGAACAGGCGCCCCGTCATGCGCAGGTGTACGATCAGCCAATAGGGCGGCAATTCCAAGAGCAGAAACTTGGCCCTGCGGGACACGCTCTGGAACGTGAGGCCGACGATGGCCTGCTCCAGGGCTTGCGGTGTGTGGGCGGCCAGGCAGCGCTCCCAGCGCACCGTCACGCCGCGCACCGTGCGCCCTGGCAAGCGCTCGTGCAGGCCACGGGCGATATGCTCGACCTCGGGCAACTCGGGCATCAGCGCCAGCCCCGCGCCACGGCGCGGGCAGCGAGAGGCGTGGGATGCGCGTGAGAGCCAAGGGGCGCGCGCCAGGGGAACCATGCCTCGCCGGGGAGCGTGCGCGGCGCCAGGCCCAGGCTGGCCCGCCAGAGCGCATCCAGCTCTTCCAGGCCAAACCCGTACACTTGCCGCAGGGCCGTTTCCTGGTGGGTGCCCAGGCGAAAGACCTGCAACAGCTCGCGCATCTTGTCCTGGCCATAGCTCTCCAGCAGGTACGATACCACCGAGTGGCTGGCGCCGTAGAACAGATCCACCTCGTCGGCGCGCCCGCTATAGCTGCTCATCGAGCGCACCGAGAGCAGCGTATCATCGCGGATGGCTTGCTCCAGGGCGCGCGCGTTGCCTGGGGGCAGGTCGCGCTCGGCGTACATGGCCAGGCCCTCATCCAGCCAGCGGGGCAGCCCGGCATAGGGGTTATCGGTGGCAAAGCCCACGACAATGTGGCTCAATTCGTGGGCGAGGGTGCGTTCCACATCCCGGTGCGAACCCAGCAGCACCAATGTATCCTCGGCTACCACCACGCCCAGGGTGGTCACCCGCGCGTCATAATCGTCGCTGCGGGTAGCCAGGGCGGCGCGCATATCCCGCTCGCTGGCATAGACATAGACCTGGATGCGCTGCTCGCCGGCGATGCCGATCTCTTGTTCGATGCGCGCCAGGGCCTCGTTGGCCAGTTGTAGCAGCGTCTGGGCCTGGGTGGAACGCGCGCCATACCAGTGCAGATCCACCCTCCCACCGGAGAGGACCTGCCAGTTCTGAGCGTCGTCGGTATACAGCAGGCTCTGTTGGGGCGTATCTACCTCGGCGCCCGAGGCCAGCACAAGGCGCCACCAGTAGCGCAGGCGAGAGCCCGGCGCATACTGGCCGGGGTCCAGCAGCTCGGTGTGCTCGACGCGGGTGCGCGCGCCCGGCGTGAGCTCTGGATAGATGCGGCGTACCAGGCGCGTCCCCTCGCGCCCGTAAAAGAGGATGGCCTCTACCACTGGGGCGTCTGTTTCGACCTCGGCCCAGAAAAAGAGCTCTTGCGAAAAGAGATAGCTGGCGCCGCTATCGAAATAGACAAGCGCGCCCTGGGCCTGGGCCGAGGGCGCGACCAGTGGCCCCGCCAAGAGCAACAGGATCGCGAGCCAGGCCCACACCCGCAGGCGCGCGGGCGCGCTGCCGGGCTCCTGCCCAGGGGCCGCGCTAGGGCTGGCGCTCGGCCAGATCATCCACAGAGACATCAATGTGTTTGGTCCCTTCCTCGACCAGCATGATGGGGATGCCATCCTTGATCGGGTACTTGCGGCGGCAGTCTTCGTTCTGGCAGACCAGCCAACGATCGTGCAGCAGCGTGACCTTGGTATGGCACGCGGGGCACACGAGAATGGCCAACAGCTCTTCGCTCAGCATCGCAACCCTCCTTGGGATACGGGTAATCTCGCGCTACGATGGGCAGTATAGCACAAGGGGGGAGAGGGCTCAACTCATTTGCCTGACCAGGGGGCATGTGATATACTTGGCCGCTGGGTAGCCCAGATCAAGCTGGCTCCCACCTATCAAACACGCCCCGGAGCGGCGGCCTCGTGCCGGGCCTTTTGGCCGGTCAACGCCACACAGCGGGGGCGGGTGTATCAACGAGGAGGAATTGTGGCAGTTGTGACGATGAAGCAGTTGTTGGAGGCGGGCGTCCACTTTGGGCACCGTAGCCGCCGCTGGAACCCCAAGATGCGTTCGTACATCTTTACCGAGCGCAACGGGATCCACATCATTGACCTACAGCAGACCATCCAGGCCATCGAGCAGGCGTACGAGTTTGTGCGCGATACGGCGGCGGAGGGTGGGACGATCATCTTTGTGGGCACCAAGCGCCAGGCCCAGGAGAGCATTCGCGAGCAGGCGCTGCGCTGCGGTATGCCCTATATCACCCAGCGTTGGCTGGGCGGCACACTGACCAACTTTCGTACCATTCGCTCTCGGATCGAGCACATGCTCGATCTGGAGCGACAGCACGAGCGCGGCGCATGGGAGATGCTCCCCAAGAAGGAAGCGACCATGATGGATCGCGAGATGGCCAAGCTCCAGCGACGCCTGGGCGGCCTGCGCAACCTGAACCAGCTTCCCGATGCGCTGTTTATCGCTGATGTGATGACCGAGGATATCGCCGTACACGAGGCCAATCGCCTGGAGATCCCGGTGTTGGCGATGGTAGATACCAACTGCAATCCCGATGACATTGACCATGTGATCCCTTCAAACGACGACGCAATCCGGGCCATCGCCCTGATCACGACCATCATGGCCGACGCCGTGATCGAGGGCCAGCAGATGCGCGGCGTGGTGATGGCGGACGAGGGCGAAGAGTACACTGAACATGTGTATGAAGGCGGCAACGGCGACGAGCAGGATATCTATCCGCAGCGCTCCTTTGCGCCGGATGCAGATGACCAAGTGGATGCCGACGAGGATATCATCATCATTGATGAAGAAGAGCTCGATCCTGAGGACTAGGGCCGGCAGAGCCTAGCGCTACGACAAGCCGGGGCCTCGCTCCCGGCTTTTCCCTGATAGGGGCCAAACCAGCAAGAGAGGATGGCGAACCAATGGCCGTTTCGATGGAGTTGATCAAAGAGCTGCGCCAGTTGACCGGTGCAGGCGTGCTAGATTGCAAGCAGACGCTAGAGCAGACCGGCGGCGACCTGGAAAAGGCCGCCGAGATCCTGCGAGAAAAGGGGCTGGCGGCCGCGGCCAAAAAGGCCGACCGCGAGGCATCTGAGGGCCGGGTGGAGGCGTATGTGCACCCGGGCAACAAACTGGTCGCCGTGGTGGATCTGCGCTGCGAGACCGACTTTGTGGCGCGCACGCCCGGCTTTATCGAGCTTTCCCACGATCTGGCGATGCAGGTGGCGGCGGCCAATCCCAGCTATGTCTCGCGCAACGACGTGCCCGAGGATGTCTTGCAGGCGCAGCGGGAGGCATTCATGGCCGAGATCGGCGATGGCAAGCCCGCGAACCTCGTAGAGCGCATCATGGAAGGCAAGCTGGCCAAGTGGTATCAGCAGGAATGCCTGTTGGATCAGGCCTTTATCAAGGATGAGGCCAAGACGATCCAGCAGATTCTGACCGAAAGCATCGCCCGCATGGGCGAGAACATTCTGATCAAGGGCTTTGGCAGGTTCTCGATCGAGGGCTAGGCGGGGCGTCTGTCCGCATCCTGACGATCAGAAGCGGAGGTGGTGATGGCGGATCCCAAGTATCAGCGCATTCTGCTCAAGTTGAGCGGCGAGTTCATGGCCGGCTCTGCCGGGTTCGGCATTGATCCCTCGATCGTCGAGTCGGTTGCGCTGCAGATCCGGCCTGCCCACGAACTGGGCATCGAATTGGCGATCGTCATCGGCGCGGGCAATATCTGGCGCGGAGCGGATGCCATGGTGCACGGCATGGAGCGGGCCACCGCGGACTATATGGGGATGCTGGGCACGGTGATGAACGCGATGGCGCTTCAGGATGCCCTGGAGCGCCTGGGCGTGGATACCCGTGTGCAGACGGCCATCGAGATGCGGGACGTGGCCGAGCCCTATATCCGACGTAGAGCCATCCGCCACCTGGAAAAGGGGCGGGTGGTGATCTTTGGGGCGGGCACCGGCAACCCCTACTTTACCACCGATACGGCCGCCGCATTGCGGGCCATGGAGATCGAGGCCCAGGTCTTGCTCAAGGCCACCAAGGTGGATGGCGTCTATGATGTGGACCCTCTGCGGAACGCGGGCGCCAGGCGTTTTCAGCGCCTGTCGTACCTCGAAGCGCTGAATATGGGCGTCAAGGTGATGGACAGCACAGCCCTGTCGCTGTGCATGGACAATGACTTGCCCCTGATGGTGTTCAAGCTAGAGCCGCCTGATAGCGTCGTCCGCGCGGCTATGGGCGAGCCCATCGGGACAATCGTTGCCTCCTGAGCACGATGCCAAGCGGAGAGGCTTGACTCTCCGGGGGGCGCGCGCTGCGTGCCCTCTTGCGCTGTTCTTTGCCATACGAAGGAGCGAACGTCATGATTGATGATATCCTGCTGGATGTAGAGGATCGCATGGAAAAGGCCGTGGCCGCCCTGCGTTCCGACTTGCTGGGCATCCGCACCGGTCGCGCTACCCCGGCCCTGCTCGACCGCATCCGCGTCGAGGCGTACTCGACCGTCATGCCGTTGAACCAGGTGGCCACGATAGCTGTGCCCGAGCCGCGCCTGATCACCATCCGCCCCTATGACGTGAGCACCCTCAGCGCCATCGAACGCGCCATCCTGAAATCGGACCTGGGCCTTACGCCCAATAACGACGGCAGAATGATCCGCTTGGCGGTGCCGCCCCTGACGGACCAGCGCCGCCACGATCTGGCCCGCATGGTGAACCGGCGCGTCGAGGAGGCGCGGGTGGCCATTCGCAACCTGCGGCGCGAGGCGCTGCGCAGCATCACCGACTTGGAGAAGGAAGGCGAGATCTCCGAGGACGATCTCTACAAGTCGCGCGATGACCTGCAAAAGGTCACGGACGATTACACCAAGCGCTGCGATGAGCTCGGCGAGCAAAAGCAGGCCGAGATCATGGAGTTCTGATGGGCGAGCCGCAAGAGGCGGAGGGTGCAGGCCGCCCCCCCGGGCTGGCGCGCATCCCACAACACGTGGCCATCATTATGGATGGCAATGGGCGCTGGGCCCAGGCGCGGGGCATGCCTCGGCCGCAGGGGCACCGCGCCGGCACGGAAAACCTGCGCCGCGTGCTAGAGGCCGCGGGCGAGTTTGGCATCCAGGTCTTGACCCTGTATGCCTTTTCCACCGAGAATTGGTCGCGCCCGGCGGCAGAGGTGAATGCTCTGCTGCTGCTTGCCCAACGGATGATCGATCGCGAGCTGGATGAACTGCACCGCCAGGGCGTGCGCATCCGGCACATCGGCCGCCGCGAGGGCATTCCGGGCGGCCTGCTGCGCCGAATCGAGCGCGCCGAAGAGCTGACGCGCGACAATGCGACGCTGATCCTCAATATCGCGTTCAACTATGGCGGGCGCGCGGATATCGTGGACGCGGTGCGCGCCCTGGTGCGCGAGGGTGTGGCCCCCGAAGGGATTGACGAGGCGGCGATCGGCGCCAGTCTCACGACGGCGGGGCTGCCCGATCCCGACCTGGTGATCCGCACGGCGGGCGAGATGCGCCTGAGCAACTTTCTCATCTGGCAGGCCGCCTACGCCGAGTACTATAGCACGGCGACCCTGTGGCCCGATTTCGACCGGGAGGAGCTGTACAAGGCCCTGCTGGCCTATCAAGAGCGCATACGGCGCTTTGGAGGTTTGCCCTCCGGTTCCTGAACGATCCACCCCTTCGTGAGTCGCTTTTGCCGGAGGCAGGCCATGCTCATTAAACGCTTCGCCAGCGCCCTTGTGCTGATCCCCCTGGTGGCCTTGGTGGCCTACCTGGGGGGCTGGCCCTTTACGGTAGCCATCGCCCTGGTCGGGCTGTTGGCCGGATACGAGTATCTGGCGCTGCTACGCCGCTTTGACTTGCACCCCTGCCTCCCCCTGGCCCTTCTATACCTTTTGTGCGCCATCGCCGACGGCCAGTGGCCAGAATTGGGCATTCTGCGCTGGGCCACCTGGTTCGGCATGGCGCTGCTGCTGAGCGAACAGGTGTTTCGCCGCAATCGCCCGGGCTCTCTGGCGTCCTGGGCGACGGCCTTGGCGGGGGCGGCCTATATCGGGCTGAGCCTCAGCTACTTTATCCGGCTGCGCGCGCTGGATCAGGGGCTTGCCCTGGTTGCCGTGGCGCTGATCGGCACCTGGGTCAGCGATAGCGGCGCCTATTTCGTCGGCATCACGTGGGGCAAGCGGCGCCTGGCGCCCGAGATCAGCCCGAACAAGAGCTGGGAAGGCGTCTGGGGCGGCCTGGCCACGGGCGTGCTGGCCGTCTGGCTGATGGGCTGGCTGCTGCTGGGGTTGCCCCATTGGCAAGGGGTTCTGCTGGGCGTGGCGCTCGTGGCGGCGGCCACCCTGGGCGATCTGGCCGAATCGGTCATCAAGCGGCAGGTGGGGGTCAAAGATTCGGGCGCCCTCATTCCCGGCCACGGGGGCATGTTGGATCGGGTGGATAGCTTGCTCTTTGTGGCGCCGACGGTATACTATTGCGTGATGTTATTCTCGCTTCTGTGATGCTGACGCTCTAGCCAACCACGAACAGGCATGTCACCCCAAACGATCACTGCGATCCTCAACCTGAGCAACTCGATCCTGGCCTCCGCCAACGTCATCATCGGCTTTTCGCTGTTCGTCTATATCCTCACCCACAACCTGAAAAGCGCCGTGGCCAGGGCCTTTTGCGCTCTCACCGCCTTTGTGACGCTGGTGTACGTCATTGACGTCACGATGGGGGGCGTGAACAGCGTTGCCGCTGCCAACCTCTGGCTACGGGTCCAATGGCTGGGCATCAGCTTTGTGCCCGCTGCCTATTTCCACTTTTCCGATGCCTTGCTCAGAACGACCGGCGGCAGTTCCCGCTGGCGGTCGGGGGGCGTCTGGATCGCCTATGGCGTCAGCGCGGCAGCCTTTGCCCTGGTGATCCTGGGCGATCTGATCGTGGATCAGGTGGCGCTCAAGGACGAACTCTATCATCTTGCGCCCGGCCCGCTCTTTCGGCCATTTGCCATCTATTACATCCTGATCAGCCTGGCGGGTTGGGTGAACATCACCCGCGCCCGCGACGCCTGCCTCACATCCACCTCGCGGCGGCGCATGGCCTATCTGATGGTGGCCTTTGTCGCGCCCAGCCTGGGCGTGTTCCCCTATCTCCTGATCCCCACGACGGGGCACTCGTTCTCGGGCACCCTCGTCTCGGCGCTGACCCTGGTGGGCAATGTGGGCATTGCCCTGATGACCGTCGTCATCGCCTATATTGTGGCCTACCAGGGCGTGCTGCTGCCGGATCGCGTGGTCAAGCACAGGCTGCTGCATTTCCTGCTGCGAGGTCCCGTGGTGGCGATCCTGGTGGTGGCGATCATGCTGAGCATCCCCCACGTGCCCCAGATCCTGGGCCTGCCCCGCGATACGATCATGGTGGTCACCGTGGCGGGCAGCGTGGTCACCCTCCAAGTGATGATCAGCCTGGCCAAGCCCGGCATTGATAGGCTGATCTATCGCCGCGACCGACAGGAGGTCACCTGGATTCAATCCCTCGATCAGCGCTTGCTGACTACCACCGACCTGCAACAACTCCTGGAGAACACGCTGATCGCTCTGTGCGACCTGTTGCGCGCACCATCGGGCTTTGTCGTCACCATGCAGGATGACAGCCTGGCGATTCGGGTCTTTTCCGGCTCGCGGGCGGCGGCGGAACGCTTTTTGCACGAGTTCTCCGTGCCCCAGCTGATCGAGCGCATCGCCGAGAGCCGCCAGGACGAGTTCCTCAGCAACGAGGACTTTGTGCCCGCCGACGGGCACTGGCTGCTGCCCTTGCGCAGCCGCAACGACCAGACCACTCTAGGGCTGTTGGGGATTCTCACCACGCGCGCCGCCGCCGACTATTGCGACGAGGATCTGGAGGCCAGCTATGGCCTGGTGCGCCGGGCCGAGACCGCGCTGGAGGATATGCGCCTGCAACAGCAGGTCTTTGGCCTGATCCAGGCGCTGGATGCCGAGCTGGATCAGATTCAAGAGTGGCGCTCCAGCCCCTTTTCCGTCAGCGAGGCGGCGCTGCAGCATCTAGAGCAGAGCCCGGTACACTCGCCCGGGTTCGAGCAGGCGGTCAAGGAGGCGTTGGCCCACTTCTGGGGCGGCCCCAGGCTGAGCCAGTCCTCCCTGCGGCGCATGCGCGCCGTGCAGCGCGCCATGCCAGAGAACGACAATGTCCCGGCCAAGGCGGTGCGGGCGGTGTTGTTGCAGGCCATCGAGAGACTCAAGCCCGAGGGCCCTCGTTCCATGACCTCGGCCGAGTGGCTGATCTACAACATCCTGGATCTGCGCTTTGTCCAAGGCAATCGCATCCGCGATATCGTGGCGCGGCTGGCGGTAAGCGAGTCGGATTTCTACCGCAAGCAGCGGGTGGCCATCGAACAGGTGGCCGAGACCCTGGCGCAGATGGAGCGCGACTGCGGCGATAGCGACTAGTAGCCCGTCAGTCGGCAGGCGGCGCGAACCGGTACACTCGCGTGGGGCCGTAGCGGAACAGCTCGACGTAATGGGGCTCGGCCAGGCGTGGCGGCTCAAGTGGGCCGCCACGGGTCCCCACAAAGACATGGGTTACGCCCGCCTTGGCCAACATGCGCAGCAATGCGGGATCGTCCAGGGCCTCGGCGGTCTCCACAGCCTGGGCCAGCGCCCGGATCGGATCGCGGTAGCCTGGTTCTCCGTGGGTATAGAGCACCGCCGGATAGGTGACCCGGTGGCCCGTCAGGTAGGGCAGCCACCAGCCCGCGTCTGCGCCCATCGGGATGCCCTCCTGCCAGGGGCGGGTGTTGATCAGGATCAGGCTATCGGCGGGCAGATGCTCGCGCACCCAGTTGATGGCGGGCAGGTCGCTTTCGCGCAGCAGCACGGTGCTCTCGTTGACCCGATCCACCTGGCCCCACGCGCTGCCCACGCTGGAGGCCATCAGCCCGCACAGCAGCGCCGCCGATAGCCCCAGGGCCAGTCGCCGCTTGGCGGCCCTGCCCCACAGCCAGCGTACGGGCGCCAGCGCCAGATCGCCCGCCAGCCACCCGATGAGCACCCCGGCGGGCAGCCAGTAGCTGATGGCGGCGCTGGTGCCGTGGATGAACCAGGTGCCTTGCAGCCCCAGCCAACTCAAGTCGCTCAGCAGCGCGCAGGCCGCCGTCCAGGCGCCCAGGAGGGCCAGGCGCCAGCGGCGACGCACGATGGCCCAGAGCCAGCCCAGCCCCGCCAGCGCCAGCAGCCAGAGTGTGCCCTCTGCCCTGAGCAGGTTGATCGGCAGGGCTGTACTGGCGCCCTCAGGTGCCGACCACCGGCCATAGATCGTACCAAAGGGCAGCAGCGCCCCGGTGATCATGCGCGCCACCCAGGGGGCGATGAGCACCAGCGCGCCTGCGGCCAGGGCCAGCCCGACGAGGGGGGTGCGAAGGGTGGGGAGGATGCGCCGCCAGGCCCTCACCCCCGCGTGCGGCAGAGCGGGACGCACGGGGCTGCGCCCCCTCTCCCGCACGCGGGAGAGGGGAGAGGGCGAGTTGACGCGGCGCGCAATCCCCCGCCATAACGTCATGGCCCACACAGCAGCGATGTACACGCCCCAGAACGCCGCGTAAAAGGCCAGCACGCGATAGTGGGTCAGGGCCAGGCCCGCAATGAGGAGGAGGGTAGCTGGCGTGTGGAGGCCCTCAGCCCCGCCGGTCCTGCCGCATAGCAGGCGCTTGCGCGCCCCCTCTCCCGCACGCGGGAGAGGGGGAAGCGAACCCCAATTGGGGTTCGCCGGGGTGAGGGCTTCTACCAGCTCCATTGTCGCCATCAGTAACACGGGCAGGATCAAGAGCCCCGCCAACTGGGTATGGCGCCCCCAACTGAGATAGTAGGCGGGCATATAGGTCAGGAACGAGGGCACGGCGGCGGCCACGACCCCGGCCCAGCGGGCCGCCAAGGGCGGCAGGGTGCGCCGCCCCGCCATCAGGTGCGCGGTCAGCGCATAGAGGGGCAGACCCGCCAGTCCGGATAGGAGCTGGCCATAGCCCAGCACGCTGCGATAGGGCGCCAGGTTCGCCAGCCAGCTCACGACGGCGGCGCCCGCGTGGTAGCCAAAGTGGTAGTGAAATCCGCTGATCGAGATAAAGGGCTCGCCCGTGGCCGGGATCAGGCCCTGCTCGACGATGAGTTGGGCCACCATCGTGTGGTGCACCGAGTCCACCCACACGGGCACGATCTGGGCGCGGGCCTGGATCAAGCGCACGATGACGGCTATCGTCAGGATGGCGGCCAGGGTCGCCTCGGGCCAGCCCACGGGCGCCAGGCGCAGGCGCCGCCCGGCGCGCCATCCTCGCCAGAGGCCCACGGCGGCTGCGGCGGCCAGCGCCAGGGTGATGCCCCAGGCGGCGGGCGCGCTCAGGGGCAGGCCCAGGGTTGTGGTCCAAAGCAGCAGCAGCGGCCAAAAGGAGAGCCCCAGGGCCAGCAGCCAGGCCGCGAACAGGGCGGCGTTGACAGGGCGGCGTGGGGGCGCCCAGGCGAACAGGGCCAGCCCCGGCAGCGCCAGCGCCAGGAGGGCCGCCGCCAGCATACTCATCCAGGGGGCCAGGATGCCCGGCAGGTCGCGCAGCAGGCGCGCCAGCGGGTAGGCGTGGTGGGTCTCAAAGACCAGGTCGCCCTCTACCGGCGCGCCGTTGTCATAGAGCTCACCGTCCGCCAGGGCCTCGGCTGCCGAGGCCCACACACCTACGCCGTAATCCTGGCTGCTGCGCAGGGTCAAGCGATAGATGCCCCCCGCCGAATCGGCCTCGGGCGGAAAGCCAAAGCGCAAGCGTTGGTTGTTCTGCACGTTCGCGATGGACAGGGCCACCACGATGGGCGTGCGATCGGGCCGATCCAGGCGCTCCAGCACCAGGCGCATCTGGGCGTCGGCGGGGAGTTGCTCGTCGGGGCGATAGCGGGCCGCCAGCACGGTGATGGCCTGCAACCCATCCCTCTGCGCGGTGAAGCTCTGGCCCACCTGATAGTTGGGGCCCAGCGGCGGCGTGGCGTAGGTCCAGCGCTCCTGGACGATCTCGCGCACGTTGCGGGGCGGGGCGGCGACGAGTTGCCAGCCCAGCGCAGCCGCCGCTGTCAGCAGGATCAGCAGCCAGCCGGCCAGCCGCGCCCGCAGGCTCATGCCTGGGCCTTGCGGTGCAGATCGGCCAGCTTGTTCAGGGCCTCTAGCGGCGAGAGGGCGTTGATGTCGAGCTGGCGCAGCTCTTCCACCACGGGGTTCTTGTCCTGAAGCAGGGGGAGTTGGCGCACATGGATCACCGTGGGGCCAGAAGCGACGGGCACCCGCCGGGCGGCGCCCTCGAGATCGGCCAGGATCTCTTGGGCGCGGGCGATCACGGCGCGGGGCAGCCCCGCCATCTCGGCCACATGGATGCCATAGCTGCGGTCGGCGCCGCCGGGCACGATATAGTGGGTAAAGACCACCTGATCGCCCTGGTGCTGCACGGCTACGTTCTCGTTGCAGACGTGCTCCAGGGCGCCCTCCAGCTCGGTCAACTCGTGATAGTGGGTGGCAAAGAGGGTCTTGGGACGCAGGTGCGGGTGGTTGTGCAGATACTCGACCACCGCCCAGGCGATGGAGACGCCGTCATAGGTGCTGGTGCCGCGCCCCACCTCGTCCAGGATCAGCAGGCTGCGCTCGGTGGCGTGGTTCAGGATGTTGGCCATCTCGACCATCTCGACCATAAAGGTGCTCTGGCCGGCGGCGATCTCGTCCTGGGCGCCCACGCGGGCGAAAATGCGGTCCACCAGGCCGATGCTGGCGGATCGGGCGGGCACAAAGGAGCCGATCTGGGCCATGAGGGCGATCAGGGCCGTCTGGCGCAGATAGGTGGACTTGCCGCTCATATTGGGGCCGGTGATGACGTGGATGGCCTTGTCCGGGCTCAGGCGCACGTCGTTGGGCACGAACGTCCCCGTCGCCAGGGTGCGCTCGACCACGGGATGGCGCCCTGCGGCGATCTCGATGCTGCGCTCGTCGGTGAGCTGGGGGCGCACATAGTTGTACTCGGCGGCGGCGTGGGCCAGCGCCAGATAGACATCCAGGTGGGCGATGGCGCGGGCCGTCTGGAGCACCCGCTCGGCCATCTTCCCCAGTTGGTCCAGCAACTCGGCGTAGAGCTGGGCCTCCAGCTCCTGGGCGCGCTCCTCGGCGTTCAAGATCAGGGCCTCGCGCTCCTTGAGCTCGGGGGTGATATAGCGCTCAGCGTTCACCAGGGTCTGCTTGCGGATGTACTCGGGCGGCACCGCCTCGGTGTTGGCGTGGGTGACCTCCAGGTAATAGCCAAAGACCTTGTTGAACCCCACCTTGAGGCTCTTGATGCCGGTGCGCTCACGCTCGGCGCGTTCCAGGCGCGCCACCCAGCGCCGCGCCTCGGCTGCCGAGGCCTCGATGCCATCCCGCTCTTTGGAATAGCCCTCGCGGATGGCTCGTCCGCCGCTCAGGGTGGCGGGCGGCTCGTCCACCAGGGCGGCGCCAATGAGGGTGGACGCCTCGGGGCAGGGGTCGAGGGAGGCATCATCCAGGGGATAGAGGCCCTGGCCGCCCAGCAATTGGCTCTCGCCCGCCAGGGCCGCCGCGCCCTGGGCCAGTTCGGAGGTGCGCTCCAACGCGGCCTTGAGGGCCACCAGTTCTCGGGGGCCGGCGATACGCTGCACCACGCGCCCTGCCAGGCGCTCCAGGTCGCCCAGGCCGCGCAACAGGCGGCGCAGCTCCATGCGGCGGGCCAGGTTGCCGTGGCAGACATCCACCGCCGTCAGGCGTTGCTCCAGGGCGGCCTTGTCCAGCAGGGGCTGGGTGATCCAGCGGCGCAGCAGGCGCCCGCCCATGGGCGTCAGGGTATGATCCAGCACCCAGAGCAGCGAGCCCTTGAGGGCGCGGTCGCGGATCGTCTCGGTCAGTTCGAGGTTGCGGCGCGTGGCCACATCCAGGGTCATATAGCGACTGGTCGAGTAGGTGGTCAGACGTGTGAGCTGGGCCAGGGCGGCAGGCTGGTTCTGGCGCAGATATTGGACCAGCACCCCCGCCGCGCGGGTGGCCAATGGCAATTCCTCGCAGCCATAGCCTGCCAGGGTGGTTACGCCCAGGTGCTGCAAGAGCGCCTCGCGGCAGGCTCCTTGCTCATAGCGCCAGCCATCGTACAGGGTGATGGCGGCGGGGATGAGCGCCAGCTCGGGATGGCGGCGGTGGGCCTCGCGGGTGTGGGCCGCGCCCTGTTCGTAGCAGGGGTCGCCATCGTCGCTGACGATGATCTCGGCGGGGGCCAGGCGATCCAGCTCGCGCAGCAGGGCGCCGCCGGCCGGGCTGCCCGCCGGATCGTCGAACTCGGTGGTGGCAAACTCGCCGGTGGTGATATCGGCATAGACCACGCCCGCGCGGGCGCCCTCGCGCACGATGCTGACCAGATAGTTGTTGCGCTTGTCGGCCAGCAGCCCCGGCTCGACCACGGTGCCAGGCGTCACCACGCGCACCACCTGGCGCTCCATCAGCCCCCTGACCGGCTCGTCGCCTACCTGCTCGCAAATGGCCACCTTGAAGCCCTTGGCGATCAGGCGCGCGATATAGCCCTCGGCGGCATGGTGGGGTACCCCGGCCATGGGGATGCGGCGGCCTTTGGCGACGTTGCGCGAGGTGAGCACCACATCCAGGTGCTCGGCCACGGTGTGGGCGTCCTCGTCAAAGGTCTCGTAGAAATCGCCCAGCCGGAAGAACAGGATGGCGTCAGGGTACTGGCGCTTGATGTCCAGATACTGCTGGCGGATGGGCGTGGCGGCTGGGGCCGGCGGCATGGCGGGTGTGGGTCCTTTCGTCGCTATCCGTTGCTCGCCAGCAGAGCCTCGGGCCCGGCGGCCAGCGACTCATCCCCAAGGCGCCATCGGTCGCGGGTCTGGGGATCTAGCCTGTTGCCCAGGGCGGCATAGAATGCGGTGCGCTGGCGGCGCTCTGGCAGCCAGCCCTGGGCCCAATCGCTCAGGTAGCCGGCGCCGTGCAGGGCTTGCAGCACGGTGTGGGCATGGAGCAGGTCGGCGCCCTGGACGAATTGGCTGGCATAGGGCGCCAGGGCGGGCACGCCCAGGTCATCCAGCCGCAACTGGCCGGGCTTGTTCATCTCGGTGCCGATGAACACCGGCAAGCCCAGATCGTGGGCAAGATCCAACGTGGCGTGCAGCCGCCCCACCAGCGTTCGCTGCCTGGCCAAGTCGCCTACGTTCCAGTTGCGATCGGGGATCGCCACCAGGCCCAAGGTGCCACGCATCACCAGGTATTCCAGCAAAGCAGCCATGTCGGCCTCGCCATCGCTCAGGCCATCGAGAAAGGCATAGCAGGGCAAGGCGCCGCAGGCAGCAATGGCGGCGATGACCGTATCCAGGGGCGGGAACGAGTCCGGCCCGGGGGCCATATAACCCACGCCGCCCTGCTTCATCAGCTTGGCGCGGATGGCGTCGTGGGGGTGAGGCGCGTCGCCGAGAAAGGCGTCCACGGCGTCAGGCGTCATGCCCAGCTTGGCCGCCCAATAGCCGACCAGCGCCGTGCGCTGCGAGAAATGCCGTCGCGCGGCGGCGTCATAGGCGATCAGCAAGTGGCGCTCGGTGGCGTTGCCCGAGGGGGTGAGGGGGACCACGTCCAGGTCATAGTCCACTACGACGGGCGCCAGATAGCCGTTCAGCAGCGCCGCCATCTCGCGGTTGCGGGCCTCGGCTCGGGCGCGCAGGTCCTCCAATACGGGGCGCGCTGCGGCGGGCGGCTCGCTCGTGCCAAAGCCCATGCCCACATAGTACATGACGCCGGGCTCGCCAGGCGAGTTGTAGGTCAGGTGGGGCCGGTCGGGCAGATAGGCGCGGGTCTCTATGCCGGCGGCGCCACGCACGCCCACTTGGTCGCAGGCCCATAGGGTCTCATCCACGCCATCCAGCACGTCGAAATCCACCGTGCCCAGGGCATACCAGCCCTGGCTGCGGGCCAACCAGGCCAGCGAGGAGGGCGCATAGCCATAGCCGTTGTACGAATAGATGGTGTGGCAATGCAGGTTCAGGCTGCGCTGCACGGGGCTGCGGGCGTCGTCCAGGGGCAGCGCAGCCGCCAGTAGACGAACCAGGGCATCGCGCCGGGTCTGGGGCGTGAGATCATCAAGGGCCGCGTTGGGTGGTTGCACAAAAAGCCTCGCCGTGGGTCTGGTTGGTGCGCGGGCCAAGGCGCGCTGCCGTCAGCCGTCAGGCCGACTATACGCGCGAGATGGGCGGTTGGCAAGCGCGGGAAGCGGCTACTCCTCCGACGCCTCATCGAACATGGCCATCAGGCGGTCCTCGACCTCCTGTTTGGCCTGCTCGATCTCTACCTCAGAGGCGAGGGCCAGCTCACCCGCCAGCAGGTCTTTGCCCTGCTCCAGCAGTTGGCGGTCCACGGTGCCCAGGGGGCGGCGGCTATTCATAAAGTAGAGCAGGCGGGCCACGTGGGCGATCTGGTCAAAGCAACCGGACTTGAGCTGCTCGCGCATGGTGGCTTGGCGCGCGCGCAGGTCCTTGCTGATCTCGTCGTCTGCGGGGGCCTCGCAGCAGATCTCGAGGTCGCTGAGCAGTTCGCGCTTGGGGGCCACCGGGCGCAGATTGATCTCGTCGGCGCGGTCTACGGGCACCATGAGCTGCATCGGGCGCGATACGGTTGTGATAACATAATATGCATGGCTGGAATCGCCGATGCTCTTTTCCTGGATCTTGGTGATGGTGCCGGCACCATAGAATGGGTGAACAACCTTGCTACCAATAGGAAACATATTGTGCATCACCTCCAGGTTCCCCTAGCCAGCGAACGCTGGCACTATCGCCTCTGGCGAGTGCGATGCCGGGGCGTGCCCACGCGCAAAAAAACGGGCCGTTACGCCTCAATGGTAGGAGGCGCGCGGCCCAACCCTGGCCCGTTGCGGCTCGCTTGCACAACCCTGTGCAGGGCCACTTGCAGCGCCAGCCTCTACCCCTAGGCCCGACACGAAAGACACTCGCATACACATAATTATACTCTCGGGAGGTCGCCGCGCCAAACCCTGGCGTAGCGGCGGCGCTATGCCGGTCCGCGCATGGCCAGGAGTGGCGTCTCGCCCAGCAGCACAGCCAGAGATGCCACAGGGTGCTCATATGGTGCATCGTAGAGCGTTTGCGCCAAGGCATCCGCGTCTTTGCCTTGGCACGCCAACAGCGTGGGCTCGGTCAGCTCGTAGGTGGCGATCAGGCGGGCCTGCCCCGGCTCCAGGGGGAGGGCGCGCACCAGCAGCTTGGCCGGGGTGACGATCCCCAGATAGCCCGTCTCGCCCTGCCAGCCCGCGACGATGCGGGGCGTGTTGTAGGCATCGTGCTCGTAATCCAGGGCCAGCAGCGCCAGGGCCAGGGCATCTCGCAGGGGATAGCCCGCTGCCACCTTGTCAATGATGGGGTCTACGTGGCTGCCGTTGGCGACCACGGCCGTATCGCCGCTGACGCGCAGGCAGTTGTAGGCGATGTACGGGTTGTCCGTGGGCGCGGCATCTGCGGTGGGCAGCACGGCGGCGCGATCCTGGCCCAGGGCGATGCGCCGATCGGGGAAGGAACGCGAGGAGACGCGATAGCCCAGGAAACGCTGCCTTCCCTCGGTCCGGCCAAGCACAACGAAACGTCCGATATACATGGGTTCCTCTCTTGTCTGCTGCGCCGTGGATCAGTACCAGCCGTGCAGGTAGCCGGTCTCGTACATGGCGACGATATTCTCCGGCGGGCTGACGGCCTGGATGTTGTGGCAGGGGGCCAGCACATAGCCGCCATTGGCGCCCAGGATGCGGATGTTGTCCAGTACCTCCTGGCGTACGTCATCCACCGAGCCAAAGGCGAGAGTATACTGATTATCCACGCCCCCGTGGAGCACCACCTGGCCGCCGAAATCGCGCTTGAGCCCCGGGCGCTCCATGCCACGGCAGCGCCACTGGATCGGATTGAGCAGATCAATCCCGGCAGCGATCATGTCGGGCAGGATGGGGCGCACGGCGCCGTCGCTATGAAAGAACACATAGGCCCCTGCCTCGTGGGCCAGGTCCATCATATGCTGCATACGCGGCAGCAGGAACGTCCGGATCTGGGCGGGCGAAAAGAGCAGGCTCTCCTGGCTGCCCATGTCCTCGGCGACATAGGTGATCATGATCTGGCCGGGGATGGCCTCATAGATGCGGCGGGTGTTCTCATAGGCCAGGGCAAAGAGACGATCCAGGCAATAGTGGACGATCTCCGGGTTGAGGATCAGGTCCATGAACGCCTGCTCCTGGCCGCGCAGGTACTTGTAGGTCAGGAACGGCTCCGAGCCGCCGCCCCGCAGCGGCTCCTCCTCATGGCCCACGATCTGGGCAGGCAAATGGTCATAGCGCCACCAGTCGGGATCGGGCCAGGCATAGTGGGCCTCGATCTCGTCCACACTGGCATAGCGGGCCAGCGGGTGGGTCACCGCCTCGCGATAGACGCCCCCGCCATAGTCCACATCGCGGTAGGTGACGCCAAAGACGTCGCTATTGTTGGCGATGGGCGGCCCCACATAGGCGGGCGCAACGGTAAAGGGCCGGTCAATGTGCAGCTTGCGGTAGAGGGCGGCGTCATCGCCAATGCCCAGGTGGTGCTTGAGGCGCGCGTGGGCCTCATCGGTGGCCCAATAGTCCATCGGCAAGCGGTCGGGCGTGCGGCGTTCCAGCACGGCTTGCCACCGCTCGCGGGACGTCATGGTTTCGTGGACCATTCCTTCTCCTCAGCGCAATGATGGCAGCATTGTAGGGCGCGCGCGGGCGCGCGTCAAGCCGTTGTTGGACACACTGGGGCCCTCTGCGTACAATCAACGCCTGCAAACGACCAGGGAAAGGAAGAACGATGCGCTTTCGAGCATTCGACAAGGAACGCGACCAGGAAGCGACGCGGCGCATCTGGCGCGAGATCGGCTGGCTCTCGGCGGGCCAAGAAGAGGTCATGGATACCTATGTTGGGGCGTGCCAGGGCCATGTGGCCGAGGTGGACGGCCAGGCCGAGTGCCTCGTCCTGACCGCGCCCGGCACGGCGCGCTATTTGGATGCCACGTTGCCCCTCTGCGGGGTGACGGGCGTGACCACCAGCCGGGTGGTGCGCCGCCAGGGATGCGCCACCCGCCTGACGGCCCGCGCCATTGCCGAGCGGGCGACGGCCGGCGACGTGGTGGCTGGGCTGGGCATGTTCGAGCAGGGCTTTTACAACCGTCTGGGCATGGGCACGGGCGGCTATGAGCACCAGGTCAGCTTTGATCCCTCGCGGCTTGCCGTGCAGGGCCGCCCACGCATCCCGCTGCGTTTCACGCCGGAGGATTGGAAACAGCTACACCAGGCCCGCATGGAGCGGCGCCTGGGCCACGGAGCGGTTACTATGACGCCTGCCGCCCTCACCCGCGCCGAGACCCTGGAGGATGGCCGCAAGGGGTTCGGCCTGGGCTATCGGGATGGGCCGGAGGCCGCCATCTCTCACTATGTCTGGCTCTCTGCCGAGGATGTGAGCCACGGTCCGTACCATGTGCGCTGGATGGCCTATCAGACCGGCGACCAGTTCATGGAACTGATGCAGGTGATCAAGGCCCTGGGCGACCAGGTGATGCGCGTGACCATGCAAGAGCCCGGGCATGTGATGATGCAGGACCTGATCGAGCAGCCGTTCAAGCAATCGCGCATGACGCGCCACACCAACTGGGAGGCGGGGGTGCGTGGCAGCGCCTGGTGGCAGGCGCGCATCCTGGATCTGGCGGCCTGCTTGGCGGCAACGACGGTGGCCGAGGGCGCGCTGCGGTTCAACCTGTCGCTGGGCGATCCCATCGTCGCCTATCTGCCCGAGGATGCGCCCTGGCGGGGCGTGGCGGGCGAGTATGTGGTGACGCTGGGCCAGGAATCCTCCGCCCGGCGCGGCCACGAGCCCGACCTGCCCACGCTAGAGGCGACGGTGAACGCCTTTACCCGGCTCTGGCTGGGCGTGCGGCCCGCCAGCGGGCTGGCCATCACCGATGGGCTGCGCGGCCCGGCGGAGCTGCTGGCGGCCCTGGACCGCACCCTGCGGCTGCCCGAGCCGCACATTGACTGGCCGTTGTAGCAGCACAACGCGCAAGGGGCGCACCGCTAGGTGCGCCCCTTGGTAATCCTTGCGCTACAAGCTCTCTTGCGCCAGCCGGTCCAGCAGCATGGCATAGGCGGTCTGCCCACGGCGAAAGCTGCTCTTGCGATAGAACTCGTTAGGCGAGTGGATGCGCTCATCGGGCAGGCCAAAGCCAAAGCTGATGGTATAGACCCCCAGATACTCTTGGAAAAAGGTGGTCACCGGCACGCTGCCTCCCGAGCGCTCCAGATAGGGCTCGCGGCCATAGAGGGCTGTGAGCACCTCAGCGGCGGCCCGCACGCCAGGATGGTCGGCGGGGGCCAGGTAGGCCCGCGCGCCATTGTCCGGGCTGGCGACGGTCACCTTTACGCCTGGGGGGGTGTGCTGCGCCACGTGGGCGCGGATCAGGGCAATGATGCGCGCCGGGTCTTGATCGGGTACCAGGCGGCAGGTGATCTTGGCGTGGGCCTCGCTGGGGATGACCGTCTTGGTGCCCTCGCCGGTAAAGCCGCCCCACAGCCCGTTGACCTCCAACGTGGGCCGCGCGCCGGCGCGCTCCCGCGTGGTATAGCCCGGCTCGCCATAGAGGGTATCCACGCCCAGATCGGCCTTGAGGGCCTCCTCGTCATGGGGTACGGCGGCGATGGCGGCGCGGTCCTCGTCGCTCAGCGGGCGCACATCGGCATAGAACCCCTGCACCATGATCTTGCCCTCGGGGCTGCGCATCGAATCCAGCAGGCGCGCCAGGGCGTGCAGCGGGTTCTGGATCGCCCCGCCATAGACGCCCGAATGGACATCGCGGCTGGGGCCGCGCATATCGAGCTGCACGCCGCAGATCCCCTTGAGCCCCACGGTGATCGAGGGCTCGCTTTCGCTGTACTGACCGGTATCGGCGTTCAGGGCCAGGTCGCAGGCCAGCAGCTCGCGGTGCCCCTGGATAAAGGCGGGAAGCTGGGGGCTGCCGATCTCCTCCTGGCCCTCGAACAGGAACTTGACATTGATCGGCAGCGCGCCCCGGGTCGCCAATAGCGCCTCTGCTGCCAGGATGGGGACCAGCATGTTGCCCTTGTTGTCGGTGGCGCCCCGGGCATAGATGCGGTCGCCGACGACGTGGGGCTCAAAGGGCGGGCGCTCCCACAGCTCTAGCGGATCGGCGGGCTGGGTATCGAAATGCCCATAGATGAGAGCTGTGGGCCGACCGGGAGCGTGCAGCCAGTCGGCATAGGCCACAGGGTGCGCGCCCGTCTCCAGCAGTTGCACATGCTCCAGGCCCGCGCGCGTCAGGCGCTCGGCCACCCACTGGGCCGCCCGCCGTACATCCCCCGCGTGTTCGGGCAGCGCCGAGATGCTGGGGATGGTCAAAAAGTCGAGCAGCTCGTCCAGGTACGCGGCTTGGTGGTCATCGAAATAGCGATCCGTGTCGAGCATGGTGGGCTCCTTTCAGGCTACCAGGAATGTGAGCAGCACGCTCAGGGTGATGCTGCTGAGCAGCGTCGAGAAAAAGATCACGCTGGCGACATAGTCGGCCTCGGCGTCGAACTCGATGGCCATCAGGGCGGCGCTGACGGCGGCGGGCGTGGCCGATTGGGCGATGGCCACCTGGCGCGCCAGGCCCGATAGGCCCATCAGCGGCGCCAGCACCAGCGCCACGGCGGCCCCGCCGATCAGGCGCAGCGCCACGCCCAGCGAGATCTCTTTGTACTGGCGCCCGATCTTGGTCTGGGAGAGTTGCACGCCCAGCATCATGAGCATGATCGGGATCTGAGCCTGGGCGATCAGGCTGATGGGGCGCATGACCAGTTGCGGCAGGGGCGGCCCCCCGCGCAGCAGCAAGGCCAGGGCAAAGGCATAGATGCCCGGCAGCTTGAGCACCTGAATGAGGGTCTGGCGCAGGGTGCCCCGGCCGTGGGCGGCGAAAAAGGCCGCAAAGGTGTTGGTGGTCAGGTTGGTGGCCACGAAAAAGGCCGCCGCCAGGCCAAAGCCCGCCTGGCCAAAGGTGAACAGGATGATCGAGAGGCCCAGATTGCCCGAGTTTGTGAACGCGATGCTGAGCACCAGGGCGTTGGTGGCCTTGCGCGACCAGCCCAGCAACCGCCCGACCCCCAGTCCGATGGCGCACATGACGATGGTGAACACCAGCACATACGCGATCATCAGCCCGAACTGGCCCGGGTCCACCTCGGATTGGACGATGGAGGAGAACACCAGGCAGGGGGTGAGCACATAGATCGCCAGGCGCGAGAGGGTGCGCTTGTCTATGGCGATGCGTCGCTCTAGCAGGACGCCGATGCCGATGACGATAAAGGCGGGCAGGACGTTATTCGTAAAGATGGACCAGCCGAGTTCCACGCGACACTCCCGAGATGATGCGTATTGTCGCCGCAGACTATACCGTAAGGCGGGCGCGCTGCCAACTGGCGCGGGCCACCGGCCCGTGGCTGCTCCGACACTTGGCATGGCGCGCCAAAGCGTATATCATGGGCGCATAGGACAGGCAGCACAGAGGAGGGCGCGCGGGAACGATGCGAGCCGGCCTCTTGCATCGAAACGGAACTGTGAAAGGAGACGCATGAAAATCGTAGTGTTGGATGGGGGCACACTGAACCCCGGCGACCTTACCTGGGAGGGGCTTGAGGCTCTGGGCGATACCGAGATCTATGATCGCACACCGCTCGAGCTGGTGATCGAACGGGCCAAGGATGCGGACGTTGTGCTGACCAACAAGGTCATCATTGACCGGGCCGTGATGGAGCAACTCCCCAAGCTCAAGTATGTCAGCGTCCTGGCGACGGGCTACAACATCGTGGATACCGCCGCCGCCCGCGAGCGCGGCATCCCGGTCTCCAATATCCCCACCTATGGCACCCAGTCGGTGGCCCAGATGGTGATGGCGCACCTGCTGAACCTGACCCAGCACGTGGCCTATCACGCCGAGACCGTTGCCAATGGCCGGTGGTCTCGCTCCGACGATTGGTGTTACTGGGATTTCCCCATGATCGAGCTGTACGGCCTCACCATGGGCGTGGTCGGCTTTGGGCGCATCGGGCGCGCCGTGGGCGACGTGGGCAAGGCCTTTGGCATGAAGATCGTCGCTTTCGACGAATACGTCCAGGACCCGGGCGATCCCGCTGTGACGATGGCCAGCTTTGAGGATCTGCTCCGCGTCGCCGATGTGGTGACGTTCCACACGCCGCTTACGCCCGAGACCGAGGGCATGCTGAACGCTGAAACGCTAAAGCTGATGAAGAACACGGCCTTTGTGATCAACACCAGCCGGGGGCCGGTGATTGACAACGCCGCCCTGGCCGATGCGCTGAACAGCGGCCAGATCGCGGGCGCGGGCCTGGATGTGCTGGACGTCGAACCGCCGCCCATTGACCATCCGCTGCTCAAGGCCAAGAACTGCTATATCACGCCGCACATCTCGTGGGCCACGCGCTCGGCGCGCGCCCGCTTGATGCAGACCACGGTGGACAACGTGGCCGCCTTCCAACGGGGCGAGGCTCTCAACGTCGTCAACTGATGTGACCAGACCACAGAGAGGGGTGGCGAGCGACCAGCTCGTTGCCCCTCTCTTGGCGTACAAGTGTTGCGTGGCGCGCGTCGTTAACGCAGCCCAGCCAGGATCGCCCTGGCGCGCTCGCCCAGGATCAACCCGTCCGAGCCGACGGTGACAAAGCGCATGCCCTTTTGCACCCAGGCTGCCGCGTTGTTCGGGCGTCCGGCGATGCCGGGGACCCTGCCGGTCTTGTGGCAGGCCGCCACCACGCGCAGGATCGTCTCTTCATGCAGCGCCCGGTCGGCGGCGATGCTCAGGTCCAAGCCCATCGAGGCGGCCAGGTCGGTGGGGCCCACCCAGCAGCCATCCACCCCCTCGACGCTGAGAATCGCCTCGGCCTGCTCGACGGCGGCGATGGTCTCGATCTGGACGGCCAGGTAGACCTCATCGTTGAACCAGTTCAGATAGTCCGGCCCGTGAAAAGCGGCGCCAAAGGGGCCGATGGAGCGCTCGCCCCTGGGCGGGTAACGCACGGCGCGGGCCAGCTCCTGGGCATCCGCAACCGAGTTGATCATGGGGGCCACGACGCCCAGGGCGCCCCGATCCAGCGCCCGCCCCACGGTGTAATAGTCATTCTTTTGCACCCGCAGCATGGGCGTGGCGCCGCACAGGAGGATGCCGCGAAAGGCCAGCAGCGTCTCGTTCTCATCCCAGAGCCCGTGCTGGTTGTCCACCAGGACATAGTCAAAGCCCGCCTGGGCCAGCACCTCCGCCGTGATGGGCGAGCCCAGCGTCAGGGTGATGCCATAGGCGGGCTCGCCGCGCAGCAGCTTGGCCTTGGTTTCGTTGTGGGTCATTGGATGGCTCCCTCCAGGATGGGTAGGTGATGGCTCAGCCCAGGACGGCGGTCAATACGCGCAGGGCGTTCTCTCCCAGGATGGCGCGCACATCGTCCTCGGCATAGCCGCGCGCCAACAGCCCGGCGGTGATGGCCTCGACGCCCAGCACGTCGGGGATCAGGGTCCCGCCGCCGTCAAAATCGCTGCCCAGGGCGACGGTCTGGATGCCCGCCACGGCGGCGATGTGATCAATGTGATCCAACAGCCGCTCCAGCGTGGGCGCCAGGGCGTCTACAAAGATGGGCACATAGCTGACGCCGATGACCCCGCCCCCCTGCGCCAGGGCGCGCAACTGGTCGTCGGTCAGGTTGCGCGGGTGGTCGCACAGGGCGCGGGCGTTGCCGTGAGAAAAGAGCACCGGCCGGGCGCTGACCTCCAGGGCATGGTAAAAGGCCCCCGGGCTCACATGGGCCAGGTCTACCAGCATGCCCAGGCGGTTCATCTCTTGCACCAGGCGCACGCCGAAATCGGTGAGCCCCACGCCCTCGCGGGCCTCCCAGCAGCCATCGGCGGCGCAACTGCTCTTGTTGTGGGTCAGGCCGATGGCGCGCACGCTCAGGGCATACAGGGCGTGGAGCACATTCAGGCTGCCCTCGGTGACATCGGCGTGCTCGACGGCCAACACCAGGGCGGGGCGCCGCACCCGAAAGGCGGTCTCCAAATCCTGGGCGTTGCGCACGATGACGGCCTCAGGGGCGTGCAGGGCGAGGTCGTGGAGCAGGAATCCCAGGCCGTCCAAGGCATAGGCCAGGTGGGCGTTGTGGGCCTGGGTCACGTCCACGGCGAACAGACCCACGTCAATGCCGGCGGCTTGCATCCTGGGCAGGTCGATCTGCAGCGACTCCTCTGGGGGATGCTGGATGCCATAGGGCCCCGAGATCACGCCATTGTAGGCCGCCCCAAGGCTCGCGCCCGGCGCGGCCAGGCTGGCGTTGCGCTGCCGGATGTGGGCCACGATGGTGTCGTTGTGCAGGTCAACGACCCGCGCTTGCTGCTGAAGCGTATGGACATCCATAGCCACCTCCGTAGGGCAAAACAACGATTGGGCGACACGATCCTGACGCGGCGCGCGCTCGCGGCGCCGGCGTGCGGATCACCAGAGGGTGAACCCGCCATCCACCACCAACTCGTGGCCGGTGACATAGTCCGAGGCGGCTGAGGCCAGGTACACCAGCGCCCCTTGCAGGTCGCCGGTCTCGGCCATGCGCCCCATAGGGATATCGGCCAGCCAGCCATCTACCAGATGGGCCACCTGATCCACCAGCGGCGTTCTCGTATAGCCCGGGCTGATGCAGTTGACGCGAACGCCCCGGGCGGCCCATTCGGCGGCCAGCGATTTGGTCAGGTGCACGACCCCGGCCTTGGAGGCGTTGTAGGCCACCTGGCACTGGGGGCGGTTGACGATGCGCGCCGACATGGAGGCGGTGTTGACGATCTTGCCATAGCCCTGGGCCAGCATGGCGCGGCCCTCGGCGCGGCAGCAATAGAACACGCCATCGAGATTGACGGACAGGACGCCCTGCCATTGCTCGTCGGTCATCTCTTCGCCCGGCGCCCACATGCCGATGCCCGCGTTGTTGACGCCGATATCGAGCCTGCCCCAGGCAGAGATGACCTCGGCGACCATGCGCTCCACTTGATCGGAGCAGCGCACGTCCACCTGTAGCGCCAGGGCGCGCACGCCCAGGCCCTCGACCTGGGCCGCCACGGCGGCCGCCGTCTGATGGTTGATGTCCACCACGGCGACGTCGGCGCCCGCCTCGGCCAGCGCCAGCGCAAAGGCCTGGCCGATCCCCTGGCCCGCGCCGGTGACCAATGCGGTGCGCCCCGCCAACGAGAAACGCTCTAGAATACCCATGCTTGCTCCTTGCGCCAAAGGCTAGTCAAGAGGGATCAAGATGCGGCCCGGCGCCAGATAGAGTTGCCCGGAGCGGGGCCCGCGCGACGCCAACCAACTCGCCAGCCACCAGGCATCGCCGGGGGTCAGGTCCAGGGCATAGTAAAATGCCCCGCCTCCGCTATCGGGCGTGCGCCACGGCGCGGCCTGCAGCGAGACTTGGGCCTCGTGGGGCGCGATGGCGCCCGCTGCCGGGGCGGCGTCTTGGTGCGAAGGCAAGGCCCGCAGCGCCTCAATGGTCAGGGTACGCACCGCCTGGCGCCCCTGATACACGGTCAGGCGCCCCTCTGCAGGGACGATCTCGATCCATCGCTGGGCGGGCACAAGAGAGAGGTAGCGCAGGGCCGGCGAGGGCGGGGCAACGCTCTTGGGCGGCGCATTGGGACGCGCCGCCGCCTGGCCAAGGGCGCCCTCCTGCGAGACTGGCGCGTCACGTCCCGCTGGTTCTGCGTCTGCCTGCCGCCACAACGTGCTCGCGCCAATGGAGATGACCAGTAGCGCCGCGATGAGCAGCAGGCTGAGCCAGGGGCCGGTCGCCAGCCGGGAGGCGGCGCGGGGATGGCGCGGGGCCGTCTCACCCAGATCGCCCCACTCGTCACCCTGGAGATCCAACTCTGCCCAGGCGGGCACATCCCCGCCCTTGCCGTGGGTTCCGGAGCCGTGGCTGCCACGGTACAGCGGCGCCCCGGCGCGCACGGCGGCCTCCGGTACGCCTGGGTCCTCGTCGCCTGGGGAGGAGGAGCGCCGCACGCCTGCCTCGACCTCCAGGCGGCGCAGGGTCCGCCGGGCCTCCTGGCAATCGGGCCACTTTTGCAGGATGCGCTCGCACAGTGCCCGCGCAAAGAGGGGATCGGGCGCCAGCTCGGCCAGACCGAGCCAGGCTTCCTGCAGATCTGGATCGGCAGCCAGCGCCTGCTCATAAGCGGCTTGGGCGGCGGCGCGGTCGCCGTCCTGCAAAGCGCGGCGGGCGCGCTCCACGAGCCGACGCGCCGAAAGGTTGGGCGCGCCAACGGTCTGCCTCTCCTGCCTGGATGGACTGTCCGCCAAGGAGTCTTCTCCCTACGAATTGTGTCTGCGTCCATTATAGCCGCTCGCCGACCTCGGGCCAAGGCGGCGGGGCGCAGGCCGCGAGAGGCGCCGAGCGACGGGCTGCTACACCTCGAACATGGTCGTCATCCAGTGATAAAAGTTGTCGCCGGAGGCCACCAGATGATCGTACAGGCGGCCCATGAGCTGGCGCCGGATGACGGCGTAGGCCGGATCGTCAATGCGGTTGCACAGCTCATAGGGGTCCACGGCCAGATCGTAGAGCTCGTTCACGTCCGGCGGGTTGACCACCAGCTTGTAGCGCAATGTGCGGATGCCCCGCTGGGGATAGGGAAAGTGGTGGCCGTGAAACTGGAGAAACACCGCATCGGGCCAGTCGGGCGGCGCTGCGCCCTCTAGCAGGGGGCGGATGCTGCGCCCTGCCACGTGTTCGGGCGCAGGCGCGCCGGCGATGTCGAGGAAGGTGGGCATCAGGTCCATCAGCGTCAGCATCCCATAGCTGACGCCCCCGGGGGCCGTGTGGCCCGGCCAGCGGGCCAGCAGCGGGATGCGATAGATGTCGTCGTACATCATGGGGCCCTTGTCGCTCAGGCGGTGGTTGCCCACAAAGCCGCCGTGGTCCGTGGAGGAAAAGAGGGCGGTGTGCTCCGTCAGGCCCAGGTCGTCCATCGCTTGCAGGATGCGCCCGATCTGCTCGTCTATCAGCGTGACATAACCCCAGAACATGGCGGTCAGCTTTTGCCAGGTCTCCCAGGAGTAGGTATCAAAGGCCCAATGCTGGGAATACCAGCGGTGCACCCGGGGCTTGGTCTCGAAATCCTCGGCCATGCTGGGGTGGGGCTGCACCAGGGCAGGATCGTACAGGTCTGCGTAAGCCTGGGGGAGATAGTAGGGCAGGTGCGGCCCGAAAAAATCGGTGCGCAGGAAGAACGGTTGCCCCCGATCGTGGTAACCCCTGGCATACTCGCCCAGGCGCTCGATGGTGCGCTCGGCCAGGTAGTAGGGGTAGGTACCCTCCACGGGCCCCTCATAGATGCCGCCGATGGCGATGGAGGGCTGGCCGTTGGGGAACACGCCCCGGACCTCGTCGCGCACCGACCAGCGGGGCAGGCCGCGCTCCTCCAGGTACGCTTCGTAGGCGGGATGCTGCTTGGGGGCGTCCCAGCCGGGGTAGTGCGTCCCCTCGAATCCGTACTCCTCGGGGCCCTTGTGCAGGCCCAGGTGCCACTTGCCGACAACGCCACAACGATAGCCCGCCTGCTGCAGATAGTGGCTAAAGGGGATCAGGCCCTCGGGCATCTCCCAGGGGTAGCCCACGTTGCGCTCGAAATTGGCCAACATGCCGTGGGCATGGGGCTCTAGCCCCGTGAGCAGGGTGGCGCGCACAGCGGTGCAGATGGCGGTGTTGGTGTAGGCGTGCTCAAAGCGCACGCCCTCGGCGGCGATGCGGTCGCAGGAGGGGGTGCGACACACGGTGCTGCCATAGCAGCCCAGCGAGTCCCGCCGCTGCTGGTCGGTCAGGATGAGCATGATGTTGCTGCGCTGCTCGGGCATGGCGGCCTCCCATCTCTGAAAACAATGGCCATCATGGGGGCATCCTTGCGCATATCTGCGCCTGGGGATGCCCCTACGCCAAGCGTCCCTATCTTGTCTCTCTGCGCCGGGCCTACTCCCGGCGGCCCATCACCAGGATCACGCCCAGATCTTGTAGGCCCGTGCCCTGGGTGGCCAGGATGCCGCTATCCAGCGCCAGCAGCGAGGGCGTGGTGTTGTGGCGCCGCAGCGCCCCGCGCAGGTCCAGGCCGCGCTCTCGCGCCTCGGCCACAGTATAGCCATCTACGATGCCGCCCGCCAGCGTGGGCACGCCCTCGGCGCCGGGCACGTACTGGGCGCCCGGGCCGTCGGTGCCATCGGTATCCACGGCGCCCATGACGATCTGGGGGTTGCCGGCGATATCCAACGCCGCCGAGAGGGCCCACTCCTGGTTACGCCCGCCGATGCCCGTCTCCTGTCCCACCGTCACCAGCATCTCGCCGCCGGTGATCAGCGCCACGGGCGGCTCGAAGGGATGGCCGCTCCTGGCGATGGTTTTGGCGATGGCGGCGGCATAGCGCCCGGCCTGCACGGCCTCCGCGCCCAGGCCCAGGGCCAGCAGCACGGCGCGATAGCCCAGCTCCTCGGCCTTTTTGCGGGGCGTGACCCAGAGCCCCTCCTCCTTGTGGAACACGCAGTAGATGCGGTGGGGGAACTGGATGTACCGCTCGGGCTTGACCGTCTCATAGGCGGGGTCGGCGCGCAGCAGGTGGGCGCGCACCGATGCGGGCACGTCATCCCAGGCGTCCCACTTTTTCAGGTTGGCTACGGCGTCGGCAAAGGTGGAGCAATCGGGAAAGGTGTGTACCCAGGTGTTCTCATAGATCAGCTCGCGCCAGGGGCGCGGGTCCTTGGCCAGCAGGTGGATGGCCCGGGCGGGCAGCAAATGGGCGGCGAGCTGCCCTCCTTTGAGCAGATCCAGGTGGTTGCGGATGGGCGAGAGGTCGCTGGTGGGGGCGCCCCGCTCGATCTGCAGCATGTAAACGGTGCGCTGCACATCCTCCAGACTGACGCCGGGGGCGGGCAGGGTCAGGAGCGACGAAAAGCCGCTGGCGCCGACGGTGAACACCAGGTCGTCGGCGGCCAAGCCTCTGGTCATCTCTAGCATGCGCCGGCTGCCCCGCACGCAATCCTCATCGGGCACGGGGTGCGAGCCCAGGGTGACCTCGATGCGCTTGAGGTAGGCGGGATCGCCGGCCTTTTTGTCAATGATGTGGCCGCCTGTCAGCCGGTCGCCCAGCACATCCTCCAGGGCCTGGGCGGCCCGCTGGACGCCCTTGCCCGCGCCAAAGACCCAGATGCGCCCCACCTCGGCAAGATCGTACACCTCGGCGCCGCTCCAGGGCGCATCCAGTGGGTCAAAGGCCGGGCTGCCCACCACCAGACGGCTGCCCTCGATGCGCACCAACTCGCGCACATTGTCGTATGGGTCGGCGGCGCGCAGGCCCGCCTCGATGATGGCCATCAGATCGCGGCGGCCCGCGACGTTGCCATGCGAAACCAGTGCATCCAGGTTCCTGATGCTCATACCCCTCGCCCCTTTACGTGTCGGTGTGGGTGAATGCCCGCTGCGTGGGAACGTGTGAACGTTCGAACGTTCACACGTTCCCACGTGTCCACGCCCTTACGCTTGCTTGTGGCCCTTGAAGAGCGCCTTGCCGGGCCAGATGGCGGCCTCGCCCAGCTCGGCCTCAATGGCCATTGCGCGGCGTGCGTTGAACCCCCGCACCTGGCCCGCCCGCAGACCCACCGCATAGTCGGTGATGGTGCTACGGTCGCCCCGGCTGCCGCAGGGGTGCACGTTATAGCCGTGGCTGCGGCAATACTCGGCGGCATCCAGCGCCTCGGTGACGGTGCCGACCTGGGTGATCTTGAGCACCATCGAATTGGCGGCGCCGTGCTCGACGCCCATCTTGACGCGCTCGATGTTGGTGGTAAAGAGGTCGTCGCCCACGATCTCGATGCCGGTGGCCTCAGTCACCATAGCATGGCCTTCCATGTCCTCTTCGTGGAGCGGGTCCTCGATGGACACGATGGGATAGTTGCCCACGATCTCCTCATAGTAGGCGATCATCTCGTCGCGGGTCTTGGCGCCCTCGCAATAGATGCCCACATAGCGGTCGGTATCGGGCTCGTGGTAGCAGCCGGCAGCGGCATCGTAATAGATGCCGATCTTGTCGGCGCCGTGGGTGTTCTCGATGGCCCGGGTCATCAGGTCCAGGATCTCGCGGTCGTCCTTGGTGGCCCCGATCATCCAGAAGGAATCATAGCTACGCTCCAAGGCATGGCGGCGGTATACGTTCAGGCCATAGCGTTCGATCACCAGGCGGGTAAACTCGCGCTGCATGGCATCGGCCATGTCCAGGGCCTCTTCATAGCTGCTGGCGCCGTGGGGGATGATCTCGTAGCTAGGCTTGAGCCAGCGTGTATCGCCGGGATCGCGATAGCGACCCGAGAGGCAGATGCCATAGATGGGCATGGGCAGTACGGTGGCGTTCACGCCGCCGATGTACTGGTACAGGGGCAGTCCGGCGGCGTTGGCGGCAGCGTCGCACACGGCCAGCGAGACGCCCACGATGGTGTTGGCGCCCAGGCGGGCTTTGTTGGGGGTGCCATCCAGTCGGATCATGATCTCGTCAATCTCGCGCTGCCTGCTGACGGGCATGCCGATCAGGTGCGGCGCGATCTCGGCCACGTTCTGCACGGCCTGGCGCAATCCCATGCCGCTAAAGCGCTGGCCGCCATCGAGGACAAAGGCGGCCTCATAGATGCCGGTGGATACGCCGGCCTCGGGGGTCGAGCGGCCCCTGGCGCCCGTATCGGTGGTGACGATGACCTCTAGGGCAGGCCAACGCGAGCCCATGATCTCTTGGGCCTGGATGCTCTTGATGTTCGCAGTCATGAATCATTCTCCCTTGTCGTCTAGTTGCCCAACTGTCGCTGACAGCGTTGTCGCCAATGGCGCCGATTATACCACGTTTCGAGGATGGCGATGAACGTAGGGGAGCAGGGGCCAGGGGCAAACACACTTTGGCGATGTTGGCGCCATTGAGGGGCTTGGCGAGACGGATGCGCTCCCATGACCCGTCACGACCCCACATGCAATTGCCATAGAGCGGTATCAGTTCAGAATTGGGGGGAAAGCGGCCAACGCATTGGGGACGGCGGCAGCGAACCGTGGAGCCTTGTAGGGGCGCGGCATGCCGCGCCCCTACTCGTCCCCTCGAATCTGAACTGATACCTAGAGCAAGGCCCGCGTGCATCGCCTTGCCGCTCCGTTCGGCCCGCGCTATACTCGGCGCAATGGCATCCCGTATGCGTGAGGCTTGAGGGAGGCGAGGAGGACTCGGTGCGCATCTTGAAATCGCCCCTGCGCTATCGCCTGTTGGCGATGCTGCTCGCTGCGCTGACCCTGGCGCAACTGCCCCTGGCGCTGGCCGGCGGCCCGTGGGCCGTGGCGGCGCGCCTGTGCGCTTTTGCCCTGTGCCTCGGCTTGGCGCTGTTGGTCTATCTATGGATGTGGCAGCAGGAGGCGCAGCACCGGGTGCTGCTGGAGATCAGCCAGGAACTCACCGCCCGGTCCGAGTTGGGCGATCTGCTGGATCATATCGTCAAGGCCATCGCCGAGCTGGTGCCTGCCGCAGAAAAGTGCGTGATCCATTTTCTGGACCCGACGGGCCGGCGGCTGTATCCGCGCTATGTGTCGCACGCGGGCCCCGGAAGGATGGCGGGCATGCCCGCCGATAGCGGGATCGCGGGCCAGGCCCTCCAGCAACTCGACACGCTATTGGTGGAGGATGTGCGCCGCGAGCGCGGTTTTCTGCCCCTCCAATCCGAGCCCGATCTACGCGCCCTGCTGGTGGCGCCCCTGTACATCGGGCGCGAGCGCCTGGGCACGCTGAGCCTCAACAGCGCCTCGCCCGGCGCCTTTGGCGCCCAGGACAAGATGCTGGTGGCCCTGCTGGCGGCCCAAGCATCCATTGCCCTCTATCAGCACCGCCTGTTGACGATTGCCAGCCAGGAGCGCCGCCACAGCGAGTTGGTGCTGGATAGCCTGGCCGATGCGCTGCTGGTGCTGGATCATGAGCAACGCATCGTGCGCCACAACCCGGCGCTGGCGACCATCCTTGGCCCCGACCTGACAGATCTGATCGGGGGCGTCGTGCAGTTGCAGAGCCCTGATTTCCGCCTGCAGCGCTTGGCCTACCTGATCGGCGATTGCACCGCCGAGGTTCCCACCCAGCGCAGCGTGACCATAGACGAGCCCGTGCATGCGGTGCTGGAGATAGATGTGACGCCCGTGGCGGATGCGGCAGGGCGGTGGCTGCGGGTCGTCGCCATTCACGATAGGACGGCTCTCTCTGACGAGCTGGATGCCCAGACGCGCTTGCTGCGCGCGGCGGCGCATGGGCTACAGGCGCCCTTGGCCGCGCTGGCATCCACCGTGGAGCCCGCCTTGCGCGCGGAATCGGCCCGACGGCTGGAGCGCTTGCGCCAGGATCTGCTGGCGCTGAGCGAGCCGATGGAGGCCCTGACCCTCAACGGAGAGGCGCCCGTGCCGCTGCGGGCTGTGCTCGACCGGCTGCCCGCCGAGTTGCCACCGGCGGCGGAGAAGGCTCTGCAAGTGCGCGTCGCTCCGGGGCTGGGGATGCAGCGTGTGCAGGGACGCTGGCTGGGGCATCTGCTGGCGCACCTGGTGGAGCAGACCTGGGGCCGCGCCGGGGCAAGCCGGGTGACCCTGGACGTAGAGGGGGATGCGGAGGAGATGATCTTTACCGTCCACGCCTCGCACGCGACAGCCCGCCCAGGGCCATCCGAGGAGGAGGTGGACCGCCTGGGGTTCGGCGCGAGCCAGGATGCGCTGACGATGCTGGCGGCGCGCCGGTTGGCCGAGGCGCTGGGGGGCCATCTGTGGATGCAGCCCGCCGCCGGTGGAGCGCGTTGTCAGCTCATTCTGCCGCTCTCGGCGCGACGCCACGGCTAGGCTGCCGAGCGGGCGCGGAGGCGCCACCGAGAGGGCAGCGAGACGGGATCAGGAGCAAGGGATTTGGGATAAGTGGGGGTTATCCCAAATGGTTATCCCCAAAATGGGTTCGTTTGGCAAAAAAGTAGTTGAAATGCAACATGCTCTGCCCTGGGGCGGGAGGGCTCTGGGATGGCCAGAGGCGCGGGGCCCCGCCCGCACAGGCGAAGTATAGCACATTTGTTCTAGGTGCGCAAGGGTTTGGGGCACACGGCGCAGGGCGATGCAAAGTCGTAGTTATGGTGAGTTGATGTCCCCAGCTTTTGAGGGGTGGGCAAAGTACGCTGCGTACGCATACATGCGTCTAGCGTCAGCTTTGCCCGTACGTGTTTAGTACGCTTCTCTACGGTTTTTGTAGGGGCGAATTGCGCATGTATGCGCCGCGCATGTACGCGCCATGTTCGCCCAGGGCAAGGCCAGGCGGTATCGAAAAGCGGGTAGGGATCAGCGCCCCAAGGCTTGGCCGGGGGATGGCGATATGCGCATCCCCCGCCATGACGAGCGCCGGCCGCGCGGCCCTAGCTCATCTGCTTTTCGAGGTATTCGACGGCCTGGGCCACCGTCGTGATCTGCTGGGCGTCCTCGTCCGAGATCTCGCCGCCGAACGCTTCCTCAAAGGCCATGATCAACTCGACCAGGTCCAGCGAGTCGGCCTCCAGATCCTCGCGGAAATTGGCTTCCATAACGACTTGGTCGGGCTCGACGCCCAACTGCTCGACGATGATGCTCTTGACGCGCTCAAAGGCAGACATGCAGTTCCTCCCGTGTGGATGTTGTATCGTGGCGCGATTCTAGCACGAGGGGCCGCGCCGGTCAATGCGCCCTGAGCCCTCACCCCCCTTCCCCCTCTTCCATGCTGGCATGGGAGAGGGGGCGCGTATTACGCCACGGCCGATACGCCGAGACTGGGGGTGAGGGCCGCCGCCGTGCCCACTCGCCAAGAGAGAACCCCTTGGGCGGCGAATGGTTGCGGGGGGCGTGCAAGATGGGGTAAACTGGGCGCTGCGCGGGACGCTATTCGGCCAGGCAAAGGGGGCTGCCCGGGTTGGCCAGGGCCGCCTGGACGGCAGCGGCATCCAATCCGTGGGTGTCGCACGCGATCACGTTGGCGCCCCCCTCGTCCCAGATGTAATAGTACCTGGTGTCGCCGCGCAGATACTCGGCAAAGAGGGCAGCGTACTGCTCGTTGGTGCCGTTCTTGCGCTCTTTGCGCAGCCAGTTCTCATAGGCGATGGGGTTGGCCCTGTCATAGGGGAATGCGGGCCTGTCCTCCTGGAACAGGATGGTCGTCGTGCGGGTGCGGGGCAGGATGGCAGGGTGGCCCTGGCTGGCGACGTTGTGCGCGTTATAGATGCCGATGGCCGCGCAGACGATATCTCGCTCGCGGGCCATGGCGCGCAGCCGCGTGGTGTGGGCCAGGCCGCCTGCGTTGCTGGCCACAAGCCCCACCAGAATGCCCAAGATGGCCAGCACGACCAGCAGTTCGATGAGGGTTAGGCCATGTTGTCTGTCGGCTGTTGTGCGCATGGGGTGAGATGGGCCGCCTCTCCAAGCGAGTGTCTGCGAAACATCGTTCGGCTACAGCCTCGCTGGCGAGAGCATAGCACAGACCACCCGGCCCTGCGCTAAAGGCGACATAAAACAGGGGTGTACGTGGCGTGAATTGTGGGTGCGGGCCAGGGGGAGAAAAGGGAAACCGGTCGGCTCATGTGAGCCGACCGGTCACGACAGTTGGGTGCAACTACGACTCAGGGCAATAATCTTCTCTTGTTCTTCCTACTCAGCAGGAGTCACAGTGATGTCCGCACTCGAGTCGTCCAAGCAGACGGTCGCCCCGCCAGTTTCCGCTGCGGTAAACGTTGCGACCTCCGGATCGCCTGCAACGGTTCTGGTGGCTATGCCATCGCAGACCGTGAGGTTCTCTCCGTCCGCTGTCCAGATGAAGAAGTACTTGGTGTTGCGGCGAAGGTACTTGGCAAAGTCATTGGCATCAACAGCAGCGGCCTCCACAACAGCGCTCACGGGGCGCGCCGCGATCTCTGTGCCACCCGGCCCTACGAGCACATCCTGGGTGTTGTAGGTGTCAATAGCCGTCTGCACGATGTCCAGCTCCGAGCGCATGCCGCGCTGCTTGGCCGTTTCGGTGAGGCCGCCGACGGACATGGCCACGATACCCACCAGGATACCCAGAATGGCCAGCACGATCAGCAGCTCGATGAGGGTAAAACCACGTTCCTTGCGCATTTCGATTGCCTCCCTAGTAACGTACCTGAATCTTTTGTCCGGCCCAATGCCGGAGAGCGACCGAACCACCCGACCGCTCACTCTACACTGGCCTGATCATAGCACGGATATGGGGGGGATAGGGTAAACAGGGCGTAAAAGAGGGGTTCAGGGTATGTAAATAAGAATGAGTCACCCATAAAAGAACCATAAAGCACGCATTTACGGAAGGTAGGCCATAGGGATACGCTCCCCGCGGTTACCCAGGGTAACGGGCAGCCTGTGCGCGCCTAGAGCCCCTGTAACCGCGAGCGCAGGTAATCCCGGTTCTGGGCCTTGAGCATGATCTCGTCCAGGGTCACCAGGCCACGCTCATAGATCGTCAGCAGCGCCTGATCCAGGGTCTGCATCCCCAGGCGCTGGCTGGTCTCGATGATGCCCGGGATCTGGTGGCTCTTGCCCTCGCGGACCATGGTGCGGATGGCGGGGGAGGCGGTCATCACCTCGACGGCGGCCACGCGCCCGCGGCCATCCATGGTGGGCAGCAGCGTCTGCGAGAGCACGCCGACGATGATGCTGGCGAGCTGCACCCGCACCTGCTGCTGCTGAAAGGGGGGGAACACGTCAATGATGCGGTCCACCGTCAGGGCGGCGCCGGCGGTGTGCAGGGTCGAGAGCACCAGGTGGCCCGTCTCGGCGGCGGTGATGGCCGCCGAAATGGTCTCCAGGTCGCGCATCTCGCCCACCAGGATCACATCCGGGTCCTGGCGCAGCGCCCGCTTGAGCGCCTCGGAAAAGCTAAGGGTGTCATCGCCCAGCTCGCGTTGGGTGATAAAGCAGCGCTTGTCACGAAAGAGGTACTCGATGGGGTCTTCGATGGTGATGATGCGGCGGGCCTGGTGGGCGTTCATGTGGTTGATCATGGCCGCCAGGGTGGTGGATTTGCCGCTGCCGGTGGGCCCCGTCACCAGGATCAGGCCGCGCGGCTCTAGCACCATCTCCTTGCAGATGGGGGGCAGGTCCAGGTCCTCGATGTCGGGAATCTGGGAGCTGAGGCGCCGCATGACGATGGTCAGGGTGCTGCGCTGGCTGCCGACATTGATGCGAAAGCGCCCCACGCCGCTCAGGCCGTAAGAGAGGTCCAGCTCCTTGTCGTGTTCAAAGCGCTCGCGCTGCCTTGGGTTGGTCACTTGCTCGAACAACCGTGTCAAGTCCTCGGCGCCCAGTGGCTCGTACTCGTTGCGCGCCTCCAGCTCGCCGTTGATGCGCAACACGGGGCAACTGCCCGCCTTGAGGTGGAGATCGGAAGCGGCCAGGTCTGCCGTGAGGGACATCAGTTCGTGTATGTGTATCTCGGCAGCCGGTTTGGGCTTGTAGGCCGTTTGCTGTGCATCGTAACCGGAATCCATTGTAGCTCCTTGCTATGGGGGGCGTTAGCCGAACAGGTAACGTAGCAGCCAGCCATCGCCCCAAAGATTCACCGCCCAGGTGGTCAATACGATAAAGGGGGCAAAAGGTAGGGCGGTCTTGCGCGTCGCCCTGCCGCCGAGCAACAGGGCGACGCCTGTGATGCCGCCCAGAATGAACGAGCCAAACACGGCGACCAGGGCGCCGGGGAAGCCTGTGATGAGCCCTGCCAGCGCCGCCAGGGGCAGGTCGCCATCGCCCATGCTGCCCGGCGCGACCAGATAGATCAGCCAGAAAATGCCCAGGGCGAACAGGGCGCCAGCCCCCTGGCTCAGCAGCCCCATCCATGCCTGGCTCAGCCCGGGCGCCCAGCCCGCCGCCAGCCAGTAGCCCACGTGCAGATAGCGGGGCATGCCCAGCGCCAGCCGCAGCGCTGCCAGCGCCAGGGCGATCCCCAGCGCCGGATAGATGACGCGGTTCAGGATCAGCCGGTGCTCCAGATCAATGACGGTGATGACCAGCAAGATGGCGGCATAGAGGCCATCGGCCAGCAGTTCCAGGCCGGGCCCGCGATACCAGGCCAGCCCTGCGAACAAGAGCCCCGCAGCCAGCTCGACCAGCAGCACGCGCACGGGGATGGCGGCCCCGCAGGTGCGGCAGCGCCCGCGCAACGCCAAATAGCTGAACACAGGGATCAGCTCGGCCGGCGCGAGGGCGCGCCCGCAGCCCGGGCAGTGCGAGGCGGGGCGCAGCAACGAGGCCCTCTGTGGGGCGCGGTCGATCACGACATTCAGAAAACTGCCGATGGCCGCGCCCAGCAACCCGCACAAGACGACAAATACGGTAGCCATATCAGGCGATCTGCTTGAGGGCCAGGCCCAGGTTGGTCAAATAGTCCGGCACCGGCAGATCGGCCGGGCAGGGCATCGGCGCTGGGGGCTGCTCGATAGGCCGGTCGCTGGCGTAACGCAGGTAGGCCAGTACCTCCGGCTGGCCCAATACACGCCCAGAGGCGTAGACGGGCGTGTTGGGCCGGATGGTGGCGTTGCGATGAGAGTCGTTGTAAAAGCGCATTGTCTGGTTCAGCTCAGTCAGGAGCCGTTCGATGCGTTCCTCCATCGAGCCCTCGCGTTGATCCAGCCCAAAAGTGCGCATGATGGCGGGCAGCCCCTCGACCACCAGGATGATATCGAGCATGCCCTCTTCCAGATTGATGATGACGGCCTGCTCTTGCCCCACGGCGCGCACCAGCGCCAGCGGCTTGAGGTCCATGGCCAGAGGCTGGATGCCTGCCGCATCGAGCATGCGCACCTGGACGTCTATCATCTCGCGGGGCACGCCCAGCAGGTAGATGCGCTGCTGGTCGCCCTCGGGGGGCAGGCTCTGCCAGGAGAGATAGAGGTTCTCCAGCGATACGGGCATCTCTTTCTTGGCCTCGCGTGAGATGGCCGCTTCTAGCATGGAGGCTTGCAGCTTGGGCATGGTCAACATGCGAGGGATCGCCCGCAGGCCGACGACGCTAGAGATCACGCGGCGCCGGTCCAGCCCGTTCTCGCGAAAGGTTTCGTCCACAATGCGCCCCATCTCCAACGGGTCGTTGATCACGCCTCCGGTAACGAGCCCCTTGGGCAGAGGCACGCTGCCCCACTTGAGCACGCGCCCTCGCACGCTCAAAAAGCGCAGATCGCTGTCCTCGATGGCAAGGGTCACAATCTCGCGGCGGCCTCCGCCCAGAAAACCCAACACAGCAATTCACCTCATGGGATAACGAGCAACGTTCCAACGGTAATATCGGCGCCCGCCAGGCCATTGGCGGCCTGGATGGCCTGCACCGTTACGCCATAGCGGGCGGCCAGTGAATAGAGGGTGTCGC
This sequence comes from uncultured Anaerolineales bacterium, assembly GCA_964482225.1. Classification (GTDB taxonomy): domain Bacteria; phylum Chloroflexota; class Anaerolineae; order UBA1429; family UBA1429; genus UBA1429. The sequence continues at coordinate 61,705 of CAYZWT010000004.1, forward strand.
CTCGGCTTACTAGGTGGCTGCGGGTCGCGTTCGCGCCGGCCCCGCTGCTGGGCGGGATCACAAGGCGCTGCCCGGCCCAGATGGCATTGCCCGAGAGCCCATTGGCCGCCTGGATGGCCAGCACGGTGCTGCCATAGCGGCGCGCAACGGCATACAGCGTCTCGCCGGGCTGCACCAGGTGTATCACCAGCCCCGATGATGTGGCGGGCTGGTGCGTCGCGGTGGGCGATGCCCCGGAGCCCGGGGGCGGAATGACCAATACCTGACCGGCCAACAGGGTGTCATCGGCGAGGGCATTGGCCCGTTGCAGCTCGGCCACGGTGAGGCCGTAGCGACGCGCCAGGCTATAGAGCGTGTCGCCCCGTTGCGCGGTGTAGCGGATCGGAGCGCTCACCGGCTGGGGCGTGATGGGTGTGGCGCCGGCGCCGACCGTGGCCGGGGCTGTTGGCGCGCTGCCGGTGGGCGTTGCGACGGGCGCCGCGCTCGGGCTGGGTGCCGTGACCACAGCTTGCGGGCAACGCTGCCGCGCCCATGCCAGCCCGCGCTGCGCCTCGGGGCCTCCGGGCAGCAGCCCCAGCGCCCGCTCGAACTGGGCGTGCGCCTGGGCGCACTCGCCCGCTGCCAGCAGCTCCCAGGCATGGTTCAGGCGCGCCCGGAGCTTACGCGGCAACACCGCCTCGCTCTCGCCCATCGTATCCAGGATCGCTAGTACGGTCGGCCAGTCGGCGGCGTTCCAGGCGGCGTCCAGCAAGGCTTGCGGCGCCGGGCCGCTCTGCGCCAGGGCAGGTGGGCCGGCCCACAGGCTCGCCAGCAGCAGGGCGCAGGCCAGCATCCCGGGCAACGCGCGCGCGGACACTAGGGGGCCTCCTCGGGCGGGGGCAGGCTCCAGGCGGCCCAGTCTAGATCGGTGGAGAGCACGGTCACGCGCATCTCAGCCCAGGCCGGGTTGTCCTCGTTGACGGTGAGATCCCGAAAGATAAAGGTCTCAAAGGGCGCGTCGGTGATGGCCGCCAACAAGCGCAGGAGGTTGTGCACCGTCCCCCGCGCCTCGACCAGATAGGTTTCCTCGCGAATGGCCGCCTCAGGATCGAGGGCGGCGGAAGAGACCATCGCCTCCAGGCGCACGATGTCGGCCTCGTGGCGGGCCGCCAGGGTATAGTAGGCCGAGATCTCGGCCAGGGCCTCCTCAGAGGTGGGAAAAGGCGCCAGCCGTTCACCAATCTGTTGGCGCGTCTGGTCAATCTCTTGCTCCAGCTCTGCGGGCTCCACTTCGCGCCTCTGGGTGAGCTGGGCGACACTGCGGCGTTCCAGGGCAAGCTGGGCCTCCAGATCGCTCTTTTCCGTGGAGGCGCTCAGGCCATTGATCGCGCCAAAAGCCAGCAAAGCCAGGGCGGCCAACAGCGCCAACGGCCCCCCGAGGACGCGGGGATTCTTGAGGTCCAATCCGCCCAAGCTGCCAGGGCTTGTACTCATGACGCTATCTCATCCTCAGAACAAAGACAAAGCGGATCGGGTTGCCGCCCTCGGCCTGGGTGAACGCCCGGGCCAGGGCGGGATAGGACAGGGACAGGCTCTCGCGCTGGGCCAATGCTGCCGAGGGAGTGCGGGCCAGGAGGGCGCCCCCACCGGAAGGGGTGGGCGTGGGCGCTAACCGCGTGATGGTCAGTTCGTATTCCTTATCGCCCCCATAGATGCCGGCAAAGTTGCGGATCTCGAGCAGGACATCCTGGTTGACCTGCGGCTCTAGCCGCAGCTCGGCCACACGCAGGCTATCGGGGTAGCCGCGCTGTAGCGCGCCGTCCACGGTGGCAGAGAGCAGCGGCTCTACGCCCGGCGCCAAGCCGGCTGCACGCACAAAGTACACCCACCCCGCCTGCAGATCGAGCCGCGCATAGTCAATATCGCCGGAGGGGAAGAAATTGCGCCTCTGGATCTGGCCGGGCAGCAGGTATTGGGGCGTTACCTCGTCGGGCTCGTAGGCGTCGCGCAGGTCGAGCGTCGGCGTGGCCGTCGGCGTGGCCGTCGGCGCGGGCGGCAGCAGGGTGAGGGTGATGTCATAGGTTTGGTTGGGGCCGTAACGCCCCCGGTTGCGGACGGTGGCGATGGTCTCTCCATCGTACAGGGGCGTGAACACGATGCGCGACGAGACATCGTCTACGGCGATATCCTCGTTGCGGTAGACGATGCCCTCCACCGTCATCTCGAGCACGGTATCAACGCCGGGCGCCAGGTTATAAGTGCGCAACTGGTAGGTGCGCCCCGCCTTGTAGGGGATGCGCACATAATCCACATCGCCATCGGGGTAAAAGTTGCGGCGCTGCACATCGTTCACCGCCAGGGTGGGCGGATCCTGCTGGTCCGGCTCGTATGGGTCGCGCAGGTCCGTCGTGGGGGTCAGGGTTGGCCCTGGCCCTGTCGGCAGCACGATCACCTTGTAGGTCATGTCAATGCCGTACTGTTCGCGGTTGGTGATCGTAATCAGCGCCACGCCGTCCTTCCAGGCGGTAAAACGCACCTCGGAGGCGATATTGTCGCGCTGGATGTCGTCGCTCCAGAAGACCTGGCCGTCGAACTCGACCTTGATGACGGTATCCACGCCGGGGGCCAGGTCGTAGGTCTGGATGGTGTACTCGACCCCCGCCTTGACGTTCAGGGTCATACGGTCAATGTCGCCCTCGGGATAGAAGGAACGCTCCTGCTCCTCAAAGGGCGAGATCGGTTTGGGGTTGTTATCGTCCGGCTCATAGATATCGCCGCCCACAACGGTGAGCGACAGGCTATAGGTGGCGTTGGCGCCAAAGAGCCCCTTGTTGGTCACATTGACATACACCCGCTGATCCACAGGGGTGGAGAAGGTGACCTCGGAGCGCACCTCGCCGGGAACGGCGTCGTCGTTGCGATAGGTCTTGTCTCCCACCTGGGCGCTGATGACGGTATCCACGCCGGGGGCCAGGTTGTCAGTGCTGAGGCGATAGACGACATTGGGCTTGGCGACAAACGTGACGCGGTCAATATCACCGGCGGGGAAGAAGGAGCGCTCTTGCACCTCGTTGATGCCGATGGGCTTGGCGATCACATCATCCACCTCCCAGGCATCGCCGATGACCTCGATCACCTGGAGGGTATAGGTCTGCTCGGGGCCGAACCGGGCGCGGTTGTTGATGCGCACCAATACCGTCTCGTCGCCGGTGCGGGGCACCTGCACCTCGACCTTGGCGGCCAGCGAATCGGCGGGGCCGCCGCTGGGGCAAAGGCAGGCGATGTGGGGAGAGCTGGAATAGACACAATCATCGTTTTCCAGCTTGGACGTGCCCACCTTGACCTCGAGCACCGGGTCTACGCCCAGGGCCTGGGGCAACGCCATGACGCAGTAGCGGCGCCCTGCCTTGCCCAGGAACTCGACGGTATCCACATCCCACTGGGGGTAAAAGTTGCGCGTCTGGGTCTCGCCGATGGCGATATAGCCTGGCGTGAGATCGTCCATCTCGTAGGCGTCATAGGGCGGGGGCATGGGCGTGGCCACGGGCGTGCCCGGGCCGACCGTGGGCGTCGCCCCCACGGTACCCGTTATGGTGGGGGTGGCCGTCGGCGTGGGCTCGGCAAAGGGGGCATCCGAGACCTCCATGCCCTGGAGCGAGACCTGGAGGAACGCGCCCGAGCGCTCCAGGCTGCCCTGGTAAGAGAGCACGTCATCTCGCGAGAGGGCGAGGCCCACCAGTGTGAGATCGCGGTCGCGCTGGAACAGCTCGACCACGCGCAGGCGTTCGGGGTCGTAATCGGCCAGGGCGCTCAACACCTGGGGCCAGTTACGGCGCTCTGCCTCGATGATGGGGTAGATGGTCTCGATCTGTTCCAGCAGGCGCACCGTGTGCGAAAGCTCCTCTTGCAGCGTGGCCAACGCCTCCTCTGGCGTGCGAACGACGCGCAGGGTGCTCTCCACCTGGGCCCGCTCCCTTTCCAGATCCGAGACCGCGCCCTGCTGGCCGAACATGAACACCAGCGCAGGCAACGCCGCGATCAGGAGGACGACAGCGATGACCCAGATGATGCGTATGATGGGGGGCACGACGCGAGGCCGATACTGGGCCGGCAGGATGTTGAAATCTATGGAGCGTTGACTCGAATCGTCCGGCATGGGATACCCTGTTCTTGAGATGCAGCCAAGCTATCGCCCAGATCGGCGCGGTCCCGATTCCTGCCCGATATTGTAGCACACGCCCCACGGCCTGTCAGCCGCCTGACGATATTTGCTTGTTTGTACCACCTCCGGCCAAACAGCGCAAGTACAAAACACAGCGGCATATCGTGGGGGCACGTATACCGCTGGCTTGCGCAGAGCGCTAGAGGCCGTCAATCAAGATGCCATGCTACAATGCCAAGGGTCGAGCCCTCTTGCGCCAGACGCACCGTCGTGCGGCCTGTGGTGGTCAGGGAGCGGACATCATAGATAGGCTCCGAGAGGCCCAGGTCAATGCCGCCCGACGGGGCGATCACGTTGTTGTTCACGGTCAAGTTGTTCTTGGTCACCACCAGCGATCTGGCGAGGAACCAGCCCGAGGTCGTCAGGCTGTTGCCGGCGATCTCGACTGTGCCGCGAGGCGCGTAGGCCAAGCCGCCCTCCAGGAAAGCCTCTTTGTTGCCATCGATAAAGATGGCGTTGGATGCGGTGCTGTTGGAAAAGAACAGCAAGCCAGGCACATACGGGTTGTCAAAAGTGACCTTGTTCGCCGTCTGGTTGATCGAGATGGTGCCCTCGGCCACGACCGTGATGCCCAGCATGGTCGTGTTGCTATCGGTGAACTGCACATTGCCGGTCACATAGTGCAATCCTGGTGCTAGCGAAGATCCAACAGAAAGGCTGCCGTACTGGTAGTATTTGCCCTCGGCCTGGGCGCGCACGGCCCAGGCGCCGCCCGGCCGGAAATCCTCGATGCGGAACGGCTCTGGCATCTCTTTGGGCGGCACCTGCTGGGCGTGGCCAAAAGCGGGCGTGTTCGAGCAAAAGTCTACATAAGACACGTCGCCATAGATCACGGTGCCATTCTTGTTGTCATAGATGCTGCCGTTGCTATGGATGTCGCCATAAATCTTGGTGTTATTGGCGTTGATGGTCAGCGTGTCGCTCACCCATATAGAGTAGGTCCACAGGGCGGGCTCCAGCCGGACGACCTGGATGGTTGGCGTGAACTCGTTGACGGCGCCCGCCATCGGCAGGGTGTACACCGTGCCCGGATTGTGCATCAGCATCTGTCGAAAGGCGTCGTCGGTCTCGATCTTCCAGATGGCATACTCGATGCCCGCATCCTGGGCATACTGGCCGCCCATATTCTCCTCGATGCGGCGGGTCTCGTTCTGCCGCGTGGAGACAAAGTGCAACACCGGCATGACCAGAAGTATGCCGACCGCCATCACGATCAGGGCGGTGATCAGTATTTCGCCGCGCTCGGCCTTGTGACTATCCATGTGACTCTCGTTTGCTTGGTTCTACTATTCGATGGACCAGACCAACACCTCAAAATCGCTATCGTCGCTGCAAGAACGCACCCGCACCGTTGTGGTGACCCCGCCGGAGATCGAGCGCACGTCATAAATGGCGCAGGCGGATTGGCCCTCGCCCGGGTCGCCCTCTCCCTCGCCGCCTCCGACCTCGCCACCCTCGCCCTCATCGCCTCCGCCCTCGCCGGGCGTCTCGCCAACTCCGCCATTGGGGTCGGGCAACGTCAAGTCGGGCGGCACACCGATGGTGGCCTCGTTGGAGGTGCTGCGGAAGCGTTCCGCCAGGAACGCGCCGGTTATCTCCGGCTTGTTGCCGCTGAGCAGCACCGCCCCTCGGGGCGCATAGATGATGCCGCCCAGGCATTGGAACCGGTTGCTGCTGATGGTGATGGCGCTATCGCCTGTGGCATTGGAGAACAGGCTCACCCCGGCGATATAGGCTTGGCCAAAGACGGGCATGTTGCTGGAGATGTTGATGGTCCCCTCGGCCACGATGGTGACATTCTCGGCGGTGGGCTGGTTGGCCGAGATGGTCACATTGCCGGCCACATAGTGCAGCCCCGGCTCGATCACGGCCAGGTTTGCTGTGACGCTCCAGTTGCCCGCATGATAGTGGTAGGCGTCGCTTGCCTCCAGCGCATACACGCCCCCCGGCGCAAAGTCGCTCAGGTTCCAACTGATGGGCGGGGTCAGCGCCAGCTCTGGCGCGCTATAGACATAGGCCGTCTCGGGCGTCTTGGGCGTCGCCTTGGGATAGACGCTGCCGGTGATGGAAGCGCCGCTGCGAACATAGACCGTACCGTTTGTGTATACATTCCCCTGGATGGTCGCTGCCCAGGCATCTACGCTGACCAGCGGCCCGTCGCTGTGCAGGTCTCCCTCAATGCGAGTGCTCCCCCCAGTGAGGGCGACGCCCCCGGCGTTCTCGACACGCCCCTGGATCCGGCTGGCGTAGCCGCTGAGGGTGATAGAGCCATCGCTATAGATGTCGCCGATGATGGCGGCGGCGCCGCCATTCAGTGTGACGCTGCCTCCGTTGCGCACGACGCCTTCGATGCGGCTGGCATAGCCGCCCATCTGCACGCTGCCGTTCACCCACACGTCGTCCTTCACGGTGGCGCCCTGCCAGTTGAGGAGCAGGTTCCCCTGGGCGTGCACCGGCCCGGCGATGACGGAGTTGTTGCCCTTGAGCTCGACGTTGCCGGCGGCGCTCACCTGGCCCAGGATCTTGGCCAGGTTCCAGGTCAGGTACACGTTCCCGGCGCTGTAGACATCGCCGTCAATCTGGGTGTCGTTCTCGGAGACCCAGACATCGTTGTTGGCATAGACGTTGCCATAGACTCTGGCCATGTTGCGGTTGAGGTAGAACGCGCCATTGCTGTGCACATCGCCATTAAATATGGCCTCGTTGGCGCCCAGATACACCCCGCCATTGCTGTGAACCTCGCCATTGATGGTGGTCTTGTTGCCGGTGATGTAGACCGATTGGCTGGATGTAGAGGTGGTCCAAACCGCCCAGGGCACGGCGATGGCCTGGCCTCCCGAGCCGCCATCGCCTCCGCCCGGAGAGGGATCGACAGGAGGCTGAGGCAGTTGGATCAACGCCTCGCCGCCGATGATCTCGACGGTATTGGCATAAAGCGAGCCGGTGAACACGTTGCCGCTGCCGTTGACGCTGATCTCGCCATAGGGCGCAAAGAGGGTCCCTCCGGCGTTGCCGGAGCCCGTCACGTCTATATCGTTCTGGCCATTGGCGCGGTTGGAGAAAAAGGTCAGGCCGCTGGCCAGGTAGGGCGTAAAGTTCTGTCCGGCGCTACTCAGCTTGACCTGGCCCTCGGCGGCCAGGGTGATGACGCCGTGCATGCTATTGCCGGTGAGGTGGGCATCTCCCGCGCAATAGTAGAGCCCGGTGGGGAGCTCGCTGCCGTTGCCGGTGAAATGGCAATCGCCCTCATAGGCATGGTACGCGCCCTGGGCAGCGGCCTGGATCGCCAGCTCGCCATCCGGGCGGAAATCCTCGATGTACCAGCGGATCGGAAAGTCGCTGGGGCTCACCTGCACCGGCGGGTCGGGCGTAAAGGCATCGGCTGCGTGGGCGCTGACGGCGGTCACATACTCGCCGGGGCCATAGACGGTGTGTTTGGAGGTCTGGAAATGGATGCCGCCATTCGAGTGGACGCCTCCGTAGATGGTGTGGCCGTCGCTGCCGCCGCCGTTGAAGTAGACCTCCTGGTCGTCGGTCGCCTGCGAGCGGTTGGCCCAGATCGCCCAGGGCAGGTTGCGGCTATCGGTCACGCCGGAGCCCTCTCCGCCGCCGCTGCCCATCACCGCCACTTGGGCCACGGTCACCTCATAGGAGCCGCCCTCGGGGAGATCCAGAATCTCTTGGAACCATTCGTCCTCACTGCCAAAGCCGGCCTGCAGCCGCTCGCGAAAGCTGGCGTCTGTGCGCAGCTTCCAGAGGGCGTATTCAACGCCCGCCTCGCTATCGTACTGATCCAGCAGGCTTTGCTCGACGCGCTGGGTTGTCCGATAGCTAGAGCCCAGGTGGGCAAGCAAAGGGATCAGGAGCAACGCCCCGACTGCCATCACGATCAGGGCCGCGACCAGTACGTCTCCGCGCTCGGTTTGTTGTTCTTTTATAGTCATAGCGTCTCTCCTATGGCGCTGCAGCGACGCGCCGATGCAACTCGAGCGTCATCTGCTGCTCCTGTGCCTGGCTGGCCACCGTCATGGTCACCCAGAGGGTGGAAGTGATCGTGCGCGAAGGCCCCAGATCCAGCTCGCTGATCTGCCGCGAGATGATGCCAGATCCCTGGGCATCTGTGCGACGCAGGGTCTGGTCGGCCTCGGCATACAAATAGGTGATCGTGGTGGTAATCGGCTCTGCGCTCCCACCGAAGGTAGGGATAGTGAGTATATCGAGCGTCAGCGTCACGCCGCCCGCCGTGGCGGCCACCTGGCCGGCGGCGGCGCCCACGACGTCGCGGTTGAGCACCGAGGCCGCCTGCTGCAACTGGTGGCTGAGCTTGAGAGACTCTTGGTGCACAGAGGTCAGGCGATTGAACTGCAGGAGCATAACCGTCACGACGGTCAAGAGCACGCCGCCGATGGCCAGCGCGATGACCAACTCGATCAGGGTGAAGCCCCTCTGGCCGCTAGTGTCGCGTCGGGGTCTCATCAGCGCTCTCCCTTGTAGCCTTGCAGACGAAAGACGGGCCCGCCGTCCATTCGGGAGGAAAAGATGCTGATGGTGATCTCTTGCAGGCCCTCATCCTCTTCCGGGGGCGTGCTGGTAAAGGTGGGCGAGATCCAGTAGCGCACCGATACCTCGGCGGTGTACACGCCCAAGGACCCGATGAGCGGATAGGGCTCTGCCGTGGGATCAGGCGAATAGGGCGCGGCCTTGATCATCTCCATCTGCGTCCGCCCATAGTTCTCGGCAGCCGTGCGCTGGGTCACAATGGCCGTCCCCAGGGCAGCGGTAGAGAGCCCTGTGAGCAGGATCATCAGGGTCAGGCCGATGATGGCCATTGCCACCAGGATCGAGATGAGGGAATAGCCTCCTTCTCGCGCTGCCGTTTGGCGCTCGTCGCATCGGGTCTCGTCCAGGCGTGACATTATTCGATGGCCCCCATGAGCGAGTACATGGGCATGATCACGGCCACGGCCACAAAGCCCACCATCACGCCGATAAAGATCGTAAGCGCGGGCTCCATGGCGCTGGTCAACGCGCTCACAGAGCGGTCCACTTCGTCCTCATAGAACTCGGCCAAGGTCTGCATGTTGGAATCCAGCGAGCCGGTCTCTTCGCCCACGCGCACCATCTGCACCAGCATGCGCGGAAAGACATCGCGTTGGCCCAGCGGGTCGGCCAGGCCGTGGCCCTGCAACAACTCGGAATGCACATCCTCCAGATGCTTGCGCAGCACGCGGTTGCTCTGGGTGCGGATCACCATCTGCAGAATCTCGGGCAGGGCGATGCCGGCATTGAGGAGAGACGAGATCGAGCGGCACATGCGCGCCACGGCCCCCTGGATGATAATGCGTCCCAATAGAGGGACGCGCAGCAAAAAGCCGTCCAGGAGCACACGCCCGGATTCGGTCTTGATGAATATGGCATAGAATGCAACGCCGATGATGGCCATGCCGCCCAGGACGTGGAATTTGTACACGTCCATGAAATCGGTGATGCCGATCAGGATGCGCGTGGGGAGGGGCAGCTCGGCGTTAAAGACGGTGAACATGCTCATCAGAGGCGGCAAGGCCACCACTAGCATCAAGAACATGACCCCGATGGCCAGCACGAGCACAAAGGCCGGGTAGGACATGGCGCCCTTGATCTTGCGAACCAGCACCTCTTCCTTTTCCATATAGGCGGCCAGTTGGCGCAAGACCATTTCCAGATTGCCCGCGCGTTCCCCGATCTCGATCATGCGCGAATATAGGTCGGGGAACATCTTGCCATGCTTGGCAATGGCCTCGGAGAAGAAACGCCCCTGTTGCACATCCGATGTCACCTGCTGCAGGATCGTGGCAAAATGTTTGCTGCTCATCTGCGACTGCAGCAGTTGGAGGGCGCGCACGATGGGGATGCCCGATTCGATCAGCGTGGCCAGTTGGCGCGAGAACACGATCAGGTCGCGCGTACTGATGCGCCCTGCAAAAAGCTGGATCTCGGCGCGGGCCCGGGCCTCGCTCAGCGTAATGATCGTGTACTGCTGCTTCCAGAGCATCTCTTCAGCAGCGGACTCCGAGGGGGCTTCGATCTGCCCCCGGAGTCGCTTGCCTTGCGTATCGAATACAACGTACTCGTATGCCATTGCGATTCAACCCTATCTAGTGCAGCGCAAAAATGTTCTTGAGCACTTCGGTCGGCGTCGTCAACCCTTGCTTGACCTTGAGCATGCCATCGCGGAGCATGGTGCGCATGCCGAGTTCGAGCGCTCGCTGCTGGATCTCGTCCGAGTTGGCCTCGTGCAGCACCATGCGCCGGATATCGTCGTTCATCACCAACAGCTCAAAGACGGCCACGCGCCCACGATAGCCGGTATCCGCGCAATAGTTGCAGCCGGCGCCATAGGTAAAGTGGGTGCGCTCCTCGCCGAGGACTTCTTCATAGGCGGCGCGCTCTGCCGAGGTCACCTCTCGCTCGTGGGCGCAGTGCGAGCAGACCCGGCGCACCAGACGCTGCGAAAGCACGGCCAGCAGCGACGATGTCACCAGGAAGGGCTCGACGCCCAGATCCACCAGGCGCAGGATCGTGCCGACCGAGTCGTTGGCGTGGATGGTCGCAAAGACCAGGTGGCCTGTCAGCGATGCCTGGACGGCGGTGCGGGCCGTCTCCTGGTCGCGGATCTCGCCCACCAGCATGATATCGGGGTCCAGGCGCATGGCCGCCCGCAGGCCGCTGGCAAAGTCAATCCCCGCCTGCCGGTTCACCTGGACCTGGGTGATGCCGGCGAACCGATACTCGACGGGGTCTTCGATGGTGATGATCTTGTTCTCGTCGCGATCCAGTTGGTTCAGGCTGGCATAGAGGGTGCTGGTCTTGCCAGAGCCGGTGGGGCCTGCCACCAGGATGATACCCCAGGGCGCGCGCAAGAGGCGCTCGTATTGCTCCTGCATGTCGGGCAAAAAGCCCAACTCGCTGAACCCGAGCACCGACACGGACTTGTCCAGCACGCGCAGGACGGCCATCTCGCCGTGTACTGTATTGATGGTCGCCACGCGGATATCCACCGAGGTATTGCCGAGCTGAACGCTGAACTGGCCATCCTGGGGACGGCGTCGCTCGGCGATGTTGAGACTAGAGAGCACCTTGATACGCGAGAGCAGGGGCGCGTGTACGCGCAGCGGCAGCGACATGGTGTCGTGCAGCACGCCATCAATGCGGTAGCGCACGCGCAAGAGGTCTTCTTGGGGCTCTATATGGATATCGGAGGCGTGGTCGCGCACGGCCTGCCGCACCATGAGCTGGACGGCGCGCGCGATGGGCGTTTGCGCCACAATATCGGCGGAGAGGCGTTCATCGGCGAGGTCGTCCCGTTGTCTGCTCAGCGGTGTGATCTCTTCGATCTGCCGCTCGAGTTCTCCCGACTGGTCATATTGGCGGGCAAAGGCCCGTTCGATGTCCTCACGCGTCGCCCGCAGCGGCTTGACGCTGAGCGAGGTGCGCACCCGCAGATCTTCGATGGCGTACAGGTTGGTTGGGTCGGTCATTGCGACGACCAGGAAGCCTTTTTCGACGCGCAAGGGGATCAGCGTGTATTTGCGCGCCATCTCCTCCGGGACGAGGCTGACCGCAGCCGGATCAATCTCGTAACCCCGCAGGTCAATGACCGGCAACTCGGCCGTATCCTGGCCGCGACGCTCGATTACCGAGATCACGTCGTCAATCTCAAAGGGCTTGTAGAGCACGCCATCCACGCCTGACCAGAGCGCCTCCGATACAAAACCCTCGAGCTGGCTATGCCCCGTCATAATCAGGGTCAGGACTCTGGGGTTGATGGCCTTGATCTGCTGGAGCGTCTCGACGCCGTTCATGCCGGGCATCATGATATCGATCAGGATCAGGTCGTACTCTCTCTTGCGCAGCATTTGCAGCGCGATGCGTCCGTCTTGGGCCGTATCCACGCTGTAGCCCTTGATCTCGAGGATATCGGCCAACGTCTCGCACATGCCTGCATCGTCATCTACGACCAGGATCGTACGTTCGGCAGTTTGGGCGGCTGACCTTTGCTCTATTCTCTCAACCATGTTTAGTTACTACCATCATTCTTTGCATGATACCCCCGGGCCAGTTCAGAGACTCTTTCGCCTTGAGAACTTGGAATCAAGACACGAAAACGCCAGGGAAGATCGTCGGTCTGGGCTATCACCAGTTCACACCCGTTTGCGGCCAGCAGATTGTGAGCGACCACGAGCCCCAGCTGTACAGGAGAAAAGAGACCATCTGGCAGCAGGTCCAATAGCTGCGCCGCCTGATCGGGCGTAAAGGGCGGCTCTGTATCTTGCAGGCACAGGACCACCCATGGGCCCTCGCGGCTTGTCGAGATGCCAAGCTGTCCGCCCTCTGGCAAGAGCGTATACTCGTACGCGATCAGATTCCCCAGCGCCCGCCCCAACTGCGCCGCATCGCCGTAGACAGGCGGCAGATCCTCGGCCAACGTGGTGATGAACTCTAGGCTGGCGTGCGGCTGGTTGCGCGCGCCAAGCTGCTCCACCAGGGCGTTCGGCTGCAATTCTTCCCTCATGGGCTCCTTGGGCCCGATCCAATCCATCAGGTTGGCCAGGATCCGACTGCTGGCAGTGATCTCTTGCGAGATCAAGTGCAGGTGGCGGGCCAGCTTTTCATCGCCATCGCCCAGGCGCAGGTTCAGGTAGTAGACCGAGTTCGAGAGTACACCTAGCCGGTTGCCCAGCTCGTGCCCGATCAGGCGCACCACCTCGGGCGCGCTCAACTGGCGCTCGGGGTTCGTAGCTTCCATCACTCCCCTTGTCCTTTTCGCGCCAACATTGCATGGATGAGCGGTATCAACCTCGGCAGGTCTAGCGGCTTGGGTACGATGGCTGTGGCCTCCTGGCGAACCGTTGCCACGGCCGATTCGCCCGTATTGCCGGACATCAGGATCACCGGAAGGCCCGGCCGTAGCGCCCGGATGCGCTTGAGCGTCTCGATGCCATCCAATATGGGCATGCGCACATCCATCAGCACCAGGTCAAAGGCTTGCACACGGATCATGTCCAGGGCCATCTCGCCGTGGGCCGCCAGCTCAACAACATAGCTGGTCCCCTCTAGGATATCGGCGAGCGTATCGCGCATGCCCTCGTCGTCGTCTACGATCAACAGGCATGGCGGGCGGGCTGAGTGTTCTATCACGCGCACAGCTCCTCTGCGGCCACTTGGACCTCGATGGGAAGGCAAACGGTAAAGTCTGCGCCCTGGCCCAGCTCGCTCGCAACGTCAATCTGGCCGCCGTGCGCCTCGACCATCATCCTGACAATGGCCAGCCCCAGCCCGATCCCTCTGGCCTTGGTGGTGAACAGGGGCTCAAAGATGCGCTCCATGTTCTCTTGCGGGATGCCCTCGCCGCTATCGGCCACGACAAGGCACAGGGCGCCGTGCTCCTCATATCCGCGAATCGCCAGCGTCCCCCCGTGGGGCATGGCCTGCACGGCGTTATCAATCAGGTTTAGCAATACCTGGTGCAGCTTGTCAGGATCTACGCACACAAGAGGCAGATCCTCCGGCACGTCGGTTGTCAGGTGCACATTGTTTGGGATATGGGCGCGCTCCAGCACCTCCAAGACCAGCGCGCTAGGGGCCGTTGCCTGCCTCTTGAGCTGGCCCACGCGCACAAAGTTCATTAGGTCGGTGATGATCCTGTTCGAGGTCTGAACCTCGCGGGTGATAATGTCCAGGTGCTTTTCCAGTTTCTCGTCGGCGCCGTCCAGGCGCATCTTGATATAGTAGACAGAGTTGCTGATTACACCCAGCGGGTTACGCAGTTCGTGGGCGATGCTAGAGCCGAATTGCCCCACCGTGGCCAGCCTCTCGGCGCGCAACAGCCGCTCCTGGGCCATCTCCAGTTCCCTTGTGCGTTGCAGCACACGTTGCTCCAGGGTCCGGTTCCAGTCCTCCAGCCGCTGCATCAAGCGGGCGTTCTCCAGCAGGGCTGCCGCTTGGCCTGCCAAGACCGAGATCATGTCCAGCTCGCTCCGGTCAACCTGGAGCGCAGCCCGCGCCAACGCGATGACCAGAGCGCCGACAGCGCCGGTGGAGGCGTCCAGCGGGGCATACACCAGCGCCCCCAGAGCGCTGCTCTGCCCATTCTCCGCCGGCGCCTCGGCGCCCAGCTCCTCCAGAGTCCAGGCGCGCACCTGGGTACGGTCGCTCCGGTCTACAGCGCGCCCATAGGCTTGCAGGCTTGCTGCCGGAAGGCCGATGGCAAAGGTCTGCTCGGGCTCTTCCAAGAGCAGCGCCGCTCCCACAGCCTGGGTCTGCGCCAGGGCGATCTGGAGAATGGACTGCCCCAGGCTCTCCAGGTCCATCTGGTACAGAGTCCGCTGGCTGAGTTCCAGCAGCGGCTCTAGCAGCCGCAGGCGGGCTCTCTCGCGGATGAGGTGCGCCTGCTCCAAGGCGTATCCCACCGCCTGGATGAGCTGATCTGCCCCAAAGGGCTTGGCAAGAAAATCATGAGCGCCCGCCCGCAGCGCCTCGACTGAGACGTCGAACGTGCCCATGCCGGTAATCACAATGATGGCCAGATCGGCGCGCAACTTGAGAGCGTGACGCATCAACTCGATCCCGGACATGCCCGGCATCTTGATATCGGTAGCGAGCAGGTCAAAGCGCTCGCTCTGTAGCAGTTCTAGAGCTGCCTCGCCAGAGAGCGCGCTCTGCACCTCGTACCCGTGACGTTGTAGCGCACGGGTGCAAAAGGTCAGAACGTTCTGCTCGTCGTCAACGATCAGCAGTTTTTCACGCATGGGTCTCCCAGGCGAGTTCCTCTACGGCCGAGCAGGGGCCTTCTTCGGTGGCCAGCAGCCACGCATCCACCACCGCCGGGTCGAACTGGGTTCCGGCGCCCTGACGGAGTCGCCGCCGCGTCTCCTGCTCGGCCAGAGCCATCCGGTAGGGGCGGTCGGTGGTCATCGAATCGTACGCATCCACGACTGCCAAGAGCCGCGCCCCAAAGGGAATCTGTTCACCCCGCAGCCCATCGGGATAGCCGCCGCCGTCATAGCGCTCGTGGTGATGGCGCACGATGGGCACGATCTCGGCCAGTGCATCGAGCCCGGAAAGGATATGCGCTCCCTGCACCGGATGCAGCTTGATGCGGTCATGTTCCGCCTCGGTGAGCTGGCCGTTCTTGCGCAAGGTGGTCTCTCCCACGCCCAGTTTGCCGATATCGTGCAGCAGCCCGGCGATCTCGATCAGGTCGCACCAGTGCTCGCTCAGACCCATCCGTTGGGCCAGGCGACGCGCTTGGCGCGACACGCGCTGCGAATGCCCCCGGGTATATTCATCGAACGTGCCCAGCGCCTCGGCCAGCGCTTCGGCGGCCGACAGGCTCAACTCCTGGAGATCGCTAAAGGTCTTGTGAAGCTGGCGCTGGGCATCTCCGTGCAGCACGGCCAGGGCCATCTGCGCGCCAAAGAGATGGAGGAGTTGCGCATCCGTCTCGGTGTAGCGTGGCGCCTGTGCAGCGCGGGCAACTTTGAGAATGCCGATCACCTCTGCGCTGCTCACCATCGGAACGACGATGCCGTGGCCTTGCGTGGGCCGCTCTCTGCCCACCGCATGGCCGGGCGCGTCGAATCGCCAGGGATTGGCCTCTTGCGCCAGCGCCCGAATCTCGGCCGCCGACACTTTGGGGAGGTGGCCTTGCACGATCCCGGGCTGCCGCTCTGGGGCCGCCAGATCATCGCGCCGCCAGCCGTTCAAGAGTTCCATGTGTACCTGCTCGGCCGCAAAGACGCCCTTGACCAAGGCCAGAATCTCGTCCAGGGTGGTCTCGAGGTCTGCCGAGCGAGAGATGATGCGGTTCAGTTCGAGCAAGGGCATAGTCGGCGCCTGACGCGCGGTGATGCGCTCCTGGCGCTGCTGAAAGCTGAGCGCTACGCGGTCCAGCAGCTCGTTGATGTCAAAGGGCTTGGCGAGATAGTCAAGGGCGCCCAGTTTGAGGGCCTCTACAGCGCTGTCAATGGTGCCATAGGCCGTAAGCACGATGATGTCCACATCGGGATAGTGGGCCCGCACGTCGCGCGCCAGAGCCAATCCCCCCATTACCGGCATACGCAGGTCCGTCAGGATCAGGTCTATGGCGGTGTCCTCGAGTATCTCCAGGGCGTCGCGCCCGTTCATCGCGGAAGAGACCTGATAGCCCCCCCGTCCCAAGACGTGGACTAACAGCTCTCGCACGATGTCTTCATCTTCGACCACGAGCACGCTTCCTCGTGATCCAGTTGTCATGCCGATCTCCTCCGAATGGTGGCTGCGATGCCAAGGGGTAGGGGGGTTGCGCCCCATTACCCCCTACCGGTGGTAGTTCCGCATATGCCTTTGCTACCTAGAGTGAGTATACCAGCGCGGGCAGAGAGCTAAATAAACACTCTGTAAATTATCTATAAAACACGCGTGAATCATCTGGGTGCGGCCAAAAGAAGGCCATACATGGGCAATTCGATGCGGGAAAGCATAAAAAAAGAGGATAGAACCGACTTTTACAGCAGGGAGGGGATACAGGGCGGGCAGGGGGGATACGATGCGGGTGAACTATTTTTGACGGCGGTCGAGCAGGCGCAGCCGGTGGGCAAGGGAACGAGGCGAGGCGTTGGGGGGTGGGGCGTCAGAGGGCTCATCGGCGGCGGGAGGCTCCACGGTGGGCCGGGCGTCAACGGCCTCTTTGGTGAGGTCGGCGCTGACAAAGCCCTCGGCGGCGGCCTTGAGCGCGCGCTGCAGGAGTTGTCTCGCGTGGTCATCTGGCGCAGAGCGCAGCCTGCTTTCGAGGTAGCGGGTGATGTCGATCTGGGTCTTGATCGCCCCCAACGCCTCGATGAGGGTCTGCTCTCGCGATGCGGGCGCCTTGAGCAGGGCGTTCACCAGCGGCTCGCAGGCGGCCTGGCCTTCCTGCACCAGGGCCGCGACGATCCCGGCATGGTGCTCGGGCGCAGCCCACAGCAGCGCCCCGGCGAGTTCTTCGCGGGCGCCCAAGCTGCGCAGCAGGCGCGCCGCTGCCGCCGTAACCCGGGGCTCCGGGCTGTGCAAGGCGCTGACAAGGGGCTCTCGCACGCTCTGGCCCAGGGATTGCAGCAGGCGAGAGCTGCGCTCGCGCACAGAGGGCAGCTCGGCCATCAACCCCGTGATCAAGGTGTCCACAGCGGCGGCGCCGATCTTGCCAAAGGAGGCCTCGGCGGCGTCGGCCACCTCATTGCTGCGGTCGCCCAGGGCCTGTAGCAGCGGCCACACATCCAGGAGATCGGCCACCTCACCAAGTTGGGCCGCCGCACGGCTGCGCAGAGAGCGATCGCGGCTGCGCAAGTCGGCATAGAGCGCCGCCGTGCGCCGCAAAAAGCGGACATCGCGATAGTAGGGCGTTTCCTCTTCGATGCTCTGGAAGGCTTGCACGGCGTTGGGCCAATCCCGGTCGCGATAGGCGCGCAGCCCCGTGGCGTAGAGCTGCTCGCGACGCCAAGTGGCGGTCTCGGCGGTGCTGATCAGGGTATCGAGTTGATCCAGATCGCGATAGGCGGGGGCCAAGAGGCGCAGCTCCTCGACCTTGGTGCGGGCCTCGGGCCAGTTCTCGACCTTGATCTCGTCGCGCAGCCGCGTATAGAGGGCCGAAAGCCGCTGCTCGCGAGCCAGGCGGCGCCGCAGCTTGGCCTGGTGGGTCAGCGCCCAGAGCGGCGCCAGCCCCGCGAGCAGGGCTGCGAGCAACAGGCCCCAGCCCGAGAGCCAGGCCACCAAGGCGTGTAGCATCTGTCCCAGGCGACTCTCCAGATGGGTGCGAAAGGCCAGCTCGGACAAGGCAACCGCCCCGCCATCGGTGCGCAGCATGGGCGTGATGGGCACCGACCGCGCAAAGAGCAGCGCCGGCTGGAGTTGGGTGTCGGCGGGGGCCAAGAGCAGGCTGTAGGGCAGCGCATCGGGATAGCCTGGGACGACGCTCAGCCGGCCTGCCACGGGCAGCCCCTGGGCATCCACAAAGGCCAGCGATTGATCGGGCAGGGGAAAAGCCAGTTCCAGCGTCGTCAGGGCCTCTGCCGAATCCGCCCTGGCATAGACGGTCAATACGCTCACCTGGGGCGACCCGCTGCGATGGGCGACCCGCGCGGGGTAGACGATGGTCAGCTCCACGCCGGGATGGCCATAGGAGGCCAACGAAAGATGGGGGCCAACGCGCTGCGCAGGGGCTGCAAGCAGCCGCGCGCCCCAGCTCAAGGTGGCCAGCACGGCCAGGCAGGCCAGCGCGACCAGGGCGACATTCCGCGCCCGCCAGTTGCCGGGTTTGAGCCGCTCGATCATGGAGCGAAGGGCCTGCCTCAGTCTGGTAAGCACCGTCATCTGCACCGATCCTCTAGCGTCCTGTGGATCCAAAGCCGCTCTTGAGGGAGTTGACTCCTTCAGGGGCCTGGGGCAGGGGCCGAAAGGCGCCCCGGGCGGCGGGCAGGGCCCACATCTGGGCGATGCGCTGCCCGTGACGCACGATGCGCGGCCAGGGGCAATAGATCAGGGCGCATAGCTCCTGGCCGTTGAACTCGGATTCGATCAAGCCATCGTGGACGATGATCCCGCGCAGGAAATTGCCGCTGCGGCCCGTCAGGCGCACGATCATGTCCTCAGGCATGCGCAGGGCAACGCCCGTGGGAATGCGCGCCAGGCCCCAGACCAGGCGCCAGCCGCGCCCCGGCAGACGCGCGCGCACGTCCAGGGCGGCCCCCAGGTGCTCCTCGGGGGGCTGGGCGCACTCGCCCGTCAACCAGTAGTCTATGCCATCCGGGACTGCCCTCATCGGCGCTCCTGCATCCTGCCATCTCGATTCAACTGTGGGCATTATAGCACAAGGGCGGGGCACGGCGTAACCCGTTGCAGGCGTATTCGCGCGTCGTATCAGTCCAGAATCGGGGGATGAGTTCTTGATCGCGCCCCAACGGGGTTATAGACGCTGCGTACGCATGCATGCGTATGCAGCGTAACGGGCGAGACGCCCGCCCTCCATGCAGATGATGACCAATCACCTCCCCCAGTTCTGAACTGACACCCCGCGCCCTGTTGCGTGTTGTTGACGCTAAGCGTTGGCGTGATTACACTGGGTGGCGCAACAGGAGGTCGCACATGCCCCGCCGGACAGCCTCTCGCCCACAACCCGGCCCGCTGAGCAAGCTCGCCCGCACCCTGACCGTGCTGGTGTGCTTGGTGTTGGGCCTGCTTCTGCTCGTGGGGCTGGGCGATACGGCCAGCATTCAGAGCCTGCCCGGGCTGCTGGGCGCGCGCCAGGCCACCATCGGGCTTGTGGCCGGGCACTGGCAAAACGACTCGGGGGCGATCTGCCCCGATGGCCTGCAAGAGGTCGAGATCACCCTGGATGTGGCGCGCCGCACGGCCAACCTGCTGCGCCGCCAGGGCTACGAGGTGCTGGTGCTGCCCGAATATGCGCCGCAACTGGACGGCTTTCGCGCCGAGGCGTTCTTGGCCATCCACGCCGATTCGTGCGTGGATATGTCGGGCTACAAAGTCGCGCGCATGACCCAGGCCGAGGATCCGGCGCGGGAAGAGCGCCTGGTGGAGACGCTCGGCGCGGCCTATGCCGAGGCCACGGGGCTGCAACCCCACCCCAATACCATCACCGACGACATGCGCCAGTATCACGCCTTGCGGCGCATCGCGCCCGAGACCCCCGGCGCCATCATCGAGATCGGCTTTATGGGGGGCGACCGTTATCTGCTCACCCAGGAGCCAGAGCGGGTGGCCGTGGGCATCGCCAATGGTCTGATGGCCTTTTTGCGGCAACAGGGCGAGGCTGCGCCCGCTACCGAATAGGCAACAATCCAGGGAGGGACCCCTATGCGCGTCAATGGCATTGACTATCGCACCGTCATCATGGAAGGGGGCGTGGTGCGCATGGTGAACCAGCCCCTGATCCCCTGGCGATTCGAGTTCATAGACCTGCCCACCCATCGCGACACGGCCCACGCCATCCGCACCATGATCGTGCGCGGGGCGGGGGCCATTGGGGCGGCGGCGGGCTATGGCATGGCGCAGGCAGCGCTAGAAGCGCCCGATGGCGCGGGGTTCATGGCCTACATCCGCGAGGGGGCCGAGACCCTGCGCCGCACCCGGCCCACGGCGCAAGACCTGTTCTACGCCGTGCAGCGGGTGCTGGATGCCATCGCGGGGGCCGGTACGGCGACTGCGGCGCGCCGGGCCGCCGTCGAGACGGCCCAAGCCCTGGCCGACGAGAACGCCGCCGCCGGGCGCGCCATCGGCGAACTGGGGGCGACGCTGATCCCGGATGGCGCCCGCATCCTGACCCACTGCAACGCCGGTTGGCTAGCCTTTGTGGATTGGGGCAGCGCCCTGGCGCCCGTGTATGTGGCCGCCCGCCAGGGCAAGCGGCTGTTCGTCTATGCCGACGAGACCCGCCCCCGCAGCCAGGGCGCGCTGCTGACGGCCTGGGAACTGCAAGGCGAGGGTATTCCCCACGCCGTGATCGCGGACAATGCTGCCGGGCGGCTGATGCAGACGGGAGAGGTGGACCTGATCATCGTGGGGGCCGACCGGGTGGCTGCCAACGGCGATGTGGCCAACAAGATCGGCACCTACGAAAAGGCACTTTGCGCCGCCGATAACGGCGTGCCATTCTATGTGGCGGCGCCCAGCAGCACCCTGGATGCCGCCTGCCCCAACGGGGCCGCCATCCCCATCGAAGAGCGCGACGCCGATGAGGTGCTGTATGTCACGGGCCTGACCGATGCGGGCGAGCCGGGCCGGGTGCGCGTCAGCCATGCGCTGGCCGCCGCCCGCAACCCGGCCTTTGACATCACGCCGGCGCGCCTGATCCGCAGCGTCATCACCGAGCGGGGCATCTATGCGCCGGGCGCGCTGCCGCTGGGGCGTTAGCCGCTAGGTCTGCCAGACATAATCCCTGGGGATATCGCGCAGCAAGGGCAGGGCCAGGTCCCTGTCTGAGAGTACGGGCTGCTCGACAGGCCAGGGGATCGCCAGAGCGGGGTCATCCCAGCGCACGCCGCGCTCGTCCTGGGGCGCATAGTAGCTGGTGACTTTGTACAAAAAGTCAGCGGTCTCGCTGAGCACGCAAAAGCCGTGGGCGAACCCCACGGGGACATAGAGCTGGCGGTGGTTCTCGGCAGAGAGGATCACGCCCACGTGCCGCCCAAAGGTGGGCGAGCCCAAGCGCACGTCCACGGCCACATCATAGACCTCGCCGACCACGACCCGCACCAGCTTGGCCTGGCCGGGCGCGGACTGGTAGTGCAGGCCGCGCAGCGTGCCCCGGATCGAGCGCGAATGGTTGTCCTGCACCCAACGGTCGCAGATGCCGTGCTCGGCATAGGCGCGGTCGTTATAGCTCTCGAAGAAAAAGCCGCGCCGATCTTCGAATACCCGTGGCTCGATGATGCGCACGCCCTGTAGGGCCGTCTCGATCACTTGCATGGTCTTGCTCCCGCGTTTGGCCTAGCTGATCTGGGGCATACTGTATGCACCAGGGGCGGGCGTGTCAATGCGGGTGTTCGCGTTGCCGTCTCGCCAACCTTGACACGCCGGTTCCGCAGCCGCATAATCAGCGCCAATCTGCCGATGGGGGGAGCGGTCTATGATCGGGTCGCCGGGGAGATCGAAAAGCGAACAGGGCGTAGAACCATGAGCGATGCCGCCGCGCAGCGCCCGCGCATCGTCAACCTCTGGCCCGATGGCTCGCCCCACAACCCGCGCAACCCGATGGAACGCCCGCGCATCGAGTGCTACGTTCCCTCCGATGATGGGGGCGGGTCGCGGGCGGTGGTGATCGTCTGCCCTGGCGGGGGCTATCGCATGCGCGCGCCCCACGAGGCGACGCCGGTGGCCCGGTTCTTGGCGGCCCACGGCCTGGCCGCGATGGTATGCCACTATCGCGTGGCGCCCGAGCGCTATCCGGCGCCGATGGCCGATGTCGCCCGGGCCGTGCGGGTGGCCCGCAGCCTGGCGCCCGAGTGGGGCCTGGACGCGGGGCGCATCGCGCTGATGGGCTTTTCTGCGGGAGGGCACGCCGCCGTGACTGTGGCGACGCGGCCCGACCTGCACAACGATCCGCAGGACGACCTGGCCGCCCGATACGCGGCCAGGCCGAACCGGTTGGTCCTGGCCTATCCTGTGGTCTCGATGGTCGAGGATGCCCACGAGGCCTGCCTGCTCAACCTTTTCGGGCGCGATCCCGGCCTGGAATGGCGCGAGGCCCTGAGCGCCGAGCGCTGGGTGAGCCGAGAGACGCCGCCGTCGTTTCTGTTTCACACGGCGGACGACCCTGGCGTGGCCGCCGGACACAGCCTGCGCTATGCGGCGGCCTGCCGCGAGCAGGGCGTGCCCGTCGAGCTGCACCTGTTCGCCCACGGGCCCCATGGGGTGGGGCTGGCCCAGGATGACCCCGCCCTGGCCCGTTGGCCACACCTGTTGCTGCGCTGGCTGGCCGATTGGCTGCCCGATGATGTGAGGAGGACCCTGGCATGAACTCCCTGGAACGGACCCGCAAGCGCCTGGCGGGCGAGCCCGTGGATCGCCCCCCCAATTTCGATATCATGATGCAGTTCGCCGCCCATTTCATCGGCGCGCCCCTTTCGCGCTACTATCAGGATCACCGCGTGCTCTGCGAGGCCAACATGGCCATGCTGGATGCCTTTGGCCTGGATATCGTGCAGGCCATCTCGGACCCCTATCGCGAAGCCGCCGACCTGGGCCTGGAGGTAACGTTTCCAGAAGATAGCCTGCCCCTGGCCACCCGCCCGCTGCTGGCCGATCCCGCCGACCTGGGCAAGCTGCGCCCCGTCGAACCATCACACGGGCGCCGCATGAGCGACCGGATCGAGGCGATCCGCTGGTTCCGCCAGCGGGTGGGGGGAGAGGCTCCTATCATGGGCTGGGTCGAGGGCGCTATGGCCGAGGCCGCCGATCTGCGCGGCGTCAGCAACCTGCTGCTGGATCTGTACGACCGGCCCGAATGGGTGCGCGACCTGCTCGAGATCACCGGCGAGCTGGCAGTGGCCTTTGCCCGCGCTCAGGTGGCGGCAGGCGCCGATATCATCGGGCTGGGTGAATCGGTGGCCTCGCAGGTCTCCCCGCGCGTGTACGAGCGGCTGATCCTGCCCTGGGAGCAACGGGTGTTCGCCGCCGTGCGCGAAATGGGCGCCATCCCCAGGCTGCACATCTGCGGCGACACCACGGGCATCCTGCGCCAGATGGCGGCCAGCGGGGCCGAGATGGTGGACCTGGATTGGATGGTGGACCTGGAGCGAGCGGCGGCCCTGTATGCCGATGGCGGCCCGGCCCTCTCGGGCAACTTTGACCCCGTGGCGGTGCTGCTACAGGGCACCCCTGACGAGGTGTACGCCGCTGCACTGCGCTGCTTGGAGATCATGGGGCCGCGCGGCATTAGCAACGCGGGCTGCGAGGTGCCTTTGGGCACGCCCCACGCCAACCTGCACGCCCAAACGCAGGCCATCGCCGATTATGGAGCGGAGAAGCATGGCTAGAACGGTTCCTCACAGCGGCCTGCTAGGCCCTGTGCAGCAAGGAGCACGTTTGTGACCTGGCAGTATGGGTCGTTCGCGATCGCCCTGGGTCTCTCGGCCACGGTGAGCATAACCGTTGCTCTCTCGCTCTGGCCGCGCCGCCATGCGCCGGGCGCAGGCGCCCTGATCGCGCTGCTGTGCAGCACGGCCTGGTGGGCAGCGATGGAGATCGTGCAATATGGCGCGCAGGAACTGGATGCCAAGGTCTTTTGGACCAACATGGTCTACTTGGCCATCGTCAGCGCGCCGGTCTTTTGGTTCATCTTTTGCCTGCAATACAGCCGCGTGCGCGCCCGGCTGCGCGCCAGCGAGCTGGCCTCGCTCTGGCTGATCCCCATCATCAGTCTCGTTCTGCTGTGGGCCAGCCCTACCGATGGCCTGATGCGGCGCAATGTGTCTCTGGATTTGAGCGGCCCTGTGGCGCACATGCTCAAGACCTATGGCCCCTGGTTCTGGGTCATGGTTGGCTATAGCTATCTGCTCATGCTCTCGGGCTCGGTCTTTTTGTTGCGGCTGGTGCAGCGTTCCGGGCGGGTGGTGAGCGCCCAGGCGATGTTGCTCTTGCTGGGCTTGCTCTGTCCGTGGGTGTCCAATCTGGTGTGGCTCGTGGGAAGCTATGATTGGTTCAGTTTCGACCCCACCTCCATTGCCTTTGGCATCTCTGGCGCGCTGCTGGCGGCGGGGATGCGCTGGAATCAGCTCTTTGATCTGGTGCCGGCTGCCCGCGATATGGCTATCGAATCCATGCGCGATGGCTGGCTGGTGGTGGATACCTCGGATCGTATCCTGGATGCCAACCCTGCCGCGCGCCGGATGCTGGGGAGCGGCGATCCGCAGGGGCGGCATCTTAGCACCCTGGCCCCCCAACTCTCGCCACTGCTGCGTAGCCAGATGGATCGCGATGCCAGAGATGAGACGGCGATTCTTGGCTCGGGGGCACAGGCCAGGCACTATCTGGTCGAGATGTCGAATCTGACCGAGCACTCGGGCCTGCCGGCGGGGCATGTGATCACCCTGCGCGATATCACGCGCCGGGTCGCGGTGCAGCAGGAGCGCGAAGAGCTGATCCAGGCGTTGCAGGATGCCCTCGGCGAGGTGCGCGAGCTCTCCGGCCTGTTGCCCATTTGCGCCCACTGCAAAAAGATCCGCGATGACCAGGGCTACTGGACTCACCTGGAGCACTATATCGCCGAGCACTCGCGCGCCAGCTTTACCCACGGCCTGTGCCCCGACTGCATGCAGCGCATGATGCGCGACGCTGGGCTGCCGGATGAGGATGTCGCCGAATAGGCCCTTGGGCTTGTTACTGTATGGCCACCCGCATCCGCGCTACTGCCCGCCCACTAGCCGTATCAGTTCAGACTTGGAAAGAGGCCAACACGTTGGGTACGTCGACAGGGAGCATTGGGGCGCGGGCGTCTCGCCCGTTACGCTGCGTACGCATACATGCGTACGCAGCGTAACGGGCGAGACGCCCGACAGACGGCTGATTTCGCACGGACCAGAGTCCTGGACAAAGCAAGCTGCGCTTGCTTTGTTTGGTGCTGCGCTTCGGACGAAGCGTAGCTTCGTTGGCGGGCGAGACGCCCGCCCTCCAGTGCCTTGAGCGCACGTAGCTGTCAGCACACGCGGTTATGATCTCATCCCCCCAAATCTGAACAGTTACCACTAGCCTACCTGAAGGAGATACCCCTTGACCCCAACCTACGAGGTGCTCGGATTCGGCGCCATTGCGGTAGATGACCTGCTCTATGTGGAGCACTATCCGCCTGCCGATGCCAAGATGCCCGTGACCGATATCGTGCGCCAGGGCGGCGGGCTGACAGCCACCGCGCTGGTGGCCGTGGCGCGGCTGGGCGGCTCAGCGGCCTATGCCGGCGTGCTGGGCGATGACGAGGCGTCGCGCTATGCCATCGCCTCGCTGGAGGAGGAGGGGGTGGATTGCAGCCTGGTGCGCCACGATCCCGAGGCCCGACCCGTGCGCGCGTTCATCGTCATTGACACATCCACAGGCACTCGCAACATCTTTTCCGATGCCCGCCGCTTTGTCTCTCGCGAGCCGGAAGAGATGACCCAGGAGCTAATCTCGCGCTGCCAGGTGCTCTTTGTGGATCATCGCGTGGCGCGGGCGGCCGTGGCGGCGGCCCGGCACGCCCGGCGGTTGGGGATCCCCATTGTGGCCGATGTCGAGCGTTTGCTGAGCCCCGAGGTGCCCGAGATGATGGCGCTTGCCGATCACTTGATCGTCAGCCAGGCTTTGGCACAAGAGGTGACCGGATTCGATGATCCGGGCCGGGGCGCCGAGGCGCTGGCCCGCGATGGGCGCGCTGCCACCGT
Organism: uncultured Anaerolineales bacterium; assembly: GCA_964482225.1. GTDB lineage: Bacteria > Chloroflexota > Anaerolineae > UBA1429 > UBA1429 > UBA1429. The sequence goes on from CAYZWT010000004.1 coordinate 87,826, forward strand.
GGTGACGGCGGGCGAGGCGGGGAGCTGGTATGTCCAGGGGCGCGGCCCCGTGGCGCACCAGCCTGCCTATTGCGTGGACGTGGTGGACACCACCGGCTGCGGCGACGTATTCCACGGCGCCTATGCGGCGTTGCTGGCGCGGGGCGCCGATCTGCCCACGTGCATACGCTTTGCCTCGGCGACGGCGGCCCTCAAGGCCACACGCCCCGGCGGGCGCACGGGTATCCCCGACTATGCGGCGGTGGAGGCGTTTCTGCGCTCTGGCCCTCACCCCAAGCAAGAAAACAATGATAGGCGGCAATAAAGCCCCTCTCCTGCGCGTGCGGGAGAGGGGAAGGCAATGCTCGTCAGAGCATTGCCGGGGTGAGGGCGGTCGTGATCCTATCTCTTGCGCCAAACGCGCAGCCGAGGGCAGGAAGAGGGAGAGAACATGGGAAAACTATCGGCTGTCCATCCCGGGGAGGTGCTCGTGGAAGAGTTCCTTGCGCCTCTCGGCATCAGCCAGAATCGGCTGGCCATGTCGTTGCGTGTGCCGGCAACGCGCATCCACGACATAGCCAAGGGCAAGCGCGCCATCTCGGCCGATACGGCTCTCAGGCTGGCGCGCTTTTTTGGCAACAGCCCGCAGTTCTGGTTGGCGTTGCAGAGCCGCTACGATCTCGACGTGGCGCAGGATGCGTTGGGCGAGCGGCTGGAGCAAGAGGTGTTGCCGCTGGATTCTACACAGAGCTGAGAACCCTCTGTGTCCGGGCGCAGCCGATGGGCCTCCGGCCCGGCGCTAGCGGCTGAGGCGCAACCAGAGCAACCCCAGATATTCGTAGAGCGCCCGCTCGGTATTCCATAGCGCCCCCGCGTTGGGATAGAGGGACTCGATGCCGAACGCCTCGCGGCTGAACAGCCCATAGAGCCCCGTGGCGTGGTCCGTCGGCGCGGGGATGGCCCGCAGCCCCTGGGCCTCGAACAGCGCCATGGTGCGGGGCATGTGCGATGCCGAGGTTACGATCAGGAACGGGCGCTCTCCCAGCGCCTCGGCCAGGATACGCGCCTGGTCCTCGGTATCCTGCGAGGCCCGTTCGATGACAATGTCCTCTCCGGCGACGCCCAAAGAGACGGCAAAGCGATAGTTGGTCAGAACCTCGACGGGCGCCTCGGGGTCGCAGCCGCTGCCGCCCGAGAGCATCAGGGTGCAATCCGGGCACTCGTGGTACAGGCGGACGCCCTCTACCAGGCGGGCCAGGGGCGCCCCGCCCACTTGCCGCGTGATGGGCGCATCCTCGAACCCAACGACGCAGCCGGCGAACACGACGATGGTGTCAATGCTCTCCCAGTCCAGTGCGGCGAGTTGCGCGGGCCCCAGGGGTGGGTACTGGTCCTCCAAGGGCCGCAGGAGCGCGGCGCTAAAGGCCGAGGACGAAAAGAGCAGCAACAACACGAGCCCCGCCGTCGCCAGGGCGGCCCCCAGCTTGCGGCGGCGGCCCAGCCACACCAGCAGCAGCCCGACGGCCAGCAGCAGGATCGTCAGCGGCAGAGGAAAGAGCAGACGCGAGACGGCCTTTTTGAGAAAGAACAGCATGGACGCCCTCCAGGGTGTTGCGTTGCGCCAAAGGATAGCCCGAGTCAAGGCAGAGCGCAAGGCGCATGTCCCAGAGCGCCCTGGCAAGAGCTCCCCAGGGCGCACGCGCCCTGGGGAGCTTGGTTACGAGTGTTCGTTCTCAATCAGGCCGTCAGCTCGTCCTGGCTGACCAGCTCGCCCTCGGCAAAGGTGGTGGTCTTGCCGCGCAGCAGGCCCACGAGCTTGCGCAGCTCTTCGGCGACAAACACCGAGCTGCTGACCCCCACGATTACGGCCCAGTCCGCCCAAGAGAGCGGCTCGGTGCCCAGGGCCGTTTGCAGCAGACCAGTCTGGTTCGCCAGGATCTGCAGGATGATCGAGACCACGACGGCGCCGATCAGCCACCGGTTGGTAAAGAGGCCCAGCTTGAACACCGACTTTGTCCTTGAGCGCACGTTAAAGGCGTTGAACACCTGGAACATGGCCAGGGTGGTGAACGCCATGGTCTGAGCGTGCACCAGGCCATAGGTCTCATAATCCCGGAAGAACACGAACAGGGTGCCGGCGGCCATGAACAGGGCCGCGAACACGGTATTGGACATGATCTCGCGGTTGATGATCGGCGTGTTGGGCCGCCGGGGCGGGAACTCCATCACGTCGTCCTCTTTGGGCTCCATGGCAATGGTGATATCCAGGATGCCATCGGTGACCAGGTTGACCCACAATACCTGGATGGGCGCCACGATGGGCACATCCTTGCCAAAGAGCAGCAACGCCGCCAGGATGGTCAAGATCTCGCCCACGTTGGTCGCCAGGAGATACTTGACCACCTTGCGAACGTTCTGAAAGACGGCGCGCCCCTCTTCCACCGCGGCCACGATGCTGGAGAAATTGTCGTCCGTCAGCACCATGTCCGAGGTCTCTTTGGTCACGTCGGTGCCGGTGATGCCCATGGCAATGCCGATCTCGGCGGCGCGCAGGGCGGGGGCATCGTTCACGCCATCGCCCGTCATGGCCACCACGTGGCCCAGGCGCTGCAGCGCCTCCACCAGGCGGTGCTTGTGGCTGGGCGAGACGCGGGCAAAGACCTGGGTGGAGCTCAGCGCGTGGTCGAGCACGTCATCGCTCATGCCGTCCAGGTCGGGTCCGCTGAGTGCCTCGCCGTCCTCGTCCAGGATGCCGATCTCGCGGGCGATGGCCTGGCCGGTGAGCAGATGGTCGCCGGTGGCCATGATGACGCGGATGCCGGCGCGTTTGCACTCGGCCACCGAAGCAGCTACCTCGGGGCGGGGCGGGTCAATCATGCCTGCCAGCCCGACAAAAGTGAGCGCCGGTTCGCCTCGCTCCAACGCTGCGCGTACCTCGGCGATCCGGTCGCGCTCGACGACTCGATAGGCCAGCCCCAGCACACGCAGCGCGCTATCGGCCATGGCTTCGTTGCGCTCCAGGATGCGCTCGCGGTGCGCGTCCACAGGGTCGTCCTCGCCGGCGGCGGTGCGCACGCACAGGCTCAGCTCCAGGATCCGCTCGGGTGCGCCCTTGACGAGCAAGAGCACCCGGTCTCCATCGGGCTGGCCGTGAAAGGTGGCCATGTAGCGTTGCTGCGAATCAAAGGGGATCTCATCAATGCGGGGGTACTCCTGGCGTAGCTTTTCCAGGTCCATGCCGCCCTTGGCCGCGGAGATCAGCAGCGCGCCCTCGGTGGGGTCTCCGCGGAGAGCATACGCGCCATTGTCCGCATCGCGGGCCATGCGCGAATCGTTGCACAGGGCGCCGACCTGGAGCGCCAGATGCAGCAGGTCATCCTCGCCGGGATCCAAGCGCTCGCCATTGCGCCGGAACTCGCCCTCGGGGTGAAAGCCGACGCCGGTGACGTCAACGACCTCGTCGCCAACCAGCATCTGCTGCACCGTCATCTCGTTGGTGGTCAGGGTGCCGGTCTTGTCCGAGACGATCACCGTGGCGGCGCCCAGGGTGTCCACGGCGCGCAGCTTGCGGATGATCGAGTGGCGCTTGGCCATACGATTGACGCCTACCGCAAGGGTGATGGTGAGCACGGCGGGCAGCCCCTCGGGGATGGCGGAGACGGCCATCGCCAGGGCCAGCATAAAGATGTCACGGATCGCAAAGCCTCGGAACAGGCCCACGACAAAGACGATGCTGCTCATGCCCAGGGCCAGGTAGGCCAGCCACTTGCCCAGCACCGCCATCTGTTGCTGAATGGGGCTCTCGCCCTTTTCGGTCTCTTCGATGAGGGTGGCAATGCGTCCGATCTCGGTGTTGCGGCCCGTGCCGATGACCACGGCTACGCCGCGCCCCCGGGTAACGGCGGTGGCGCCGTACACCAGGTTGCGCCGGTCGGCCACCGAGGCATGCTTGTCCACCGGCTCGACGGACTTGCTGGCCGCCACCGATTCGCCGGTGAGCATGGCCTCGTCCAAGTCGAGATTGGCGGCCTCGATCAGGCGCGCGTCGGCGGGCACCTTGTCGCCGGTGGAAAGCACCACGATATCGCCCGGCACGACCTGGGACGCAGGGATGTCGTATTCGGCGCCCTCGACATTGTTCCTGCGCCGCACCGTCGCCAGGGGGGCGGCGCGCTGCTTGAGGGCCTGCAGCGCCTCCTCCGCCTGAGACTCTTGGACAAAGCCGATGATGGCATTGACCAGGATGATCACGGCGATGACGATGGCGTCAATCTCGTGGCCGCCCAACAACGAGACGATGCCCGCGAACACCAACACATACACAAAAGGGTTGCGGAACTGCTCGATCAAGATCTTGAGCTTGCTGGCGCGCTCGCCTTCCTGGATCTCATTGGGGCCGTAGCGCTCCAGGCGCTCGGTGGCCTGCTCTTCGGTCAGGCCTTGCGGGTCCGACTCGAGATGCTGGATGACCTCTTGGGCCTCCAGGGCATGGAAGGGTCTCTCTGGGTTCATAGGGCCTCCGTTTCTCGCTGGACGCTCCGGTCGGCGTGCTGGCGGTCCGGCCAGGCCGGAGAGAGCGTCAGGTTCGGTGGTCGGCGCGATGAGCGCGCACTGCACGGTGCGCTCCGGCTCGCTCGCGTGACGCTGTGCGGGGCGAAAGCTCGCCACAGCATCTCACGCGCGCTCGCCCAATGTCCGCCGCCCCTACCTTGGCCGGAAGAGACAGCCGCCATGCAGCGTAAACTGCATCTAAGGAGCACACCGGCACTAATCATACACAAACAGCTCAGGCCCGTCAAGCGAACGCGTGATGTGCTGCAAGCATATGCCCGGCACTTGCGAGAGCAGATGCCAGGAGCGGCTGATGAATCTTGCATTCACCAGCCGCACTTTTCCGTTCTGCGCTCCGGACCTAGCCCTGCTCGATGGCAGCCACGGCATCATAGGCGGGCTTGAGGGCGTGGTACAGCGACCGGTAGATTGGATAGGCCTCGTCGTACACCTTTTCGCTGGCGGGGGTCGGGTCGGTGCGATCCACGATGCGGATCGTCTGGGCGCACGCCTCGGGCACGCTGGCGTACACGCCTGAACCCACACCGGCCAGCAGCGCCGCGCCATAGGCCGTGCTATCGGTGACATTGATGGTCACCAGTTCGGTTCCAAAGATATCGGCCAGGATCTGACGCCAGGCGGCGCTGCGCGCCCCGCCGCCCACGGCCCGCACCTGCTGGATGGGGATGGCCAGGTCGCGGAAGAGTTCGATGGAATCGCGCAGGCTATAGCCCACGCCCTCGAGCACGGCGCGCACCATATGGCGCTTGTCGTGGCGCACGGTCAGCCCGATAAAGCCGCCCCGGGCGTTGGCGTCGGCATAGGGGGTACGCTCGCCCGTCAGATAGGGCAGGAAAAAGAGCCCCTCGCAGCCGGCGGGGGCCTGCTCCGCCTCGGCGGTCAGGACGACGTACGGGTCCACGCCCGTCAGCCGGGCGATGTTCTTTTCCGCCAGGCCCAGGGCGTCGCGGAACCAGCGGAACGAGCCGCCCGCTGAGAGGGTGACGCCCATGACGTGCCACTTGCCCGGCACGGCGTGGCAAAAGGTGTGCAGGCGGCCCATGGGGTCGCGGCTGGGCTCCTCGGTGTAGGCAAAGACCACGCCGGAGGTGCCCAGGGTCACCGAGACGAGGCCGGGCTCGACGACGCCGGTGCCCACGGCGCTGGCGGCCTGGTCGCCGCCGCCGCCCACCACCGGCGTCCCGGCGGCCAGGCCGGTCAGCTCGGCGGCCTCGGCGCTGATGCGCCCCGTGGTGGCAGGCGATTCGACGCACTCGGGCATCCACTCGGCGGGGATGCCCAGCTCGGCCAGCACCTCGGCGCTCCAGCGGCGGCGGCTCACATCCAGCAGCACCGTGCCGGAGGCATCCGAAACTTCGGTGGCATAGACGCCTGTGAGGCGATAGCGGATATAGTCCTTGGGCAGCAGCACCATCGCGGCCTGGGCATAGACCTCGGGCTCGTTCTCGCGGGTCCAGATGATCTTGGGCGCGGTAAAGCCGGGCAGCGCCGGGTTCAGAGTCAGCTCCAAAAAGCGTTCGCGCCCGATGGTGTTCATGATCCATTCGCACTGGGAGGCGGTGCGCTGGTCGTTCCACATGATGCAGCGGCGCAACACCTGGCCCTGGGCATCCAGCATCACCATGCCATGCATCTGGCCCGTCAGGCCGATGCCGGTGATCTCGCGGGGCGCGATGCCCGAGGCATTCAGCACCTGGCGCACCGAGCGGATGGTGGCCTGCCACCAGTCCTCGGGGTCCTGCTCGGCCCACTGGGGGCGCGGCGTGTACATGGGGTACTCGGCCACGGCGCTGGCGACGATCACGCCCTCCTCGTCAATGAGCAGGGTCTTGGTGCCCGTGGTGCCCACATCAATGCCCATCAGATAAGCCATCATCCACCTCCCGGTATCGCGTATGGTATTGTGTGATGGGGAGTGTAGCGCGCCCGCGCGGTTTCGACAAGTGCGAGAGGCCACGTGGGCAGGGCGGTGCCTATTCAGATTTGGGGGGACGAGTTCTTGACTGTGTAGAACGGTGATGCCAACATTCCGCAATCGGTGAGTACATGTCCTCGGCCATAGACGCTATGGACGCATACATGCTTCTAGCATCAGCTTGACCCATACGTGTTTAGTGCGCTTTTATATGGTTTTGTGGTCGGGGCGAGGGACGGTGGTTACGCCACCGTTGGCCTAGCCCCGACAAGGCGGGCGAGTCGCCCGCCCTCCATAGTCAAGGTTGGGTGCTCTCCGATTGTAGGGTATGGGCATCACCGTCGTGAGCGGTCAAGAACCCATCCCCTCAGAAGTCAGCAGTTATCCATCCCCACGCGCCCACGCCTGATTTGCCTTTTGCGCGGCTTGGCCTATACTGGCTGCCAATTGAATAGTCGAGCGAAAAGCGATGACCGGGAAGAGTAGACCGCGTGACGAGGCTCAGAGAGTCGGGGTGAGGTGGGAGCCCGATGCCGACGGCGCGATCGAATGGCCCCGCGAGCTGTGCGCCGAAGGGCACGTGCGTGCCAGTAGTCCGCACCGGATGCGCGCCCCGTTAGCAGAGCGCAGGATATCGGGTTCACGCCCCCGCGTGTGACGTGCGCCCCGTATCTGACAAGAGAGGTTGGCCAGTTTCATCACCCGTCTTGAGCGGGTGTTTTTGTTTCCGGCCAACAAGGTGGGTGGCACCGCGTGGAGCATCGAGCTCCTCGCCCCGCTGTGGGTTTTCCCGCAGTGTGGTGAGGGGCTTTTTTTGTTGGTTCGACTCATCTGCGCGGTTGCGCGGGGGAGGCCAGGATGTACACAGAGAGCAAGGTTGAGGAACGGATCTTGGAGCCGGTGGTGCGCGAGCTTGCAGCGGATATGGACACGCCTATCTCGATCTATGCCAAGCTCCGAGGGCTGGGCGCGTCGTTTCTGCTGGAAAGCGTCGAGGGCGGTGAGCACATGGGGCGCTATTCCTTTATCGGGACGCACCCCCGCGCCCTGCTGCAGGCCTGGCCAGATCGCATCGTGCTGGAGGAGGAGGGGCGCTGGCAGTCCTTCGATCCCGCCCAGGGCCACGTGCTGGACGTGCTGCGGGCGAACCTGCCCACCTATCGCGGCCCCCTGCTGGAGGGTCTGCCGCGTTTTACCGGCGGCGCCATCGGCTATATGGGCTATGACCTGGTGCGCAACTTTGAGCGGCTGCCCAACCGCCCGCCCGACACCCTGGGGCTGCCCGATGCGGCGTTCCTGCTGTGCGACCGGCTGGTGGCCTATGACCATCTGCGCCACCGGCTGGTGGTGATCGCCCACCGACGGGCCGCCGATTCCGAGCGCGCCGCGCGCCAGGAGGCCGAGGCCGCCATTGACGAGATCGTGGCGCGCCTGAGCCGCCCCCTGCCGGGCCAGTTCCTGGCCGAGGCCGAGACGCCGCCCGCGCCGGAGGACCTGAACGCCGCCTTTGGCCAGGCCGCCTATGAGGAGGCGGTGCGCCGGGCCAAGGAGTACATCATGGCCGGGGACATTTTCCAGGTGGTGCTCTCGCGGCGCATGCGCCGCCGCACCCACGCCCGGCCCTATGACATCTATCGCGCGTTGCGCCGGGTCAACCCCTCGCCCTATATGTTCTATCTCGAGCTGCCCGACGGCCTGCGTTTGATCGGCTCCTCGCCGGAGGTGTTGGTGCGGGTGGAGGACGGCGTGGTGGAATCGCGGCCCCTGGCGGGCACCCGGCCCCGGGGCGCCAACGAGGCCGAGGATCGCGCCCTGGAGGCAGATCTGTTGGCCGACCCCAAAGAGCGCGCCGAGCACGTGATGCTGGTGGACCTGGCCCGCAACGACCTGGGCCGCGTCTGCGACTATGGCACGGTGCACACGCCACTGATGATGGGCGTCGAGCGCTACTCTCACGTGATGCACATCGTCTCGGACGTGCAGGGGCGCCTGTCCGAGGGCAAGGACGCCTTTGACGTGCTGGCGGCCTGCTTTCCCGCAGGCACCGTCTCGGGGGCGCCCAAGGTGCGGGCCATGGAGATCATTGACGAGCTAGAGCCCGAGGCGCGGGGTCCCTATGCCGGGGCCGTAGGCTATTTCGGCTATTCGGGCAACATGGATACCTGCATCACCATCCGCACCATCGTCATGCGGGGCGACGAGGTGATCCTGCAGGCGGGGGCGGGCATCGTGGCCGATTCCGACCCGGCCCGCGAGTTCCACGAGACCAACAACAAACTGCACGCCCTTTCCCGGGCGCTGACGCTGGCCGAGCAAGATGCGCAGCAGAACGGAGGCAACGCATGATCGTCGTAATAGACAACTATGACTCGTTTACCTACAACCTGGTGCAATACCTGGGCGAGTTGGGGGCCGATGTGCGCGTGTTCCGCAACGACGCCATCACCGTGGACGAGCTGGAGCGCCTGAACCCGACCCACCTGATCATCTCGCCGGGGCCGGGCACCCCCGAGCGCGACGCGGGCATCTCGAACGAGGCCATCCGCAAGTTCCACGGGCGCATCCCGATCCTGGGGGTGTGCCTGGGGCACCAGTGCATCGCCCACGTCTTTGGCGGCGCCGTCGCCCGGGCCGATGTGCCCATGCACGGCAAGGTCTCGCGCATCCTGCACCAGGGCGGGCCCCTCTTTCGCGGCGTGAGCGCCTCTTTCGAGGCCACCCGCTACCACTCGCTGGTGGTGCGCGAGCCGCTGCCCGATGCGCTGCAGGTGATGGCCCGCAGCGCCGATGGCGTGATCATGGCCATCGCCCACCGCGACGCGCCCACCCTGGGGGTCCAGTTCCACCCCGAATCCATCCTGACCCCCGATGGCAAGCGGCTGCTGCGCAACCTGCTGGCGCTTGCGGTGGGCGAGGCCGCTCCGGAGGAAGAGGCACCCGCCGCTCTGGGCCTTTCCGCCGCCATCGGGCGGGCGTTGGAGCGCGAGCACCTTTCGCCCGAGGAGGCCGAGGCGGTGATGATGCAGATCATGTCGGGCGAGGCCACGCCGGCACAGATCGGGGCGTTCCTGGCGGCCATGCGCGCCAAGGGCGAGACGGTGGACGAGATCGTGGGCTTTGCCCGGGCCATGCGCCGCCACGTGACCCCCGTGCGCCCCACCCGCTACCCGCTGATTGACACCTGCGGCACGGGCGGCGACGGCGCCCACACGTTCAACGTCTCCACCACGGCGGCCCTGGTGGTGGCCGGGGCCGGGGTGGCGGTGGCCAAGCACGGCAACCGCTCGGTCTCGAGCCGATGCGGCAGCGCCGACGTGCTGGAAGCCCTGGGCGTGCGGCTGGACCTGGCGCCCGAGGCGGTGGCCCGTTGCATTGACGAGGTGGGGTTCGGCTTTCTCTTTGCGCCCCAGTTGCACCCGGCCATGCGCCACGCCATCGGACCGCGCCGCGAGATGGGCGTGCGCACGGTGTTCAACATCCTGGGGCCGCTGACCAATCCGGCCGGCGCGACGGTGCAGATCGTAGGCGTCTATGACGCGGCCCTGGTAGAGCCCCTGGCCCACGTGCTGCGCGAGCTGGGCGCCCAGGCCGCCTATGTGGTCCACGGCGCCGACGGCCTGGACGAGCTCTCCACCACCGGCCCGAACCTGGTGGGCCGCTTGCGCGATGGGCATGTGGCCACCCTGCGGCTGGACCCGGCCCAGTACGGCATTCCCCGCGCGGAGCTGGGCGCGCTGCGGGGCGGCGACGCCGAGGCCAACGCCCGCATCACCCGCGTCGTGTTGGCGGGCGAACCCTCGCCGCGCCGCGACATGACGCTACTGAACGCAGGCATGGCCCTGGTGGTCGCGGGCGTCGCCGCCGACCCCACCGAGGGGCTGGCCCTGGCCGCCGAATCCATTGATTCGGGCGCGGCCCAGGCCGTGCTGGAACGCCTGATCGCCTATACTCGGGAGGCGACATGATCCTGGATGAGCTGGTGGCCGCCGCGCGAGAGCGCGTGGCCTATGCGCGGGTCGAAACGCCCCTGGACGAGATGCGGGCGCGCGTCCTGGCCTGCCCTGCACCCCTGGATTTCGCGGCGGCGCTGCGGGCGCCCGCCGTCTCGCTGATCGCCGAGGTCAAGCGCGCCTCGCCCTCGCGCGGGGCGCTTGACGCAAACTTGGACCCGGCGGCCCTGGCGCGGGGCTATGCAGCAGGGGGCGCCGCTGCCATCTCGGTGCTCACCGAGCCGACCCGCTTTGGCGGGAGCCTGGCCGATCTGGGCGCGGTGCGTGCGTCGCTGGCCCAGGTAGGCCAAGCGCGCCCCCTGCTGCGCAAGGATTTCATTGTGGATGCCTACCAGCTTTACGAGGCGAGGGCGGCGGGGGCCGATGCCGTGTTGCTCATCACGGCGGCTCTGGATGATGCCACCCTGGCGGCCCTGTACGACGCCGCCTGCGACTTGGGCCTGGCGCCGCTGGTCGAGGTGCACGACGCCGCCGAGATGGCCCGCGCGGCGGCCCTACACCCGATTGTGGTTGGGATCAACAACCGCGATCTGCGCACGATGACGGTGGACCTGGCGACCACGGCGCGGCTGCGGCCCTGCGTCCCCACCGGTTGCCTGGTGGTGGCCGAAAGCGGCATCCACAGCCCGGAGGATGTGCGTCGGCTGGCGTCGCTGGGCGTGGACGCCATGCTGGTGGGCGAGGCATTGGTGACTGCGCCGGACCCCCTGGTCCTGGCGCGCGCCCTGGTGGAGGCCGGACGATGACGAGCATCAAGATCTGCGGCCTGACGCGTCTCGATGATGCGCGTTGGGCGGCCCGCTGCGGCGCCGACCTGCTGGGGTTCATCTGCTGGCCGGGGAGCGCCCGCCACATCGCGCCCCAGGGCCTGGCCGAGATCGTCGAGACCCTGCGTGAGGAGGGCTGCCGGGCGACGTTGGTGGGCGTCTTTGTGCACCAGGCCCTGACCTATGTGCGCCATGTGGCCATCGGCTGCGGGCTGGACCTGGTGCAGTTGCACGGCGACGAATCGCCCACCTACGCCGCCGCCCTGGGGCTGCCCTACCTGCTGGCGCGCCGCGTCCGCACCGTAGACGATCTGAGCGGGCTCGATGCCTATGCGCCCTGGGGCCTGGTGCTGGATAGCTATGATCCCGCGCGCCCGGGCGGCACGGGCCGGCCCTGGCGCTGGGAGCTGCTGCAACAGGCCTCCCTGGCGGACGAGCGCGTGGTGCTGGCGGGCGGCCTGGCGCCGGAGAACGTGAGGGCTGCCTTGCGCGCCGCGCGCCCCTGGGGCGTGGATGTGGCCACAGGCGTCGAGAGCGCGCCGGGGATCAAAGATCCCGCGCGGGTGGCAGCCCTGATCCATGCAGTACGAGAGGAGGATGCCCGTGACGACGGCTAGAGAGCGAGTCTCGCTGCGCGCGCTGCCCGACGAGCGCGGCTACTATGGCGAGTATGGCGGGCGCTATGTGCCCGAGACCCTGTTCGGCCCCCTGGTCGAGCTAGAGACGGCCTACCGGACCCTGCGCGATGATGCGGCCTTTCAGGCCGAGCTGGGCGCCCTGTTGCGTGACTATGTGGGAAGGCCAACGCCCCTCACCGAGGCGCGCCGCCTGAGCGATGCCTGCGGCGGGGCGCGCATCTGGCTCAAGCGCGAGGATCTGGCCCACACCGGCGCCCACAAGATCAACAACGCCCTGGGCCAGGCCCTGATCGCCCGGGCGATGGGCAAGACGCGCCTGATCGCCGAGACGGGCGCGGGGCAGCACGGCGTGGCCACGGCCACCGTCGCCGCGCTCCTGGGCATGGCGTGCGTGGTCTATATGGGCTGCGACGACATGGCCCGCCAGGCGCCCAACGTGCTGCGCATGCGTCTGCTGGGGGCGGACGTGCGCCCCGTGGACGCGGGCTCGCGCACCCTCAAGGACGCCATCAACGAGGCGCTGCGCGACTGGGCCGCCACGGTGGGCGACAGCTACTACCTGCTGGGCTCGGCCCTGGGGCCGCACCCCTATCCCATGATCGTCCGCGATCTGCAGAGCGTCATCGGGCGCGAGGCGCGGGCCCAATGCCTGGCGCAGATGGGGCGCCTGCCCGACGCCCTGATCGCCTGCGTGGGCGGCGGCTCGAACGCCATCGGCCTGTTCCACCCCTTTCTCGATGACGATGTGGAGCTGATCGGCGTGGAGGCGGGGGGCGAGGGGATCGCCGGGGGACGCCACGCGGCGCGCTTTGCCGATCCGGCGCGGGGGCGGCTGGGGGTGCTGCACGGCGTGCGCACCTATGTGCTGCAAACCCCCGAGGGCCAGATCGCCCTGACCCATTCGGTCTCGGCGGGGCTGGACTATGCCTCGGTGGGGCCGGAGCACGCCCACCTGCGGGCGCTGGCGCGGGCGCGCTATACCTATGCCGATGACGCCGCCGCGCTGCGGGGCTTTTGCGCGCTGGCCCGCTATGAGGGCATCCTGCCCGCGCTGGAATCGTCCCACGCCGTGGCCGAGGCCATGCGCCTGGCCCCAGAGCGCCCGCGCGACCAGATCCTGCTGGTGAACCTCTCGGGCCGGGGCGACAAGGACCTGGACACGGTGACGGCCTATTTGGAGGAGGAACAGGCGCATGAATCGAGATAACGGATACGGCGTGGCCGCCATCGAGGGCGCCTTTGGGCGCGCCGCACAAGAGGGACGCGCGGCCCTGGTCGCCTATCTGACGGCGGGCTACCCGACGCCCGAGGCAACCCCGGGCCTGGTGGCGGCATTGCAGGCGGGCGGCGCCGATCTGATCGAGCTGGGCGTGCCATTTTCCGACCCGGTGGCCGATGGCCCCGCCATCCAGCGGGCCAGTCAGCGTGCGTTGGAGGCGGGGATGACGCCCGAGGGCTGCATGGCGCTGGCGGCGGCGCTGCGGGCCGATGGCATTGCAGCGCCCCTCGTGCTGATGGGCTACTATAACCCGATCCTGAGCTATGGGGTGGGGGCCTATGCCGCGCGCTGCGCCGAGGCGGGCGTGGATGGCCTGATCGTGCCGGACTTGCCGCCGGAGGAGGCCGGGCCCCTGCGCGAGGCGTGCATGGCCCGCGGCCTGGCGCTGGTCTATCTCGTGGCACCCACCAGCAGCCCGGAGCGCCTGGCCCACATCGCCGCCGAGACCAGCGGCTTTCTCTACGTGGTGTCGCGGCTGGGCACCACGGGCGAGGGGCATGATCCCGGCGAGGCGCTAGCCCGCCAACTGGAGGCGGCGCGGCGCGTGGCGCGCACGCCCGTGGCGGTGGGCTTTGGCATCGCGCGCGCCGAGACGGCCCGCGCCCTGGGGCAACTGGCGGATGGGGTGATCGTGGGCAGCGCCATCGTCGAGCGGGCGCCCCAAGGACCGGAGGCGGTGCGCGCCTTTGTGGGGGAGCTGCGGGCGGCGCTGGGGCGTTAGCGGGGGCTATTCTAGCCCCGTTCTGCCTTGCGGATGCGGGTGCGATAGCGCCCCACCTGGCGCTGGATCTCGGCCTGGTATCCATCGAGATAGGCACCGATCAGGGCGCTCTGCTCGTCGGGCGTCGCGGCGAGCTGCCCCTGGTCGGCGAGATGCGCACAAAAGCGCGCCAGATCGGCCTCCAGGTGAACCCGCACGCCGGCGCCCTCGCCCGTGACGGCATAGCGCCCCTCGCCCAGGCTCTCGATGTCCGGTTTGCCGAGCCAGAGCTGGTAGGGCGTGCCGTAGCCAGAAAAGGTAGTGCAGCGCCTGGCGAACAGGGGCTTGATGGCGCGCTTGACGGCAGCCAGGCCGCCGCGCCCGCACAGCACCATGCGCAGCGGATAGGCGTATTGTCCGGCGGCGCGCCCCTCGTGCCCCACCGCGACGCTCTCCACCGTCAGGTCGCCCAGGGGGTCGCCGGGGAAGGGCATGTCCATCATGGCGCGAAACTTGTCCGCAAAGGGCATGGCAGGCCTCCTGATGGCGAGCAACATCCACGATACGGGCACATGATACGCGCCAAGCGCGAGGCCGTCTACCGGTTCGGTACGCAGCGCAGGGCGTACGGCGCGCCTGGTGTGACAGATGGGGCATTCCCCGCTATACTCGCGCTCAATATGATCACAGCGCGCCCCTTTCTTGCCATCTATTTGCTCGGCCTCTCCATCGGCTCGGCGATCCTGGCGCGCCACGCCCGCCGCAAGGATCGCGCTGCCGTCATGGAGGACCTCACCACGCCGCTGGATCGCGCCCTGACGGGGCTCTCGGCCCTGGGGATGTTTGTGGCCCCCGTCGTCTTTGCCTATACGCCCTGGCTTGCCTGGGGAGATTATGATCTGGGGCGTTGGGCGCTCTTGCCCGGCGGCCTGCTCTTTGGCCTGGGGCTTTGGCTGCTCTGGCGCGCCCATGTAGACCTGGGGCGCTACTGGTCGGCGGGGCTACAGATTCGCCAGGGGCAACGTGTGATGACCGGGGGCGTCTTTCGCCACATTCGCCACCCTCTGTATGCGGGCTATCTGCTCTGGGGGCTGGCCCAGCCCTGGTTGATCCACAACTGGGTCGCGGGCCTTTCGATGTTGGCGACTTTTCTGCCGGTGTATCTGTACCGGGTGGGGCGCGAGGAACGCATGATGGCGCGCCGCTGGCGCGAGTATGCCGCCTATGCAGAGGCCACGGATCGCCTCTGGCCCGTCAAATCCATCGCCCGGCTGCTGGCGGGCGAACGATGCAAGGCGCTACGGTGGCTGCGGCGCAGCTAGGCTGAAGGAAACTGGGTGATAGACAACAGACGACGGAGCATGGCCCGTCGTCTGTCATCGTGAGGACAATCGCAATGGCCGCAGGGCCTAGCTGATGTGAATGATCTCGACAGGGCAGCTATCGGCGGCGTCCGCCGCGCAATCCTCGAGGTCCTCAGGGATATCGCCCTCGGACGGATCGCCGTCTGCCTGGTACTCTTGTACGATCTGGCAGAGCCCGTCGTCGTCGTTCTCCTCAAAGACCTCGGGGCAGGTTGACCAGCACGCCCCACACGAAATGCACTCGTCGCGGTCTACTTGAACTTTCGCCATGGAATCTGTCTCCTTTTGCTTGGTGTTGCGAATCTCTCGCTCTCTCGGCCCGAACCGCCCCGATATTACTACAAGTCCATTATCAGGACAACCTACCCTGTGCAAAGCAACCCTTCCGTATCAGTTCAGATTCGAGGGGACGAGTTCCTAACTGACCAGGACGATGATGCTATTATCCTGCAATCGGTGAGCACATAGAAAGGCGGAGGGCCGATGCGGGCTAAAGCCCGCGCTCCAACGGGGCTATGGCGGGCGAGACGCCCGCCCTCCAAGATTCGCCGCCGCCGTTCACAACGTGTTGGTCGCTTTCCCCTCAGTTCTGAACTGACACACCCTTCCAGGCTATGCCGGGTGGCTGCCCCGTTCCACCGGCAGATCCACGTGCACGCTGGCCCCCTGGCCCAGGGCGCTCTCAGCAGTGATCTCTCCGCCGTGGGCGCGCACCAGCTCGCGAGCGATGGCCAGCCCCAGGCCCGAGTGGCCCTCGCCGCGATGCCGGGATCGGTCGCCACGGTAAAAGCGCTCAAAGATGTGGGGCAGGTCCTCCGGGGCAATGCCCTCGCCCGTGTCCTGCACGGTGATGCGCACGCCAGCCCCTTTGCGGGCGGCGCCCAGGGTGACGTGGCCGCCCGCCGGGGTGTGGCGCAGGGCGTTGCTGAGCAGATTGCCCAGCACCTGCTCCATGCGCTGGGCGTCGGCCTCCACCAGCGGCAGGCCGGGGTCCGGCGCGGCGTTCAGGGCGACGCCCCGGCGCTCGGCCTCGGGCCGAAAGCGGGCCGCTATGCGATGCAGCAGCGCCCCGGCGTCCATCGGGGCGCGATCCAGGGCCATCTGTCCCGCCTCGGCCAGGGCCAGGTCGCGCATGTCGTTCACCAGCCGCTTGAGCAACAAGGTCTGCTCATACACCGGCTGCAGGTTCTCCTGGTTCATGGGAAAGACGCCGTCCTGCAACGCCTCCAGGTGGCCCTGCATCACCGTCAGCGGGGTGCGCAGCTCGTGGGCGATGTCGTTCATCAGGCGGCGACGCAGTTGGTCCTGGCGCTGCAGGTCGGCGGCCATGCGGTTGAACCGCAGTGCCAGCGCGCCCACTTCATCCTGGGCCTGCACCTCGACCCGCGCGCCCAGCTCTCCGGCGGCGATCTGCTCCGTGGCCGTCTCCAGCGCCTTGAGGGGGTGCAGCGTCGCCCGGGTGAGCGTCAGACCTACGGCGATGGCGAGCACGGCGGCCAACGCTCCGGCGCGCAGGATGGTAGCCATGAGGCGCTGGTGAAAGGCGCTCTCCTCCGCGCCAACCCGCGTCACCAGATAGCCGACGGTTTGGCCGCGCACCACCAGGGGGATACCGGCGCGCAGCGTATCTCGGGGAAGCACGTGGCCCATATGGGTCATGGTCGGGTCATAGCGCACCTGGCCGCTGGAATCCACCAGGATGATATAGGCCGTGCCGGGGGCCATCCCCTCGCGCATGCCCATCCCCATGCCGTAGGCGTGCCCTGCCTGCCGCCGCAAGAGGGGCTCGATATCGCGCCAATCGCCCTGGGCAGCATAGTACTCTTCCAGCATGGCCCGAAAGGCGTCCGTGCGCTGGGTGATATCCAGCGCCAGATACTGGTTCAGGCTCCTACGCGCCGCCCAGTGCACGGTGAGGGCCACCAGGGCCGTCGAGAGGGCCACCGCCAGGGCCACCACCAGGGAGAGCTTGAGGGTGAGGGGCAGGCGCTTGAGCATCTTACCCCTCCTGAATCTTGTAGCCCACGCCGTGTACCGTCAGGATATAGCGGGGGTTGGGCGGGTCGGGCTCGATCTTGCGGCGCAGATTCTTGATGTGGGTGTCAATGGTGCGCTCATAGCCTTCGTATGCCTCGCCCTGGGCGGCCTCCAGCAGTTGCAGGCGGGTGAACACGCGCCCCGGGGCGCCCATCAGGGCGCGCAGAATCTCGAACTCGGAGGGCGTCAGATCCGCGTTCTCATGGCCGCGCTGGACGGTGCGCCGCGCCACGTCCAGCCGCAGGTCGTCCACGGTCAACACCGGATCTTGCGGGCCGCCTCCCTGGTAGCGGCGCAGCACGGCCCGCACCCGGGCCACCACCTCGCGCGGAGAGAAGGGCTTGGTGACATAATCATCGGCGCCCAACTCCAGGCCCAGCACGCGGTCGGTCTCCTCCACCCGCGCGGTGACCATGATGATGGGCACGTCGGAGGTCTGGCGCAGGGCGCGGCAGACGTCAATGCCATCCATGCCGGGCAGCATCAGATCCAGGATCACCAGGTCGGGCGCCTCCTGGCGGGCGCGGCGCAGCCCCTCGGCGCCATCGTAGGCCGTCAGCACGCGATAGCCGGCCTGCTCCAGATAGCCGCGCAGCACGCGCACGATCTCGGGCTCGTCATCCACGATCAGAATTCGTTCGTTCATGGCTCTCTATTCATGGGCGCTATCGCCAGATATAGCCTGATGGTATGCCCCGGGCGGGGGGCTGTCAACAAGACGGCGCCGGGGCGACCAAAGGCTGCTTCACACTGCATCTATGATACCGTCTTGGTGTGAAGAATCTGTCAAGAAATCGGGGAGGGTGGGTACGATCCTGCTCGGCGTGGCTTGTGGCCCCATTTGGCTGCACCTGCGGCGCGCATCTATAATGGCGCGGTATGCCATCGTGCAGCCGGTGTGCGCGGCGATAGGGGAGAGGATATGCGCCTGACACTGCTCGGAACGGGCACGTCCCACGGGGTGCCCATGTTGGATTGCATGCTCAACGACTATGTCCGTTGCCCGGCCGGGGTCTGCCGCAAGGCCGAGAGCGACCCCCGCTACCGGCGCACCCGCGCCTCGCTCCTGGTGCAGACCGGCGAGACGCACCTTTTGATAGACACCTCCCAGGATTTTCGCGAGCAGATGCTGGCGAACCGGGTGATGCGCGTTGACGCCGTGCTCTATACCCACGGCCACGCCGACCATATCTACGGCCTGCCCGATATCCGTTCCTACTCGCGGCGCGAGCCGCTGCCTATCTATGGCTCGGAGGAAACCCTGGGCATTTTGCGCGGGGCGTTCGACTATGTGTTCACGCCGCCCGCGTATGTGGGTGGGGGCATCCCTGCCGTGGCGCCCCACTGCCTGGGTGACGGCCTGCGCCTGGGCGATCTGACCATTGAGACGATCCCGGTGACCCACGGGCCGCTGCTGGGCTGCCAGGGCTACCGGCTCAACGACGTGGCCTATATCCCCGATGTCAAACGCATCCCGCCCGAATCTCTGGCGCGGCTGCGCGGTCTCGATCTCTTGATCCTCAACTGTCTGCGCCACCGGCCCCACGAGGGGCACCTCTCCCTGGAGGAGAGCCTGGCCTATGCCCACGAGATCGCGCCCAAGCGGTGCCTGCTGACCCATGTGGCCCACGACATTGACGATGTGGCGGAGACGCCTGGGCTGCCCGAGTGGGCGCGCTTTGCGTATGACGGGCAGACGCTGGAGCTGGGCTAGCGGCGGGGGAAATCGCCGGAGTGTGCGCGCGATTTGGCGATTCCTATCGCCGCACGTATAATGTGTCTGATTAGAGGCGTTGGATGGGAGTCTGGTTGCGTTCTCGATGATGGAATGCCCATCCAAGCCCGTGAATATCGCAGCTATCGAAGGTATGTGCGCACCTGACCGCCCCTCGCGTAGCGAACGGGCGGATTCTTTTTATGTACGGGGCTAAAAGCACACGAGGAAAGGGTACGAATGAGCAATAGATCGTTGCGCCTGATTCCCCTGGGGGGGATGGGCGGCATTGGCAAGAACTGTAACGTCATCGAGATCGGGGAGGACATCCTGGTAGTGGACGCGGGGATCCAGTTCCCCACGGACGACATGCTGGGCGTGGATGTCGTGATCCCCGATTTCACCTATTTGGAGGAGCGCCGCGAGAGGGTGCGCGGCATCGTCATCACCCACGGCCACGAGGATCATATCGGCGGTCTGCCCTATCTGCTGGAAAAGGTCTCGGCGCCCATCTATGCCACCCAGTTGGCCCGGGGGCTGATCGAGACCAAGCTGAACGCCAACGCCCTCAAGAACACTAGCCTGCACACCATCGCCGATGGCGATGAGATCGTCCTGGGGCCGTTTCGGGTGACGCCGTTTCATGTCAACCACTCGATCCCGGACGCGGTGGGGCTGGCCATCCGCACGCCGGCGGGCCTGATCGTCCACACCGGCGATTTCAAGGTGGACCACACGCCGCTGGAAGGGCGCCCCACGGACCTGAGCGCCCTGGCGCGCCTCTCCAACGAGGGCGTGACCCTGCTGCTCTCGGATAGCACCAACGCCGAATCGCCGGGCTATACGCCCTCAGAGAGCCAGCTCCGCGACGCCTTTGACCAGGTGTTCTCGCGGGCCCAGGGGCGCATCATCGTGGCGACCTTTGCCTCGCTGCTCTCGCGGGTGCAACTGGTGATCGAGACGGCGGCGCGCCACGGGCGCAAGATCGCCGTCGCGGGCCGCAGCATGGAGCAGAACGTCGAGATCGCCGAAAAGCTGGGCTATGTGCGCTTTCCCGAGAATGCGCGGGTGCAGGTGAGCCAGATCAACAACCTGCCCGATGACGAGATCGTGATCATGGCCACGGGCTCGCAGGGCGAGCCCAACTCGGCGCTGGCTCGCATGGCGCTGGGACGTTTTCGCTACGTCAAGATCCGCGAGGGCGACACGGTGATCCTCTCGTCCAACGCCATCCCCGGCAACGAGACGGCCATCCACTCTAACATTGATAACCTGTTCCGCCGGGGCGCCAACGTGGTCTATGGCCGCCAGGCGGGGCTGCACGTTTCGGGGCACGCCGCGCAAGAAGAACTCAAGATGGTGCTGAACCTGTTGCGGCCCAAGTATTTTGTACCCATCCACGGCGCCTACCGCATGCTGCACCAGCACGCGCACCTGGCCTACGAGCTGGGCATCGAGCGCGAGCATGTGTTCGTGCTGGATAACGGCGACGTGCTCGAGCTGACGCCCGAGGGCGCCCGGCTGGGCGAGCCCGTGCCCGCCGAGGGCATCCTGGTGGATGGCTCGCTGGTGGGCGATGTGGGGCGCAGCCTGCTGCGCGACCGCATGACCCTGGCCCAGGATGGCATCGTGGTGGCCAAGGTGACCATCGAGGGCCGGACGGGCAAGATCCTGCGCGAGCCAGAGATCATCTCCCACGGCTTTGTGTATGTGCCAGAGGCCCAAGAGCTGCTGGAGGCCGGGGAGCAGGCCATTGCTCAGGTGATCGCCAGCTACCAGGGCAATGGCAATGGCTACGAGGCTGACCAGGTGGGCCTGCTGATCGAGCGGCGGCTGGGCAACTTTTTCTACAACGAGACCCGTCGGCGGCCCGTGGTGGTGTCGGTGGTCTCGACGAGCTAGGGCGCAGCGTGTGAACGTGCGCACGTGCGCACGTTGATGCCAGCGCTCGCGAGCGTCGTACGGGCCAAGCTGACGGTGGCTCCGCCGCCGTACTTGGCCCACGATTGTACGTTTGCCCGTTCGGTAAGGGCGAGGCTGCCTGTTGGGGCGCGGCATGCCGCGCCCTTACCCTTGGCTGGTCGGGGGCCCGCCATTGCGCTGGACGTCTCACCCCTCTCTGTGGTAGCATGGCCGCGAACCGTTTGCGGCGCATCGCTCCCACAGGAGGACGCTCATGGCCCCGACCCACCCCTTTGGCAATGACCCGGCCAAGGTCGCTCGCTACCGCGCCTTTTGGGCGCGTGAAAGCGTCGAGCGACCTTTGGTCGGGTTTTCGTTCAAGACCTGGTTCCCCCTGCAAGAGTTTGCCGCCAGCGCCGCCTGGCAGGACGCCCCCTACCTGACGCCCGACATGGTCGCGCCCGAGGCGTTCCTGGATGACCAGGAGCGCCTGCTGCGCGAGGGCGAGGTCATCCAGGACGACATCCTGCGCGGGGCCACCCCCTCCCAAGCGGTGCCCTGGCTGGATGGCATGCTGGGCGGCAAGCTGCGCATCCTGCCCGGCAGCATCCTGGGGGAGGAGCGCTGCCTGCCCTGGGACGAGCTGGAGCGTCTGCGCCTGGAGCGCGAGCACCCCTGGTTCGCCAAGTATGTGGCGTGTATAGTCGCGCTGGTGCGCCGCTCGGCGGGGCGCTATCCCGTGAGCCACGGCACGCTGCACGGCCCTTCGGACCTGGCCGCCTCGCTGCGGGGCCACAGCCAGAGCGTGATGGACCTGCTGGAAGAGCCCGAGCGCGCCCGCGCCCTGCTGGAGCGCATGGCCGAGATCTTTTGCGAGGTCACCCAGGCGGCCTGGGAGCGCATCCCCCTCTATCACGGCGGCTATTTCGACGGCCAATACCAGCTTTGGGCGCCCGGCCCCATCATCCGCATGCAGGAGGACGCCACGGGGCTCTATTCGCCCCAGCTCTATCGCCGGTTCTTGCAGCCGGTGGATCGCGCCCTGGCGAGCCGGTTCCCCTGCGCGTTCATCCACCTGCACTCGACCTCCATGTTCCTGCTGGACGCTTTTCTGGAGATCGAGGAGCTGCGCTGCTTTGAGGTGAACTATGAGCTGATCTCGGGCGGGCCGCCGGTGGCGGGCATGCTGCCCTATTGGCGGCGCATCCAGGCGGCGGGGCGCCCGCTGCTGATCCGGGGCTCGTTCACGCCGGACGAGGCCCGCGAGTTGGTGGACGGCCTAGACCCGCGCGGGCTGTACCTGTACATCATGGTAGAGGACGAGGCCGAGATCGAGGCGCTACGCCCGGTATTGGGGATGTAGGGGGGGGGGGAGGATGGCGATTTTTGATCGTATCCCCGCCGACGCCAAACGCGAACTGGCCTGGTTCCTGGGCCTCACGTTCGGGCTTTCATGGCTGTTCTGGTTGGTACCGCTGACCTATTACGGCAGCCCGATCACGCGCCAGTCCATTCGGTCGGTCGGGCAGATAGGGGCCACGCTCATGCCGGGGCTGGCGGCTGTCATCACCACGCGCTGGATCGCCCGGCGCGAACTGCGCGCGCTGAATCTGGGACGCCTCGGGCCAAAGCGATTCTACTTGTGGGCGCTGTTACTGCCATACGCGCTGGTGCTGGTGGCGCTCTGCATCGCACTGTCTCTGGGTGCAGCAAGCCTCGACATGATGCGCGTGCGTGGTCTGTTGTTTCCAGAGGCCTACCTAGGGGCAGGCATCGTCTCGATGCTGGGGGTGCTGGGGGCGATCCTTCTCAGTCCATTCATCAGCGCCGCGCTGAACCTGGGCGGAGAACTGGGTTGGCGTGGCTATCTCCTGCCCGTCTTGTTGCCCTTGGGCAAGTGGCGCGCCATCCTGCTCAGCAGCGCGGCCTGGGGCCTGTGGCACGCTCCTCTCATTCTACAGGCTCGCCCTCACTTTGAGTCGCCATTACTGAACCTCCTCTTGACGATGGGGTTCTATCTGTTCGTGGGCGCCATCCTGAGTTGGCTCTACCTGGAGACCAAGAGCCCTTGGACCCCGGCTGTGGCCCTTGGCGTGATTGTCGAAGCAGAGAGATTGGCCATACTCTTTCTGGAGCCAAGGGCGCTCAGTGTAGAACGTGGCCTCTTGGCCAGCCCCGTGGGTTGGATCGGCATGGCCCTGTTCATTGCTTGGCTGATCTACACCAGGCGCCTGCCGCGCACGCTAGACGAATAGCCCTGCTACTCTTCCCTCGCCGCCCGCAGATGCGCGCCGAAAAAGGCGATCATGCGCTGCATAAAGAGCTGGTCCGCCTCGCCGCGAAAGGTGTGGGGCGTGTTGCTGTAGAGGAACAGCTCCACCGGCTTGTCCAGCTCCTCCATGCGGGCCGCCAACGCCTCTGACCACTCGTAGGGCACCGTCTCGTCGTGGATGCTGTGGTGGATGCTCACCGGCGCCACGATATCTGCCAGATAGCTGGCGGGCGAGATGCGCAGCAGGTCGGCCTCGGGCGTGTTGCCCTCAGGGCCGATGCCTCCGCCGCCCGAGCGCCGCAGCCGCCAATTGCGGTTCTCCAGCTCGTCGGCGTGCATCGAGCCATAGAGCACGGCTGCGCCCACCCCCGTGTCCACCGTCAGCACGCGCCAGGTGATGCCGCCGCCCATGCTGTGGCCCATCAAGGCGATGGCGCTGGCATCGGCCTTTTCCAGGGGGCCGGGCTGGCCTGCCTGGGCGCGGATCAGCGCCAGCAGGTTGAGCACGTCCACCGCCATGCCCACGCGAAAGGTGTTCGGGCCGCTATCCGAAGGGGGATAGCCCCGCAGGTTGGGGTGCAACACGACATAACCGGCGCGGGCCAGGGCATCGGCGTAGCGCGTGGTGTAGGCCAGGGTGTCATAGACCGAGGGCTCGATGTAGCCGTGCAGCACAATGGACACGGGAAAGGGGCCCTCGCCCGTGGGCACATTCATAAAGCCATAGATGGTCAGGCCATCGCTGGGGTAGGTGACCAGGCTGCGCACAAAGGCGCCCGTGGATGCCAGGGGCTCGACGATGGCCAGCTCGCCGCCGCCATAGGCGCGGGCGCGCAGGTCCTCGATGGTCAACCCCGCGTAAGGGTCGGGCGTGGGGGTGGCCGTCGGCGTCGCGGTGGCGGTGGCCGTCGCGGTGGGCGTGGCCGTTGGCGTCGCCGTTGCAGAGGGCGTGGGCGATGCCGTGGGCGAGGGCGACAGCGTGGCCGTCGCGGTCGGCGCGGCAGTCTGGGTGGGCGCCGGGTTGGCCTCGGGCGCGGCAGACTGGCAGCCAACGGCCAACAGGACGGCGAACGATAGCAGCAAGCCGAACGCCTTGGTCATATATCCCCGCTCCATCTCTATCCATACAAATACGGTAGAAAATATACGCTATCGGTCAAGGGCTGTCAAACGATCTCTGCTGGCGGCGGCGCATGAATCTGGCGAAATCCATCTATGGGGCGCAACCTCCCTCGGCCTGCGGTGTTATGGCCTGGGACGGGGTATCGCAGCGCGCCGAAATGGGGGAGGACGGAATGAGCAACCATCGAATCGCCATTATGACGGACAGCACCAGCGACCTGCCCGCCGAGCTGGTGCAAAGGCACGACATCCACGTCGTTCCACTGTATGTGCTCTGGAGCGGCGAGCAATTGCGCGACGGGGTGGACATTGACCACGCCACTTTTTACGGGCGCTTGCCCCAAGACCCGGCGCATCCCACAACGTCGCAGCCCACGCCGGCAGATTTCGTGCAGGCCATCGAGGCCATCGAGGCCGACGAGGTGGTGGTGGTTTGCATCTCGGACCGCCTCAGCGGCACCATCGCCTCGGCCAATGCCGCCAAGGCCATGCTGAGCAGGCCGCTGCACGTGGTGGATTCGGGCTCGGTCTCGATGGGGCTGGGCTGGCAGGCCCTGGCGGCAGCCCGCGCCCGCGATGCAGGCGCGTCGGCGCAAGAGATTGTGGCCGCCGTGGAGGCCGTGCGCGCGAACATGCACGTCGTTTTCACCGTCGAGACCCTGGAATACCTGCACAAGGGCGGGCGGATCGGCGCCGCCGCCAAGCTGCTGGGCACCGCACTACAGCTCAAGCCGCTGCTCACCATTCGCCCCGAGCTGGGGATGATCGAGCCGTTGGAGAGGGTGCGCTCGCGCAAGCGGTCGCTCTCGCGGGTGGTCGAGGTGATCCTGGAGCAGTTGGATACCAGCCGTCCGCTGCACATCGGCATCATGCACGCCGTGGCCCAGGCCGAGGCCGATGCTATGGCGGAAGAGCTGCGGGCGCGGGTGAGCCCGGCGGAACTGGTGATGGCCAATGTGACGCCGGTAGTGGGCACCCACGGCGGCCCGGGCGTCATCGGCATCGCCGCCTACAACGAGTAGGCGCGCCTGCAGAAAAACATCCCCGAGGGAACAGAACCCCTCGGGGATGTGTGCGTTCTTGGGGCTAGGGACCGACTTGGCGCACCCTGCCCGAACCCAAGGCATTGGCGTTGAGCGTTGGCGAGCCGATGTACTCCAGGTCGCCGCTGCCCAACAGCCTGCCGGTCAGCTCCTCGCTCACCTGTACCCGCGCGTCCCCGCTGCCCGAGATGTTGGCGCTCACCCGCAGGCTGGCGATCTCGCCCGCCGCATAGCTCCCCGAGCCCATCAGGGTCAGGTCTTGCGTCGTGACCTTGCCCTGGCCCGCGTACACCGAGCCCGAGCCGCTGATGTTGACTTTGAGCCGGTCGGCGGCCACGCCCTGGGCGCGCACGTTGCCCGAGCCCATCGCAATGATCTCGACCGCCCCGGCCTCAATGCGCCCAACGCTCACGTCGCCGGAGCCGCTGACGTGGATGCTGACCTCGGCGCCGTTCATGTCGGGGCCGTTGATCTGGCCGCTGCCCATGTTGGTGATGGCCCGCAGGCTGGGCACCGTAAGGGTGAGCTGGATCGGCCCGTGGCGCACGATGCGGATGCCAGACCGCATGGAGATGCCCAGGTCGCCCCCGCGCTCCTGCACCTCGATCAGGTCAATGACATTGTCCTCGGCCCGAATGTGCAGCGAGGGCTGCGATCCCAGCCGGACGGTCAGGTCGGCGGCGATGGTCAGGCGGACGCTGTTGACGTTCCCCAGGGCATACTCGCGTTCGACCATCTGGCCAGAGCCGCGCACCTCGTCCGACTCGGGGAGCGCCGGCGCCCGCAGGATCTCGGGCAGCTCGGGCGCCGCCGGGACGTTCTGCCACACGCGAGCGCCGGTATAGCGGGCCGTGCCGGCCGCCAGCACGATGCCGATGCAGCAGCATGCCAACAAGCCCAAGACCACCGCCACAATCACAATCGTCCAGATCGTTCGCTTGTTCGTCGTTCGTTTTTCCTCTTCCATGCCTCTCCTTTCGCGCCCGCGCGCCAGAGCATCCCAATTGGGACGCCCGGCCAATTTGGGGCGCATCCAATCGCGTGCTATCCTCACTTCCTTGCTCTCTACGCAAGGATCATGGTTGGGTTTCGCACAGGGAAGGAGCGAACGAGGATGCGCATCTATGTGGTCTGCGATCTGGAAGGGACGGCGGGTGTGGTCAACCATCGGGCGCAATGCTGGTTCGATGGCGCCTACTATGCCCAGGCGCGGCGCTGGGCCACGCTGGAGCTGAATGCCCTGGTGGAGGGCGCCCTGGCAGGCGGGGCCACCGAGATTGTGGCCTGGGACGGCCACGGGCCGTTCCCCGGCGGCCTGGATATCGAGCTGGTGCACCCCGCCTGCCGCGTGATCCTCAACGCGGGCGAGGGCGGCCCGCCGCTACTGGATCAGGGCTGGGACGCCCTGTTCCAGTGCGGCCTGCATGGCATGGCCGATGCGCCCCTGGGCGTGCTGGATCACAGCTTTGAGCCCGGCATCGCCGCCTTTTGGCTGAACGACGTGCTGATGGGCGAGGTGGGCATGAACATTGCCACGGCGGGGAGCCATGGCGTGCCCTGCGTGTTCCTGGCCGGCGATCGGGCGGGCGCGGACGAGGCGCAAGCCCTGGCCCCCGGCCTGGTGGCCGCCGTGGTAAAGGAGGGTCTGCGCGAGCAAGGCGGGTTCGATGCACCGGCTTTGTCTCTCAGCCCCGCCGCCGCCCGCGAGCTGATCCGCGCCAGGGCGCAAGAGGCCATGGACGCTGCGCGCAGCGCACGCATCGGGCAGGTGCGCCCGTGGGCGCCGGAGCCGCCTTATGTGCTGCGCACCCGCTACCGGACGGTAGAGCGCGCCGAACAAGAGGCCGCGCGGCCCGGCGTCAGACGCCTGGATGCCTACACCGTGGAGGAGATAGCCCAGACGCTCGGGTGATCCGGGCGCAGCGGGCCCTCGTTTGACGCGCCTCCCCGCCCGCACCATAATCGAACAAGGTACGTGTGGAGCGGGGAGGCGGTATGTCAAACCGGGTATGGGTGCGCTGCGTCATGGGGCTGCTTTGCCTCTCTCTCTGGCTGGCCGGTTGCGAGCTTCCGCAGCCCCTGGAAGGCCCGGCCACGCCTCCACCCGATCTATCTGCCCCCGAGGCGCTGCCCACCATCCCCCTGCCTGGGGGAGAGAAGGACCCTGGGCCGACGCCTCTGGCCTCCGGTTCACCGGCGGCCCCCTCGCCCACGCGGGGCGCCTTTGTCCCTCGCCAGGAATGGACCACCTATGCCGACTATGGCGACTTGCGCGACCTGGCCAGCCACCCGGATGGCAGTATATGGGCGGTTGCGGCGGGCGGCCTGGTGCGCTGGGATCTGGAAACGGGCCAGGCGACCCGCTACGGTAGCCCGGATGGGTTGGCCAGCCAGGCGGTGCATGTCCTTTGGATCGCCCGCGATGGCCTGGTGTGGGCGGGCACCGAGGCGGGCCTTTCGCGCCATGATGGCGCGGGCTGGGCGACCTATACCCAAGAGGACGGGCTGCCCTCGAGCGCGGTGTATACCTTTTTGCAGGCCAGCGATGACACCCTCTGGTGTGGGGCCCGGGGAGGGCTGGCCCGCAACGATGGCGCGGGCTGGGAGACCGTATGGGCGGCCCCGGACGGCCAGAGCGTGACCGCGGCCCTGGAGGGGCGCGATGGCG
This sequence comes from uncultured Anaerolineales bacterium, assembly GCA_964482225.1. Classification (GTDB taxonomy): domain Bacteria; phylum Chloroflexota; class Anaerolineae; order UBA1429; family UBA1429; genus UBA1429. The sequence continues at coordinate 115,808 of CAYZWT010000004.1, forward strand.
TTCTCTGGTTCGCCGTGCAGGGGGATGGGCTGTTGCGAACCGATGGCGCCGAGTTGGTCCACCTGACGGCGGCCGAGGGCGCTCCTGTGCATCCCAACGTGCTGTTGGAGGATGCTCTGGGCGCGCTGTGGGTTGGCGCTGAGGGCGATGGCCTTTGGCGCTATGCCGATGGGATCTGGACCGTCTTTCGGCAGGCCGATGGGCTGCCCGATGACCGGATTCTCGCGCTGGCCGAGGACGTCGAGGGGACACTGTGGGTGGGCACGCCCGCCGGCGTGGCCCGTTTCGATGGCAGCGCCTGGCAGACCTTTGTCGAAGACGAGACCCTGGCCGGGACCGCGATCCACGACCTGGCGCTGGGCCTGGACGGCCACATCTGGGCGGCCACGGATCGGGGCGTCTCTCACTATGATGGGGCGAACTGGGAGCATTTCGGAGCGGCCGATGGCTTGCCGGGCATCCCCGTGTATGCCCTGTGGCCCGATCAATTCCGGGGCCTCTTTGCGGCCACGGCGGAGGGCCTGGCCCACTATGCCGATGGCGCCTGGGAGGCCTATACATTGCCCGAGGACCCGCCCAGCCATATGCTGACGGGCCTGGCCCAGGCCGAGGATGGCTCGCTCTGGTGGGCCACCGCCGACGCCGGGGTGCTGGTCTATACGGGTGAAAGGTGGGAGGCGGCGGCCCCGTGGGGGGATGCCGCCCCCGCCACACGGCTCTTTGACCTGGGCGATGGCAGCCTGTGGCTGAGCGGCGCGGGAGGCTTGGCCCAGGTGGATCCGGCCACGCGACAGGTTCTCTATCGCAGCCGCTGCCTGCCCGCCTCGTTGCGCCGCCCGCTGCTGGCCGCCCGCGATGGCTCCCTCTGGTTCGCCACCGACACGGGCCTGGCCCTGTACGATCCAGAGCTAGGATGGCGCGAGTTGGCCCTGGGAGGCGATGGCGCGGCGGCCCTGAGCATGATCGAGGCCCAGGATGGCGCCCTTTGGGTGGGCGCCGAGGGCGCGGGCCTGTTCCGCCGCGATCCGGATGGCGACGATGGGTTCGTGGCCGCGCCCGGCCTGGGGGGCGCCAGCGTGCGCGCCCTGGCCGAGACGCCCGATGGCGGCCTGTGGGCCGCCACCCCCGAGGGCCTGGGCCGCTGGGATGGCGCCGCCTGGCGGCTATTGGCTACTGAGGACGGCCTCATCAGCCAGGATGTGCGTGCGCTGCTGGTCGAGAGCGAGGGCGCGCTCTGGGTGGGGACCGATGCGGGCCTGGGGCGCTATGACGGCCAGGAGTGGACCTGGTACGGCGAGGAGGAGGGCGCGCCGGAGGCAGCGGTGACGGCCCTGGTCCAGGCGGCGGATGGCGCCCTGTGGGTGGGCGCAGAACAGGGCATCGTGCGGCTGGAGGAGGGTCAGGGCACCCTGGTGGCCTCCGGGGCTGTGAGCGTCGCCCTGGCCGCCGCCGACGGCTCCCTCTGGTTTGGGACGCCCCAAGGATTGGCGCGCTATGACGACCGCGCCGGCTATGAGCTACAGGCGGACGGCCTGGAGAGGCTGGCCGTGACCGCCCTGTTGCAGGGCGCCGACGGCGCGCTCTGGGCCGCGACCGAGGAGGGCGTGGCCTGGTACGCAGAGGGTTATTGGTCCACGCCCGGCCAGTGTGGCCCCGGGCAGACGGGCCCGCTGGCGATGCTCGCTGCCACGAACGGCGACCTGTGGGCGCTCTCCGCCGAGGGCTTTTACCGGCATAGCCAGGGGCGCTGGCAGCGCTGGGCCGAGGCCGACGGCGTGGGCCTGGCAACGCCCGTCGCCCTCCTGGAGGATGACCGGGGCGCGATCTGGTACGCGGCGGGCGATGGCGTGGCCGTGTATCGGGGCGAGCGGTGGCAGGCGCTGCCGCCGGATGCCGTCGCCGAAGAGCCTCTTGCGATCCATGCCCTGGCCGTGGGCGACGATGGGCAGCTCTGGCTGGCGACCGATGACGGTCTGTATCGCCTCGATGGCGACGCCTGGCAGCCCGCCGGCCCGGAGGGCGAGCGCGGCGCCCTCTGGCGGCTGGCCCCTGCGCCCGGGGGCGCCCTGTGGGCCAGCGGCGACGCGGGGCTGCTACACTATGATGGCGGGGCCTGGCAGCTTGTTCGCTTGGGAGAGGAACTGCCCGGAGCCGCGATCAACGATCTGTTGGTCTCTAGCGATGGCACCCTGTGGGTGGGGCTGGCTGAGGGCGGCCTGTTGCACCATAACGAGCGCGGCTGGACGACCATCACCAGCCTGCATGGCCTGGCCAGCAACCAGGTGACGCGGCTATACGAGGCCCGCGATGGCGCCCTGTGGATCGCGACGCCCCACGGCGTCTCGCGCTATACCCCGGCCCCCTGAGGAGAGGAGAGCGGATGACACCCGAGAATGCCCATGCCTGGCTGGAATGGGCCATGCGCCTGCAAGCCCTGGCTCAGGATGGCCTGCTGTTCGCCCAGAATCCCTTTGACGTGGAGCGCTATGGCGCTGTTCGGCAGATCGCCGCCAAGATGATGGCGGCGGGCTCGGGCTGGCCCACGGAGCGGGTCGCCGGGATTTTCGATGGCGAGACCGGCTATGCCACGCCCAAGGTGGATGTGCGGGGCGTCGTCTTGCAGGAGGGCCGGATGCTCCTAGTGCGTGAACGCACCGATGGCCGCTGGACCCTGCCGGGCGGCTGGGCCGATCCGGGGGATACGCCCTCGGCGGCGGTGGAGCGCGAGATCCGCGAGGAATCCGGCTATTTGGCCCGCGCCGTCAAGCTGCTGGCGGTCTATGATCGCGCCCGCCAGGGCCACCAGCCGCCCCACCCCTTTGCCATCTACAAGCTGTTCTTTCTCTGCGAGTTGACGGGCGGGCAGGCGCAGGAGAGCGACGAGACCGATGGCGTGGGCTTTTTCGGGCGGGACGCCCTGCCGGAGCTATCGCTGGCGCGGGTGACGCCGCGCCAGCTTGTGCGGTTGTTCGAGCATGCCCGCCATCCCGAGTGGCCGGCGGATTTCGACTAGCGCTCACTCCTCGTGGCGAAAGGCTGCCACCACGTCCTCGCGGAGCAAGAACCAGAGGATCAACCCGCCAATGACGGTGCCGATGGGAAAGTTGAACAGGCCCAGCACCGCCAGCACGATGGTCGCCCAGCGCGCCCATTCTTTGCGCCGCCATAGGGCCACGCCGGTGATCACATATAGCAGGGCCAGCCCGGCCAGCAGGACGAACATCAGGCCCACGATCACCACCAGAGCTGCGAAATCCCGGGGCGGCGCGTAGCTCATGGCGACGGGTACGATCAGGATGAACAGTGTGGACAGGGCGCCCAACAGGCAGAGCCCTGCCGTAATGAAATGGTAGATGGCGATCAGTTTGATGCCGTCATCGCGAGACATGGTATCCCCCTTTTGTTGCAGTCTGTGATCAATGACCATTGCTTCCTATCACATTATACGACAAGGTTGCCAGCGGGTTGCGTCGGGCGATCCAGGCGGCAACCGGACGCATCGCCATAGCAGAGGAGAAGAACGCCCATGTCAGACGTAGCCGTGCTAGACCGCCTGATCCGCGAGCGCCGGAGCGTGCGCGCCTTTCGTCCCGATCCCGTGCCCCGCTCCGTGATCGAGGAGCTGCTAGAGGTGGCGCGCTGGGCGCCCTCCGGCAGCAACATCCAGCCCTGGCGTGTGGCCGTGCTGGGCGGCGCCCAGGCCGGGGCGTTGCGCCAGCGCCTGGAGGAGGCCGCCAGCGTCCGCACCTGGAGCGAAAAGCAGATCGAGGCCCTGCAGACGCGCGTTGCCAACGGCCCTATGGCCTGGATCATCGGATGTATAGACGAGCCTGTCTGGACCTTTCTCGCCGGGGGCAGCATGCGCTTTTTCGATGCGCCCGTGGCGTTGCTGGTCTCGTATCTCGGCGAGCGCGGCAGCGCGACGCCCGCGGGCATACCGGCGATTGTGACCACCCTGATGCTGGCGGCCCACGCCCGTGGCCTGGGCACCGTCTGGCTGGGCTGGCCGATGGGCCAACCCGAGTTGATCCAGGAGGCGTTCGAGCTGCCGGAGGGCGAGCAGCCGGGCGCCTTTGTGGCGCTGGGCTACCCCGATCCCGACGCGCCGGTCAACCAGGGGCGCTCGCCGCGCTATGAGGTGGAGAGCTTTACGCGGTGGATCGGCTGGGAGTAGGGCCTGGCCTGGCGCAGACCGCGCGGGGCATCTAGCGGTTCGTGCGTCCGGTCAGAGGGAGATAGAGGCGCGGGCGCTCAAGGAGCCAGTCGTAGGCGGCGGCTACATCCAGCCTGCCCGCGCCATAGTCGTCATCCGGGCCAAGCGGCCCCAGATCGTGGGCCGAACGGAGCAACGCCGCCTCCTGGTGGGCCAGGGGCAGGTTGGGGTTGGCGCTGAGCAGCAGCGCCAGGGCGCCGGCCACGTGGGGCGCCGCCAGCGAGGTGCCGGTGGCGATCTGGTAGGCGCCGTGGCGGTCTGTGGTGCGGATGGCCACCCCCGGCGCCGCGAGCTCTGGGAACAGAGAGAGCGGCTCGCCGCAGGCCGAGGGCCCGCGACTGCTGCTCTGCCAGATCACGTCGGCCAGGTCGGTGGCGCCCACGGCCAGCGCGCCCGGGTTGTTGGCAGGGCTCAAGCCGGTGCCCATCCCCGGCCCGGCATTGCCGGCGGCGAAAACAGGCGCGATGCCCGCCGCGCGCAGCGCCTGGATATCGGGCCAAAAGGTCAGGTTACACAGGTTCGTCCCGAGCGCCCAGGAGTTGTTCACCACGTGGGGCGCGTCGGGCGTGGAGGGATCGCCGTCGGGGTCCAGTAGCCACTGAAAGGCGCGATGCACCGCCGAGGTGGTGGCATAGCCCCGATCATCAAAGATGCGCGCGGCGATCCATTGGGCCTGGGGCGCCATGCCGATGGCGCTGCCGCCCTGGCTCCCGCCCACCATGATGCCCATGCTGGCGGTGCCGTGGCCGATCAGGTCAAGGGGGGCATCCGGGTGCTGGCCGTACGGGTCGAACCAGCTATGGGCGCCGCCGCGCCACTGCGCCGCCAGATCGGGGTGCGAGGCATCCACGCCGGTATCCAGGTTGGCGACCACCACGCCTTGCCCCAGGTAGCCCAGCTCCCAGAGCAGCGGGGCGTTCACCAGCGCGATGTTGGGCTCGATCTCGTCTTGCGATACGGCTGCGGGCTCGGCCAGCAGGGCCGGCGCGGCAAACTGCTCGTCCAGGACGATGCGCTGCACCTCGGGCCGGGCCGCCAGCGCCAGGATGATCCCGTGCTCAGCGCTGAGGGCCAGGCCGTTGATGATCCAGAGCGAGGTCACCCCCTGGATGCGGCCCTGGTCCTCCCACTGCGCCAGCAGCGGGGCCAGGCTGCCCTGGCTCGCCTCGGCGTGGCCTTGCAGCGTGCGCACCACCCCCTCCAGCCGCGCGGCGCGGGGCTGGTTGCGCCAGGAGGGCAGGTCGGGCGCAACGCCGAACAACACGATCACAGGCAGGCGCTCGCCGGGGGGCAGCGTGGCCAGCGCCGATGACAGCTCGCCGGCCATCGTCGCGGGCGGGCTCGCACCGCTTTCCGGCGGCGGTGCGGCTGCCAGGCGCCCCAGGCTCATCGCCGCCAGGAGCAGCAGCAGGGCCAGGGCGCGCCGTGTCCGAAAGAGCGCCAGGAACAGGCGTTGCATCTCTTTCCCCGCGTGGCCCCGGCTATGCGGCCACGATCTCGCCCTGGGCCATCTGGATCGAGCGTCCGCCATAGCGGGCCAGCTCGGCAGAATGGGTGACCAGCAGGATCGTTACGCCGGTTTGCGCATGGATCTGGCGAAACAGGGCCATGATCTCGTGTTCCGTGGCCTCGTCCAGGTCGCTGGTCGGCTCGTCGGCGAGCAGTACCTGGGGCCGGTTCATCAGAGCGCGGGCGATCACCACGCGCTGCTGTTGCCCCCCCGAGAGTTGGCGGGGATAGGCCCGCGGGCGCCCGCCCAGCCCCACCTGCTCCAGCAGCAGGGCTGCCCGCGCCCGATCTCGCCGGTCGTCGGGCCGGGCTCCAAACATGGCGGGCAGCATGACATTCTCCAGAGCCGTCAATGTGGGGAGCAGGCTGGGGAACTGAAAGACAAAGCCGATCCGCTCGTTTCGCAAGGCCGATTGGGCCCGATCTTGCAGGTTCCAGACCGGGATGCCATCCAGCAGAACCTCGCCGGCGCTGGGTTGGGTCAGCCCCGCGATCAGGCTCAGCAGGGTGGTCTTGCCCGATCCGGAGCGGCCGGTGATGACCAGGAACTCTTGATCCTGCACCTGTAGGCTGACATTCAACAGCGCCGTCACCGGGCCCTGGGCTGTGGGATAGATCTTGGATACGTTCTCGAGAGAGATCATGGCATTACTCTTTCATGGCGAGGGCAGGGTCCTGATAGCTAATGCGCAGGGCCGGCCCGAGGGCGGCGAGAGACGCGCTGACAAGGGCAAAGGCGAGGGCGCCCGCGCCCAAAGCGGCGAGCTGCCCTATTGGCGGGTACAAAAAGGGCACGCCCAGCATGTGGGTGATGGCGCGTTGGAACAGGGCGATGGCCAGGGCCGCGACAAACACGCCCGTCAGGCCGCCGCTGCCCGCCAGGAGCCACGCCTCTGCCAGCAGCGAGGTGAGCACCGTGGAGCGCCGCGCGCCCAGCGCCCGCATCACCCCGATCTGGCGGCGCCGCTCGTTGACGGCCAGGGCAAACACAATCGCGATCAGCGCCACGGCCAGCGCCCAGATGACCGCCAGGAGCGCCGCCACGCTGCGCAGCAGGCTCTGCATTTGCTGGCGCTGATCCTGGAACAGATTGGCCGTCTCGAGGGCGCTGACGCCGGTGATGGTCGCCCGGATCTCTTGCGCCACGCGAGGGATATCCTCATGCTGGGCGACCCGCACCAACGCCGAGGAAACCGTGCGGGGCGGGATGTCCAGCGCCCTCGCGGCCTGGTCAGGAGAGTTTAGCGCAATATCGTAGGCGGTCTCCATCGTAAAGAACAGGCTCTGATCCAGACCCGTTCCCGTGGGCGCCAGATTGGCCTTGAGATCGAGGGAATAGCCGTACACCAACAGCCCGTCGTCGTCGGCGGGCACATACACAAGGCTGCCGCCCACGGCCTCCCCCAGATCGAGCCCCTCCCCCAGGGTGCTTTCCAGCCAAGGGCGCACGGTGAAATCGGTCACCGGGTCATAGGCGATCAGGAACATCTCTGGCACCGAGCAGCAGGTCGCGCCGCGCAGGGTGGAGAGATAGATCTGCGGCGAAACGGCCTCGACCCCCGGCAGGGCGGCAATGTCATCGGGAACGGTGTCGGCCATCCAGCCGTAGGCCGGAATGCCCATCAGCAGGGCGCTCTCCAGGCGCTGTTCGAGCCCCTTGGGGACCACGATGATATCTGCGCCAAGCCGTTCCACAGCCAGGCGCAAGCTATCGTTGGCGCCTCCGAGGATCAGCGTGGACGAGATCACCAGTGCGGCCATCAAAGTGGCGCAGAAAAAGACCATCCAGCTACGAAACGAGTGCCCCGCCACGTTGCGGATGGCGAGTCGAATCAGGCGCATAGCTTGGCTCCTATTCTCGCATGGTCAGAGCCGGTTCTTGGCGGCTCAGCCTTGAGGTGGGTATCCAGGCGGCCAGGGCCACGCTGAGCACGGCGAGGGCCAGCCCGGCCGCCAGCAGGCCCACAAGGGGCGCGGGGGCGGGCAGCGCGATCCGGATGCCCAAGGCCCGCGCCAGCGGCTCGCCCAAGAGCGTGACGCTGCCGATGGCCACGACGATGCCCACCCCCCCCCCTGCAAGGGCCAGCGCAACCCCCTCCCATAGCAGGGTTCGCAATACTGTGGGGACGTTGGCCCCCAGCGCCCGCAAGATCGCGATCTCGCGGCGGCGCTCGTTGGCCGCCAGCGAAAAGACCATCCCCATGAACAGGATGGCGAGCGCCCAGATCAGCGCGGCCAGGATGAGTACGGTGCGCAACAGGCCGACGACCTGGGTGCGCTGGGTCTGGAAAAAGCCCGCGCTCTCGATGGGCACCACGCCGGGGGCCTGCTCCAGGATGGCCACCGCCACCTGATGCGGGTCGCTCCCCAGGCGTACCTTGACCATAGCCGTCGAGATGCTCTCCGGCATGATCTCAAAGGCGGGCCTGGGCTGCGCCTGCACGTGCTCATGGAGCGCCAGGGCGGTCTCGAAACTGACGAACAGGGTCTGGTCCACGTCGCTACCCATCTCGGGCAGGGTGCGCACCAGGCGAAGCGGATACCCGTACAGATGGATGCCCCTTGCGCCATCGGGCGCCGAGATGGCGGCCCCGGCCACGGCCTCGCCCAGGCGCAGGGCGCCGATGGGGTCACGCTCTAGCCAGGGCGCCAGCACGAAGTCGGTGGCCGGATCGTACGCTACGACGTGCATTTCGGGATGGGCGCAAAAGGGGCTATCCACCACGCTCGTCAGATAGAGCTGGGGCGAGACGGATTCCACCCCCTGCACGGCAGAGACCCTATCCATATACGCCCTGGGCATCCAGCGTCGCGTCATCATCCCCACCAGGTGGGCGCCATCAAAGTCTTGTGACATTGTCCCCCAGGGGATTACGATCAGATCGGCGCCCATGCGGCTCAGGTTACGGCGCAGCGCGTCCTCGGCGCCCCGGGTGATCAGGGTGGCGGTAATGCCCAGCCCCACCACCAGAGCGGCGCACAGGACGATGGCCCCGCTTCGGAACAGGTTGCCCAAGACGTTGCGCAACGCAAGCCGGTAGGGTCTCACAACAGCTCTGCGTCCTCTCCCCACGAGAGGACAAACACCGCGCCGCTGATTCCGACCACCAGGGCCCCCATCAGAATCAGCGAGGGCTGCATGATCCCCAAGCAGGGCATATCGGGGTTTGAGCACACGCCGATCAGGATCGTGGGCACCAGGATCACCAGGGCCCCCAGGGTTGCCCCCAGAATGCCCAGGCTACGCCGGGCCTCTTTGCGCCGGCTGGCCGGCAACATCACGCCCAATGCCAAGAGCGGCAGCCCCAGGCCCAGCTCGGCCCGCGCCGACCAATGGCACTTCATGGGGATCTCTCTGCCGTTGGCGAGGGTCAGCGATCTCCCCTGCGAATCACAATCGGTGAACATGGGCACAACGGCGATCAGGACGGCCAGTACGATGATGGCGGCTCCGGCGATCTTCATAGCATTTCTCCTAGAGCGGATCTGTTCTCTGCCTTGCGTCTGAGGGCGGCCTTACCAGGCCACCACGTGTTCGAGTTCGTATTCGCCAATGGCGATGGTGAGGGGCCTGCGCGGCTGGATGGCGCCGCCCGTGTTGCGATAGAGCACATAGTAGGTGCGTCCGGGCTCGACACGGTGGTTGTGCAAGCCCATGATGGTCACATCCACGATCTCGCCCGTATCCTCGGCGATCAGCATCGGCGAGGTTTCGGTATAGTGGCCAAAGTTGGCCGCCTTGCCCTCATCGATGACGCGGTAGCGTAGCTCGACCATGCCCCCGCCGGCAGTGACGGCCACAAAGGTAAAGCGCACCCCGAATTTCTCTTCGATCTCGGGGCTGATGGGCATGGTTCCAGGCTCCCAACTGATGCGGGAGCTGTCATAGGCCCGCCAGGCGGCGAGCCCCGCCAGCAGCAGCACCACCACGCCCAGGGCGAGCATGAGCTGGCGGATGCGCATGGCCCAGGGGCTGCGCAAGGTCTCGGCGGCATCTATCGTTCCGTTCATCTCGTTTCTCCTCATACAGTTGTGCTGCGCCAGCGCACTGGTTTGGGCTCGCGGGCCGAGCCTTGGGGGGGACTCGGCCCGCGAGTACGGGGGGGGGGAATTAGCGATTCAGGGCTGGCAGGTTCACCAGCATCAGGCGTCCGGCGCGGAACCCATCCAGATACTGGCTGCCCGAGGCCGCCGGGTCCACACTCGAGGGCCCCAGCCACAGCTCATGCAGCACGTATGCGTTGGTATTCAGCGCGGTCAGTTCTTCAACCACCGTATCGTCTATGCTCAAGAAGAGCCAGCCTGCGGCGGCGGCCCGCCAGTTCAGCCCCAGCTTGACGGGCGCGTCAGCCACGTCGTGCCACTCGGTGAACTGGGCCACGCCATCCACCAACGCCCAGCCACGGAGCTGATAGGCGTCGGCCAGGCCGGGGGCGCCAACCTGGATGCCAAAGACCGGGGTTCCACCGTTCAGGCCAACCAGGAGGTCCTGGGGCTCGGCGCCCAAGTCGCTCCCATTGGGATCCCAGTAGAACTGTACGGCATAGCCTCTCTCACCGGCGGGCATGAGATAGCTCAGGTAGGCGGGCTCGGCTTCGCCCTCGGACTGTGCGGCCAGGCCGCCTGCGCCGCCCAGATCGGCTTGCAGCCCCATCACGCCGCCATCGGGCGCCAGGGCCGCCTCAGGCGTGACGCTGATGGCGCCAACGGCGGCGCTCCACAGGCCCAGACCTGCCTCAAAGCTATCCGCCAGGATCTGGGTGGCGTTGTTGCCCTGCACCAGCAGGCGCACCAGGGCAGCAGCGCCCCAGTTGGCCTGGGCATCGCGGGCGCGCACCCACACTTGGTGCGTGCCATTCTGCCAGCCGCTCACGTTGATCAACGCGGTGAGCGACTCTGCGGGGCTATCGAACACGCCATCGGTGGCCGCCAGCGGCAGACCCTGCCCCTGGCCCGGATCGGCCCCCACGAACCACTCGGCTGCGGCGATGTTCGAGAGCAGGCTCGGATCAGAGGCGCCGGCCGTCAGTGTGACCTCTTGCGCGCCTCCGGTCGGGTTGGGCGTTATGCCCAGAGAAGTGATCGTGGGCCCGACGGTATCGGTGGTGCCGCGATCTATGGTGAGCGTGGCCGTCCCCAGGGCGCCCCAGTTGCCTGCGGCGTCCAGGCCGTGCACCAGCACATCGTGCTGGCCCTGGGCCAGGAACAGGAAGCTGGCGATGGGGATATCCAGGTAGGCGGTCTCGCCCGCGCTATCGAACAGGCCATCCTTCGGGAACAGGCGGAAGCCTGTGCCGTTGGGGCCCGCGTTCCGGAGGAATCCCTCGGCATTTGCCAGCGGCGACTGCACACCGGATGACAGGGCATCGGTGATGATCGCCGTGACGCGCACGTGGGTCACCGGCGGCGCCCCGGAGAGATCCAGGATGGCGGGCTCCAGGGTGACGATCGGCGCAACAGGCCCGGTCTTGTCGAGGGCCAGGTTGATGATGCTTGCGACGCCCCAGTTGCCCAACGAGTCCTGGGCCGTTACCTCGATGGGGTGCTGCCCTTCTGGCAGGGCGCCCAGCAAAGCGCCGGGCAACTCGGCCGTCATGGCGGTCAACTGGGCATCGGTGCGGTTGAGGGCCAAGGGCTCGGGCACGCCGCCATCCAACGTATAGGTGCCGGCCACCACATTGTTGCGGCCCTTGGTGCGATCATCGCCCGTGGCCCGCAGCGTGACGGCGCGTGTTCCATTCGTCGGGTTCGGCAACAGGCTCAAGCCGGTGGAGAGGGGACCTTCCTTATCCAGGTTCAGGACCGCCGACCCCACGGGCCCCCAGTTCGCAGCGGCATCCATGCCGCGCACGTAAAAGATGCGCGAGCCGCTTTCCAGCGCATCCAGCGTCGCCGCCGGAATGAACTCGTTCACTTGCACCACGGGGGCGGGCGCGCCGATGGTCAGCGCTGCGCCGGCGCCCGCAGGCCCAAGGCTATCAATAAAGTACTCGCCGGCCACAACGTTCATGTTGCCGCTGGCCGTATCATCGAGCTGGATGTTGAGCGTCACACCATCAGCGCCGGTGGTGTTGGCCGGGTCAATCTGCACCGTGGCCGTGGGGCCCGCATCGCCGGGCAGCGCGCCATCCACCGTGCGGATAAAGGTCAGCATGCCGCCAAAGGCCACCGGCTCATCTGGCCCCGCGCGATAGCTCGAGTTGTGCAGCAACAAGTTGGTATCGTACAGGGCATAGAGGGCGTCCGCTTGCGCCGAGGCGGGGACGCTCACCAGCGTATCCAGCGTCTGGCCGGTGCCGATCATCTCGATCAGAGACCGGTGGCTCGACGGAGCGGCCTCGCCATCGGCGGCGATGACCGATTGCGTCAGGCCCATCAGGCCCATCGTATGGATACGCAGGCCCGCATTGACATAACGCAACAGGATCGTATTGCCGGCCGTCGTCAGGATCTCGGCAGCGTCCGGATAGGGGACGCCGTTGATCAGCCAGTAACGCGGCGTCCACTCGGTCATCATGGTCCCGTTCGGGTCCAGGTTAAAGGTGGGATCCAGCTCACTGAGCACCAGCAACGCTTCGTCGTCATAGGCGGTGGCCGGGTCATCATAGGCCTGGCCGGGCGCCGTCGGGCGCACGATCAAGGCCCCATAGAGACCCATTGCCACCTGCCGGATGCCGTTGGGGGTCATACCGGCCTCATAGAGGAACGTGCCGGGCGTGTCAGCGGGCATGGTATAGGTGATGGTTTCGCCAAAGCCCACCCCATCCAGATCGGGGATCATCCCCGGCTGGCCGGGAAAGAGCAGGGCCATGGTTTCGCCGGGCACCTGGTTGTGCAGCACCACCTCTAGCGTCTCGCCCGCCAGGGCGATCAGCGTGGGGCCGGGCAAGAGCGCGGGCCCCAGCTCGCTCTCGGCAAAGCCCCAGATGGATACGGCCTCGCCCGTGGGCATCTGGATCAGTCCGGGCATGGCCCAGAGCTCGCAGGTGCGCGTATCGCCGGTGAGCACGCAGGTGCTCTCAGGCAGGCTCGAGATCGTCAGCGCAGGGCTCGCGACTTGTGGTTCCGGCGCCGCGATCTGGGCCGCCATCGCCGGAGCAACGCGCCACAAGGGCGCCGCCACGAGGACAAGCGTCAGCAGCAGGACCTTGAGAACGCTGCCGAGCACGTTGCGCGCCCCAGGGGGCAAGAGCAACCTTTGCGGATGGGTTCCCTCTTGGCTGCCAAGAGGTAGGTTCTTGATTCCTTTTGTCTTTTTCATGGCAACCTCACTGGCAGTTGTTGGGTAGCGGCGGGTCAATGCGCGCAAAGCTGATGTGCCCGCTCATCACCACACCCCACGCCGTGATCTGCTGTAGCGCGTGGTTGTGAGAGATGTGATAGTACTCGCCGCACGAGTTGAGCGCTTGGTGGCCTACCGGCAACAGGTCGGCGGCTCCCAGATAGGGGCTGCCGCTATAAAAGGTGCCGAACACCAGGTTCTGTAGCTGCGGGATGGTGACCGGGATGGGGTTATCCACCGGGTGCCAGCCCTCGGGATCGTGCCAGTCGAACAGGACATCGTAGGTCTGGCCCGGCCCTATCAGCAGGGTGAACTCTTCGTGGGACATATCCTCGCCCGACGGGGTCACAAGGGCGTTCCCATCATGGGCGATCACCCGGCCGTGGTTGCCGTGGGGGTGGTGCGGATAGATGTCCGTGCCCACACTCAGATAGCGGATCAGCGCTGGGTTGGGATGATAAGCCTCGCCAGCGCCGGGATCATCGTTCAGAGGGTGGATGTAGAGCATGGCGCTGTAAGGCTGCTCGGGCAGCCAGTCGGCCCCGTTGGGCGCGATGGTATCCGGAAAGCTGCGCCCGTTGATGAGCCAGTAGCGCGAACGATAGTTGTTCATGTTGTACGGCTGACCCTGTTCCACTGCCATATGCAGGATGGGGTCAATCTCGGAGAGCAAGATGATAAACTCTTCGTTCGGCGTAAACTCGGTCGTCAGTGGGCCTTCTGGGCCATTGACGATCTCGTTATAGGCCCACAGCGGGTTGCTGGCCGGGCGCACTACCAAAGCTCCGAACAGCCCCATGTTCACCTGGACGGCGGACTCGGTGCCGCTCTGATAGAGGTAGGAGCCCGGCTTGTTGGCGACAAAGCTGTAGGTCATGCTCCCGCCGTTGGCCGCTGCCACCGGCGCGAACGAGGACAGGTTGCCGCCGCCATCGAACTGGGGCTGTGAGGGCAGGCCATTGGCCAGCACATCCTCTTGCCCTGGGAAGACAATCGAGACATCGTGAGACAAGGTGTTCTGGAGCACGATGGTGACGGTATCACCCTCGTTCACGCAGAGGACCGGGCTCGGATGCTGAAAGGGATCATCCCCTGCGCTATAGCCCCACATATAGATCACGTTGCCATCCGGTGTGCTGATGGTGCCCTCACGCGCGGTGAGGGTAAAGGTCGCCGTAGGGTTGGTTGTACAAACCATGCCATAGGCGGGCATTGGTTGGTGCGCGGCAGTGACCGGGCCACCGCCCCCGCCCATCGCCACGACGATCAAGGCGGGCGCCAAGACAAGTGATAGCAGTCGAACGAGCCTGGCGGATAGTTGTTTCATCGGTTTCACCTCACTCCAAGGTTCCTGGCCTGCTATGTGTTGGGTTCTTGCTGGGGCGGCAGCGTGCCGGCCGGGTAGATATGTACCTCGGTCATCTGGCCGCCATAGCCGACTGCGCCAGCATTGGTCGAATGGCTAGAGTTGCGACTGTACAAGAGCAGGCGCGTCATCTCGGTCACTTCGGGGGCGACAAAGATGGCATCGGTAGATTCGCCCGAGCCAATGACCACCGTATCGGTGACGCGGCTCAGATCGGTGCCATCTCGGCCCACCAGCGGGGTAGCATCCGCGCCGATGATGCGCATCTTGATGCCAGAGAGGCGCATCGCCAGTTCCTTGTACCCCAGGTTGATAAAGCGCAGCAGCACCCGGTCGCCCGAGTTACAGCGGACGAGCGACGAGATCGGCTGATATTGCAGATCGGGCCGCCCCTCCGGCGCAATCAGGTCTCCGGTCGTCGGGTCGGTTCCCTGGCCCGCGGGCGCGATGGTATCGGGATAGGAGCGCCCGTTGATCAGGAAAAAGTCGGGATTATAGTCGGTCCACTCGGGCAACTGCACATGCGAATCGCACCAGTGGGCCTCTGTCCAGACCTCGTTCATGCAGAACACAAACTCGCGGTCGAACTCGGTGCTGGCATCGTTATAGGCAAACTTGGGGCCCATGGCCGGCCGCACGAACACGGCCCCCACCATGCCCATATGCACGTGCTCTGTTTCCTCAAAGTGGCAGTGGTACATGTAGGTGCCCGGATGGTGCGGACGGTAAAAGTAGGTCAGATCGCGAGCGATAGGCACGCCCACCGACGAGTGCGGCTCGCCATCAAAGATCGGGATGGCGTTGCGAAAGCCGTGAAAGTGCAGCGTGTGCGCATCGATCAGATCTGGCCGGATCTGCAGGCCCAGGTTGACGATCTTGAGGGTGAAATCCTCGCCCTCGTTCAGGTACCATGCCGGGCCGGTGAGCTGGGCCTTCATCTTTTGGGCCAGCATCTGCTCGCGCGTCTGGCCCGTCACATCCCGAAAGCCAAAGATATAGGTTGTGAACGGGTCGGGCGCCAGGTTGTCAGGATGGTAGACCCCCACCGCCGGAGGCGGCAGGGAGATCCAGCCATCCGTGGCGGCAAAGACCAGGTTGGGCTCTGTGATCTGGGTGTTGGGCGCTGCCAGAACGACATCGCGAGGCTGTAGCAGCGCTCTGGGCGCGATGGCGCGGACGGCAGCGATGCCGGCCAGCCCGGCCCCCAGCCTCAGGAACTGCCTGCGTCCGAGTCTTTTCTGTGGGTTCTTTGTGGTCATCTCTTGCCTCCAATTGCTCGGGGGGTGGGGGATGGACCATCCCCCACCCCGGCTGTTCTGTGATTAGGGAGTCGTGCCCCCGCCAAAGTCCGTGATGATCGCGGCATCGGGGCCATCAAAGCTGGGCGCGACGAACCAGAAGCCGATCCTGCCGCCCTGGTCGTTATAAGGCCAGGGCGTTGGCCCGGCGGCCAGATCCGCCCAGCCGATCAGCGCGCCATTCTGAAAGACCTGGACGATGCCGCCCGAGGCGGCGCGCGCCCCAAACTGGTCTCCGGGCGCAAACTCGATGCCGCCCCAGCTCTCATGGGTGACCCACACATCGCCCGGCTCCAACGTCGAAACGTGCACCGTGGTCGTGGTGGCGTCATAGCCCACGTTGATCAGCCTGGTATCGGGCCCCAAGCCGCCGCTGACCGTCAGCCCGTCCATCTTGAGCAGCAGATCCTGTCGCGTGGCCGTCGGGCTCACGGCGACAAAGGTAAAGAACGCCTCTTGATCGCTGCCAAAGGTGGCGGGATTCCAGACCGCGTGGCCGCTTTCGGTAACCGTGATGCCCGTCACAGGGTCGAACTCAAAGCTGGTTGGGTCGCCGCCAAAGTCGCCCGGAGGCGGCGCGCTGCCGCCTCGCGTGATGGGCAGCCAGGTCTTGAAGGGTAGCTCGACGCTTGCCCCTGGCATCGAGGCCGTCAGGATCAGATCTGCGCCCCCGGCCCCTGGGAAGAGGGGCGGCGTGACAGGAAAGCCCTGGCCGGTCTCATCCGCGCCGATCTCAAAGCGTCCCTGAGAGGGGCGAGGATGCGCCTCGATATCCTGGTTGGGCGCCATGATGCCGCTCTTGCTGCTGGCCCCCGCATTGATGGCCGGCGAGCCTGTGGCCAGGCGATAGTCGCCCATCAGGTTGGGAGGCAGCTCGAACGCGACGATATCCGCCCCGACAAAGTTGGGGTTGCCGCGCCAAGGGTAGACCCTGACGCTCGAGTCATACTCGGCCACAAACTGCGGATTGACCCCGACGATGTTGGTGGGATCGCCCGCGCCATAGGGCGTTTGCAGCAGGCTATAGGTGGGGCTCAAGAGCCCCTGCATGCCGGCGACGCCCAAGTCCCAGTAAAAGGCGGGGCTTGGATCGCCCTGCAAGCCGATGCCTGCCACGCCGCCGCCGGTCCAGGTTCCGGCGCGGTTATCCCAAAAGATGTTGTTGAACAAAAGCGGGTCGCTAAAGACCGGCGCGCCGCCCGGCAGGGTCGCCTGCAACATATTGCTGTTGCGGCTCGTCGAGAGCCCGGCAGGCGCAGGCAGCCCATTGCTGGTCATGGCCGTTGCCGTGGTCAGGTTCTTGACGATGGTATTGTTATAGATGCGGACGTTCGGCGCGTCGTTCAGCGAGATCCCGCCTCCCTCATGGGTGGAGACGTTGTTCGCGATGATATTGTTATAGACGTTGTATAGATAGTTGCCCGCCATCAAAAAGCGCAGGCCGCCGCCATCATCGTTGGCCAGGTTGGCCTGGATGAGGTTGGCATACACATTCACCGGCCCGGCCCCCGGCGAGAGGGTTCCGGCAATGGCCGGCAGCTCGCCGGCGACCATGACGCCGCCGCCCTCGTCGTAGGAACGGTTAAAGTAGATGCGGTTGTGGTGGATGCTGCCATTGGGGCTGAGCCCATAGTGGCTGATGCCGCCGCCATACTCGGCAGAAAAGTTGCCGCAGATATCGTTATAGGCGATCTCATAGTTTTCGGCGCCGGCAAAGACGCCGATGGCGCCCGCCAGGTTGGTGCCGCCGTTGCCGATGATCCGGTTGCGCGCGATCACGAGGTTGTCGTTCTGGTGATCGGTGAACGGCGCCGGCACATCGGGCGTGCCCAGGCGGATGGCCCCTGCATAGGCCCCGCCATTGTTCTCGATCAGGTTGTTGGTGATGCGCAGGTGGCGGGCGTAGCCATTGACAAAGATGCCGCCGCCTTGCACCACCACCTCTGCCGGAACGCCGGGGATTCGCCCGCCGCCGATCTGGTTGAGGTTGTTCGGAAAGCCCTGCTGATCGCCGCCCTGGATGCGAAAGCCATCGATGCCGGCGGCAAAGCCGCTGGTGAACTCGCCATCCTCGGCAAAGACCGTGATGACGGCCCCTTCATAGAGGCGCGGGTTGCCATCCCCATCCACGGGGCTGCCATCCCAACCGCCACGATTGAGCCAGATATCGCCTGCAAACAGGCGCCACCACTCGGCATAGTCCTCGGTGCCGCCCATGCCCCGGCCATCCAGGATCGAGCCCTGGACGCCGCTGCCATCCGCATAGACGCCGCCCGGGCCAACGCCTTGCAGCTTGACAGGCGAGTAGATGATCGGGTTCTCGAGCCAAAAGCCCAGAGGGTTATCGAACAGGATCGAGGTCCCCGGATACACCACCACCAGCGCATTCGCCACCTCGGCGGCGTCATCCAGGGCGCTTTGGATCGTGTCATACTCTTTGCCCGGCCCAACCTCGAACACCGTGGGACTGTAGCCTGCGCCCAGTACGTGGAACGTCAGGCCATTGACCGTGGATTGGAGGTTGTCGGCCCGGATGGTGAGCTGGTAGGCCCCCGGCGAGACGCCGCCCGGCACGCGGACCACGAGCTCGTGATCGCTCCAGCTATTCACCGGCAGGATCCAGTTGCCCAGGCGCACCTGGCCCTGGCCGCGTTGTGCGCCAAAGCCCTTGCCCCAGATGGTGAACAACCCACTGCCCTGGATATAGGGCTGAGAGACGGCGTATAGCTCGGGGGTGGCCTCGTCCAGCTTGCAGGCAGCCAGTTGCGAGACCAGCGAGTCCGGCGCCCAGATCAAGGCCCCGTTCTGCGTGGGCGCCAGGTCCGAAGGCACCGTCACGCCGGGGTAGACCTCGAACGAGGTGCCGATGGAGCGATAGCCCGGGTGATAGCGCTCGTTAAAGCTACCCGGCTGCCCCGGATCGTTGCCATAGATGTAGTACATGCCGGCGAACATGCCGCTCGGCGTCGGCGCGTTATAGTTGGCCATCGAGGGCAGGATCACCTCGTACACCCCGTGAAAGTCCGAGTGCACGGTGTGCACCAGCCGTCCGGTAAAGTCATAGATGCCGATGGGCATGTATGGCAGGCCAGCCTTTTCGCCAAAGAACATCTCGAGCGGGTTGCTGGAGACATTCAGGTCATCAATGATATAGCCGCGCCAGCGCCCCGGGATCGGCACCTCTGTCCAGAGGGTAAAGATGGGGGCGATGGACTTGCGGTCCACCACGGATACCAGCTTGACGTTGCAGAGCGGCATCTCCATGCCCTCGAACCGGCTGCCGCCCACCTCGACATAGCCGGGGTTTTCGACTGCATTCGGTCCATCGGGCATGATGCCCGCCACATCCACGACGTGGAGCGGCCCGGCGCAGGCCGGCGGCAGGATCTGCGGCAGGAATACGTCGCCATCATAGATATTGACGTCCTCTTCCCGCGTTACCTGATAGAGCGGCCGCCCAAACACCGGATCGGTGGGGATGACCACCTCGACGAGATAGTCCCCCGGCGGGATCGGCAGCGGCTCTGCCAGCGGGTCACCGGTTAGCGGGTCGAACTCGATCTCGCCAAAGCCATAGTTGCCGGGCAACTCGGCCTGGCCGTTGCCAAACTGCACGCCCATCATCGGGGCTTCCAGGCAGTCATAGCCGCCGGTGGAGGGGGGCAGGGCCGGGAAATCTACCGGGTTGCCGTCCACATCCAGCGGCTGGCAGTCCTTGGGCCGCACATAGTCCTCGGTGACGGTGGTGGCCAGCAAGGGGCCTTTCATGTACGAGCCGTCGGCCTCGAACACAAAGTCACCCTGGGCGTCCTTGACCGTCGCATAGAGGCGCATCTCCAGAGCGGGGATGCCCGGCTGCCACGGCTCGGCCCCCGCATAGCGGGCGTCGTCCTCGGCGCGGGCCGTGTCATAGAACACCGTGCCGGCGATGCCGCCGTTGGTGCCCGGCTCGTAGAACGTGACGCCCCAATCCAGACGGCCCCATTGGCTAAAGATGGGCAGCACGTTTACATCCACGATCGGGCCAAGAACGGTGGTCTCTTCGAGGGCGTTGCTGGCCTGGTAGGTGACCCCCGTGGTGCGGTAGAGGTCGTTATAGGCCTCCAGCACCATCCACGAGCTCATGGGGTAACCCTTTTCCAGGGCATAGCGCCCCTGGGCGTCGGTCACCGAGGCGATGGACATGCGGTCAATCTCGGTGTTATCGCGATCGCGCAGCACCACAACATAGTCCGGCACACCCGGCTCGCCAGGGTCCTGGCGTCCATTCTCGTTATAGTCATGAAAGACGACGCCGAACCACTTGGTGAACCAGTTGGTCATGGTGCGGATGCCGATGTCGGTCACCTGATTGGGCTGCACCGAGAGTTGTACGAAATCCAGGATATAGTGCTGGTTCAGGTCCCAGTAGCTCAGGAAATAGTCGCCAGGGGGTACGTTATCAATACGAAAACTGCCATCGGCGTTGCCTTCGCCCACCCAAATGGCCGTATCGCCATCCTGCAGGCTGTTCAGTGACAGCCAGGGATAGGCGATGGGCTCATCCAGCTTGGCGCCCATCAGGCCGCCCCAGATATCGCCCTGGTGCGGCAGGCCGCCCTGTGAGGGGCTGTAGGTCGTGATGCCCATGATCACGCCCTCGATGCTGCCCCCATTGGGGACTGGCGGCAGCGGCGCCTCAGAGGGTTTGACAAAGCCAAAGATGGTCCACGGGAAGGGCTCTGCAGCGACGATGAACTCGTTGTCCAGGCCGGTGCCACCCTCTTGCAGCCAGGTGTCCCAGCCGTGAGAGCCTTCCAGCGTGGTCGTCTGGATCCAGGTCTCGCCATCGGGCGGCGTGACCAGCACGTCATAGCGGATGGGACCGATGTTGGGGATCAGGATGGTGCCGGTCTCGTCGCTGAGGCACTCGCCGCCCGTTCCGACGATGGGGATCGGGGCGCCATCCTCATCGAAGAGGATCTCGCCCGTAACGCCATCGCGCTCGTACTCGGTGCAAAGCGGGTTACCAAACATGTCCACGGTGATCTCGCCCATGATGTCGTTCAGGCTGACCCGAAAGCCCGCCATGCACATCTCTCCTGGGCAGACGCTCTGCTCGACCGGGGCGTCGAACTGGGAGTTGGTCAGAGAGCGGTCATGAAAGACCTTGATCACCATGGAGGCCGGTGGGAGCGGATAGGGTTGCACGCCCACCTCGATCAGGCCCGGCTCCTCCATCGGGATGGTAAAGTGCTCGCCATCCACCTTGTAGCCCTCGGCCATCACCGAGATCAGATAGTTGCCGGGGGGCAGTTGGATGCCGGTGGTCTCGTTCAGGTCGTCCTGGTCACCCTGGGTGTAGATGGGCGACCAGCCGGGATTGGTGCGCACGCCGGGCCAGTCGCAACCATCGGGATAGTTCGGGTTGCGGATGGTGTTATCCGGCGGGTCCAGATAGGCAAAGCAATCCGTGTCATCGAACGGATCGCCTGCGTTGTCCACGTTGATCAGGAACTTGTAGGGGGTGGTGACGGGCTCTCCGGCGATGACGCCCCCGCCATCCAGGGCCAGCGGTTCGGTGCGGGCGTTGACCACCCGCAGCGTGATGACATCCGTGGCGGCGGCTCCCACCTCGGCGACGGCCACCGCCGGCAGGGCGGAAGGCGCGCCTATGACGCTCTGGGGCGCCGCTGCCCACGCCTGGGGCGCCAACCGCGCCGGCGCCAAGGGCAGGAGCAGCGCCAGCGCCAGCAGCACAGTCGCCAGCGCATTCCAGGTGGATGGGGCTCGTTCATAGTAGCCAGAGTTGCCTGTTCGTTGCTGTAGAGTCATTCGCGTACCTCCTCATACTTGGCTGGCGCCCAGAGAGGCGAGACCGGTTGTGTTACGCTCCGCTTGTATGCACACCTACCAGGGAACCTGGCCCTCTGAGTCGCATCGTTTCTGCCATCATCGAGATGCTCCATGCTCGCCTCCTATTGTGATTGTGCTCCTTCGAACTGTGTGGGCCTACGCTTCTCGTTGCGCGGCGGCTCGGTCATTTTGAGGAGACCCAAGCTCCTGGTCTCGTATCTGACGCAGGGCTTGGATCTCCATTAACGAGGCCAGAGGGACGCCCTCTGGCTGCTCGATTGCCGCCAGCAAATAGGTGATATCGGCCTCGGTTGCCCGCAGCCAGGCGTCTTGCTCGGCCTGGCCGGTCGGCAGCGGGCGGGCCACACGCTGCCCGCCATAGCGTTCGTACCAGTGGGGCAGCCCGATGCGACGTAGCCACTCGGGCTGATAGGCTGCCAGGGTCTCGACCGCGATGCGCATGGCCCTGGCCACTCTTTCGATGAGGCTGAGGCGCTCTACCGAGGTGAGCACCTGGGCTGCGTCAGAGCGTCGCTTTTCCTGGCCGCCCAGAAGGCCGACCTTGGCCAGGCGCGCCAACATACACTCGAAAACCCGTTGCCCTTCGGGGTATTGCAGCAACCTGCGGCGAAACTCGCTCAGCCTGGCAGGATCGACGCCGGGATAGTCTATGGGCAGGTGCAGGGCGTACTTCCAATCCATGCGGGTGCGCACCTCATCGGCTGCTTGTCTGTCCGGGATATCCTCTGCGAATTGAAAGATGGTCAACATGGTGATCACAAACAGGGTGTGCGTCTGCATACCGCTGCCGGAATCAATGCTCTCCCAGGACACGTCCTCGCACAGGGCATCCAACTCGTCTCCAATGGTCAGGTACAGGTGTCCTGGGTTAAAACTCGTCTTGCCTGCGCGTTCGGTATCGGACGGCAACGGCGGATACGGCGCGCGATACGTAGGCATCTCACCCCCTGCCTGCGAACTTGGCCTGCTATGCCAAGCGCTGCCCTGCCCCAAGGGAAAGCATCGGCTATTGATTCCATTCAACACGAGACGGGCGCGGGCGTGAAGGGTAAAGGATACGGGATTGGGGTACGGATTTGGGAGCGGATTTTGGGGGAAAAGCGGACGCCGGCTCCGTGTTTTCTACGGAACCGGCGCGTCGGTGATGGGTAGATAGCGCGGGGTTAGTCGCAAGCCCTAGAGCATGGGCGGCTTGAGCAGGCCATGCTCGGCGGCATAGCGCACCAGCTCAACACGGCTGTGCAAGCCCAGCTTGCCCATCAGGTTGGCGCGGTGGCTTTCGATGGTCCGCACGCTGAGGGTGAGTTCTTCGGCGATCTCGCGGTTGGTATAGCCGGCGGCCAGCAGGCCGAGCACCTCGGTCTCGCGGGGCGTGAGGGGTTCGACAGGCTCTTCTGCGGGTGTGGACGGGGAGAGCGACTGGGGGAGCAGCGCGCGCGTCATGGCGGGGTGTACGTACAAGTCGCCTTGCATGGCCGCCCGGATGGCATTGACCAGCTCGGATTCGACGGCCCGCTTGATGATATAGCCTGCGGCCCCAACGCGTATGGCCTCCTGCAAGAGCGCGCGATCCTCATGCACGGTAAGGATCAGGACCCGGATGCCGGGCAAGGCCGCCACGAGCTGCCGCGTGACCTCGAGCCCAACCTGGTCGGGCATGCTGATATCCATCAGCACGACATCGGGCTGTAGGGCCTTGGCCTGCTGAATGGCCGTATGGCCGTCGGCGGCCTCTCCGATGACCTGCATGTCGGGCTCGGAGTTGAGCAGGGCGCGCAGCCCGGCCCTCAGAACGCCGTGATCATCAGCGATGAGAATTCGTATTGCCATAGGGCGTCCTCACCCGCACAGTCGTGCCAACATCCGGGGTACTCTCGATGGTCAAGGTGCCGCCAAGCATCTCGATACGCTCGTGCATGCCTACCAGACCCAGATGGCCCTCGCGAAATTCGTCAATGGGAAAACCGATGCCATTGTCCTCTACGATCACGATCAGCTCATGATCGCGCTGCTCCAGGAGCACATCTACGCGGGTGGCCCTGGCATGGCGCACGACATTGGTGAGCGCCTCTTGCACGATGCGATAGAGCGCGGTCTCTACCTCCGGCGGCAGGCGCTGGTCCAGGCGCACCACCTCTAGCTGGGTCGCCAGGCCATGCTTGTCGCTGAGGGACTCGCAATACTGGCGCAGCGCGGCCACCAGCCCTACATAATCCAGGCTGGCAGGGCGCAGGTCCATGGCCAGCCGGTGCAGGTCTTCGATCACATTGTTCACGATACGCTCCAACTCGACCACATTGGCTACGATTGCCTCGGGGGACTGGGCCTCGCGGGCCAGCAGGCGCAGCCCGATGACGAGCGAGGTCAGGGCCTGGCCGGCCTCATCGTGCAGCTCGCGGGCGACGTAGCGGCGCTCGGTCTCTTGCACCTCCACCAGGCGGCGGGCCAACGATTGCAGCCTCTCGCGCCCCGCGCGCACCTGTTCGAATAGCCAGGCGTTCTGGATGGCGACAGCGGTTTGCCCGGCCAGCGCCTCGGCCAGCCGGACGTGTTCCGGGTCAAAAAAGCCGGGCTCACGCTTGTCCAGAAAGCAGATGCCGATCACCCGGTCGCCGGCCACCAGCGGTACGCTCATCCAGCAAAGGGCGTGCGCCGCCCCCAAGGGGTGCTCGCCGTAGGGGTGCTCGCGGGTGTCCGTCACCAGCACGCTCTGCCGTTCTTCCAGCAGGGTCCGGAGCAACGGGTTGTCTTTGGGCGCAACGGCTGCGCCGGTGACGCCGGCGCCCTCGGCCTCGTCGCTATCATAGCCGCGCGCGGCATGCACCGCAAAGACCGACTCTTCCTGAGGCAAGAGGATGCTGGCGCTATCATAGGGAACCAGCCGGTGCACGTGCTCCAGCGAAGTATCCAACATAGGGTCGAGATCGAGGCTCTGGGTGACGGCCAGGCTGGTGGCAGAAAGGGTCTCGGCCACCAGCCGCGCGCGCAGCGCGGCCTCGTACAACTGGGCGTTCTGGATGGCGATGGCGGCATGGCTGGCAAAAGCCTGCAAAAGGCTGGGGCTATCCGCGCTGCAGAGATCGGGCTGCTCGGAAAAGACGCTGAGCAGGCCCATAGGCCGCTCGCCGGGCTGTGTCAGCGGCGCCGTCAGACAGTCTAGCCACTCCATGCCGGGCACCGACAGCCAACGCGCGCTCGTCTCCTCCTCTGCCGCCATGCCTGGGCGCTCGGCGGGGAACTGCGCCTCCAGGAGAGGAAAAGTATCGAGGGGGAACCCCTTCCTCAATGCCTCCAGCGCCTCGGGATGGTCGTCAAAGCCGCTGTGCCGGGCGAGGCGTATGTGCCGATCCTGAATCGTGAGCACGGCCACGCCCTGGCAAGGGATCACGTGGGCGGCCCGATCCAGGATGCGCCCCAGCACCTGGTCGAGCTCCAGGCTGCTGCTCAAGCTGATCATGGCTTCGATCAGGGTCTCGGCCAATTCGCGCTGCTGGCGCTCGGAGCGGCTCACGGCAAGCAGCTCCTGGTTGGCCACGGTCAGTTCTTGGGTGCGCTCTTGCACGCGCCGTTCCAGTTCATCGTGCGCCTTGCGCAGGGCCGCCTGCGCAAGGACGCGCTCGGTGACGTCTTGGATCGTGCCGGAAAGCCGTACCACCCGGCCATCCTGGAACTCGGCCCTGCCGACGCCGCGCACCACAAGCTCGCGCCCCCGGGCCGTGATCAAGCGTAGCTCGCGGTCATAGTTCTTCCCCGTCTCGATGGCGCGATGGATATCCGCCTTTAGAATGCGACGATCCTCCGGCGCGTAAAAGCCGAGGGCACTCTCGATCGCGGGGTCGAACTCTGGCGGCACCTCGTGAATGCGGTAGACCTCATCGGTCCAGTGCACCGCGCCCGTCTCGACATCGAGGGACCAGCCGCCCAGGCGAGCGATGCGCTGGGTTTCATCCAGCAGGGCCTGGTTGGCGCGCAGGGCCTGCTCGGCCCGCACGCGCTGGGTGATATCGAGCACGCTGACGAGGGCCAGAGGGTCGCTCGTAAGCGAGAGGCGCGTGGTGGAGATCAGGAAATGGCGCTCCTGCCGCCGGCCCTCAACGGCAAAGGGTAGGCATGTCTCGACCTGGGTATAGGTGGCGCCGGTCTCGAGGGTGTCGAACAGCATGCGGCGCATGGCACATTCGGCGCACATTGGCCCCGTCCCGCAGCCCCCTTGAGCGCCGATGCTATTCCAGCAGCACACCGCCTCGCCCCAGCGCAGCCCGATCATGTCCTCGGCGCGCACGCCGGTGATCCCTTGCGCAGAGCCGTTGACGCGCCGGATGCGCCGCTCTTGATCCACCACCAGCATCATAATGGGGGCGTTCTCATAGATGGCAGCCAGCTCGATCTGGCTTTCGCGCAGCGCCTGCTCGGCGCGCCGGATCTCGGTGATATCCCGTGAGACCCCTAGCACAGAGACGACCGCGCCATCAGATATCTCGGGGGTCACCCGCCAATCCAGCACGATTCGCCCCTGAGGGCTGTCCCACTCAAACATCTCGCGCTGTGGTTGACCTGTCTCAAAGACCCGATCAATGGCCTTCTCCCATAGGCTGCACAGATCCTCAGGAAAGCCCATCTCGCGATGCGTCTTGCCGATGAACTCATCGAGCGTCTTGCCTGATGCCAACAGGGCGGCCTGGTTGGTGTAGAGATGGCGGTGCTGCCGATCATAGCGCATGACATAATCTTGCAGGTTCTCCGCGAGATGGCGATACTGCTCCTCGCTGGCGGCCAGCGCGCGGAAAAGGAGGGTCGCGGGGCGCTCGATGCCGGTGATCACAATGGCGCGATAGAGGGCTGCAAAGGCTGCAATCTTGAGCAGATGGCCCACCATGTTGGAGAGATCGAATATGTCCACATAGAGAGTGAACGCCAGCTCTGCGCCAATGGTCGCGCCAATGACCACCAGCAGCCACCCGACGATGTCAGGTTCCAGCCGCTCGCGGCGGCGCCAGAGCAACAGCATCGCCAGCAGCAGGATGCCCGAGATGGCATACTCGCTCGCGCGCTTGAAGGGGGTCAGGCCGACCCCCTCGACATAACAGACCGGAAAGACGCCGCCAAAGATGCCGGCCACGAGCAGGGTCGTCACGCCTGCATAGCCGAGGACCAGGGCATAGGGGGTGAGCGGCCTGCGAGAGACCAGCTTTGGAGGGGAATAGAGCAGCGCCGACGCCATCAGGAGCGACAAGCCCTGCAGATAACGGGCTGCGATCCAGAGCTGGGTAGCCAGGTTGGCATCTTGGGTGCCAAAGACGCCCATGCCCCGATAGGCGAGGGTGTGCACGAGGTCAATGCCGCCCACAAAGAGGGACGAGATCCCGAGCACCAGGAGATAGCCGTTATCTGCGAGACGATGGCGGCGCGAAGTCCAGGCCAGCACAAACACGCTCCACGCCACGCAGATGCTGATCAACTCGGCCAGGCCGTGGAACAGCAAGTAGTTGCTCTGCGATACCAACACGAGCGCCAGCAGAGTCGCCCCGACAAAGAGCAGAGCCAAGAGAGCCCCCGCGCGATGAGGAAGATCGGCGGCTCTTTGGGGGACAGGCGGCATTGTAGACATCTTGCTGGCCTCCTGTATATGGAGCGTGCAGCGGACCCGATCTGCGGGCCGACACCAAGCTCGCGATCATCCTATCGCGGGGGGACAACGCTGTCAACTGCGTGCGTGCGCCATCCACACAGCGTATCAGTTCAGATTCGAGGGGGCGAGTTTCTAACTGCCCAGGACGATGATGTCATTATCCTGCAATCGGTGAGCACATAGACTCGACTATGGACGCCGCGTACGCATACATGCGTACGCGGCGTGGCGGGCGAGACGCCCGCCCTCCAAGGTTCGCCGCCGCCGTCCACAACGTCTCGGCCGCTTTCCCCCCAATTCTGAACTGATACCACACAGCGCGCATTCCATGCCTAATGTAACCAGGGTTACGGTCTCGCAGCGGGGTCTGGGCTATGCTGGGTCAGATCGCAGAAGAAAAGGAGCCAAATCGTGAGACTCGTACAAGCTAAAGACGCGCAAAATACCGCCAATCCTCATGGGGTGCAGGCCCAGGCGCTGCACAGCACCGAGCACGTGCAGGCGACGCTGATCACGCTACAGCCCGGCCAGGCGCTCAAGACCCATACCACCCCCGTAGACGCCCTTTTCTACGGGCTGGAGGGCGTGGGCATCGTCGAGATCGGCGATGAACGAGAGACCATGACCGCCGACACTCTGGTACACAGCCCCAAGGGCATCCCGCACCGGCTGCTCAACGAGGGGGACCAGGTCTTTCGTTTCCTGGTCATCAAGACCCCCGGCGCCCGCCCCGCAAACGGCTAACGCCTCGGCCTACGGCGCTTTTGCCTGGAGGGGGCGTCGTCTGGCAACACCCCGGGCGGCGCGCCGAGAGCCCTCAAGGCTTTCTGGCGCGCCGCCCGTCTGCGCCGTATAATCGCTCCAGTTGGACGCCCTGTGTGCCATGAGGATAAGGAGCAGATCATGCGAGTTACCGAGGTCGTTACGACGCTGCACCGCGTCACCCGCGAGCGGGCCATCCGCAATGGCCGCTATACCTATGCCCACAGCGGCACGGTCATTACCCGGGTGCGCACCGATGACGGCGTCGAGGGGATCGGCTGGGCGGGCGGGCAGCCCGGCGCCGACCAGACCGTCTTTCAGGCGGCGCTGGCCCTGGGCGAGCACGCCGTGGGCCTGGAGGTGTTCGATGTCGAGCGCCTGTGGGAGCGCATGTTCCAGCCCAAGCTCTTTGGCAGGCGCGGCTTGACCAATCGGGCCATGGCGGCCATTGATATCGCCATGTGGGACGCCATGGGCAAGACGGTGGGCGTCTCGGTGCACAAGCTGCTGGGCGGCTATGCCCAGCGGGTGCCCACCTATCTGGCCGGGGGCTATTACCTGGAGGGCAAGGAGCTGGAGGGGCTACAGGAGGAGATGCGCGAGAAGGTGGCCGCCGGCGCCCGCTATATCAAGATGAAGATCGGCGGCGCGCCCATGAGCGAGGACGTGGCGCGGGTGCGGGCCGTGCGCGAGGCGGTCGGGCCAGACATAGAGATCATGGTGGACGCCAACAATGCCTACTCGCCCCTGGAGGCGCTGCGCATCGCCCGGCGCATCGAGGACCTGGATATCTACTGGTTCGAGGAGCCGGTGCACGCCGAGGATTACGAGGGGCTGGCCAAGGTGCGCCAGGGCACGTGCATCCCCATCGCCACGGGCGAGAACGAATACACCCGCTATGGCTTTCGCGATCTGATCGCCTGCGGCGGGGCCGACATCCTGCAACCTGACGCCAACGTCCTGGGCGGCATCACCGAGTTCCGACACATCGCCTCGCTGGCCAGCGCCCACAACCTGCCCGTCGCGCCCCACGGCTCGGCGCTGCTGCATGTGCACCTGGTGGCGGCCATCTCCAATGGGCTGATCGTCGAGCACGTGGTGACCGAGGGCAGCGGGCGGCGCAGCCTGATCCACGGCGATCTGACCCTGGACGCCGATGGCATGGTCAGCCCGCCGAACAAGCCGGGCCTGGGTGTGACGCTGGACGAGGCGTATCTGGCCGAGACGCGCATCGGGTAGGCGGGCGGCTTAGCGGGTTTCCAGGCCGAGGTCATCGAACTCGGCCACGGGGCAAAAACCGAGGCGGGTATACAGGCGCAACGCGGCGCCGTTGCGGGCGGCTACGTTCAGGCCGATCAGCCCAACGCGCGCCTGTGCGGCGCAGGCAACGGCCCGCACCACGGCGCTCGCGTATCCGCGCCCCCGGTAGGCGGGCAACGTGGCGATGTTCCCCAGGCCCGCCACGCCATACGCCTCCGAGATGACGTGCACCCCACCGGCGCTGACGATCTGGCCATCCAGCAGGATGCCCCGGTAGAGGCCGGTGGCGAGTTGTTGTGGCTCGAACCAGTTGCCGGGGTGGGCCGCCGCATAGAACGCGCCCAGGCGGGCTGCATCGGCCGGCGTCAAGGGCTGGCAGCGCACATTGGACGCCTCTGGTTCCGGCAGGGGCCGATCCAGCGCCATCTTGAGGCAGCGGCCACGCGGGGTGATGGCATAGTCGCGCCGGAACGCCTGGGCGAGCCCGGGCGAGAGCTGGGCGTTCAGGCGGCGCGGCAAGAGAGGGCGTAGCCCGTCCAGGAGCGGCAGCAACGCCGTGGGCTCCCTGTCAAAGGCGAGCAGCACGGGCGTCGGCGAGCCGGTGTACAGGAGCGCCACATGGCGCAGCGCGCCTTTCTGCTCCCACCCGAACCAGCGGGTGTGCTGCCAGTAGGGCGCTTCCAGATCCCCCAGCTCGTATAGATGCAGGGCGGCGTCCTGCGACAGCAGAGACGCAAGACGCCCCCTGTCTTGCACAGTGACGAGGCCCAACGCCGGTTCTCCTCACATGCCCGCGATGCTGCCGCCTCAGGCTGCGCCCTCGATCTCGCGCTGGATGGCCTGCACAAGCGCGCAGGTGCGCGGGTTCGTCTGCCCGTTCAACCATTGCTCCGCCAGATATCGGGTCTCCTCGGCGATGCTGGGCTCGTCGCAGTGGGTCATGTAATGGAGCACCACGTCCACACCGGTGTGATCGGCCTGCCCGGCGTAGGCATCCAGCTCCCGGCCCAGCCAGGCAAACGTCTCGGCCAGCCGCTCGACGCGGGCCTGGGCCAGGGCGCGGCCCGCCGCCGACTGCAAGCGGGGGATGAAATCGCGGCGCTTGCCCTCGTTCCACTGGGGCAGGTTATCGCCGATGTAGGGCCGCAGGTATTCCAGTGGGCGTTCGCGCAGCAGCGTCTCGATGGTGGGCGCCTCGGGGGCCTTGCGCTGGTTATAGTAGTGCAGGTGGATGTAGATGTTGCGGATAAAGGCGGGCAGGCCGATATTGGCGTCAATGGTATCGGCGTCGTACAGGCAGCCGCTCTCCACCGGCGCATCCTGGGGCGGCAGCAGGTGGTGGCGGATCGTCTCGCCCACCCGGGCGCACAAGGCGGCCTCGACGCCCCGGTCGCGCAGCAGGCGCTCGGCCAGGATGGCGCCGGACTCGTTGTGCAACATGCCCGCCAGGCCCAGCTCGTCGTACAGGGCCGTGACGGCGTTGCTGCGCGGAGGACGACGAACCTCATTGTGCCAGTAGCCGCGCTCGTCCACCACGCGCTTGCCCTGGGCATCCACCACATACTCGCCATCGTAGGGCTTGGTGATATCGTGGAGCAGGGCGGCCAGCTCGGTCACCTGCACGTCGCCGCCCTCCTGGCGGCAGAGGGTGGTGGCCAGGCCGGTGACGCGGCGGGTGTGGTCGTAGGTGTAGGCGCGCCAGTTAAAGGTCACCCAGCCCGGATCCCACAGGGCAATCGTATCGCGCAAGGTGCAGTCAAGATCCTGTAATAGTGCCTGGTACTCCATGAGCTCCTTGGTTCCAATGATCGGTTGCTTGTGATAGAGCCGTCGGCCTAGGCAACGGCCTCGCGGATGATTTGCGCTGTGGCCTGCACCCGCGCCAGGTCGGCCTGGGCGGGGACGCCCCCGGCGACGCCCAGGATGAGGCGCCGGCGCCCCTGGGCGATGCGCGCCGTGCGGCGCACGGTCTCTACAAAGGTCGTCTCGTCGGTCTCGGGCAAGAACACCTCTTGGGGAAGGCCGCCCCAGAGGGTCATGCGCTGATTGGCCAGGGCGTATAGCTCGGCCAGGCCGCCCTCGCCATCGAGGGGGCAGGCGAAACCGGCCACGGCATCCACACCGGCGCGGGCCAGCCCGTCCAGCAGGCCGGCGATGGGACCGCGCGCCTGCACCACCAGGCGCTTGTGATAGTCGTGCAGCTCGCGTATGGTGCGCCGGTAACTGGGCAGCAGTTGTTGCCGAAAGAGCGTCTCAGAAATGGCCGTATCGCCGAGGCTATCGGGCGCAACGTGTACCGCGACGGAGGTCTGGGCCAGGGCCGTGATGAGCGGCTGAAGCCGATTCTCCAGATGCTGGGTCAGATGCTCGATGGCGGGCTCTTGCAGCAGCGCCAGCTTGTCACCCCAGCCCAGCAGCTCGGCCACAATGTGCATGAGCGGGCGCGGGGGCAACTCGATGGCCAGCAGGCCGTCGGCGCCGATGGCCATCTCCAGTTCGGTGAGGCCCTCGGTGTCGAGCACGTACTCCAGGGCGCGAGACCATTCGACGGCTGCGGGTAGATCGGCGGCGCTCTTGACGGGATAGCCAACCTGTCGCCAGGCGCCATCGGGGGCCCGCTCCCAGCGCCAGGTCAGCACGCCGGCGATGGTCTCGACGCTGCGCACCCGTTCGGTCTCGCTCTCGCGTTCCTGCGAGTCGAGCCCCAGGAGCTGCATGCGCCAGGGGCGCACGACGCTCCAGATGGGCACGCCGAGATCGCGGCAGATCTCGGGCAGGCTCCAATCCGCATAGCGCGCGGGCAGGGTGCCTCTGCGGTGGTTGCGCCGGCGCCACAGGGTCAGATCGGGCACAAAGATCGGCTCGCCTCCGTCCCGGCCTGCCAACCGGGATACGAGATCGCTTTGTATGCTCATCTTGGCTTTCCCTTCTGCACGCATGCCAACGACGGGCCCTCTGCCCTGGTGCGAGAGCACACCCCAGATGATACCGGGGCTGAGCGCTGGCGTCAACAGCGGGCGCGCAAGGTGACTGTTCATTGGTTGGTGAAAAGTTGTATAATGAGTCAAACGTCGTGCCTGT
>CAYZWT010000005.1:0-144728 GCA_964482225.1 uncultured Anaerolineales bacterium
TCGAGAGGGCGGCCGCACGGTGGGTGCGGGCGTCATCACCGAGATCATTCGATAGTCACGGCGCCGCATTCTATAGCGCTGGATGGCTCTTGGCCCCGAAAAGCTGGGGCCGAGGGCCACACCCAGACGCAAAGCTGAGGAGAGTATGGGCAGACAACAGCGGATCCGCATCCGACTCAAGGCGTATGATCACCGCGTGCTCGATCAATCGGCGCGCCAGATCGTTGACACAGCCGAGCGAACCGGGGCAGCAGTCGTGGGGCCGGTGCCTTTGCCCACGCGCATCGAAAAGTTCTCCGTCGCTCGCTCGCCGTTCATTGATCGCGACTCGCGCGAGGAGCTCGAGATTCGTACCCACAAGCGTCTGATTGACGTGTTGGATCCGAATCCCAAGACGATTGACTCCTTGATGCGTCTGGATCTACCCGGCGGCGTGGATATCGAGATCAAGCTCTAGCCGAGCGATCCGATCATAGCAACGGGGGTAAGGGAATATCCCTTGTGGCCCTACTGGCGAGCCTGCGTCAGTGGCCGCCGCATTGGCCCCCTGAGGTGGAGTAATGAAGAGAAAAGCATTATTGGGCAAAAAGATCGGGATGACCCGTATCTATACCGACAAGGGTGAGATCATCCCGGTTACCATCGTCGAGTTGGGACCTTGCCATGTGACCCAGGTCAAGACCGAGGCCAGTGACGGCTATGACGCCGTACAGCTCGGGTTCGACCAGGTAGCGCGCATGAACAAGCCGCAGCGCGGCCATCTAAAGCAACTGCCGATGCTGCGCCATCTGCGCGAGGTGCGCACCGAGGACGCCGGCGCATATTCGGTCGGCCAGATTCTGGATGTCAGCCTGTTCAGTGCTGGCGAGATCGTGGACGTGATCGGCACCTCCAAGGGGCGCGGCTTTGCCGGCGTCGTCAAGCGGCATCATTTCCGGGGCGGCCCCAAGACTCACGGCCAGTCCGACCGCACGCGCGCCCCCGGCTCTATCGGCGCCGGTTCGACGCCCGGGCGCGTCTGGAAGGGTATGCGCGGCCCTGGGCACATGGGCAACGAGCGGGTAACGGTGCTCAACCTCGAAATAGTCAAGGTTGATCCGGAGCGCAACCTGATCGCGATCAGGGGAGCGGTCCCCGGGCCAGAGGGCGGTCTGGTGCTCGTGCGCAACGCGGTCAAGGCGTAGCGGGATCGAGCAGAGCCGTCATAGCAACGATACGCAGGAGAGATAGACATGCGAGTTCCGGTTCGCAACCTGGCAGGGGAAACCGTAGGCGAGATCGAGTTGAGCGATGCCGTATTCGGGATCAAGCCCAATATCTCGGTGATGCACCAGGCATTGGTGCGGCAGATGGCCAATGCGCGTCTGGGCACCCACAAGACGAAAAAGCGTGACGAGGTATCAGGCGGCGGGCGCAAGCCCTGGCGCCAAAAGGGTACCGGGCGCGCGCGACAGGGGAGCATCCGTGCACCCCACTGGAAGGGCGGCGGTGTGGTCTTTGGGCCCCAGCCCCGCAGCTATGTGCAAAAGATGAACCGCAAGATGCGGCGGCTGGCGCTGCGATCTGCCCTATCGGCCAAGGCGGCAGAAGAGCAGATCATCGTGCTGGACGACCTGGATATGGCCGAGCCCAAGACCAAGGCCATGCGGGCCGTGCTGGAGCACTTGCAGATCGGCGAGGCGTCCGCTCTGCTGTTGATGCCCGCCAGAAACGAGAACGTTGAGCGATCGGCGCGCAACCTGGAGCAGGTCAAGACGCTTCACGCTCAGTGTCTTAGCATTCGGGATCTGTTGGGGTACGATTACATCGTCATGCCCCGCGAGTCCGTGAGCCAGATCGAAGGATTTTTACGGACAGACGAATAACCCTGACGAGCAGGCAACGGTTGCGCGTGCAACAGACGTTGCTGTGTTGAGGCAAGAGGAGCGTGAGACGATGAATCATTATCAAGTGATCAAGAGACCGATCCTTACCGAGAAGAGCGGCTATCTCGCAGATGAGCTCAACCGGTATACATTTGAGGTAGATCGGCGCGCCACCAAGCAGATGGTGCGTGAGGCCGTAGAGCGGATTTTTGAGGTTGAGGTCGTTCGCGTAAACGTCATCAACATGCCCGGCAAGACGCGCCGCACGGGCCGTCACATCAGCCAGACGCAAGAGTGGAGAAAAGCGATCGTGACGCTGGCGGATGGGGATGCCATTAGCTTTTTCGAGGGCGTCTAGGTTAGGCCGGTTCGTGGCACGCACGGTTAGCAGTTGAGGGGAATGGATCATGCCGATCAAGCAATACAAGCCTACCACGCCTTCACGGCGCGGGATGACTGGAAACACATTCGAAGAGCTAACGGGGCATGCGCCGGAAAAGTCGCTGCTCCGCCCGCTCGTCGAAAAGGCGGGGCGCAACTTTCGCGGCAAGGTGACGGTGCGGCATCGGGGCGGCGGGCACAAGCGCCGCTACCGGATCATCGATTTCCGCCGCGACAAGGCGGGCGTTCCGGCGCGGGTCGCCTCTATTGAATACGACCCGAACCGGTCGGCGCACATTGCGCTGCTGGTATACGCCGATGGCGAGAAGCGCTATATTATCGCCCCCGCCGGTCTCAAGATGGGCGACCGGCTCATGTCTGGGCCGGAGGCCGATATTCAACTGGGCAACGCCCTGCCGCTGGCCAATATCCCGCTGGGCACCGTTGTCCACAATATCGAGCTGTACGCCGGGCGCGGCGGCCAGTTGGTGCGGGCAGCCGGCGTGGGTGCACAGATCCTTGCCAAGGACGGCGATTATGTGCAGATGCGTATGCCCTCCGGCGAAGTGCGCATCTTGCGCCGCGAGTGCATGGCCACCATCGGCCAGGTTGGCAATGTGGACCATGGCAACATCAAGCTGGGCAAGGCGGGGCGCAAGCGCTGGATGGGGCGTCGCCCGCATACGCGTGGCTCGGCCATGACGCCGCGTGACCACCCGCATGGCGGCGGCGAGGGCAAGGCGCCTATCGGCATGCCCGGCCCCAAGTCGCCCTGGGGCAAGCCCACTCTGGGCGCCAAGACGCGGCAGAACAAGCGCACCGACAAGTACATCGTGCGTCGCCGTCGCAAGAAGCGGTAGTGGAACTGGGGCAACGGAGAGCGGAAGGCCAAGGATCGTTGTTAGGAGGCTCGTAGATGTCGCGATCTCTGAAAAAGGGACCGTTTGTATCGGAAAAGCTCTTGAAAAAGGTCGAGGAGATGAACCGGCGCGGCGACAAGCGCGTCATTCGCACCTGGTCGCGCGCCTCGGTCATCTTTCCGCAGATGGTGGGACACACCATCGCCGTCCACGATGGGCGTCGGCATATTCCCATCTATGTGACCGAGAACATGGTGGGCCACCGCCTGGGCGAGTTTGCGCCGACGCGGTACTTTCGCGGGCATGATGCCAAAGAGCGCAGGACGCGGGCGCGCTAGTGCGCAGGGAAGGCAGGCTGGCGCCGAGCGCCAGTCAGCTTGTGCCCGCTGAGCGTTGCCATCAGAGTGGGTTGTAGGAGATAGTTGCATGTCATTCGAAGTGAGAGCGGTAGCCAAGTATATCCGCATGTCGGCCCAGAAGGTGCGCCTGGTCGCCGATCTGGTGCGCGGGATGGATGTCCAAGAGGCGCTGAACGTCTTGCAGTTCACCCCCAAGGCGGCTGCCTATGAGGTGCGCAAGGTCGTTCGGTCGGCCGCAGCCAATGCCGAAGAGAACTTGGGCATATCGGCGGACGAGCTGTATATCGCCGAGATCACCGCTGATGAGGGGCCGACGCTCAAGCGGGGGCGCCCCGGTGCGCGGGGTCGTTACAAGCCATTACTCAAGCGCAGCGCCCATATCACGGTGGTGCTGTCCGCAAAGCAAGCCTAGACAGGGCTACAAGGAGGCATCTTGGGGCGTAAAGTTCATCCCACGGGCTTTAGACTCGGTATCATCAAGGATTGGGAATCCAAGTGGTTTGCTGAGGGTGAAGAGTATGCGCGGCTGCTGGTCGAGGATCAGGCGATCCGGCAGCAGATTCGCAAGACTCTTGGGCGCGCCGGCGTCTCGCGCATCGAGATCCAGCGATTCCCCAAGCAGATCAACGTCACCATCGTGACGGCCAAGCCGGGCGTGGTGATCGGCCGCAGGGGCGCCAACATCAACGCGCTCAAAGAGACGCTGGAGCAGATGACCGACGTGCGCGGCAAGCATCTGCGCGTGGATGTGGTCGAGATAGATAACGTCGATCTGGATGCCCGCGTGGTGGCCGAGGGTATTGCCGAGCAGTTGGAGCGCCGGGTGGCCCACAAGCGGGCGATGCGACAGGCGGTCCAGCGGACGATGCGCGGTGGGGCGCAAGGCATCAAGGTGCTGTGCAGCGGGCGGCTTTCGGGCGCGGAAATGGCCCGCCGCGAGTGGGTGCGTGAGGGGCGCGTCCCCTTGCACACGCTGCGGGCGGATATTGATTTCGCCATTGAAGAGGCGTTGACCACCTTTGGCCGAATTGGCGTCAAGGTGTGGATCTATAAGGGTGACGTGCTGCCAGAGCCCAAGCAGGCGGCGGCGCGCGTCGAGGGAGTATAGCGAACATGTTGATGCCCAAGAGGCTCAAGTATCGCAAGCAACACCGTGGGCGGATGACCGGCAAGGCCACGCGCGGCGCGGATGTCAACTTTGGCGATTTCGGGCTCAAGGCGCTAGAGCCGGCCTGGATCACCAGCCGCCAGATCGAGGCTGCCCGTCGCGTGATCGTGCGCGTGATGCGGCGCAGCGGCCAGGTGTGGATCCGCATCTTTCCCGACAAGCCCGTGACCATGCGCGCCGCCGAGACGCGCATGGGTAGCGGCAAGGGGTCGGTGGATCACTATGTGGCCGTGGTCAAGCCCGGGCGCATCCTTTTCGAGGTAGCCGGCGTTGACGAGGCCACAGCGCGCGATGCGCTGCTGCGCGCCGCGCAAAAGTTGCCCATCAAGACGTCCTTTGCGACTCGCGATGTGGCCGGCAGAGGTGAGGCAGAATGAAGGCAAGCGAACTACACGATATGACGGATGCCGAACTGGAGCAGAGGCTGAACGAGCTCCATCAGGAGCGCTTTAACCTGCGCTTTCAGGTGGCCAGCCGCCAGTTGGACAACACGGGGCGCATCCGCGAGGTGCGGCGAGATATCGCGCGGATCCAGACGATCCAGCGTGAGCGTGAGTTGGATGCGGAGGTGCAGGATGCCGCGTAAACAGTTGAGCGGTCGCGTTGTGAGCGACAAGATGCAAAAGACCGTGGTTGTCGAGGTTGTTAGCGCCAAGCGGCATCCGCTATATAACAAGGTCTTGCGCCATGCGAAAAAGTATCTGGCGCACGACGAGAGTGGCGAGTGCCGCGAGGGCGATTGGGTGACCATTGAAGAGTCGCGGCCCATTAGCCGGCGCAAGAGCTGGCGCGTGATAGGCAACCAAAGCCGCGAGAACGGATAGCAGACCCTACGGGGAGGGCTCCCCGCCGGCGCGGACGTCGGGGCGGATAGATTAACAGAGTGGAGTAACGGGAAATGATTCAGGCATTTACCAGGCTCAAGGTAGCCGATAACACCGGTGCGCGTGAGATCATGTGCATCAAGGTGCTCGGCGGCACGCGCCGACGTTACGCTGGGGTCGGAGATGTGATTATCGCCTCGGTCAAAGAGGCAGCCCCGGGCGGCTCGGTCAAGAAAAAAGAAGTCGTGCGGGCGGTGATCGTGCGGACGGCCAAAGAGTACGGCCGGCCCGATGGTTCGTATGTACGGTTCGATGACAATGCGGCGGTGATCCTGGATGCGGAAAAGAACCCGCGTGGGACACGCATCTTTGGCCCGGTGGGGCGCGAGCTGCGCGAGGCCGGTTTCATGCGCATCGTGTCGCTGTCGCCCGAGGTGCTCTAGCCCGACGAGAGCGGGTGGTTATTGAGGAGTTGGGGATGAAGATCAAAGCAGGGGATACCGTCGAACTGATCAGCGGCAACGACAAGGGAGTGCGGGGAACCGTGCGCGTGGCGATGCCCAAGAGCAAGAAGGTGGTCGTATCGGGCGCCAAGATCGTGCGCAAGCACCAGCGGCGCACGGCCAATATGCGCACTGAGCCGGGCATCATCGAGCTGGAAGCCCCGATGCACGTGTCCAACGTCATGCTGGTCTGCCCGCAGTGCGATCAGCCCACGCGCGTCGGCTATCAGGTCTCTGAGGATGGCAGCAAGCAGCGCGTGTGCAAAAAGTGCAACGAGGTAATTGACTAGCGCGGCATGGGCGCATGCGTGGCGCGAAAGCTTGGGGAGTCAGGATGATGCACAGTTTACAGCAGATGTACAAAGAAGAGATCGTCTCCCAGATGATGGAAGAGTTTGGCTACACCAGCCCGATGCAGGTTCCTCGTCTGGTCAAGATCGTGGTCAATATCGGCCTGGGCGAGGCGTTGCAGAACCCGAACGCGCTGGAGAGCGCCAGCCGCGACGTGAGCAAGATCACAGGGCAAAAGCCGATCATCACACGGGCGCGCAAGTCTATCGCGAATTTCAAGTTGCGTGAAGGCAACCCGATCGGCGTCAAGGCGACGGTGCGCGGCGAGCGCATGTATGCCTTTTTGGACCGCCTGATCAACATCGCACTGCCCCGGCAGCGTGACTTTCGAGGCGTTTCGCGCACCGCATTCGATGGCCGTGGCAACTATACGCTGGGCCTGAATGAGCAACTGGTGTTTCTTGAAGTAGATTATGACGAGATTGACAAGATACGCGGCATGGCCGTCACTATCGTCACTTCGGCCGAGACGGACGAGGAAGCCAGGCGCCTGCTGGAGCTCATGGGGATGCCCTTTGTGGCCAGCCGGGCGCGCGCGGCGGCCTAGCCGCGTTGGATAGGACGCTAGACACCAGGCGCGGAGAATTGGAGAGGTAAAGTGGCGAAAAAGTCAATGATCGAGCGAGAAAAGCATCGCAAGTTCCAAGTGCGCGTGCGCAATCGCTGCTCTCGCTGCGGCAGGCCGCGCGGCTATATGCGACGGTTCGATCTGTGCCGCATCTGCTTCCGAGAGCTCGCCATGGAAGGCAAGATCCCGGGCGTCGTCAAGTCGAGCTGGTAGCGCCGCAAGCGGCGGTGGTTGGACGGCTGCCGAATGGTGCACCTAACCGACCCTCGGCAGGCAAAGCACACGGTGGCTGACACCATAAGTCTATGAGGGAGTTTCTGTAGATGAATGTAACTGATCCCATTGCCGATCTGCTCACGCGGATTCGTAACGGCCAAGCGGTACGCCGCCGCTATGTGCTCGTTCCGCACTCGCGACTCAAGCAAGCAGTGGCCCAAGTGCTCCAGGAAGAGGGCTATATTGATCGCTTTGACGTCGTGCGCGACGGGCGATTCCCGATGCTGCGCGTGTATCTCAAGTATACTCGCAGCCAAGAGCCGCTGATTCAAGGGCTCCGGCGCGTGAGCAAACCCGGATCCCGCATCTATACGCAAAAAGGCGACATCCCCTGGATTCGCTACGGCCTGGGCACCGTGATCCTTTCGACCCCCAAGGGGGTGCTCTCCGGGCGACAGGCGCGTCGGCTTGGGGTAGGTGGCGAAGTTCTCTGCGAGGTCTGGTAAGCGCCAGTCTGGCTTGGCAGATCGGGAGGTAGTTACTGTGTCTAGGATTGGCAAGATGCCCATCCCCGTGCCGGATCAGGTGCGGGTGGAGTTTGAAGGACAGCGGGTTACCGTCGAAGGGCCTCGCGGTGTGCTGGCGTTTGACGTACACCCGAACATGCAGGTCGCGTTGGCCGATAACGAGATGATCGTCACACGGCCCAACGACACGAATCAAAACAAGGCGCTGCATGGCCTGACGCGCGCTCTGTTGGCCAATATGGTTACCGGCGTTACGCAAGGGTTCACCAAGCGGCTTGTCATCAACGGCGTTGGCTTTCGCAGCGAGGTGCAGGGGAGCACGCTCACGCTTCAGGTGGGCTATAGCCACCCCGTGCAGATCGAGGCCCCCGAGGGGATCTCGTTCGAGGTTGACCGTACGGGCCGATTCATCACCGTGCTGGGCAATGACAAAGAGCTGGTGGGGGAGATTGCGGCTCGCATCCGCGCCGTACGCAAGCCAGAGCCCTACCAGGGCAAGGGGATTGCCTACGAGGGCGAGGTGATCCGGCGCAAGGCGGGCAAGGCCGGAAGGGTTGGAGGCAAAAAGTGAGTACAGTACAGCAAACTCATGAGGCGCGTGTCCACCGACACAAGCGCGTGCGCAAAAAGGTCGAGGGTACCAGCGAGCGTCCTCGCCTCAACGTGTTTCGCAGCCTGCGCCACATCTATGCACAGGTGATCGATGATAGCGTGGGGCACACGCTGGCCGCCGCTTCGACTTTGGATGGCGAGCTCAGCGCCCAGTGCCAAGGGCTCAGCAAGACCGAGTGCGCCAAGCTGATCGGGCGTGCCATCGCGGGCCGTGCCCAGGAGGCCGGCATCACAACCGTGGTCTTTGATCGCGGTGGTTACCAGTATCATGGGCGCGTCAAAGCGCTGGCCGATGCGGCGCGCGAAGCCGGTCTCGACTTTTAGCCTTTGCCAGACAGGCAATCTGTCACTCTGTTGACAGTGATGACGAGGGGAGATTCTATGAGTGATCGGAACAGATACGACGATTATGGCGAGGGCGAAGAGCTACAGGAGCGCGTCGTAAGCATTGACCGCGTTGCCAAGGTGGTCAAGGGCGGGCGTCGCTTTGGCTTTCGCGTGCTCGTCGTCGTGGGCGATGGGAACGGGCGTGTGGGCGTCGGCATCGGCAAGGCGCGCGACGTGCCCGGCGCGATCCGCAAGGGCGTGGAGCGGGCCAGGAACCACATGGTCGAGATCCCGCTCTTTGGGCGGACGATCCCCCACGATATCACTATGGACTATGGTGCGGCCAAGGTGCTGCTCAAGCCTGCTTCTCCGGGCACCGGCGTGATCGCGGGCGGCGGCGTGCGCGCCGTCGTTGAGGCCGTAGGCATTCACGATGTGCTCAGCAAGTCGCTTGGCAGCGACAATGTGTTCAACGTGGTCATGGCGACCTTTGAGGGGCTGCGCGCGCTGAACGATTTCGCCGAGCGGGCCCAGATGCGCGGCAAGACGATGGAAGAGCTTCTGCCGCCCTGGAGGGTGACGTCCGATGTCGAATAAGGTATTGCGCATCACCTATGTCAAGAGCGCGATCGGCTACAACGTGCGGCAAAAGCGCACCATCCGAGCGTTGGGGCTGCATCACCTGGGCGATGTGGTCGAGCAGAACGATACCCCGCCGATCCGCGGGATGGTAGACCGGGTGCAACATCTGGTGCGAGTGGAAGAGGTGGAATCATGAAGCTGCACGAGCTGCGTGAGCCCGAAGGCGCCAAGCGGCCGCGCAAGCGCAAAGGCCGAGGCATCGCAGCCGGCCAGGGCAAGACGGCCGGCTAT
Source organism: uncultured Anaerolineales bacterium (assembly GCA_964482225.1). Taxonomy (GTDB): domain Bacteria; phylum Chloroflexota; class Anaerolineae; order UBA1429; family UBA1429; genus UBA1429. The sequence continues at coordinate 9,435 of CAYZWT010000005.1, forward strand.
GGCACCAAGGGCCAGAACTCTCGCTCGGGGCGCGGCGGCAAGCTCTACTTTGAGGGCGGCCAGTTGCCTTTGGTGCGACGCCTGGCCTACAAGCGCGGCTTTCGTAATGTCAACCGCGTCGAGTACTCGGTCGTCAATGTGAGCGCCCTGGAGATGTTTGCCGAGGGAACCGTGGTGGGCCCCGATCTGCTGATGCAGACTGGCCTGGTCAAAAAGCTGGATCAGCCGATCAAGATCCTGGGCGAGGGTGACCTGCAGCGGCCCTTGACGGTGCAGGCAGACAAGTTTTCAGAGGCTGCGCGCGCCAAGATCGAGGCGGCGGGCGGTACGGTAGTCGAGCTGAGCTAGCTTTTGGCGTCCATCCGTGCCAATTGGATCGAATGGGAGTGAGTGATGCTGCAAGCGGTGTCCAACGCGTTTAGATTGCCGGACCTGCGCAAAAAGATCATCTTTACACTGGTGATCCTGGTGATCTACCGGTTTGCCTCGCATGTGCCCATCCCGGGGGTCAATCTCGAGGCGCTGCGGCTCGTGTTCCAGCAGAACCAGTTGTTGGGCTTGCTGGACATGTTCTCCGGCGGCGCCATGTCCAACTTTTCCGTGATGGCGATGGGGGTCTATCCCTACATCACGGCCCAGATCGTGTTGCAGCTCTTGGCGCCCATCATCCCGGCCCTCAGCCAGCTCAACAAAGAGGGCGAGGCGGGCCGGGAAAAGATGAACCAGTACACCATGCTGCTAACGATCCCGCTGGCGGCGCTGCACGGCTTTGGCCAGACTTCGCTGCTGGCCGGGGCCGCAGGCACCGGCACTACCGTGATCAGCAACTTTGGCTTTCGGGCCGGAACCGTGTTGCCCACCATCGCGACGCTGCTGACGCTCACGGCGGGCACGCTGCTGGCGATCTGGCTGGGCCAGTTGATTGACGACCAGGGCATCGGCAACGGCATCTCGCTGATCATCTTTGGCGGCATCATCTCTGGCATCCCGCAGCGGCTGGCGCAGATGTGGTACACCAATCCTGTCCTGATCGTGGTGTTCGGCGCCATCACAGCCATTACCGTGATCGGCATCGTGTTGGTGCATGAGGGCCAGCGCCGTATCCCGGTACACTATGCCAAGCGCGTGCGCGGCAACAAGATCTATGGCGGCCAGAGCACCCATATCCCGTTGCAGGTCAACTCGGCCGGCATGATCCCGCTGATCTTTGCCGTCTCGATCATCATGCTGCCCGGCGTGGTCGCCAGCTATTTTGTGAACTCGAACGTGACGTTTATCGCCAATGTTTCCAAGGCCGTCTCCACGGTCTTTGATTCCGGCGGCGTCTTTTACTGGATCTTTTACTTTTTGCTGGTCGTCGGGTTTACCTATTTCTACACCGACGTGATCTTTCAGCAGCAGGACCTGCCCGAGACGCTGCGGCGCCAGGGTGGTTTTGTGCCCGGCATCCGGCCGGGGGCCCGCACCGCCGAGTATCTGCACGGCATCGTGCGGCGCATCACGCTGGTGGGGGCGCTGTTCCTGGGCATCATCGCCATTATGCCCTTCCTGGTGCAGTTGTTCGTGGGGCAGAGCGAGATGTTGCTCACCAGCACCGGCCTGCTGATTGTGGTGGGCGTTGTGCTGGATACGATGAAGCAGCTCGAAGCGCAGTTGCTCATGCGGCACTATGAGGGCTTTATTCGGAGGATGAGGTAAGGTCATGGTTGACATTATCTTGTTGGGAGGGCCCGGCGCCGGCAAGGGTACCCAGGGTGAGCTGATGGCCCAGTGGCTGCCGCTGCCCCGGGTCTCGAGTGGGGATCTGTTCCGCGCGAACCTCTCCCAGCAGACCGAGCTGGGCAAACAGGCCAAAGTGTATATGGATCGCGGCGAGCTGGTGCCCGACCAGATCACCATCGGGATGGTGGCCGACCGCGTTGCCCAGCCCGATTGCGCCAACGGCGTCGTCTTTGATGGCTTTCCGCGCACCGTGGCGCAAGCCGAGGCCCTGGACGCCCTGCTGGCCGACATGGGTCGCAAGGTGGATGTGGTGCTCAACATCGAGGTCGCCGAGGATGTGCTGCTGGCGCGTCTGGCTGGCCGCTGGACATGCACCAAGTGCGGCGAGATCTATCACCGGCTCTTTGGGCCGGAAAAGGTGCAGGGCATTTGCGACAAGTGCGGCGGTGCACTGTTCCAGCGCGAGGACGACAACCCAGAGACCCAGTCGCGGCGCATCCGCGTCTACCAGGAGCAGACGGCGCCGCTGCAGGCCTACTATCGTGCGCGGGGCGTGCTGGCCGAGATCGATGGCGAGCAGTCGCCCGAGGCAGTGGGTGCCGCGATCAGGGCCGCGGTAGCGCCCCTGCTGGCATAATTGACATAAACGTCTAGAGACTGTAGAATAATGAGCACTGTTCCACGACGTTCCGAACGAGAACTGGCCGCGATGCGGGTTGCCGGTGGCATTGTGGCCCAGGTGTTGCGAGAGATGGAGCGTCGTGTGGCGCCCGGGGTGACGACCCAGGAGCTGGATACCATCGCCGAGACGATGATCCGCGACCTGGGGGGCATCCCCTCATTCAAGGGTTATCTAGGCTACCCGGCCACGATCTGCGCCTCGGTGAACGAGGAGATCGTGCACGGCATCCCTGGCGGGCGTCGCCTGCAAGCAGGTGACATCGTTAGCATTGATGTGGGCGCCATCTGGCAGGAGTATCACGGGGATGCAGCGACCACCATCGCGGTGGGCGAGGTGTCGCCCGAGTTACGGGCGCTGATGGTTGCCACGCGCCAGGCGCTGGAGGCGGGCATCGCGGCTGTGCAGGCCGGCAGGCGCATGGGAGAGGTCTCTCATGCCATCGAGGCCGCCGCCCGCGAGGCGGGGTTCGAAGTGGTGCGCGAGTATGGCGGGCACGGGATCGGGCGCGCCATGCACGAGCCGCCTCGCATCAGCAACTGGGGGCCGTCAAACGTGGGCATGCGCCTGCGAGAGGGGCTCACATTCTGTCTGGAGCCGATGCTCACCCTCGGCGGCTATGCCACCAAGGTGCTCGCCGACGGCTGGACCGTCGTCACTGCCGATGGATCGCCATCGGCCCACTATGAGCATACCCTGGCCGTCACCGGGGATGGCGCCGAGATACTGACCCGCGTCAGAGACGAGGTTACGGAGGAGGAAACGCAATGAAGGTGAAACCCTCGGTCAAAAAGAGATGTGAAAAGTGCAAGATCATCCGTCGCCGTGGCGTTGTGCGGATCATCTGTGAAAACCCGCGCCACAAGCAGCGACAGGGCTAGTATCGAGATAGGGGCTGAACGGCAGGGCGCCGTTCGGCGATGAGACGGGCATTCCAGGAGGATCATACATGCCGCGTATCGCAGGAATTGACATCCCAAACGAAAAGCGCGTCGAGGTGGGCCTCACCTATATCTATGGGATCGGGCTCACACGCAGCCAGGCCATTCTGGCCAAGACCAACGTCAGCCCAGACACGCGCGGGCGCGATCTGACCGAGGCTGAGGTCGCTCGACTGCGCGACGTCATCGCTCAGGATTATGTGGTGGAGGGCGACCTGCGCCGCGAGGTAGCGATGAACATCAAGCGGTTGGTGGATATCGGCAGCTACCGGGGCATGCGGCACCGCCGCAATCTGCCGGTGCGCGGCCAGCGCACCAAGACCAATGCGCGCACCCGTCGTGGCGTCCGGCGCACCGTGGCCGGCAAGAAGCGTGCTCGGGATAAAAAGTAGTAGGATTCTGTGGGGGAGGTCTCACCGTAATGGGTCGAAGAAGAACGAGAGGGCGTACACCGCGACGCGAGCGGCGGAATGTGCCGCGCGGGCGCGTCTATATTCAGGCGACGTTCAACAACACCATCATCACTGTGACCGATCCGGATGGGGATGTGTTGGCCTGGCGCAGCGCCGGACAGGATTTTCGTGGGTCGCGCAAGAGCACCCCGTTCGCCGCCCAATCGGCGGCCAGCGCGGTGAGTCGCTCGGCTATGGATATGGGCATGCGTGATGTGGATGTCTTTGTCAAGGGCCCGGGCCCGGGGCGTGAGGCCGTTCTGCGGCAGTTGCAGGCCTCGGGGCTGTACGTGCGCTCGATCACAGACGTTACGCCCATCCCCCATAATGGCTGCCGTCCGCCCAAAAAGCGACGCATCTAGTAGGGCGTTTGGCTGCTCTGTTCGATGCCCAAGGGCGAACCGTCGCCGGGGCATCGAATGTGTCTGCAATGATCGCACAAGAGGGGCTGCGGGGAAGACGTTGGGGCTCTAGTCCCGCCCCGAAATCTACACGTAAACCCGCTACCGGTGCGCCAGAGGGGCGCATCGGCAACTAGAGGAGGATTGATGGCTAGATATCGTGATTCGGTCTGCAAGCAGTGCCGGCGTGAGGGCACCAAGCTCTTTCTCAAGGGCTCGCGCTGTCTCTCGCCCAAGTGCGCCGTCGAGCGGCGCGCGTTCCCGCCTGGCGACCACGGCCGCCAGACCCAGTTTCGCCGGCAGGTCTCGGACTATGGGCAGCAGTTGCGCGAGAAGCAGCGCCTACGCCGCATCTATGGCGTGTTGGAGCGCCAGTTCCGCCGCTATTACGAGCTGGCCGAGCGCATGCGTGGCCAGACCGGCCAGAATCTGCTGAGCATCCTGGAGCGCCGCCTGGATAACGTGGTCTACCGGCTGGGGCTTGCAGAATCTCGCCCCCAGGCGCGACAGCTCGTGGCCCACGGGCACATTGATCTGAACGGGCGCAGGACCAATGCCCCCTCCGCGTTGGTGAGTGTGGGCGATGAGGTCTGCGTGCGCGCGCGTAGCATTCACAATGCCTACTTTGACGAGCTGCGCGAAGTGCTGGAGCACCAGTCGGTGCCAGGCTGGCTTTCGCTGCGAGCGGCGGATATGGCTGCGACGGTGATCGCTTTGCCGACTCGCGAGCATGTGGACATCTCTGTGAACGAGCAGCTCGTGGTCGAGTACTATTCGCGGTAACGGGAGCCTTGGCAATCATACGAACAGATAGGTCTAGGGCGTCGAACGGCAACAGACTCGGGTCCGTCGCGGCGCCGAGAAGGTAAGGAGGGTTTCCCTTGCTGCACCAAGTGCTACCAAAGATCGAGATCGAAGCGGCAACGCAAAACTATGGCCGCTTTGCCATCGGCCCCATGTCGCGCGGCTATGGCATCACCATGGGAGTCGCGCTGAGGCGCGTGCTGATCTCTTCGCTGCCTGGGGCGGCCATCACCTCAGTGCGCGTTTCGGGCGTGCCCCACGAGTTTACCGATATCCCCGGGGCCAAAGAAGACATGACCATGCTGCTCCTGAACCTGAAACTGGTGCGGCTGATCTCGCACTCTGAGGAGCCGGTGCGTATGCGGGTTTCGGCCAGGGGCAAGAGCGTGGTTACGGCGGGCGACCTGGAAGCGCCCGCTGACATCGAGATCGTCAACCCCGAGTTGCAGATCCTGACGCTGGATACCCTCGATTCCGATCTAGAGATCGAGTTTGTGGTGGAACGCGGCGCGGGGTATGTGCCGGCCGAAAACCATGAGAAGCTGCCCATTGGGCAGATCCCTGTGGACGCGATCTTTAGCCCCGTGGTCAAGGTGGGCCACCAGGTAGAGCCGGCGCGCATCGAGCAGATCACCAACTATGACCTGCTCAAGCTCGAGATTTGGACCGATGGCACCATCCGGCCTGCCGAAGCCCTCACTCGGGCGGCGCGCATCCTGGTGCAGCACCTGATGCCGGTGGCCGAGTTCTCCGAACTGGAGCCGGTGCGGGTCGAGCCTGTCGCAGACGAGATGCCCGTCTCCAACGAGCTGTATGATGTGCCCATCGAGGAGCTGGATCTGGCCGTGAGGGCCTTTAACTGCCTCAAACGCGCCAACATCTTTAGCGTGGGCGACGTCATGGAGCGGCTGACCAAGGGCTCGGACGAGATGCTGGCCATCCGGAACTTTGGCCAGAAATCGCTAGAGGAGCTGATCGTTCGGCTCAAGGAAAACGGGTTTCTGCCCGAGGACTATGAGATTGACTAGGCCCGGATCTTCCCGCCGGCTGCGGGGAGAGCTGGATGCCATATCCACGGAGAGGTAGCGAGCCATGAGACACCGTGTAGCGGGGCGCCAACTGGGGCGCAATACGGCGCAACGCAAGGCGCTGCGCATGAATCTGGTCAGGGCGCTGGTACAACATGAGCGCATCCGCACCACCAAGGCCAAGGCGTTGTCGGTGCGGAGTGATGCCGAGCATCTCATCACCATCGCCAAGCGCGGCATGGCCAAGCGCGCTGCAGAAGAGCAGGATGTACACGAGCGCCGCCTGGCGGCCGTCGTGTTGGGCGATCGCCGGCTGGTGGCCAAGCTCTTTGACGAGATCGCGCCGCGATACGCCGAGCGCAGCGGAGGATACACGCGCGTGCTCGATCTGGGGCCGCGCAAGGGCGATAACGCCGACATGGCCCTTTTGGAGTTGGTCTAGTCCTGGGCCGGGGGCTGAGATAGCTTGGCCGAGCGCAACTATCGGTTGACCGTGGCCTATGATGGCGTTGCGTATAGCGGGTTCCAGATCCAGGCGGATTGCCCCACCATCCAGGGAGAGCTGGAAAAGGCCCTGGCGGCGCTGACGGGGCAGTTTGTGCGGGTGCACGGGGCGGGCAGAACCGACGCCGGTGTACACGCTCAGGGCCAGGTGATCAGCTTTCAGGCCGAATGGCGCCACCCGCTTGAGGATCTGCAGCGGGGCATGAACGCATTGCTGCCGAGAGACATCGCGGTGCGAGATGCAGAGTGGGCGCCAGAAGGGTTCCATGCGCGCTATAGCGCCGTGAGCCGCGAGTACTTGTACAATCTCTATATCGCGCCGATCAGAGAGCCGCTGATGGATCGCTATGCCCACCGGCTGGCGAGCGCGCCAGCATGGGAGGCCATGGAGCAGGCGGCAGCGATGCTGGTGCGGGAGGGCGATTTCGCCGCCTTTGGGCAGGCGACTGCGGGCCAAAGCACGACTCGTACGGTCTGGCAGGCGGGGTGGCGCGCGAGGTCGCTACCCTGGGCGCTGGAGCAACCGGTCGAGATGCGCGAGTTTGCCATTGTGGCCAACGGGTTTCTGCGGGGCATGGTGCGCCGGATCGTCGGAACGCTGATCGATGTCGGGCTGGGCGCCCTCGATCCTGAGGAGTTTGGCCAGATCCTGCAAGAGCGGGATATCCGCCGGGCAAGCCCGCCGGCTCCGGCCTGTGGCCTTGTGCTCTGGCGCGTGAATTACTGAACAGTGGCCTGAAAGCGGATCTGCAGGCACTCTCCGGCGATGCGCCGCAGTGTGAGGAGGCGGCGCCGCAAGAGGTAGAAGGAGTGACGAGAGTGAATACGTATGTAGTCAAACAAGGCGAGATCGAGCGAACCTGGTTTGTGGTGGATGCCGAGGGGCAGAACCTTGGGCGTCTCGCAACCCGAATCGCCACGATCTTGCGCGGCAAGCACAAGCCGATGTACACGCCCAGCATGGATGTGGGGGATTTCGTGATCGTCATCAATGCGGGCAAGGTCCAGGTGACGGGAACCAAGCTGGATGACAAGATGTACTACCGTCACTCGCTCTATCCGGGCGGGCTCAAGGCGGTCTCGCTGCAGCGCATGCTCCAGACGCACCCCGAGCGGGTGCTCGAGCACGCCATTAGGGGCATGTTGCCCAAGAACAAGCTGGGTCGCGCCATGTTCAAAAAGCTCAAGGTGTATGCGGGCGCAACGCACCCGCACACGGCTCAGAAACCCCAGTTGCTGGAACTCTAGCCGACGACTCGTACCATGTGGGAGGATGATAGGTGACGCTGACATATTTCTACGGCACAGGGCGGCGCAAGTCGGCTTCGGCCAGGGTGCGGCTGTACCCAGGTGATGCGGGCTTTGTGATCAACGGCAAGCCGGCGGAAGAGTTCTTTTCGCGACAGGTGGATATGAACACCGCCTTGGAGCCGCTGCGGGCCACCGAGACGGAAGGGCAGTTCCGCATCTCTGTCGTGGTGCAGGGGGGCGGGATCACCGGCCAGGCCGGCGCCATTCGCCACGGCATCGCGCGGGCGCTGCTCGTCTCGGACCCCGAGCTGCGCAAGGCGCTGCGCTCCGGCGGCTTTTTGACGCGCGATCCGCGCGCCAAGGAGCGCAAAAAGCCCGGTCTCAAGCGCGCTCGCAAGGCGCCGCAGTACACCAAGCGCTAGAGCAACCCCAAGGGGCATGCTGCGTATGGTACGGCAGAGGGCACATGCCCTCTGCCGTTTCCTGCGTTGCGGCGGTGTGTGGGCTACCAGGGCCAGTAGAGAGCCAGCCCTGCCGTCAGCGCCCACAACAGGATGCTGACGAGCAGCGGCCTATCGCTCAGGACGATCTCTTCAGGCGAGCCGCCCAGGCGGCGCACGTGGATCAGGTACAGGTATCGAAAGATGCCGTACATGACAAAGGGGATCGTGAACATCATCGAGTGGTTGGCGGGCAGGTTGGGCGCGCTAAAGGTATAGAACGAGTACGCCGCCAGGGTCGTGGCGGTGACCAACGAGGTCATTTCGTCCAAGAAGCGGACCGAGTACTCTTCCAGGATGGCGCGGTGGTTGTTGGCATCCTGCTGCAGCAAGACCAGCTCGTGGCGCCGCTTGTTGATGGCGATAAAGAGGGCCAGCAACGTGGTGCAGACATAGAGCCAGGGCGAAAAGCGCGCCACCACGACGACCACGGCCCCCGCATAGACGCGCAGCACAAACCCAAAGGCCACCGTCATGACATCCAGGATGACCGTGTGCTTGAGCTTGTAGTTGTATAGCATCATCACGGCCAGGTAGGCCAGGGCGACCCACAGCAGCTTGAGGTCTACCAGCAGCGCCAGGAGCAGGCCGCCGAGGGCCAGCGCCGCTGCCGCAATCTGGGCCACCTTGGGTTGGAGCGCGCCGGAGGCCAGGGGGCGACGGCGTTTGGTGGGGTGGGCGCGGTCGTTCTCGATATCAACGAGATCGTTGACGAGATAGATGGCGCTGGATATGGCGCAAAAGACCGCGAAAGCTGCTATACTCTTGAGCAGCGCAACCGGATCGAGGATGCGCGCGTCAAAGAACATGGCAGCCAAGACAAAGACATTCTTGACCCATTGTTTGGGACGCATGGCCCTGAGAAGTGGGTAACGCATTGGACCCTCCTGATAAGTCGGCCTAGTTTAGCGTCGGTGGTGCGCAGCGTCAAAGCGCCGCAACGGAACCACAGGGCTTGGTCAAAATCCAGATTATGTACATCTAGCATGAGGACATCAACTCACCATAACCGCGACCTTGACATCGCCCTGGATGGAACCGAAACACGATGGACAAACCGGTTCGTCTCGATATTCTGGTGCATCGGTTGGGGCTGGCCCGCAGCCGAGAGCAGGCCCGCCGTTTGATCATGGCGGGCGAGGTACGGGTGGACGGCCAGGTGGCCGACAAGCCCGGGGTTCGCGTGAGCCCCGGCGCGCCCGTCAGCGTGGACGCTCGTCCCCCTTATGTCAGTCGCGGCGGGCTCAAGCTGGAACGGGCGCTGGACGAGTTCGCCATCTCGCCCGAGGGGTGTGTGGTAGCCGATGTGGGCGCCTCGACCGGTGGGTTCACGGACTTGTGGTTGCAGCGCGGCGCCGCCAGGGTCTATGCTATTGACGTAGGCTATGGGCAACTGGCCTGGTCGCTGCGCCAGGATCCCCGCGTGGTGGTGATGGAGCGCACCAACGCGCGCCACCTGGAGGCTCTGCCGGAGCCGATCCATCTGGCCAGTATAGATGTGTCGTTCATCTCGCTGTCGCTGATTCTGCCCCGGGTGTACAATTGGCTGGCCGAAGGGGGCCAGGCCGTCGCGCTGATCAAGCCGCAGTTCGAGGCTGGCGCCGATCAAGTCGGCAAGGGTGGCGTGGTCCGCGAACGCCAGACGCATCTCGAGGTGCTGCAAAGGGTTCTCACAGATGCGGCCGCGGGCGGCTGGCGGGTGTTGGGCTTGATCCGCTCGCCGATTACCGGGCCGGCGGGAAACATCGAGTTCCTGGCCTGGCTGGGCAAGGGTGGTTGCCCTGAAGAGATTGATCGAGCTGGGGCGATTCATCAGGCGCTCGGGCCCCAATAATACGTGATGTAGGAGGATAGGGAATGCCTTCCTGGCTTGGCACAACACAACAACGTTATCGGGCGTTCCTGATCGCGATGCTCAGCATCGTTCTGCTCGCCGTGATGCGCAAGGCGCACGCGGCCCTGGTGCCCTTTTTCCTGGGCTTTATCCTGGCCTATCTGCTCGTGCCCCTGGTGGATTTCTTTGATCGGCATTCTCCCCGCTTTTTGAAAAAGTGGAAACTATCGCGGCGTCTGGCCATCATCCTCGTCTATCTACTGGCCCTGGGCGGCATTACGGGCATGCTGGCCTACTTTATCCCCGCGCTCACCGCTCAATCCCAGGAATTCGCTAGGGAGCTGCCCAACTATGTCCAGGTGATAGATAAGCTGTTGACGGTGGACATGAAGGAACTGCTGGAGCGCATCCCCGATGGGATCAGCGATGCGGTAGAGACCACCGTGCAGAATGCCGTGGTCACCCTGGGCGAGACGTTGCGCCGAGGCGTGGAGGGCACAGTGCGCACCCTCTGGCAGACCTTGGGCTTTATCATCGGTGTGCTCATCATCCCCATCTGGCTCTTTTACGTGCTCAACGATACGGACCGGCTGCGGCGGGCGGTCAAGCGCATGATCCCGGAAAAGATGGATGCCGACGTGCGCAATATCGTCGCCATTGTAGATGGCCTGCTCAGCGCCTATGTGCGCGGCCAGCTCTTGATATGCTTGCTGGTGGGGCTGATGGTCACGATCTTGCTCCTGGCGTTCCGCATCAACATGGCATTGTTGTTGGGCACTCTTGCGGGCTTTTTCGAGGTCATTCCCTTTTTGGGCCCCTGGATCGGGGCGATCCCGGCGGTGCTGATCGCCTTTTTGCGCAGCCCCATCACGGCGCTTTGGGTGGCGCTGGGCTTTTTCGCCATCCAGCAGATAGAGAGCAACTTGCTCAGCCCCAGGATCACGGGGCGGGCGGTGCGCTTTCATCCGGCCATCGTCATGGTCGTCGTGGTGGTTGGCAGCGAGGTAGCGGGGCTGTTGGGCGTGTTGCTGGCTGTGCCGGTTTCCGCCGTGGCGCGCGATGTGTATCAGTACCTCTACCTGCGCACCACCGAGCGGGGCGCCACGCCCGAGATGGCTATGGAGACCCTCAACGCACGCAATCTGTAGCGCGCCAGCTCTGGCGTTTCGGCCCTAGCCCTCTCTGGTGTATACTACTGAATTGATAGTCTCCAATCGGCGGCCTTTTGCTGGCTGCCGATATGCCCTACCGATAGGAAAAGAACTTGACCAACGATCAGGCCCGCACCATCGCGCATGTGCGCAACTTTTGCATCATCGCCCATATTGACCACGGCAAGTCCACCCTCTCCGACCGCCTGCTGGAGGCGACGGGCACCATCGCCTCGCGCGAGATGGCCGAGCAGGTGTTGGACCGCATGGACCTGGAGCGCGAAAAGGGCATCACGATCAAGGCCAAGGCCGTGCGCATGGCGTATGAACACTCCGACGGCCGCCCGTACGAGCTCAACTTGATCGACACGCCGGGGCACGTGGACTTTGCTTACGAGGTCTCTCACGCCCTCTCGGCCTGCGAGGGCGCCGTGCTGGTGGTGGATGCCACCCAGGGGATCGAAGCCCAGACGTTGGCGAACCTCTACCTGGCCCTGGAGCACGACCTGGATATCATCCCGGTGATCAACAAGATTGACCTGCCGGCGGCGAATCCAGACGAGGTGGCCCACGAGATTGAGGAACTCTTGGGCATTCCGGCGGAAGAGGTCTTGCAGGTCTCGGCCAAAGAGGGACTGGGCACCGGCGCGCTGCTGGCCGCCATCATCGAGCGCATCCGCCCGCCGCGCGGCGCTGAAGCCGAGCCGCTGCGCGCCCTGGTGTTCGACTCGCACTATGATTCGTACAAGGGCGTGATCGCCTATGTGCGGGTGATGGATGGCGTCATCGAGGCGGGCTCGCCGCTGATGATCATGTCCAACCGGCGAAGCGTAGACCCGCTGGAAGTGGGAGTGTTTGGCCCGCACATGCGCCCCGTGCCCCAGTTGGGGGCCGGCGATGTGGGCTATGTGGCGACGGGGCTCAAGAACGTGCGCGATTGCCGCGTGGGCGATACCATCACCGGCGCGGCGCATTCTGCGCCCGAGCCGCTGGCGGGCTTTGCGCCCCCCAAGCCTATGGTCTTTGCCGGGCTCTATCCGGTGGACAATGCCGACTATACGGACCTGCGTGACGCCCTGGAAAAGCTGCAACTGAACGACGCCTCGCTGGTCTACCAGCCCGAGTCCTCGGTGGCCCTCAACCTGGGCTTTCGCTGCGGCTTTCTCGGCCTCTTGCATATGGAGATCGTGCAGGAACGTCTGGAGCGCGAATACGAACTGGACCTGCTGGCGACCGCGCCCAGCGTCGAATACGAGGTGCTCTTGACGGGCGGCGAGGTGCTCACCATTGACAACCCCTCCGAGCTGCCGGATATGTCGCAGGTGGTCGAGATCCACGAGCCGTGGATGCATATCAGTCTGTTCACGCCCACCGAGTATATCGGCACCCTGATGGAGCTGGCCACGGGGCGGCGCGGCGAGTTTGACAAGCTAGAGTACCTGGACGAGCGGCGGGTGTTGCTTGGCTTTTACATTCCCTTGGCCGAGATCCTGGTGGATTTCTACGACCAACTCAAGTCACGCACACGGGGCTATGCCTCGATGGACTATGGCTTTCACGGCTACCGGCCGGGCGACCTGGTCAAGATGGATATCCTGGTCAACGAGGAGCCGGTGGATGCCCTCTCGCTGATCGTGCACCGCGAGAGCGCGTATGACAAGGGCAGCTTGCTGGTGCGCCGGCTCAAGGATGTGATCCCCTCACAGCTCTTTGCCGTGCCGATTCAGGCGGCTGTGGGGAGCCGGGTCATTGCGCGGGCCACAGTCAAGGCGTTGCGCAAGGACGTGCTGGCCAAGTGCTATGGCGGCGACATCACGCGCAAGCGCAAGCTGCTGGAGCGCCAAAAAGAGGGGCGCCGCCGCCTCAAGCGCGTGGGCAAGGTGGACCTGCCACAAGAGGCGTTCATGGCGGTGCTGCGCCTGAACGATTAGCCCCGCGTCCTCTGAAAGGATGCCATGCTCGCTGCGCACCAACCTCGCTCCACGCGCCTCCGGATCGCCGTCCCGCTCCTGCTGAGCGCGATCCTGGCGGTGGCGCTCTATGTGCGCCTGGCCCACCTGGATTGGGACCGCGGGCTGCTGTTCCACCCCGATGAGCGCCAGATCATGTTCGTCGTGGCGGAGTTGGATTTCCCCTGGCCGCCCGATTGGGCGACGCTGCTCTCGCCCGAGAGTCCCTGGAACCCCAGTTTTTTCGCCTATGGCTCGCTGCCCCTCTATCTGCTGCGCATCGCCGCCAGCCTGGCCGCCCTCGCCTGGCCGGAGATGGCCAACGCTCGCTCGTTCTATCTCATTGGCCGGGTGTTCTCGGCGCTGGCCGATGTAGGCACGGTGGCCCTGGTCTTTGGCCTGGGGCGCGAGCTATATGACGACGCCGTGGGCCTGCTGGGCGCCGCGTTTGTGGCCCTGACCGTGCTGCACGTCCAGCTCTCCCATTTCTACGCCGTGGATACCCTGCTGACGTTTCTCGTCGTGCTATGTCTCTATCTGGCGGTGCGCGCGGCTCGGCGGCCCAGCGCGGGCCGCTGGGCGGGGCTGGGCGTGGCCTTGGGGGCCGCCCTGGCCACCAAGATCAGCGCCGCGCCCCTGGCCGTGCCGCTGGGGTTGGCCTGCCTGGCTGCGGCGGGGACAGAACAGGCGCAGGGCCGGCAATCAGCCACGGGCGTGGGGGCGGCGCTATGGCGAACGCTGCGCCATGCGGGCATTGTGGCGTTGGCGGCGCTGCTCACCTTTGTCGTGTGCCAGCCCTATGCGCTGCTCGACATAAACCAGTTCCTGCACGATATCCTGCGGGAGAGCCAAATGGCGCGCGGCATCCTGGATATGCCCTATACGCGCCAGTTCAGCGGCGCGCCGCCCTATCTCTACTTGCTCTGGCAGACCGTGGTCTGGTCCATGGGCATCCTTTTGGGCCTGGTGGGGTTGGCGGGAACCTTGGCCGCGCTGGCGCAGGCGATCTTGGGAGCAACGCGGGGGCGGTGGGCGCAGCTCGCCCTGTCCGCCATCCCCCTGTCCTGGTTCCTGGTCTATTTTGCCATCACCGGCTCGTTCCACGCCAAGTTTTTGCGCTACATGCTGCCGGTGATCCCGCTGCTGTGCCTGTGGGGCGCAGCAGGGCTGGCGGCGCTGGCCCGCGCGAGGCGGCGCGCCTGGCGCGCCATCGGGGTGGGGCTGGCGGGGCTGACCCTGGCCGCCAGCGGGCTCTACGCGGCGGCCTACATGCACGTGTTCGCCGCCACCCACCCGTGGATCCAGGCCACCGAGTGGATCTGCGATCAGGTGCCCCAGGGCCGGACGCTGCTGATCGAGCACTGGGATAACCCCTTGCCCCTGCTGCAGGGCCGCGACGGTTTGGGCTGCTGGCCGCGCTATCGCTATATCGCCTTTAACGGCTACTATCCCGATGACGCCGCCAAGCTGGAGGAGCTGTTGGACGCGCTGCAGGCCAGCGACTATATCGTGCTCTCTAGCAACCGGCTTTACAACTCGATCCCCCGCCTGCCCGAGCGCTATCCCCTGACCACCCGCTACTATGAGTTGCTGATGGGCGAGGAGCTGGGGTTCGAGCTGGTCTATTTCGCCCAGGTGTACCCCGAGCTGTGGGGCGTGCGGCTGGTGGACGAGACCTTTCGCGATCCCGATCTGCCCATGCCGCGCCTGCTGGCCGAGCAGGGCCGCCGCGCGACGGATCTGGTGTTGGGCCGCGCCGACGAGAGCTATAGCGTCTACGATCACCCCATGCCGCTGATCTTTGAGAAAAAGGCGCAGCTCTCTCGCGAGGAGCTGTTGGCGCTCCTGGGCGAGGCGGCGGTGGGGCTGCCCAAGCCATAGGCCCGGCTGACGGGCCTGCCCAGTTACATGGTGGCTTGGGGGCGGAAGGCAACCTGGCCGCCGATAGGGACAAAGCAAGCTGCGCTTGCTCTGTTGGGCGAGACGCCCGCCCTCCATGCAAGACTGGGCAGACGCGCGCCTTTGGCCCGCGTGCGGGCCGATGCTATAATCCGGCCAATCACCCGTCCCCCTTGGAGCCGAGAGTATCCAGGAGCCATGAAGAACCGTATCCGTCTGGCGATCGGCCTGGCCCTCAGCGCCCTGTTCCTCTATCTGGCCATGCGCGGCACCGATTGGGCCGAGCTATGGGGCCTCTTTCGCGCTGGCCGCTATCTGTACCTTGTCCCCGTGTTCCTCCTCATCGCTGCCATCAGCGGCGTGCGCGCCGTGCGTTGGCATCTGCTCATGGAGCGCGATGCGAGCCTGACCCTGGCCGAGATCTATCATCTGGTCAACATCGGCTACATGTTCAACAACATCCTGCCTGCCAAGGCGGGCGAGGCGGTGCGCGGCTATCTGGCGGGGCGCAAGCTGGCGGGCGGCCTGGGCCAGGCCGTCTCGACGCTGCTCATTGAGCGCTTGTTGGACGTGCTGGCCGTTGTCGTGCTGCTGGCGGGCCTGCTGCCCTTTATGGCGCTGCCCGATTGGGCCGTGCGGGGCGGGCTGCTCCTGGGCGTCGGCGTCATTGGGGGGACGGCGGCCCTGGTCGTCATGGCCCGCATCGGACCGCGCGCGGTGGATTGGCTCTGGCGCCTGGTGGGGAGGCTGCCTCTGGTGGGCCATCCCAGGCTCAAGGCCGGCTTGCTCAACCTGTTGGACGGCTTTGCCGTGCTGACCCATCCCCGCCGCCTGCTGCCCGTGCTCTTGACCACGGCTGCGGTCTGGCTGGGCTACGCAGCCATGAACTGGCTCATGCTGTTCGTCTTTCGGATGGAGGGGCTGGGCCTGGCCGCCGCCGCCCTGGTGCTGTGCTTTACCGGCCTGAGCATGGTGGTGCCCTCCTCACCGGGGGCCATCGGACCCTTTGAGTGGGCGGGCATCCAGGCCCTGGCCCTCTTTGCCGTCGAGCAGAGCGCCGGGTTTGGGTATACCCTGGGGTTGCACATGTTCACCAACGTAGCGCTGATCGGGCTGGGGATCGTGGGGCTGATCAGCGAGGGCATCAGCTATGGGCGCATCACCCAGGTCATGGCCGAGGCTGCGGCCCCGTCCGATGGCGTGGAGCAGGCGCCTTGACCCGCATCCTGATCGCCCTGACCTACTATTACCCTCACTGGACGGGTCTGACCGCCAATGCCCAGAACCTGGCCGAGGGGCTGGCGCGGCGCGGCCACACGGTGACTGTGCTTACCTCACGGTACCGGCGCGATCTGCCCCGCGAGGAGCGGCACCGGGGCGTGCACATTGTGCGCGAGCCCTCGTGGCTGCGCCTGAGCCGGGGCCAGGTGATGCCAGGCTTTGCCGGCGCCGTCTGGCGCCTGCTGCGCGAGCACGATCTGGCCCTGGTCTTTACCCCCATGCTGGAGACCTGGCTGGTGGGCGCCCTGGCCCACCGCGCGGGCAAGCCGATGGTCATGGCGCACCAGGGCGACCTGGTGATGCCCAGGGGCGCATGGAACCAGATGGTGCAGCGCGGCATGAACTGGCTGCTGGAACGGGGCGCGCGCATCGCCGACCGCATCACCATCCTGAACCGGGACTATGCCGAGCACTCGGCCTATCTGCGGCCCCACCTGGACAAGGTGGCGGCCATCTACCCGCCCATGGACATCCCCCGGCCACGCCCCGAGGCGGTGCGGGCCTGGCGCCGCGAGCTGGGTCTCGAAGGGCGGCCCGTGGTGGGCTTTGCGGGGCGCTGGGTCGAGGAAAAAGGGTTCGACTATCTCTTGCAGGCCATGCCCCTGGTGGCGGAGGCGATCCCCGGGGTGGCCCTAGCCTTTGCCGGGGAAACCAACGTGGCCTATGAGGCGTTCTATGAGCGCTGCCGCCCGCTGATCGAGGCCAACGCCGGACGGCTGCACGTCTTGGGCCTGATCACCGACCGCCAGCGGTTGGCGGACTATTATGCGCTGTGCGATCTCTTTGTGCTCCCCAGCCGCACCGATTGTTTCGCCGTGGTGCAGGTGGAGGCCATGCTCTGCGGCACGCCCGTGGTGGCCAGCGACATCCCCGGCGCGCGCGAGCCCGTGCGGGCCACGGGCATGGGGCTGTGCGTACCATCGGGCGATCCACGCGCCCTGGCCGAGGGCATCGTCCAGGTGTTGCGCGAGCGGGAGCGCTATTGCCGCCCTTGCGCCGAGATCGCGGCGGTCTTTGATCCGGAGGAGACGATCTCGGCCTATGAGCGGCTCTTTGACGAGTTGTTGGCCGGGGGAGGGGCGGGCCGTGGCTGAGGCGGGCTGGCTGACCCCCGAGCAGGAGGCGACCCTGGCGCGCCTGCTGCGCAACGAGTCGGACGTGGCCTACCGGCGACGGGTGCGCACCGTGCTGCGTTACCTGGATCCGCAGCTCGGCCAGGTGATCCTGGATTGTGGCACGGGCATGGGGTTCTATGCCCATGTCCTGAACCGGCTCTTTCCGCAGTGCCGCGTGGTGGGCCTGGATGGCGACCCGCGCGCCCTGGGCTATGCCCGCGCGCATCTGGGCGCCCAGACGGCGCTGGCGCGCGGCGACATCCAGCGCCTGCCCTTTGCCGAGGGCAGCTTTGATGGGGTGATCCTCTCCGAGGTGCTGGAGCATCTGGAGGACGATCTGGAGGGGCTGCGCCAGATCCATCGGGTGCTCAGGCCGGGGGGCGCGCTGGCGGTCACCGTGCCCTATGAGCGCTATCCGGCCTGGTATGACCCCATCAACCGCGTGGCGGAGGGGGTATTCCGTCGCCCCATCCGCCAGGGGCCCTTTGCGGGCATCTGGGCCAACCACCGCAGGCTGTACGGCGTCGAGGCGTTGCGGGCGGTCTTGATCGAGGCGGGCTTTGCGCCGGGGCCCATCGAGCGCCTGACCCATTACTGCTTTCCCGGCACCCAGACCATCGTCTACACCCTGGGCAAGGGGTTGATCGAGCGCAACCTGCTGCCGGGCGGCGTGCTGCGCGCCACCCATCGTTTTGCGGGAGAGGAAAACCAGGGCAGCCGCCTGAACCCGCTCAACTGGGCCCTGGCCCTGTTCCACGCCATTGACCGGCTGAACGAGGACCCGCGCCGCCTGGTGACCAAGGCGACCTTTGTGAACCTGACGGTGCGCGCCATCCGGCTGTGAGGGCGACAGAGCCGCGACCAAAACGTCGGAGGGCGGGCGTCTCGCCCGCCAACGTACGAGTCGCCCGCAAGTCCGGACTGACCTTCATAGGAGCAGAGGGAGCATGTTGCCGAGCCAACACCGAGGCACAGCCAGGACAGCCGGGGCGCGGACTCTGGTGTGGCCTGCCCTGGCGCTGATGGCGGGGGCGCTGGCCCAGCGGCTGCTGGACCTGGGCCGCTGGGGCGGCCTGGCGTGGGCGTTGTACCTGCTGGCCGCCGTCCTGTTTGGGCTGGCGAGCCGCCCCGGACAGGAGGAGGCCCCCGCTGGCGAGTTCGCAACCCCTTTGCGCCTGCGTTGGCCCTGGGCCGTGGCGGCAGCGGTCCTGGCAGCCCTGGCCTGGGCGCGCCTGGGCGGCAACCGGTTCACCGACGTAGGCGCGGCGGCCTGGGGCGGCGCGCTGATGTGCGCGGCGCTGGCCGTCTGGCCGGTGCGCGATCCTGGTGGGGCCGCGCCGCGCCGTCAGGGGCTGAGCCTACCCTGGCCCGCCCTGGCCCTGCTGGCGAGCCTGCTGCTGGCGGCCTTTTTCCGGCTGCATCGCATCCACACCATCCCGCTGGAGATGGGCTGCGACCTGCCCCTGATCCAGGGCAACATCGCCCAGATCCTGGCGGGCGAGTACCCGATCTTTTTTACGTCGCACCCTGGCCGCGAGGGGCTCTTTTTCTACCTGGCGGCGCCGGTGGCGACCCTGGCCGGGCTGGGCCATGTGAGCATCAAGGTCACCTCGGCGCTGGTGGGCTTGCTGACCCTGCCCGCCATCTATTGGCTGGGGCGCGAGTTGCGCGACCGCTGGACCGGCGCCCTGGCCGCATTCCTGTTGGCCATCAGCCATTGGCACATCATCCTGACCCGGGTGGGCTATCGCGCCGCGCTGATGCCGTTGCTGCTGACGCTGGCGTGGCTTTTCTTGCTGCGCGGCCTGCAGCGGGGCCGCAGCCATGACTATGCCCTGTGCGGCCTGTGGGTGGGTCTGGGCCTGCAGAGCTATAACGCCTTCATGGTCGTGCCGCCCCTGTTCGCGGGGCTGCTGCTGATCGCCTGGGCGGCCCGGCGACGGCTGGGCGCGGCCATCCAGGGGCGCGCGATTCTTGTATGGGCGGCGGTAACCTTTTTCGCGGCGCTGCCCCTGGCCCGCTATGCTTACGACGCGCCTCAGAGCTACCTGTTCCGCGCGGCGACCCGGGCCACCAGCCTGGAGCAGCCCCTGCCCGGCGATCTGGCGGCCACCCTGGCGGGCAATGTGGCGCGGGCCGCGGCCATGTTCCATCAGGTGGGCGACGTGGTGTACCTGAGCAACGTGCCCCACTACCGGCAGCTTGGCTTTGCGACGGGGGTGCTGTTTGCCCTGGGCCTGGGCTATGCGGTGGCCAACTGGCGGCGGAGCCAGCTCTGGATCGCCCTGCCGCTCTTGCTCGGAATGCTGATGCCGTCTATCATGGCCCTGGCCTTTCCGCAAGAGGTGCCCAGCGCCGTGCGGGCTATTGGCGCGGTGCCCGTGGCCGTGCTGCTGGCGGCCCTGGCCCTGCGCCACCTGCTGGCAGCCCTGCGGGCCTGGCGCGGGCCGGCCGCGACCGGGCTGGGACGCAAGGCCGGGCGCGCAGGGCTGGCGCTGGTGGGGCTGGCCCTGGTCGGCGGCCTGGCAATCGAGACATACTCAGTAGACTCACTATACTTTGAGCGCTATGTCTGGCACCAGCCCGCGCACAACCAGTCCATCTCGCTCAAAATCGCCCAGGCCATTGATGGGTTCGAGGGCAACGGGCCGGTCTATCTGATGATCTGGCCCCACTGGTACGATGGCAACGCCGTGCGGGCCCAGTTGCGGCGCACGCCAGGGTGGGACAACGAGCGCTGGGAGCTGACGCCGGGCGAGCCGCCCCTGGATGGCGCGCTCAGGCGTGTGCTGGTCATCATGCACCCGGAGGAGGGCGCCACCCTGGAGCTGCTGCGCGCCCACTATACGCATTACGTGGTGCTGGAGGACTATTGGGAGGACGGCTCGGTCGCCCTGCGGATGTTCGTGGGCGAACGTTAGAGCTGGACGCGAGAGGCTATGACGGACCAATCTGCGATTGCGAACCAAAGCGAGCCCCCTGGCGCAAAGGCGGCCAGCCCCCGCAGCGTCGGGAGGTTGACAGCGCTGCTCTTGGCGGCGATCCTGCTGCTGGGCGGGGCGCTGCGTTTTGTGGGGCTCAACTGGGATGAGGACCAGCACCTACACCCCGACGAGCGCTTTCTCACCATGGTGGAGAACAGCCTGGCCTGGCCCTCCTCCCTGGGCGAGTATTTCGACACGGAGGCCAACCCCCTCAACCCCTACAACCGGGGCTTTGGCGCCTATGTCTATGGCCTGTTGCCCCTGGTGGTGGCCAAGTTCCTGGGTCAGCTCACCGGATTGACCGGCTATGGCGGCGTGTTCCTGGTGGGGCGCGCCATGTCGGGCGCTCTGGACCTGGGCTCGGTGCTGCTGGTGTTCCTCATCGGGCGGCGCCTGTATGGCGAGCGTGCGGGCCTGCTGGGCGCGCTGCTGGCCGCCCTGAGCGTGCTCAACATCCAGAACGCCCACTTTTTCACCGTGGACGCCATGACCACCTTTTTCGTCACCCTGGCCCTCTTTTTCGCCGTGCGGGTGGCCCAGGGCGAGGGCTGGGTCAGCATCGTGGGCCTGGGGCTGGCCTTTGGGCTGGCGGTCTCCTGCAAGATCAGCGTGCTCACCTTTTTGCTCGTCATCGGCCTGGCGGCCCTGGTGCGGGTGTTCGCCCGCCCCCCGGCAGAGGCTCGCCCACGCCCGCCCGCCGGCGCCGTCCGCTATCTGCAGCTCGGCCCCTGGCGGGTGAGCCTGCGGGTGGAGCGCGATCCTGCCGAAAGGCTGACGGCCACCGACGCCCTGCTCTGGCGGCTGCTCATCGCGGGGCTGATCGTGGCCTGCGTGGCGTTCATCGCCTTTTGGGCCTTTCGGGTGGCCCAGCCCCAGGCGTTCACCGGGCCGGGGCTCTTGGGGCTGCGCATCAACCCCCGCTGGCTGGAGGACATGCGCTACATCCAAAAGCTGGTGGGCGGCGAGATAGACTATCCCCCCAGCCACCAATGGGCCGCCCGCGCGCCGGTGCTCTATATGCTACAGAACCTGGCGCTGTGGGGCGTGGGGCTGCCCCTGGGCCTGGCGATCTGGGCGGCCTGGGGCCTGATGGCTGTTCAGATCTACCGCCGCAACCGCTGGGAGCACCTGCTGCCCTGGGTCTGGATGACCCTGACCTTTTTCTATCAGAGCGTCCAGTTCGTCAAGACGGTGCGCTACTTGCTACCCATCTATCCCACCATGGCGCTCATGGCGGGCTATGGCCTGTGCTGGCTGTGGGGGCGGGCCGCGCGCGCCCGCTGGCCCCTCAAGGCAGCGGCGCGGGGCGCCGTCGTGGCCGTCGCCCTGGGGACCGCGCTCTGGGCCCTGGCCTTTGCCGGCATCTATACCCGGCCGGTGACGCGGGTGGCCGCCTCGCGCTGGATCTATCAGAACATTCCGCCCGGGTCGTCTCTCTCCTTCGAGCTGTGGGACGATCCCCTGCCCCTGAACCTGGACGGCAATATCGGCGACCAGGTCTATGACACGGTGCGCATGGACCTGTACTGGGAGGACACCCCCGAAAAGCGCCAGGAGTTCTACCGCTGGCTGGAGCAGGTGGGTTACATCGTGCTGAGCAGCAACCGGCTGTACGGCTCGATCCCCCGCCTGCCCACCCGCTATCCCATGACGACCCGCTACTATGAGGCCCTCTTTTCGGGCGAGCTGGGCTTTGACCTGTTGGCCGAGTTCACCTCGCGGCCCCGGCTGTTTGGCATCGAGATCGCCGATGACGATGCCGACGAGACATTCACGGTCTATGACCATCCCAAGGTCCTGATCTATCAAAAGCGGGACGACTTTGATCTGGCCCGGGTGCGCGCCCTGTTCGACGACCTGGAGCTAGAGCGGGTGGTGCGCATCATGCCGCGCCAGGTGACCGCCGCGCCCAACAACCTGATGCTGGACGTCGGCGTCTGGCAGGCCCAGCGCCAGAGCGGGTCCTGGTCGGCCCTGTTCGACCGGAGCGACCTGGCCAACCGGTACCCAGCCCTGTTCTGGGGGCTGGCCCTGATCGCCCTGGGGCTGGCGGGGTTCCCCCTGCTGTTTCCCGTCCTGCGCCGCCTGCCCGATGGCGGCTATGGCCTCGCCAAGACGGCAGGGTTCCTGCTGCTGGGCTATCTGCCCTGGATGGCGGCCAGCGCCCGATTGCTGCTCTTTGCGCCGGGGACGGTCGTCGCTGCCCTGGGGTTGCTGCTGGCGGCGGCTGGCGCGGCGGCCTGGGCCCAGCGCCGCGCCCTGCTCGCGTTCGTGCGGGCGCGCTGGCGCGCGCTGGTGGCCGGCGAGCTGCTCTTTTGGGCGTTCTTTGTCGCGCTGCTGCTGATCCGGCGGGGCAACCCAGACCTCTGGCATCCGGTGATGGGCGGCGAAAAGCCCATGGACCTGGCCTACCTGAACGCCATCCTCAAGAGCAGCCACTTCCCGCCCTATGATCCCTGGTTCGCCGGGGGCTATCTCAACTACTACTATTGGGGTTGGGTGCCCGTGGCGTCGCTGATCCAGCTCACCGGCATCGCGCCCACCACGGCCTACAACCTGGCGCTGCCCACCCTGTTTGCGCTGCTGGCCGGGGGCGTGGCCAGCGTCGTGGGGCGCCTGCTGCTCGCCCAGGGGGACGAGGTCGGTTGGTTCCCGCGCCGCCTGCGCTATGGCCTGCTGGGGGCTTTGCTGGTGTGCGCAGCGGGCAACCTGGGTCAGTTGCGCCTGCTCTGGGGGGGCTTTTCCGACGTGGGGCAACGGCTGGCGGGCGGGGTCGCCGCCACCATCCCCGGGCGCGCATGGCAGGCGCTGCGAGGGCTGTGGGCCGTGGCCGCCCAGGGCGAGGCCCTGGCCTTTCGCCCCGAGTGGTGGTATTGGAACGCCAGCCGCGTCATGGGCCACGGCGAGATCAACGAGTTCCCCTTTTTCTCCTTTCTCTATGGCGACCTGCACGCCCACCTGATGGCCATGCCCCTGGCCGTGTTGGCCCTGGGGCTGGCCGTGGCCCTGGTGGGCCGAGAGGCCAGGCGAGCCACGGGCGCTCGGGGCCTGCTGCGCCGCGTGGACTGGGCCCTGCTCTGGCACATCCTCTGGCTGGGGCTGGCCCTGGGGGCGCTCTGGTGCGCCAACTCGTGGGATTACCCCACCTACACCGGCATCGCCCTGGCGGCGCTGGCTTTGCGTGCGCTGACGACGCGGCCCCTCGACCGGCGCGCGCTGGCGGGCCTGGCGCTGCGGGCCATCGCCGTGGTGGGCCTGAGCCGCCTGCTCTACCAGCCCTTCCATGCCCACTTTGGCATGGCCTATGGCAGCATCGAGCCCTGGAAGGGCGAGCGCACCGCCCTGGGCGACTATTTGCTGATTCACCTGCCCTTTTTGTTCGTTCTGGGCAGCTACCTCCTCTGGGCGGCCCGCAAGACGATCCAGCGCAGCCCCTGGTATCGCTCGCTGCGCCTGGGCCTGGCCTCCCAGGCCCGCTACATGCGCGCCCAGCGGCTGCGCTGGGTGTTGGTGCGGCGGCCCACCCTGGCTTACACGCTGGGCTGGGCCGGGCTGACCCTGGCAGCCATGCTGGCCGTGCTGCTGATGCTCCTGGGCGCCTGGCCGACCCTGCTGGCGCTGCTGCTCCTGGCCCTGGGGGCCATCGCGTTGCTGGCGCCCGGCGCCGAGCCCAAGCGCCGCCTGCTGGCGCTCTTGATCGGCGTCGGCCTGGCCCTCACCCTGGCCGTCGAGTGGGTGGTGCTCAAAGGCGATATTGGGCGCATGAACACGGTGTTCAAGTTCTACTTGCAGACCTGGATCCTGTGGGGCGTGGCCTCGGCGGCCGCCCTGGGGCTGCTCCTGGCGCGGCGAGCGCCCGCGCGACCCTGGCGGCGCTGGTGGCGCATCGCCCTGGCGGCCCTGCTGGTTGGCATGGCGACCTATCCCGCCCTGGCGACCCCGGCCAAGCTCCGCGACCGCTGGGGCGTCGAGATGGCGCCCACCCTGGATGGCATGGCCTATATGGACGTGGCCCGCTACCACGACCAGGGCCAAGAGCTAACCCTGGCCCATGACGCCCAGGCGATCCGCTGGTTGCAGGAGCACGTTCTGGGCACGCCCGTCATCCTGGAGGCCAACACGCCCCTCTATCGCTGGGGCGGGCGCGTCTCGGTCTACACCGGGCTGCCCACCATCATCGGCTGGGATTGGCATCAGCGGCAGCAGCGCGTCGCCCTCAGCGGCCTCGTCGTGGATTGGCGCTTGCAAGACCTGCGCGAGCTGTACGAGACGACCAGCATCGAACGCGCCGCCGAGCTGTTGGCCCGCTATCAGGTGGGTCTGGTCTATGTGGGCGAGCTGGAGCGGGCCTATTACCCCGTGGAGGGCCTGGACAAGTTCGAGGCGATGGTGGGCCAGCAGGTGGACGTGGTCTATCGCCAGGGGCTGGTGACCATCTACCGGGTGTTGGGGGCCGGCGCGCGGCTGGCCCAGCCTCGCCAGGAATCGTCCTGGGCCGACGCCCTGGGCGATTGGTGGGCGCGCTACTGGCTGCCATCTAGCGTGGCGGCCCAGGCGCCACAGGAGCCGGAACCGCTGATGCTGGATGGGCCGGTGGAAGAGCTGCCCGTGGTGGACGGGCGCGGCTGGAACAAGGCCGCCGGCGACTCGACGCCCCTGGCCGTGCTCTCCTGGTGGCTGGCGCTGCTGCTAATCGGCCTGGCGGCCTGGCCCGTGGCGGCGGCGCTCCTGCCGGGCCAGCTCGACCGGGGGTATCTCCTGGCCAGGGGCCTGGGCCTGCTGCTGGTGGGCTATCTGCTCTGGATGGGGGCCAGCCTGCGCCTGTTCCGCAACGACCTGGCGGCGGCCCTGGGCGTGTTGGCATTCGTAGCCCTGGCGGCCTGGGGCCTGCTGGGGCGCGCCTGGCGGGGGCCAAGCCCACTGCGCTGGGGCCCGCTGCTGCGCGCCGAGGCCCTGTTCAGCGGCGCGTTCCTGCTCTGGGTGGGCCTGCGCATCCTCAACCCCGACCTCTGGCAGCCCTGGTTCGGCGGCGAAAAGATGATGGAGATGGCCATGCTCAACGCCGTCTCGAAATCGGCCTATATGCCGCCCTACGATCCCTATTTCGCCGGGGGCATGCTCAACTATTACTACTATGGCTACCTGCTGGCGCTGCTGCCCATGCGCCTCAGCGGCCTGGCGCCCGAGGTGGGGTTCAACCTGGCGGTCCCGACTTTTTTCGCGTTGACCGTGGCCCACGCCTATTGGCTGGGGGGCCGGGCCCTGGGCTGCAGCGCGGCGCGACGCTGGGCCGGGGCGGCGGCCACGCTGCTGGCCGTGGGCATCGGCAACCTTTCGGGGGCCGGCCAGTTGCTCCAGCCTGTGCTGGCGGCGGGCTGCCCGGGCGGGGCCCAGGGCCTGGGGCAGCGGCTGCTCTGCCTGGGGCGCGGTCTGGGCCCGGCGCTGCGCGGCGACCTCTCTCCGCCCGTCTTTGACTACTGGTATCGCGGCACGCGCATCATCCCCTACACCATCAACGAGTTCCCGTTCTTTACCTTTTTGTTTGCCGATCTGCATCCGCACCTGATGGCCATGCCCTTTGGCTTGCTGGCCCTGGCCCTGGCGACGCCACTGTTGGATCGCGAGCGCCCTGGCCCGGCCCGCCGCATCGGCCTCTGTGTGGCGCTGGCCCTCTGTCTGGGCGCCCTGGGGGCCGCCAACACCTGGGACCTGCCGATCTACCTGCTGGTCGTGGCCGCGATCCTGGCGGCGCAGGGCTACCGCGCGGGCGGCCTCAAGGGCGCGGCCATTGGATGCGCCCTGGCCCTGGGGGTGGGGCTGGCGGCTCTGCTGGCCTATGCGCCGTTCTACCGCCACTATCAGCCCCAGTACGTGGGTCTGGCGCCGGTGGCCCCCGGCGAGCGCAGCCTGGCCGCCCCGTTCCTCGAGATCTGGGGCCTCTTTGTCTATCTTTTGCTCGGCGCCCAGGGATGGGGCTTGGCGCGGCTGTGGGCGCGGCGGCAACCGATGGCGCGGGCCGCCGCCGGGGTGGGCGCGGCGGCCCTGGCCGGCGGCGCGGCCCTGTTGCTGGCGGGACCATACGCCTGGCCCGGGCTGGCGCTGCTCTTGCTGCCCACGGCGATCCTGTGCGGGGCGGCCCTGGGGCGGCGCTCTTTTCTGCCCTGGCTGCTGGTCGCGGCGGCCCAGTGCGCGCTGCTGGGCATCGAGTTCATCTATCTGGCCGACTTTCTCGCGGGCTCTGAGTGGCGGCGCATGAACACCGTGTTCAAGTTCTCGCTGCAAGCCTGGCTCTTGCTGGCGATTGGCCTGGGGGCGCTGCTGCCCCGGCTCTTGCGCAGGCGCGGGGGCTGGCCCGGCGCGGCCCAGGGCGTGTGGAGCGCGGGGGCCGGGCTGCTGCTGGCCGCCTCCCTGGTCTACCCCATCCTCGCCGCGCCCGCCCGGGTGGCCGAGCGCTTTGACAGCGGCTCGCCGCCCATCGGCACCCTGGATGGCACGGCCTATATGGACGATGCAGTCTACTACTGGCCCGGAGCCGATAGCCCCATCGCGCTGCGCCACGACCGCGAGGCCATCGCCTGGCTGTGGGAGCATGTGCAGGGGACGCCGGTGCTGGCCGAGGCGCCTGTGGGGTTCTACCGCGAGGGCGGGCTGCGGGTGAGCTCCTACACGGGGCTGCCTACCCTGGTGGGCGCCCATCAGTACGAGCAACGCCCCTGGGAGATGGCGGCGGCGCGCCAAAGGGATGCCGAACGCATCTACCAGACCCAGGATGCCCGCGAGTTGGGCGAGTTGCTGGCGCGCCATCAGGTGCGCTATATCTATGTGGGGCCGCTGGAGCGTGCGCTCTATCCTGCCGCCCCCGACAAGTTCGAGGCCCTGGCCGAGGCGGGCGCTTTGGAGCGCGTGTATCGCAACGAGCAGGTGGATATCTACCGAGTGCCCGATCCGCCCGTTGGGGGCGCGCCCCTGACGGCAGACCCAGGAGGGACGGGATAGCATGTGGCTGTTGCAGACGCTACGCTGGTGGGCGCTGGTCGAGGTGATCGGGTTGCTGGCGCTGCCCCTGGCCGTCAAGCTGTTGCGTTTTTTGCCGGAGCGGGGCGTGTCCTTTCGGCGACCCCTGGGCTTGCTGCTGGGCGGGGCGTTCTACTGGCTGCTGGTGACCCTGGGCCTGCTGCACAATACGGCGGCGGGGGCGGGCGCGGCGCTGCTCCTCGTCGGGGGGCTTTCTCTGGCCGCCGCCTGGGGCCAGCGCTGCCTGATCCGGCGCGAGCTGGCGCGCCTGCGGGGCTATGTCATTCTGGAGGCGGGCGTATTCCTGCTGGCGCTGCTGGCCTGGAGCTTTTTCCGGGCTCACAACCCCGAGATCGCCGCCACCGAAAAGCCGATGGAGTACGCCTTTCTCAACGGCATCCTGCGCAGCCCCACCTTTCCGCCCCGAGATCCTTGGCTGGCCGGGTATGGCATCAGCTACTACTATTTTGGCTACCTGCTGATGGCCATGCTGACCCTGCTCTCGGGGCTGCCCAGCGCCGTCACGTTCAACCTGACGGGCACGCTGCTGCTGGCCCTGACGGTGAGCGGCAGCCTGGGGCTGGTGTACAACCTGGTTTGCGCGGCCCGCGACGCCAATGGAGCGCCCAGGCGTGGCGTCTCGCGCGCAGGGGCGCTCCTGGGGCTGCTGGGGGCCACGCTGGCGGCCGTGATGGGCAACCTGGTGGGTCTGCTGGAGTTGATCCGCGCCCGGGGCTGGGGCGGCGCCGCCTTTTGGCAGTTTTGGGACGTGCGCGGGCTGGGCGCCAGCGCGCCCAGCCCCACCTGGTATCCAGAGCCCGGGTGGTGGTGGCGCGCCTCGCGGGTGATCCACAACCGCGATCTGGCGGGCAATATCGTCGAGGTGATCTCCGAGTTCCCCTTCTTTAGCTTTTTGCTGGGGGACAACCATCCCCACGTGCTGGCGCTGCCCTTTGTCCTGCTGGCCCTGGCCCTGGCGCTGAACCTGTTGCTCAGCCGCGACGAGGGCCAGGATGCAGGCGCCCTGGCGGGGCTGGGGTCGCCCCCCGCGCTGCTGCGCAGCGGGCTGGGGCGCGCCCTGGCCGGGCTGTGGGGCGGCGGCGCCTATGAGCTGTTGCTTTGGGGCGTGATCCTGGGGGCGTTGGGGTTCCTGAACACCTGGGACTATCCCATTTATCTGGCTCTCTTTGTGGCCGCCTATGCCCTGCTTGCCTACAGGCGGGGCGCAGCGCCTTGGGGCTGGCTGGCGCGGGCGGCCCAGATGGGCGCGGCGCTGCTGGCCGTCGGGCTGCTGGCCTACCTGCCCTTTTACCTGGGCTTTCGCTCCCAGGCCGGGGGCATCGGCCTGGTGCCCGCGTATACCAAGACCCCCTGGCAACAGTTCGCGCTGATGTTCGGCGTCCAGCTCGTGGTATTGAGCGGACTCTTGGCGGTCCAACTGGGCGCCCTCTGGCGCAACCGGCGTATCTGTCCTCCTCCCTGGTCCGGCATCCTTTGGGAAGCAGCGTGCTGGATCCCGGCGGTGGCCGTGGCCCTGCTGGGCTGGTACACGGCGGCCCTGGGCCTGTTTCTCCTGGGGTTGAGCGGCGGCTTGCTGCTCTGGGGCAGCGCGGCGCACGCCCAGGACGGCGATGAGGCGACACCTGCGAACGTCCCCGAAGCGCCAATGGCCCTGCTCATGGCCACCGTGGGGCTGGCCCTGGTGGTCAGCGTCGAGTTTGTGTTTTTGCGCGACGTTTTCGGGACGCGCATGAACACCGTGTTCAAGTTCTATTACCAGGGCTGGCTGTTGCTGAGCCTGGCGGCAGCCTATGGCGTCTATCACGTGTGGGTTGCGGCGCGCCGGGCACGCTGGCATGGGCGCATCGCTGCGGGCCTCTGGGCCACGGCCAGTGCGCTGCTGATCCTGGCCGGGCTGACCTATCCCGCTGCGGCCACGGTCAGCAAGGCCGACGCCTTTCGCGGCGCGCCCACGCTGGACGGGGCGCGCTATCTGGCCCAGCAGCGGCCCGACGAGTATGCCGCCATCCAGTGGCTACAGGAGCACGCCCCGCCCGACGCCGTGTTGGTGGAGGCGCCCGGCGGGAGTTATACCGTCTACAACAGGATCTCGGCCCACACGGGCATCCCGACGTTGTTGGGGTGGGGCAGCCACCAGCTTCAATGGCGCGGCAGCTATGCGATCCCGGGGGCCCGCGAGCCAGATATCGAGGCCATCTACCGGGGGCGCGATCCTGCTGCGACGCTACAGGTCTTGCAGCGGTATGGCGTGGACTATGTGATCGTTGGCCCCCTGGAGCGCGCCTATGGCGCGGACGCGACCACCCTGGACAAGCTGGAGCGCCTGATGGCGCCGGTGTACGCCAACGAGAGCATCGTGATCTATGCGCGCACATGGTGAGAGTCAGGCTGCGTGCGGGCAGCTTGGCCTGCCGACTTGTGCTATAATCCCTTTCAGCATATATCCCACGAGGATAGGTTGGTGATGGAGCCAGAGAACATGGCCATCGAGGCCCGTCAGTCCGAACCCAGCGTTTTGGCTCACCTGACCGTGGAGCGCGCCCTCTATGGCGGGCTGTTCTTGGCGGGCCTGCTCGTGCGGTTGGCAGCGCTGGGGCGCGCGCCTCTGCTGGCGGAAGAACTGCCCACGGCCCTGGCCGCGTGGCGCGCGCTGCAAGGCGTTGCGCCCGGCGCCACGGGCTATGCCCCGCTGCTCCTCAATGTTCAGGCGGCGCTGTTCGTCTTGCGCGCTGGCCCATTCGCCGTGCGGCTGCTGCCCGCCCTGGCGG
The DNA here is from genome assembly GCA_964482225.1 of uncultured Anaerolineales bacterium. Lineage (GTDB taxonomy): Bacteria > Chloroflexota > Anaerolineae > UBA1429 > UBA1429 > UBA1429. The sequence goes on from CAYZWT010000005.1 coordinate 39,733, forward strand.
GCGCCCTGTTGGTCGTGCTGCCCTGGCTGGGCCGCAGAATCCTGGGCCGCACGGGGGCTCTGGCCGCGGCTGCATTGTTGGCCTTTTCGCCTGGCTGGGTCTATGCCGGGCGGGTTGCCGATGGTGCGTTGCTCTCGGTGGCCCTGGGAGCCGCCTCTCTCGCCCTGGGTTGGCGCTATCTCGGCACAGGCGAACGGCGCGATGTGCGCCTGGCCGCCGTGGCGCTGGCGGCCAGCCTGACGGCGGGCGCTGCCATCTATACGGCGCTCACGGCCATAGCGCTGCTGGGGATCCTCTGGTGGGGCCGCGCCTCGGCGGGGCGGCGCGCGTTGTTGGCCGAACGTCTGCGGGCGGCAGGCAGAGCCAAGGCGCCCCTGTTGTTCGCCCTGGCCCTGCCTGCCCTGGCGACGGCCCTGTGGCTCAACCCCGGCGGGCTGGGAGCGGTGGCCGATCTGGCGGGGGCATGGGTGGGGGCGCTGGCCCCAGGGCGCACGGACTTGCCCTGGCACCACCTTTTACGCGTGCTGGCGATGTACGAGCCGCTGATGCTCTTGCTGGCCGCCGTTGGGGCCTACTATGGCGTGCGAGGGCGACAGAGGCTCGAATTGGGCCTCTTGCTCTGGTTGACCTATGCTCTGCTGTTGGGTACGGCGCTCGGGCAACGCGAGCCGCGCTGGCTCCTGGGGGCGCTGTTGCCCCTGACGCTGTTGGCGGCGCGGGGCGTGCAGGCGCTATGCGAGACCGCGCCTCTGCTGGAACGTGGCGACCTGGCTCCTTTCGTGCTAGGGTTGAGCCTCCTGGGGTTCGCCCATCTCCAGTTCGCCTATTACGCGAGGAGCCTCGATCTGCTCTTTGCCATCTATGGCGGCTTTAGCCTGGCAATCCTGGCCCTGGGGTTGATCGGCTATGGCATCTGGGTGCGGCCGGCGGCGGCGCGCAGAGCGGCCCTGTTGCTCGTGGCCCTTGCTCTGGCGCTGCCCAGCGTACGAGGGACGTTTGCCCTGGCCTTTGACCGGGCGAGGGACCCGTGGGAACCGCTGCTGTATCGCCCCGCATCGGCGGCGCTGGCAGGGCTGGAGCCCTTGATCGAGAGCCTATCGCTCCAGAGGGCGGGCGATGGGCGCATTGTGGATCTGTTGTACGAGGAGGGCCTCGGCCCCCAGGTGGCCTGGGCGCTGCGCGAGTACCCCAATGCCAGGGCGACAGAGCGGGTCGGCGTGCAGCCCACGGCGACTGTGCTCATCACCGGCCCGAGGACGCGCGTCGAGTGGCCCCAGGGCTATGCGGGGCAACCCTTTGTCCTGTGGGAGGAGCCCACTGATGCAGGCGAGACCTGGCCTTACCGGCTGCGCTGGCTGCTCTACCGCCAGCCTGGGCCGCAGGCGCAACGTGAGATGTTCTGGGTGTGGGTAAGGATGCCGGCGGATGGGTAATGCTATGGAGGGTGCTGTGTTAGCTGTCAATGATGTGGGAGCCCACGGCTCCTGGCTCGACCGACCGCTCATTCCCTCGTTGCGGCTGAGCCGCTGGGCGGCGATCTATGCCGCGCTCATCGTCTTGATCGTGCTGACGCGCCTCTGGGGCTTGTCGTCGCGTTCCTATAGCCACGATGAGAGCATCCACGCCTGGGAATCATGGAAGCTGTATACCGGACAGGGCTATGTGCATAGCCCTGTCTATCACGGGCCGCTGCTGTATCACGTCACGGCCGGCGTATATGCGCTGTTCGGAGATAGCGATTTTACCGGGCGACTGGCCACTGCGTTGGGTGGGATCGCTATCGCCTTGGCGCCGCTCTTGCTGCGGCGTTGGCTGGGAACCAAGGGGCTGCTGGCGGTGACGTTGCTCATGGCCGTCTCGCCGGTGTTGATGCACCGTTCGCGATTCATCAGGCATGACCATTTCGCCATCGTCGCCAATCTGGCGCTGTTCATCGCCATCCTGTATCACCTGGAGCGCCCCAAAGCCAAGTATCTGTACGTTGCGGCGGCGGCGCTCATGCTGGGCTTTGCCGGCAAAGAGACCTCGTTCATCACCTATGCCATCTTTGGCGTGTTCGTGGCGGGATTCATGGCCTGGGAGTGGCTGCGGGCCCGCGATTTCACCCTGGCAGGGCTGCGGCGCCTGCCCGCCTTTGATCTGGTGATCGTGATCGGCACCCTGATCCTGCCCTTTGCCTCGCCCTTTCCCATCCTGCTGCTGGGGGGCGATCCGATTGACTATAGCTCCAGCGGCATGCTCTTTTCCCTGGGGATTACCCTGGTCATGTTTGGCATTGGCGCGGGCATTGGCCTCTGGTGGAATGCGCGCCGCTGGGTGGTATGCGCCGCCATCTACTGGGGCATCTTTTTTCCCCTATTCACCACCATGTTCACCAACGGGACAGGGGTGGCGACGGGCATTGTCGGCCAGTTGGGCTACTGGCTCTCGCAGCACGAGTTCGCCCGCGGGGGGCAGCCCTGGCACTATTACATCGTATTGACGGGCATGTACGAGTTCCTGCCCGCGCTGTTGGCCGTGGCGGGGGCTGTGGTCTATGCGTTGTGGGGCGACCGCACGCCGGCCGCGCCCGCGCAGCCCGGGGCCGGCCGCGTTCCGTTCATGCCGTTCGTGATCGCCTGGGCGGGCCTGGCGTTCCTGCTCTATAGCTGGGCGGGCGAGAAAATGCCCTGGCTGATGATGCACATCGTTGTGCCCATGCACCTGTTGGGGGGATGGGCGCTGGGGCGTCTGCTGGACGCCGATTGGCGCGCCATCCGCGAGCGGGGCGGCCTCTGGCTGTTGCTGCTGGTGCCTCTGCTGCTGTACGTGCTGTTGCGGCTGGCAAGGCTGCGTCTTTCCGGCGGCACCACCATAGCCGATCTGAGCCAATCGGTGACATGGCTGAGCGCAGCGGTTGTGGGCGTGTTCGTGGCCTGGGCCATCGGCTGGCTCGGGGCGCGCCTGGGCCGCCGCGATGCCTGGCGCATGATCTCGCTGGCGCTGGTGAGCGTGCTGCTGGCCTTGACGGTGCGCACCGCCTGGCGGCTGACCTTTGTCAATGGCGACTCTGCAGCCGAGCTCTTGGTGTATGCCCAGGGCGCGCCCGACGCCGGGATCGTAGCGCGCGAGATGGAGGACCTGTCGCGCCGACTGACCGGCGGCCTGCACCTCAAGATCGCCTATGACAACGAGGTGAGCTGGCCTTTTGTCTGGTATCTGCGTAACTATGACAACGCGACCTATTTCGGCGAATCGCCGGGCGGCCCACTGGATGCCCAAGTGGTGCTGGTGGGGCTCAAGAACGAGGCCGCCGTCAAACCTTTCCTGGGCGACGACTATATCCGGCGGGAGCACCGCTTGATCTGGTGGCCCTATCAGGATTGGTACATCAATATGCTCCAGCCTTCCTTCTGGAAAGATCTGGGCGCGCCGGAGGCGCAGCGCGCCCTGTGGGATGTGCTGTTCTATCGCAGGTGGGATCGGCCCCTCACCCAGTGGCCCTATGTGGCCAAGTTCGCCCTGTACGTGCGGCGCGACGTGGCCCAGTGGATGTGGCAGGGCGGGCCGGAGGCGCTGGGCGCCGTGGAGCCGCCCGCTGGCGAGTCCTATCTGGACAAGTGGGCGCCGCAGTCCGCGCTGGCGGCCTGGGGCAGCATGGGCGCGGGACAAGACCAACTCCGTGGCCCCAAAGGGTTGGCTGTGGATGCCGAGGGGAACGTCTATGTGGCCGATAGCCAGAACCATCGCATTCAGGTCTTGAATGCGCAGGGGGTTTTCGTGCGCCAGTGGGGCAGCCAGGGCAGCGGCCCCGGCCAATTCCAGGAGCCCTGGGGCGTGGCCGTCTCGCCTGATGGCGTCGTCTATGTGGCGGATACCTGGAACCATCGCATCCAGATCTTTAGCCGCGAAGGGGTCTACCTGAGCAGTTGGGGTTCGTTTGGCGAGGCGGGCCAGGACCTCTGGCAGGATGGCGTCTTCTATGGGCCGCGCGACCTGGCCTTTGACCGGGACGCGAACCTGTATGTGGCCGATACCGGCAACAAGCGGGTGCTCAAGTACGATCCCGAGGGTCGCTTGGTGGCGGTGGTTGGCGGCGTCGGGCAGGATCCAGGCCAATTGCAGGAGCCTGTGGGCCTGGCCATGGGGCCCGATGGTGTCGTCTATGTGGCGGATACCTGGAACCGCCGCATTCAGGCGTTCGATGCCGGGCTTGGCTATCTGCGCGAGTGGCCGGTGCGGGCCTGGGATGGCGTCTCGGTGGTCAACAAGCCCTACCTGGCGGTGGATGCCGAGGGCCGGGTGTGGGCCACGGACCCCGAGGGCTATCGCGTGCTCGGTTTCGACGCCGCCGGCGAGCTCTTGGCTGCTTTCGGCCAATACGGGGCCGACCTGGGCAGCATGAACCTGCCCATCGGCATCGCGGTGGATACCCAGGGGAGGTTGTTGGTTAGCGACTCGGAGAATCACCGTATTCTGGTGTTCGAGATCCTGGTTCCGGTCGGCTAGCGATGGAGCATCAACCGCTCTTTGCCGGCATCAGGGCTATCCTCTTTGATCTGGATGGTACCCTGGTCGAGTCGTGCATAGATTTCGACGAGATGAAGCGCCGCGTGCTCGCCCTGGCCGCGCAATACGGTGTGGATGCGACCCCCTGGTCGGCCTGGCCGACGCTAGAGATTGTTGCGCACACAGTTCGGGCGTTGGGCGGCAATGGAGCAGGCGACGCAGCCCGCTTTGCATCATGCGCCAATCAGGCTATCATAGCGGTAGAGATGGACGCTGCGGCGGATGCGGCGCCGGCGCCGGGCGTCCCCGAGATGCTACGCGCCTTGGATGCCCAGGGCTATGCTGTGGGCATTGTCACCCGCAACTGCCGGGCGGCGGTGGAACGCGCCCTGGCGCGTGTTCCGTTGATGTGCCGGGTACTGCTGACCCGCGATGACGTGGCGCACGTCAAGCCGGACCCCAGGCATCTGACGGACGCTCTGGAAGCCATGGCGATGTCCGGACAGAGAGCGTTGATGTGCGGCGATCATCCCATGGATATCGCAGCCGGGCGCGGCATTGGCGCGGTGACGGTGGGCGTCCTGCGCCCAGGGATGGCCCGCGCGGCGATGGCCGAGGCGAGGCCGGACCTGCTCTTGGAGCGGGTTACGGAGCTGCCCCAACATCTGGGGCCGCGCGCGTGAGTCGGGCGCAGTCTGCTGCGCCTGGCGGGCGCTGTGGGAGAGGGAATGACAGAGACGGGAGGAGAGCAAGATTCCGTACCGGACCAACGTAGGGTACAGATTCTTGCGCAAGATCGTGTGTTCGACGGGTTCCTTGCCATTGACCGTTACACGATCATCCACGAACAGCACAATGGCAGCCTGAGCGAGCCGATCACGCGCCTCGTGCTAGAGCGGGGCGATGCGGCGGCGGTGCTCCCCTATGATCCGCAAACCGGACGGCTCGTCCTGGTGCGGCAGTTCCGGCTACCCGCTTTTGTGCGGGGTGACGCCGGCTGGCTGTGGGAACTGATCGCCGGGACATGTGAGACGGGCCGCGCCCCGGAAGAGGTGGCCCGCAGCGAGGCCCTGGAAGAGGCCGGCTACCGCCTCGGCGCCCTGCACCCCCTGATGACCATCTATCCCAGCCCGGGCGGCTCGTCTGAGCGCATCTGGCTCTACTGGGCCGATCTGCGCCAGTCGCAGCGCGTGGCCCCGGGCGGCGGCCTGCCCCAGAGCGGCGAGGATATCCAGGCTGCCATATTCTCCCTGGATGAGGCGCTTGCCATGGTGCGCGCGGGAGCCATCATGGATGCCAAGACCATCATCGCCTTGCAACATATCGCCCTGGCGGGAGAGACGCTCCGATGAGCAACCCTATGGGGGACGATAGGGCCTGTTCAGAGGCTATCCAACGCTGGTTTGACGCCGAGCCCCTATGGGGACGCGCCCTGGCTGCGTTGCGCGCCAGCGGGAGCAGCGTCTATCTGGTGGGCGGCAGCGTGCGCGATGCCTTGAGAGGCCACCCCGGCGACGATATGGATGTAGCCGTCCAGGGCAGCGCCATCCAACTGGGCCGTTGGCTCGCCGACCGGCTGGGAGGCGCATTCTACCCCATGGACCGCGAGCACGATGTGGCGCGCATCGTGTTCCCGTGCGACGCCTACTACCACATCGATCTGGCCGGACTGCGGGGCCGGACGATCCTGCAAGACCTGGCGGCGCGGGATTTCACCATCAATGCGATGGGCGTATCCCTGAACGATGACCTCGGGATCTTGCTGGACCCCACCGGCGGGCGGGCGGATCTGGCCGCCCGCGTGCTGCGCATGGCCTATGCCGATGCTTTGCGCGATGATCCCGCGCGGCTGCTGCGCGCCCTGCGCCTGGGCGCCGCGCTGGGGCTGGAACTGGACCCCGAAACCTGCGCGCAGATCCAGGCCCAGGCGTCCCTGCTAGAGGCCGTCTCCCCGGAGCGCATACGCGACGAATTCCTGGCCATGCTGACCCTGCCCACGGCGGAGCCGATCCTCCAGGCGCTTGACCTGGGCCTGCTGCCCCAGATTGTGCCGGCCTTGAGCCACGAGCAGGCGCTGGCGGGCATCCGCTGGCTGGAGGCGCTGCATCGCGAGGGGCTGGACGGGGGCGTTGTTGCGCCCTACCAGGCCGGGGTGCGCGAGGCGTGGCGGCGTTCGCCGGTGGATGGGCGCCAGCGCGGCGCCCTCGTGGCCTTGGCAGCGCTGCTGGCGGACGTCACTACGGGGGCCCTGGCGGGCCTGGGCGCGCGGCTGCGCCTCAGTGGGCGCGAGTGGGGCCACGTGCGGGGTGTGTTGGCCTGCCTGCAAGCCGACATCTGGACCGAAGGCGCCCAAGGGCTGACACGGGTGGCCGCCCACCGCTACTACCGGCGCTATGGCGAGGCGGGCGTGGATGGCGCCGTGCTGGCGGCCTGCCGGCCAGGGGCGGTGCTCGGTGTGGGCCGCAGGGCCGCCTACCTGCTGTGGGCATGGTTCGAGGCCCACAGCGAGATCATCGAGCCACCGCGCCTCTTGCAGGGGCATGACTTGTTGCGCGAGTTCGGCCTGGAGCCGGGGCCGCGCATCGGCCAGATACTGGATGCCCTGGGCGAGGCCCAGGTTGAGGGCCGCGTCCGGACGGGCGCCCAGGCCCGCGTATATGTGCGAGAGATCCTGACCACAGAGAGATCGAAAGGAAGTCGCGTCTGATGTCCACCATAGTGAGCGAGACGCTCGTGATCGTGCTGCTCATCCTGGCGAACGGGCTCTTTTCCATGTCCGAGTTCGCCATCATCTCGGCGCGCAAAGAGCGCCTGCAGAGGAGCGCTGAGGCCGGCAACAAGGGAGCCAGGGGCGCCCTGCGCCTCGTGAACGACCTGGATCGCTTTCTATCCACGGTTCAGGTGGGCATCACCCTGGTGGGCATCTTTGCCGGGGCGGTGGGCGGCGCTTCTGTCGCCCAGAGCCTGGCCGCGTGGATCGCTACGTTCCCGGCCCTCCAGCGCTTTGCCTGGAGCATCTCTCTGACGCTGGTGGTGCTGGCGATCACCTATCTCACCCTGATCCTGGGTGAGCTGGTGCCCAAGCGTATTGCCTTGAGCAACCCCGAACGCATTGCCATTCTGATGGCCCGCCCCATGCGGCTCCTTGCCCGGATCGCAAGCCCCATCGTGTGGGTGCTCTCCAAGTCCACCGATCTGGTGCTCAGGGGCATAGGGGTGAGCGATGAGTCTCGTCCTGCTATCACCGAAGACGAGATTCGGGCGATGCTGCAACAGGGCACCGACGCGGGGGTGATCGAAGAGGTCGAGCAGGACATGGTCGAGAGTGTTTTTTTGCTGAACGACCGTCCCGCCAGCGCGCTGATGACGCCGCGCCATGAGGTCATCTGGCTCGACCTGGACGACCCGCCCGAGGAACTCAAGCGCCAGATCGTCGAATCGCCCTTTTCGCGCTTTCCGGTGGCCCGCGAGAGCCTGGAGCAAGTGCTGGGCGAGGTCAAAGCCAAGGACCTGCTGGTGCGGGCGTGGGAAGGCGATCACTTTGACCTGGAAAGGGTCATGCAGCCGCCGCTCTATGTGCCCGAGATCATGCCGGCCCTCAAGGTGCTGGAAGAGTTTCGCGTCTCGGGCACGCAACTGGCCATGGTCATTGACGAGTACGGCAGCGTGGCGGGCATTGTGACGCTGACTGACATCCTGGAGGCCATCGTGGGCGATATCCCCGCCTCTGACCAGCCAGAAGAGCCCCAGGCCGTCCAGCGCGAGGACGGCACCTGGCTGGCCGACGGCATGTTGACCACGGACGAGTTCCGCCGCGCCTTTGGCCTGGGCGAACTGCCCGGCGAAGACCAGGGGCTCTTTCAGACCCTGGCCGGGTTCGTCGTCATGCAACTGGGCCGCGTGCCGGCGGCCACCGACTGGTTCGAGTGGCGCGGCATGCGTTTCGAGGTGATGGATATGGACGGCCCGCGTGTGGACAAGGTGCTGATCACCTTTCTGTCCAACGAGCAGAATCCCTGGATCGAGGGCGAGCAGCCCAATGACGACTGGGGCAATGCCAAGTGAACGGGCCGCATGGCCGGCTGGAGGTCCAGATTGGGGCCGCCAAAATCGCCAAGTACGCCGTGGCCGAGAGCGGCGATACCCTCGAACTCATCGAGCGGCCCCACGGCGGCATCTCGGCGGTGCTGGCGGATGGGCAGCGCAGCGGGCGTTCGGCGCGCATCGTGAGCAATATCGTGGCGCGCAAGGCGATCTCGCTGCTGGGCGAGGGCGTGCGTGATGGGGCCGCCGCTCGCGCCGTGCACGACTATTTGCGCACCCATCGCTCCGGCCAGGTCTCTGCCGAGCTGCAGATGGTCTCGGTAGACCTGGCGACGCGCAGCCTGGTCGTTTCGCGCAACGCCCGCTGCCCGGCCTATGTCTGGCGTGAGGGCGCGCTCGAAACGCTGGCCGAGTCATGCGACCCCATTGGCATCTATCCCAGCACCAAGCCCAGCATCGTCGAGCTGCCCCTGGAGCCGGATGTGTATGTGGTACTGGCCACCGATGGGCTGGCCCTGGCGCTGGGAGCGGGCGAGGGCCACGCGGCCTTGGCGCTACTGGTGGCCGCCCAGACGGAGATGCGCACCTCGGCTCAGGGGCTGGCCAGCGCCCTGCTGACGGCGGCGCTCCAGGCATGCGACGCCCGGCCGCGCGACGACATCAGCGTCCTGGTGGTGGCGGCCCTGCCCGACCTCTTGTGCGATGGGGTGCGCACCCTCTCGGCGCGCTTTCCCGTCTGAGCGCGCCATGAACCCCGGCCCTGGCGCGGGCAAGCCCGAGATCCCTGCCGCTGTGCCCGGGCGCATCGCCGTGGTGGGGCCGTGCGCCTCGGGCAAGAGCGAGCTGGTGGCGCGCCTGCGCGCGCTGGGCTATGACGTGCGCCACTGCGCCCAGGAGCACTCGTATGTCCCCGATATGTGGCAACGCCTCTCTCGTCCCCAGGTCTTGGTCTATCTCGATGCCTCGCTCGGCGCCATTGGCCGGCGCCGCAAGATTGACTATGGTGAGGCGTACCTGGCGGAGCAGCGCGCGCGCCTGGCCCACGCCCGCGCCCACTGCCAGCTCTATGTGCACACCGACGACCTCGATCCCGAGGGAGTGCTGGCTGTGGCGGTTGCGGGGCTGCGTGGGTTGGGCGTTGGCTTGGCAGCAAGGTAAAGCGCAGCATCACGGAAATCACCGGCCATTACCGGCTCCCGGCCGGTTCGCGGGCGGGACGCCCGCGCTCCATCTCTACGCGGGCCGGCGCGCCGTTCCATGCCCAGGCGCTGCGACAGGTCGCGGCCACTTGGCAGTAGTTTGGCCGTGTGCTAGAATCCCGCCCAGTCTATGTCCGGTTTACCCTGACCCGAAAGGAATCCATGGAGAGGGCTGCGCTTGCGCCATGTGCACGGCGCCCGCTCCCGGCCTCATGAGAGCTGTTTGAAAGGAGCCCCAGAGTTACATGGCGTTTCTAGGCAAAGAAGGGTTGTCGTCCTTTATGCAGAGTCGCACAGGACAATACCTGGCGATCGGCGTAGCGGCGGCGCTCCTGGTCCTCTCCCTCTGGCTGCCCCCCGCTTCCATCGGGAACCGGCTCTTTCGCTGGGACGTGCCCCTCATCCGCGCCGACGAGGGCGGCAGCGTCATCCACCCCATTGGCGCCCTAGTGACATTTGCCCCCGAGGCGATGGATGGCAACGCTCGCGTGCAGCTCGGCGCCCTGAATGCCGCCGGAGCCCCGGGCGTGCTGGCCAGCGATTCGCTGGCGGCCCTGGCCCCCGAGGGCGCCCTGGACAGCATCCAGCCCGAGAGCGGCGAAGCGGCGGCCCTGGCGGCCCTGCCCGCCGAGATCGCGGCCTATAGCCCCTTTTACCAGATCACGACCTACGGCAACGCGCCCGGCGCTGCCCAGGTGTCCGTCCCCGTGCCCTATGAGTTGACTGACCTTGGGCGCGCCGACTTGTACGTGTGGGATGGCGCTGCCTGGCGCTGGACGCCCTCGCAGCCCACAGCCGACGGCCTGGCCCTGGTAAGTGAGGTCGAGCCATTGCCGCAGATCGTGGCAGTGGCCGCAGCCAATGACGGCAACCCTGTCGCGGCGATGGTTGTGGATGCTGAACAGGCCAAAGAGCGGGCGCCGGAGAACGCAGCTCCCATGATCAGCGTGGCGGCCCTGTCTCTGGCGGATGGCGGCGGCCTCGCGGGCCAGGCGCCTCGCCGGGCCGATCTGGCGCTGCCCGCCGCCACCCAGGCGTTGTTGGCTGTCAGCAACGTCCAGGATGGCATCGTGCGGTCTGATCTGGTGGATAATCTGCTCATTGATGCAACAGCCCGCGCGCAGCATGTCGAGCAGCTCATGGCCCAGGTGGAGGGCGGCGACTATGCTGGCGTCGAGTTGGCCTATGAGGGCGTGGATCCGGCGCTGCACGACGATCTGACCGCCCTGGTGACCGAGATGGCAGCGGCGCTCCACGAGACGGGCCGCATTCTGGCCGTGCGCGTCGAGACGCCCCAGGTTGCGGGCAGCGGCTGGAACACCGGCGCATACGACTGGCGCGCCTTGGGCGCCGTAGCCGATTTGGTGCGCATTCCTGCCCTGGTTGATCCGGCCGCCTATGCCCCCGGCGGCGAGATGGACCGCCTGCTGGCCTGGGCCACCGGCGAGATCCAGCGCAGCAAGGTGCAACTCGCCTTTTCCACCTATGGCCACGACGTGGCCGGCGACGAGATCGAGCCGATCACCTATGAGAAAGCGCTGATGCTGCTATCCCAAGGCATCAGCGTCGAGACTCCCGCGACCGTGATCATGCCCGGCGAGACGTTGCGCCTGCGTCGCACCGCAGAGAGCAATCCAACCCTGCAGATAGACGCCGATTCGCGGGTGAGTTGGTTCCAGTACACCGACGACGAGGGGCAGGAGCGCACCGTTTGGATGGAGACCGGGCGCAGCGCGGCCCGCAAGCTCCAGTATGTCACCCAGCATGCTCTGGGCGGCGTCTCGTTGGAGGATGCCCTCGAACCCGAGAACGATATGGCCATTGCGTCGCTGGTGCAGACCTTCCAAGAGGAACTGATCCCGGCTGAGCCCGTCTATGCCATGCTTTGGCGGATCCAGGCCGAGGATGGCACCGTGATCCGTGAGTTGGTGACCTCGCTAGAGGAGTCTGACTTTGCCTGGACCGCCCCGGAGCGCCCGGGCCAGTACGCTATCAGCGCCGCCATCTCGGATGACGGCGGCCAGACCGAGCGTGGCGTGGTGACCGAGATCGAGGTGGTGGTGCCCTCGCCCACGCCCACCAACACGCCGACACCCACGCCAATGGCGACGCCCACGCCCGAGCCCACGGCCACACCGACTCCGGCGCCACAAGAGGCGTCCGTCTTTATGGCCCAGTTTGTGGCCGACGTTACGGTGAAAGACAATACCCAGTTCGACAAGGGCGCAACCTTTACCAAAACCTGGCGTCTGCGAAACTCGGGCGCGGTGGCATGGCCCGAAGACACCCTGCTCGTTTTCCAGTCGGGCGAGCAGCTCTCTGAGACCAAAGAGGTGGCCGTAGGCGCCGTGGCGCCTGGCGCTGAGGTAGATATCAGCGTCGCCATGCAGGCTCCCAACAAAGACGCCGTGCTCCAAAGCCGTTGGGCACTCACGTCCAACAGCGGCACGTTTAGGGGTGGATCGGTGTATGTGCAGATCCGCTCCGGCGAGACGACCACGGTTGCAGCCCCTGCCGCGCCCGCAGCTCCCGCGCCGCGCACGTCCACCGGTTTTGGCTATGGCATCCAGGCCCACATCTATGGCGGCGACGCCCAGATCTATGGCCTGATCACCGGCATGGGGTTCAACTGGGTCAAGCAGCAGGTCGAGTGGAGCCGGATCGAGACGGCCAAGGGCCAATACAACTGGGGCGACATTGATCGCATCGTGAGCGGGGCGCGGGCTGCCGGGCTCAACATCCTGCTCAGCGTGGTCAAGGCGCCCGCCTGGGCGCGCCCGGGCGGCGACTTTTCCGTTGAAGGCCCACCCAACAACCCGCAGGACTTTGCCGATTTCATGGGGGCTATGGCGGCCCGCTACAAGGGGCGCGTGCAAGCCTATGAGGTCTGGAACGAGCAGAACCTGCACTATGAGTGGGGCAATGAGCCGATCAATGCGGCGCGCTACGTAGATATGCTGCGGCGCTGCTACTCGGCCATCAAGGCCGCCGACCCTGGCGCCATCGTCGTCAGCGGGGCGCCCACGCCCACGGGCATGAATGATGGCAAGATCGCCATTGACGACCGGCTCTACTTGGAGCAGATGTACCAGGCCGGGTTGGCGCGCTACTGCGATGCCGTGGGCGTGCACCCCAGCGGCTACAACAACCCGCCCGACGCCGACTGGCGTACTTGGAGCGATCCTTCGGCCCCTTCGTTCAAGGGGCACCCCAGCTTTTTCTTCCGGGGGACCATGGAGGGCTATCGCAATATCATGGTGAAATATGGCGATGGCAACAAGCGCCTCTGGCCCACCGAGTTCGGCTGGTCTACCTTCCAAAGCTTGGGCACATCGGCGCCAGCCGGCTATGAATACGCCAACCACAACACCGAGGCCGAGCAAGCCCAATTCCTGGTGCGCTCGATCGAGATGATGCGCAGTTGGGGCTGGGTGGGGCCGGTGTTCGTCTGGAACCTGAACTTTGCGCCGGTGGCCGGCCCGGCGGATGAAAAGGCCGGTTTCGGCATCGTCCGGCACGATTGGAGCCTGCGCCCGGCTTATCATGCGCTGCGCGACATGCGCAAATAGGCCGGCGCGGGGCGTTGCGTGCAACAAAAGGCCCTTACCCCACGGGAGATGCGCTGCGGGCGCCTGGGGGTGAGGGCCTTGGTGCGCCCGGCCTGCTTTGCCCGGCGTTCGCCCATGCAACGGAACTCACACCATCCGGCCAACGTCCGTAGATCAAGCATGGACACTGACCGCGAAAGGGGGCCTATGAAGACCTATACCAACCGAACGCTGCGCGCCGCACTGCTGGTGACGCTGCTGGCCGTCAGCCTGCTGGTCACGGCTTGCTCGACGCCTGCGCCCGAGGCGCCCGATGTCACCACGGCGCCCACCCGCACGGCGCGCCCGACGTTTACCGCCGTGGCCCAGCTCGATCCTACCGAGTTGCCCACGGAGACCGCCACTGCGCAGGAGGCTGCCGCGCCGACCCAGGAGCCCCCGACGGCAGAGCCCGAGGCCACGGCGACGCCGTCCGAGCCCGAGCCTACAGCGACCACGCCCATGCCGGCGGCCAAGCCGCTGCGTATGAACTCGCCCGAGTATGGTATGCAGGCCTTTCTCTGGTGGCGGCCCGAGGTCGCCAGCCGCGATGTGCAGATTGTTCGCGCTGCGGGCTTTGGTTGGATCAAGGTGAACTTTGGCTGGCGCGAGATCGAGCTGGCCAAGGGGCAATTTGACTGGGCGCACACGGACCATATCGTCGAGATGGCCAACGCCGAGGGGCTGGATCTGCTTGTGCGCATTGACTACCAGCCGAGATGGGCTGGGGGGGGCTATCCCGTCAGCGGCCCGCCCGATAACCCGCAGGATCTGGCCGATTTCCTGTTCGCCCTGGCCAGCCGCTACAAGGGCCGCATCCGCGCCTATCAGGTGTGGAACGAGCCCAACCTGGCCCGCGAGTGGGGCGGCAAGACCCCCGATCCGGGCGCCTATGTGTCGCTGCTGCAGCGCTGCTATGCGGCCATCAAGCGCGCCGACCCGAATGCGATGGTGATCAGCGCGGGGCTCTCGCCCACAGGCACCTGGAACGCCGAGGCGCGCCCCGATGACTGGTATCTGGAGAGCATGTATGTGGCGATGGGCGGCAGCAGTCGGGGCTATTTCGATGTGCTGGGCGTACACGGCGCCGGGTTCCTGAGCCCGCCGGAGACCGATCCGGCGGTGGTGGAGGCCAATCCCAGCCTGGGCGGGCATCGCTCCATGGCCTTCCGGCGCGTTGAGGATCTGCGGGCCATCATGGTGCGCTATGGCGACGCGGACAAGCAGATCGCGCTGCTCGAATTCGGCTGGACCAGCGACCCCCGGCCCGATTCGCCCTACCACTGGCACGCCGTCAGTGAGGAGGTCAAGGCGGATTACCTGGTGCGCGCCTATCAGTACGCCAAGGCGAACTGGTCGCCCTGGATCGGGCTGATGAGCCTGATCTATGTCTCGGACCCGGACTGGACGCCTGACCACGAGCAGTACTGGTGGGCCATCACCGATCCGGGCTATCCCGAGTTTCAGCCTCGCGCGGCGTATATAGCCCTCAAGGCGATGCCCAAATAGGATTTTGCTCCCGGATGGCCCTCACCCGCGACCCGAAGACGGGTCGCACCCTCTCCCGCGCGTGCGGGAGAGGGTCGCCGGAGCTTGCGACGGCGGGGTGAGGGCCACTGTGACGCGAGGCCCTGACTATGCGAACGAGACAAGGACCTACCCGCGCCCGGCGATGATGTCCATAGCCTGGTCGCGGTAGGCATCCATCACATACGAGATGCCCGTGATCTCGGCAGCTTCGCGGGTGAGGGCGGCCACGTCGCGGCGGGAGATGGTGTCCAGCCTAAAGTTACGGCTGCCCGCCATGAGTTGCTGCAGGCCGACCTGGAGCTTGTCCACATAGGTGTACCAGCCGATGGCGCCCAGGGGCAGCTCGTTGATCTCGGAGCCAAAGCGCGCCTTGAGCGTCTCATAGGTCACAAAGATCTCTTCCACCGACTCGCCAAACTGCGAGACGGTGCGCGGGAGCTGGCCCTTTTTCAGCCACTCGCCGATGTTCTTGCCGACCATGCCGGGGATCATGATGGCGCGGCCCAGGCAGACGCCCTTGATATAGGGCGCGCCGATGGCCAGCACCTTGAAGATCTGATCCTCGGCAGAGAGCCCGCCGCCAAAGGCGAGGCTGGGGATATAGGCGCCCTGGCGCTCGAGCTCCTGGCACAGCTCATAGGTCATGGCCTCCAGGTAGACGGGGGGGATGCCCCACTCGACCATCATGCGCCAGGGGCTCATGCCGGTGCCGCCCGATGCGCCGTCAATCGTCAGCAGGTCAATGCCCAGGTCAGAGGACCAGCGCAGGGCCATGGCCAGCTCGCGCATGGGGTAGGCGCCGGTCTTGAGGGTCACGCGCTTGGCGCCCAGGGCGCGCAGGCGCTCCACCTCGCGGCGGAACCCTTCCTGATCCACAAAGCCGAGGCGCGAGTGGCGCTCGAACTGCTTGATGGCGCCATCGCGAAAGGCTGCCTGAATCGCCTCGTTGGAGGGGTCGGGGGTCACCAGGTAACCGCGCCGCTGTAGCTCGATGGCGCGCTCTAGCGAATCCACCTTGATCTCGCCGCCAATGCACTTGGCGCCCTGGCCCCACTTGAGCTCGATGGTCTCGACGCCCAGTTGGCTGACGGCATACTCGGCCACGCCAAAGGCGGTGTCCTCGACGTTCATCTGGATATGGATATCGCCATAGCCCTGATGCCAGCGGCGATAGGTCTCGACGCGGCGCCGCAGCTCGGGTGAATCCACGATCTTGCCGTGGGAATCCAGCTTGAGCTGGGGGTCAATGCCCGCCACGTTCTCGCCGCAGGTGAGCACCACACCCGAGATGGCCGCGCCCGCCGCAAAATGCTCCCAGTTGGCCCGTGCGATCTCGGTGGAGCCCAGGGCGCCGCTGATGATGGGCATCTGCAGGCGCTCTTTGTGGGTGTTCCCGATCTCGACCTCGGTGTTGACATAGGTGAACAGGGTGTTGTCCGGCGTGGCCTCGACGCCCTCCGGCAGGCCCTCGGCGCCCAGGGCGTATCCCATGATGTTGAAATGGGAGAAATCTACCGGATAGTCCTTGTCGCCGCCGGCAGTGATGGTGCCAAAGGGGCCGGGATACAGCACTTCGCGACCGCGGAAGGTGGATTTAAAGACCTCGCAGTTGCCCGTGCATCCATCGATACAGCGGGAACAGATACCGGATCCGGGGACGACATCGCGCGAGCGGTTGGTGGTCTGCGAGATGTCGTTGGCATTGGGGCGCTGCAGGTTCGGCATGTGTTTGTCTTCTCCTCCGGCTGACAGTCATGGCGCATAGAATAGTAAAGCAAAGGGGTCCATGCCGACGATGGCGTATCCCGCGCCAGTGAGGGAAGAGATGCTCAGCGCCCCCATCTGTGCAGGTTGCACGGATGGCAGGCAATCTGTCCAGTATAGTAGCACAAATGCGCCCTTGCGCCTATCGTCCGCCTAGCGTATCTGTGCCTTGCGTCCATCCTCCGAATGGAGGATGGACGGATGAGCCCCCTGAGGGGTCTCACTCGATGAGGCCACAACGCAGCGCTACCACAGCGGCCTGGGTGCGATCCGAGACATTGAGCTTTTGGAGGATATTCTGCACGTGGGTTTTGACGGTGGTGGCGCTGACGATGAGCTGCTCGGCGATCTCCTGGTTGGTCTTGCCCTCGGCCACGCAGCGCAGCACCTCGACCTCGCGCGGGGTCAGGGCCACGTCGCCGGGGCGGGGCGGGCAGGCAGCCGGCGACATGAGCGCGCTCATGCGGTCCAGCAGCTCGCGCAGCATATTGGGCGAGATGATCGAGCCGCCCTCGGCGGTCAGGCGCACCGCCCGCACCAGCTCGCCCCGGCTGGCCTCCTTGAGGATATAGCCCGCTGCGCCCGCAGAGACGGCGCGGTACAAATAGTCCGCATCATCGTATAGGCTGACCATGATCACGGCGGCATCGGGATCGGCGCGTTTGATGCGCTCCAGGGCCGTGAGGCCATCCATGTCGGGCATACGCACGTCCATCAGCACGATATCGGGGCGCAGCCGCGCCACCAGAGCCAGCGCCTCTTGCCCCCCGGATGCCTCGCCCACGATGATCATGTCGGGCTCCAGGCTCAGCATCGCCCGCAGCCCCTCGCGCACGATGGCCTGGTCATCTACCAGCACGATGCGGATCACGTTTCCTCCTCGGCAAAGGCCAGTGCGCCGGCGCGTGGGATCGTGACGGTGATGCGGGTTCCCTGGCCTGTGGCGCTCTCGACGCGACAGCCCCCCCCCAATAGGCGGGCGCGCTCGCGAATGCTCACCAGGCCCATATGCAGCCCCTTTTCCGGCTGCGCCGTTACGGTCGTTGGATCGAATCCCCGGCCCGCGTCGCTCACAGAGACGATCAGATCGCCCGCCTCCACGCCCAGCGTCACGTCCAGATGGTCGGCCTGGGCATAGCGGAGGGCGTTGTTGGCCCCCTCCTGCACAATGCGAAAGAGCGAGGCCTCGACCACCGGCGGCAGCGTGGGCCAGCTCGGATCCACGGTCAGGCGGATCTCCCAGGCGTTGGCGGACTGCAACTCGCCCAGGTACACCCGCAAGGCGTGCTCCAGCCCAAAGTCATCCAGGCCGGCCGGGCGTAGCTGGCTGATCAGGCGGCGCGCTTCGTGGATCGCCTCGCGCAGGATCTGCACACCCTTGCCGATTTCGCGCTCTTCCACGTCGGGGTCCTGGCCGCGCAGGGCCTGGGCCGTTTGCAGCCGCTGGTACGAGGCCACGATCATCTGCACGAGGCCGTCGTGTAGGTCCAGGGCCACCTGGCGGCTCTCTCGTTCTTCGCTCTTGATCACGTCATCCACAAAGCTGCGCAGTTGCTCGCGCTGCAGATCGGTCTCGCGGTACAGATAGGCGTTCTCCAGGGCGATGCTGGATTCCGAGGCCACAAAGCTGAGCAGCATGCGGGATTCCTGATCGTCCAGGCGGCTATCGGGGGCATACACCTCCAAAGTGCCCAGGCAGCGCCCTCGCAGGGTGATGGGCGCCAGCGCCGCGCTGCGGGGCTGCTCGCCCTCATCCTGCAACGCGATCAGCAAAGAGAGCGCTGCGCACCCCCTCGCCACCTGTCGCCGGGCGTCCTCGACCTCCGCCTGGTGGATGATCGGCTCCCAGCTCGCGGTCAGCTCCCCCTCACGACGGTCCACGGGCATCTCGTCGGCATGGGGCAAGTGCAGGCGGCAGGCGCAGCCTGCGAACAGCCTGTGACAGGCAGCCATGATCCCCGCCAGCACCTGATCCACCGCCAGGCTGGCGCCGATATCCCAGCCGGTCTGAAAGAGGGACTGCAGGTGATCCAGATTGTGGCGCAACGACTCGTACAGGCGGCTCTGTTCGGCGACGCGGGCGTTGAGATCGGCCAGCTCGCGGTTACGCTGGTGCAGCTCTTCGTTGCGGGCGTGCAGCACATCGCGCACCTCGGCCAGCTCGCGGTTCTTTTCCGCCAAGGATCGCGTATAGGCGTCGGCCTGTAGGCCGTCGGCGGTGGCGCGGGCCACGTGCAGGCCATCTTTGGCCAGCGTGACGCGGTGGGGGTGGAACATGGCCTCGGAATAGCGCCCCCAGACCTTGCCCGGCGTGATGACCCACTCTCGCTCGGCCTGGCGCTCGACTTTGATAAAGACCTGGGTGCAATCGCGGATGGCGGCAATGGTGGAAGGGCTGAACAGGTTCTGGGAGAGGTCCCAGTAGGCCACAGAGTGCAGCTCGAACAGCCGAGGGCAGAGGGTCAAAAAGAGCGAGCGCACGGCCCCCTCGCCGCCGATCAACGGCTGAAAGCTCGCCAGGGGATCAAAGACATAGTAAGCCGAGGCGCCAATGGCCTCGATGCGTTGCATGAGCCAGCGCCCACCATCGTGCGCGTGCTGCTCCATATCCAGCACCAGGGGAGATGGGTGGGCCGCGACCAGAGCATCCAGGGAGCCATCGGCGCGTACGTATATCAGGGGCGCGCCGGTATCCGCCACATAGCGCACAAGGGTGTGCACGAAAGGACGGTAATCCTCAGGAGAGGCGGTAAGGAACACAACGTTGTCCTGAGGCTGGAGCTCTTCGATGAGCGCATCGAGCTCGGCAGAACCGGTGGAGAAGGCGATCACGTACGGGCTCCTGTATGGGCGCGGCTCTCAGATCGTTCCCTATTATAGCCCCTGAGAGATACGTCCCCAAACAGGCTGTTGCCATCGATCCGGCATACCCGGGGCGCGGGCTAGCGCAGGCGAAGCATCTCTGCCAGCAGAGCCACAAACGCCGGATCGGCGCACTCTTCCGGCACCTCGATCCGGTCGCTATGATGGATCACCTGCAGACAGGGGCGCCGCACCTGGCGCGCGCCAAGGCCAAGAAAGCCACGCCTCTTTTCCAGATGGAACACGGTGAGCGTGTCGCCTTCCAGTTCCAGTTCATATTCGTCTGTTGGCAGATGCGCCTGGAGTTCTGTATAGAACTGCCGCATCGTGGCGCGCCCCATCCATCGGCGCAACCGCTGCAGATGCTCATCCATCGTTGCCTCCCCTCCGGCAGCCCTGCCCTGCACATTCCCGACGCGCTGCACAGGGGGTGTGGCCCGCAGAACCAGCCTCGCAGCGCATTATAGGCCAGCGCGCCCAGAAGCCAAGCCCGCCCAGGGCTTGGCCGTGCTAGCCGATGCCATGCTCCTCGGGCGCGCCGGCGGGCGGCAAATGCGGCGCGAACCACTCTTCCACCGTGCGTGTGTTCTCTGCAAGCGTGCTCTTGCCATCCACCCAGAGCGCGCGCAAACCGGCCGCCTCGGCCTGGGCCGCCACATGCCGGGCAAAGGCGATATCCCGATCCATCCAACGCGCAAAAGCCACATCCGGCTCTGTGCATTGGGCCAGAATCTGCTGCACCCAGGGGCCGCGTTGCGGATAGATGCGGCGCTGGAACGCCTCGGTCGGCGTCAGCCAGATCGCCTGGCGCGCATCGGCGACGTGGCGGGCCACATGGCCGGGCAAGAGCGCAGCGCCCTCGGCGATCACGAGCCCGTGGGCCTGCACCTGGCGGCGCAAGTCGGCGACGATCATGGGGAACTCTTCGGCATAGATGGCCAGCTCATCGGCCAGCAGCGAGGCCACATCGCGCCCCCACAGTTCATCCCAGCTCATGCGGCTCGCCCGCCACATCTGGGGTTGGGCCTCGGGCGTCACAAGGGCGCAGTGGGCCTGCCAGTGGTCGTCGCAGTGATAGACGGCGGCGCCATAGCGCCGCGCCAGCGCCTGGGCGATGGACGACTTGCCGGAACAGGGCGAGCCACCCAACCAGAGCACCCGCCCTGAGAGGGCGTCTTCTGCTACCAAGCCCGTCATATGGCTCTTCTCGGCGCGAGGGGCCACCGTTCTGGCGGCAGCTCGGCCCAATCGGTCATGGTCACTCCCTCGGCGCGCAGCAGGGCCACAAAGGAGCCCAGCAGGCGCTCGGCCAGGGCTGCGGCCTCAGCTGGGTTACGGCTGTCCCACAGGGCGGGCGCCAGCTCGCGATAGCCCTCGGGCAGCTTGTCAAAGTGAAAGACGTCCTCTATGCCGTCATAGTAATCGTGGTGCACCCAGGAGCCGTTCAGCAGGCAGAGGGCCGTGTTCATCTCCAGCAACGTCTCGACCACCGAGACGTGCAGGTCATGTCGGTTGTCGCGCTGGCGGCAAGAGTAGATGCGCCCGCACGACTCGAACACCAAGCCGGGCAGCGCCGCCTCCAGGGCCTGCATGTGCAGAGCGCGGGGCGTCGCGCGGCCTATCTCTAGCCAGCGCGCGGGCAGTGAGGCATCGCCCTGCAACACGTGCAGGTCCTCCAGGATCGCCATCTGCATGGGCCAGCCGGTGCTCGGGCACTGGATCTGGCGCAGCAGCTTGCTCTCCTCCATGACCGTGGCGCCGATGGCCGTCCCCGCATAGAGTGCGGCAAAGCCACGGGCGCCCGAGCCGTCGCGCACGACAAAGAGCAACTCCAGGTCGGACCAAAGGGTGTCGGCCCCGCGCGCCGTCGAGCCGTACAGGCCGCCAACCAACACGGCCTCTGTGGCCTCGGCATAGCGGGCGCATAGGCGCTCGGCCAACGCATAGCGTTCCTCATGGGCAAGTGGCATGTGGGCTCCTCGTGTCGCGTGCTGGCGCCGGGCGTTACCCGGATAGTGCGCCGCGTATCCTAGCCGGAACGCGCCTCCTTGACAAGCGGCAGGCCGCGCGCTATCTTGGCCGCGTTGCAAAGCTACAGGTGCACGATGGCGCCGGAGGCGCCGGATGGGGCGGCATGGATCTTGTCGAGCGTCTGCGCAATACGGGTTTGTTTCGCTTTGTGTCCTACGACGGCCTGGCGCTGGCGGCGACCATCGCCCACGAGCATCAGGTGTCGCCGGGTGCGATCCTGTGCCGCCAGGCGGATCTGGGCGCAAACTTTTTCCTCATTGACGAGGGCGAGGCCCTGATCCAGCGGGTGGATGACAAGGGCTTCCAGAGGCTCATCGGGACCTTGAGAGAGGGCGATTCCTTTGGCGTGACCTCGCTCTTTCTGCCCGAGCCCCGCGATGCCACCATCATTGCGCGCACGGCCATGCGCGTGTGGACCATCCAGCGCGCCGAGTTCCAGGATCTGCTCCGCACCTATCCGCGCCTGCGCCGCGAACTCACCCTGCCCGATGACTTGCAGGCCCGCCAGCGCATGCCCCAGTTCGATTGGTTGGGGCCGCTGGAGCATGTCGTGTACTTTTCGCATCGCCATTGGGTGTCTCTGGCGCGGGCCCTCTGGTTTCCGACGCTGCTGCTTGTCCTTCTTCTTGCCTTCCTGACTGCTATCCTGGCGTGGGGCGGCGTTGTTTTCAACCCTACCATTCCCCTGCTGATCGCGGGCGGCGCGTATCTGGCCCTCCTCGTCTGGCATTGGTTCGATTGGGTGAACGACCATTTTGTGGTCACCACCCAGCGGATCAGCTACCGCCAGCGCGTCGTGTTTGTGTACGAGGCGCGCAGTGAGGTGCCGATTGATCGCGTGCAGAATATCAACGTGATCGTGACGCTGCTGGGCAGCCACCTGGGCTATGGCGTCATGGTGGTGGAGACGGCGGCGCAGACCGGCACGCTGCACCTGAGCTATGTGCCCGATCCCGAGGAGATGCGCAGCGCGATCTGGGGACAGGCCGAGCGGGTGCAGGCCACCCAGCGCGCCACCGAGCGCCGCCTGATGGCCGAGGCGCTCTCCGGCTATCTTGGCATTGACATTGACGAGGCGCTGCCTCACGAGCTGCAACCTGGGGAAGGGCTACCTGAGGACCTGGCGGACGAGCTTGCGCCGCAAAAAGAGCTGGCGCCTCTGGGCAAGGTGATCGAATGGCTCCAGACCCTACAGATCCTGCCGCAAGTACGCATCGCCACACCAGAGCAAGTGATCTGGCGCAAACACCCCTTTTTCCTGCTGATCAAGGCGCTGCCGCCCTTGCTCCTGGCGGCGCTTGCCATACCCCTGGCGGTCCTGGCCCAGTTCGACTGGCCGACCTTTCTCACGCAGTGGGGCGACTATTACCCCTTTGCGGTGCTGGTTCTGGCGATCTTTTCCATGGCCTGGCTGGTTTGGGAGGTCACAGACTGGAGCAACGACCAATATATCGTCACCAATGACCGCATCATTGACGTGGAGCAGCGTCCGCTCTTGCTGCGCTCCGAGCGGCGCGAGGCCAGCCTGGGGATGATCCAGAACGTGCGTTTCGAGATCCCGAATCCCTGGGCCGGCCTGCTCAACTATGGCAGCGTGCTGGTGCAGACCGCCGGGCGCGGCGATTTCACCTTTGACCATGTAGGCGCCCCCGCCGAGGTGCAGGCCGAGATCTTTCGGCGCATCGAGGCGTATCGTGAGCGCACGCGCCAGCAAGAAGCCGAGCGCCGCCGCCGCGAGATGGCCGAGTGGTTCGCCGTCTATGACGAGCTGGAGCAAAAGAAGGGCGGACGGCCCGCCGCCGAGGGCGACGACGAGCTGCCCCCCTTTACGCCCGAGGTGGATGACGGCCAAGGGCCGCGCTCGGAACGCGACGAGGGCCGAGGCCGCACGGTGCTATGACGCGCTCTAGCCCTGGTTGGCCGCGACGAAATCCGCCCGCACAGGGTGAAACGCGTCAATGACCAGGGCATCCTCCAGCGCCGTCACGCCGTGGCTCTCGTCGGGGGCCAGGGCGCAACTCTCCCCCGCCGCCAGGATGTCGGTGCGGCCCTCGCGCTCGATCGAGATGCGGCCTCTGACCACATAGACGATCTGGACGTGGGGGTGCGCATGGGTCGGAAAAACGACCCCCTTGGCCAGCGATACCTCGCACAGCATCAAGTCATCGTTGTAGCTCAGCACCGTGTGCTGCACGCCCGGTTGCAGCTCGCGGGGGCGACGGTCGGCCTGGTGTACGATCATGGGTATGCTCCTCTTGGATCTGTGGGCATGTACGTGTTGGGCGAGGCCGCCGATGGGAGCCTATAGCGTCAGGATCTCGGGCTCCCCATCGGTAACCAGGATGGTGTGCTCGAAATGGGCGCACAACTCCCCTGTGACCGTCGCCACGGTCCAGCCATCTCTCTTGACGTGCAAGATCGGTGCGCCGATGGTGAGCATCGGCTCCAGGGCATAGGTCATGCCGGCGCGCAGCGGCGCGCCCCGGTTGGGCTTGCCCCAATTGGGGATCTGGGGCTCTTCGTGCATGTTGCGCCCCACGCCGTGGCCGGTGTACTCGCGCACCACCTGGAATCCCTGCGCTTCGGCCCATTGCTGGATGGCGGCAGAGACATCGCCCAGGCGGTTGCCCTCGCGCGATGCCTCGATGCCCAGGCGCAACGCCTCCTGGGTCACGGATAGGAGCCGCCGGGCCTCGGCAGAGATGGCGCCCACAGGCACCGTCACGGCGGAATCTCCCACATAGCCATCCAGGATGGTGCCCACATCAATGCTCAGGATCTGCCCTTCGCGCAGGCGCCGTCGGCCCGGGATGCCATGCACCAGCTCGTCATTGATACTGGCGTTGATCGTGGCAGGGTAGGCGGGGCCGCCGGGGTCGCTGTTGGGGTAGCCCAGGAAGGCGGGAACGCCGCCGTGGGAGCGGATCACATCCTCGGCGATGCGATCCAGCTCGCGGGTGGTGATGCCCGGGCGCACGGCGGCGCAGACGGCCTCCAACGCCAGGGCGTTCACGTGGCCGGCGCGCCGCATGGCCGCGATGCCGGCCTTTGATTGCAGGATGATGGGCATGCTGTGGCTCGACGCCTTGGCTAAAAGCAGCCGAGCTGGCAGGGCCGCACGCGAAGGCCCAGCGCTTCGACGATATTGCCCATGCCCAGCCGTGGGTAGGCGAACTGCTCGGCCACTTCCCACACGTCCAGGCAAGAGATGTTGTTTCCGCTGGCGCGGGCGCGCAGCGCGGCCTCGATCTCCGGCGGGACATGGGCTGCCGCCTGGACGATCTTGCTCTGGCCCAGCGATTTGAGCCCATAGCCAAAGAGGCCGAGCTGGCAGCGGTAAAAGCGGAGCTCCAACTCTCCATTGGCGAGGGCGGCGATCTCGCCTGGGCTGATGCCGAACTGGGCGGCGATGGCGTGGGCGTGCTCGCAGGCCAACTGGCCGTCCACTGCGCGTTCTCGCAGGGCTTGCTGAATGTCTGTACTCATGGAGCGTCCTTTCGTGCGGTGTTGCTGAGCCCATTGTAGCGCTGGCAGGACCGGCGGGCAAGCGGGCGGAGCGAATTCCCGGCCCAGCCGCTCCGTTGTCGGCGCCGGGCTGCGCTGGTATAATCCGCATCGAGTCACAATCCGACCGCATAGGAGGGACGCCATGCGTGTATTGACGCTCAGTTGGGAGTATCCCCCGCACATTGTCGGCGGCCTTGGCCAGCATGTGGCGGACCTGGCGCCCGCGTTGGCCCGCCGCGATCTGGAGATGCACGTGGTCACCCCTATGCGCCAGGGCGGGACCTCGGAGGAGCAACAGGGGAAGCTGTTCATCCACCGGGCGCCGGTGGCCACCTTTGGGTCGGGCGATTTCTATGGCGAAGCATGGCAGACCAACCAGGTACTGGCGAGCTATTGCCGCACCCTGATCGAGCGGTGCGGCCCTTTTGACCTGATCCACAACCACGACTGGCTGACCGCGTTGGCCGCGCGCGAGCTCAAGCACGCCTTTCGCCTGCCCCTGGTGGCCACCATCCACGCCACCGAGCGTGGTCGTGGGCGCGGCTCTCTCGCCGGCCCGCAATCGGAACGCATTGACCGCACCGAGTGGGAACTGACCTTTGAGGCCTGGCGCGTGATCGTCTGCACCCAGTACATGGTCCAGGAGGTCTGCGATTACTTTCAGACCCCGGAGGACAAGCTGGATGTGATCCCCAACGGCGTCAATCCCGCTGCCTTTGATGAGCTGGAGGGCGAGGACCTGGCCGAGTTCCGGCGGCAGTATGCCCTGCCCCATGAGAAGATCGTCTTTCACGTGGGGCGCATCGTGCACGAAAAAGGCATCGAGACCCTGATCCGCTCTGCGCCCCGGGTGCTGGCCCACGTGCCCGAAGCCAAGTTCATCATCGCCGGGCGGGGGCCCGAGCTGGACGCGATGCGCGCCCTGGTTGCCGAACTGCACCTGGAGCACAAGGTGCTACTGTTGGGCTTTGTGCCCGACGAGGATCGCAATCGGCTCTTGAAGGCGGCCGATTGCGCCGTCTTCCCCAGCCTGTACGAGCCGTTCGGCATCGTGGCGCTAGAGGCGATGGCGGCGCGGGCGCCTGTGGTCGCCTCGGAGGTGGGCGGCCTGCGCGAGGTGGTGCAGCATGGCGAGACGGGCATCACCATCTATCCGGGCGACGCCGGCTCGTGCGCTTGGGGGATCGTTCATACCCTGCAACATCCCGAATGGGCGGCCATGCGGGTGGCCAACGCCCTGGAAAAGGTGCGGACGATCTACAACTGGGATGTGATCGCCGGGCAGACCCTGGACGTGTACCGGCGCGTGGTGGCCGAGCGCGCCCAGGTGGACTGGTAGAGGCACAGGCGCATGGCGCACCACCAGGGATGAAAACAGGGCGGGTCTGGGAGCGCGGCGTTGTACTCCGTCCGCTGCGTACGCCGCCGGAGCGTCGGACGCTGTCCCAAGGCGCGAGGATGGTTTGAGTCCATTTTCGAGGTACGTAGCGGGGGCGCGGTTCTCGGGGCACCGTGTAGAGCCAAGGGGCCGGGTGAAGCGGGCGTCTCGGCGCGAGATAGCAGGGCGACATAATCCATGTCAGGAGGAGCGAAATAGATGACGGAACAGGGAGTGATCGAGCCGCGCAGGAGCCTGGAGGGGGTGCGCATGGCTAAGGTGCGCCAGCTCTGGCGCCAGCCCGAGGTGGCGGATCTGCCCGCCGAGGTGCACGCCCAATTGGAGGCCGCCGGCGCGCTGGCGCGCATTGCGCCGGGCGACGAGATCGCCATCACCGCCGGAAGCCGTGGCATCGCCGCCATGCCGACGGTGATCAAGGCCATCGTGGAGGCGGTGCGCGGGCGCGGCGGGCGGCCGTTTATCTTTCCGGCGATGGGCAGCCACGGGGGCGGCAACGCCGAGGGGCAGCGCGAGCTCTTGGCCGAGCTGGGCATTGACGAGCGCAGCATGGGCGCGCCCATTCGCAGCGACATGGCCGTGGTGCAACTGGGCGAATCGCCCTCGGGGTTGCCGGTCTATCTGGATGCCAACGCCGCCCGCGCCACGGGGATCATCCTGGCCAACCGCATCAAAAAACACACCAATTTCGACGGCGAGATCGAGAGCGGCCTATGCAAGATGGCCGTGATCGGCATGGGCAAGCACCGCCAGGCCGTGGCGGTGCATCACCACGGCTCCGATGGCCTGCGCCGTTACATCCCCGAGGTGGCAGCCTGCATGTTCGCGCGGGCGCCGATCCTGGCGGGTCTGGGCCTGGTCGAGAATGCGCGCGGGGGCGTGGCCGAGCTACACGGCCTGCGCCCGGAAGAGATCGTGGCGCGGGAACCGGCGCTGCTGGCGCGCGCCAAGGTCCTCAGCCCCAAGATCCCCTTTCAGCAGATAGACATCGGCATCGTGGAGCGGTTGGGCAAAGAGATCAGCGGCACGGGCATGGACTGCTATGTCATTGGGCGCAAGCGCATCATCGGCGAGGACGAGTGGCCCGAGGCGCCGTACATTCGCTCGCTGGTGGTGCTGGATGTGACGCCCGCCAGCCACGGCAACGCCCTGGGGGTCGGCCTGGCCGACTTTACCACCCAGCGGCTGGTGGATCAGATAGATTGGCCGGCGCTACGGGCCAACATCCTGACCTCGGGGAACATGGAGCGGGGCAAGATCCCTCTGCCCTACGAGACCGACAGGGGCGCCATCGAGGCAGCAGCGTTCCGTGAGCGCGCTATCGCCTGCGAGGCGCTGCGCATCGTGGCCATTCGCGATACCCTGCACCTGGAGCACCTGCTGGTCTCCGAGGCGCTGTTGCCGGAGGTGAGGGCGCACAGCGACCTGGAGATCGAGGGCGACCTTGCCCCGCTGCCCTTTGATGCGCATGGATGCTGGGCATCGCCTTTGACCTAGATCCCCGCAGGCGGATAGGATGAGCGCCGGCTGATCTCAATCAGCCGGCGCTCCGATCAGTAACGGGCAAAGGC
The DNA here is from genome assembly GCA_964482225.1 of uncultured Anaerolineales bacterium. GTDB lineage: Bacteria > Chloroflexota > Anaerolineae > UBA1429 > UBA1429 > UBA1429. Next base: position 67,712 of record CAYZWT010000005.1, read on the forward strand.
ATCGGTGTCGAGCACGAATACCGTGGCTCGATGGGGGGGATGGGTCTCTGGCGCGGTCTTGGGCTCGATCTCGGGGCCGGCGTTGGCATCTATGATGCCCAGGGCCTTTTCGACCTGATCGTCTTCAACGCCGATCAGAAAGGTGACGTTGCCTCGACGCCAGAAACCTCCGGTGGTGCTAATGCGGGTAGAGCTGAACCCCTCGTTGGTCAGCGCATAGTTCACGTCGGCGGCATAGTCATCTCGGACAATCGCCATCAGCAACTTCATCGCCCTTCACCTCGTCTTTTCGGGTATGGGTGGAACCGGCGCCCCGACGGGGCTCGCTAGGGTCTGCCTGTGGGCAGGTAAACGGGCACGCGCAGAGCCGTCTCGCCCGAATGAACCTCAATCGCCGTCTCGGCCGTCAGTGGAGGCAAGATCCCCTGCCAGCGCAAGGTCACGCGCACGCTTTTGCCTGGCTTGACTTCCAACTGCTCGCGAGAAACGGCCAGCTCTGGCACGGCGGGCCGCAACGCTACCCGGGCCGTCGCCATGCCAATGTTGCGCAGCATCAGGCGGCCTTGCGGCGGGTGATCCTCGTCGCCCGCGCTCATGGTCACAGGTTCCGGCTCGGCCAGCTCGGCCACCAGCGCGGTCTGCAAGCGGGTATCGACCTCCAGCAACCCCCCGTTGCTCTCGATCTGGATCACGCCACGATCCTCGCTCAAGGGATCGGCGAACTCGTCCATATCCGTGTGGATGCCCAGCTCGACCGAGTGGCCCATCTCGCACTCGAACGACGCGCGATCTATCACCAACCACAGTCTATCCGATTTCACGACACCGCGCAAGAGCCCCAGGCCGCGATTGAACACCCGTATACTCGCCTCGGTATCCCTGCGGTTGACGCTGACGCCCAAATCCACAAAGGTGCGATCCACCTCCAGGCGGGGCGCCGCCAGGGCCAGGTGCAAGGGAAGCTTGATGCGCCCGCCATCGCTGCTGATGGCCAGGGTCGCCGTCGCCTCGCTGCGCCCCGCCTCCAGGGCCAGGGCATAGGCTGTCAGGACGATGGCCGCCTGCCCCCCTTCGGGGCACACGCCGGTTGAGGGCGCGATCTCGACCCACTCGGCGTCGGTTTGGGCGTGCCAGGCCAGCGCGCCGGTGCCGTCATTGTGCAGCGTGATGGTCTGCCTGGCGGGCTCGGCGGGATCCACATAGCCGAAATCCACCCGCTCTGGCTCGACGCGCAAATCGGGCTGGATGACCACCAGGCGGGCCGGGACGGTCTGCACGTCTGAGCCAGCGGCGAGGCGCAGGCCCGCCGGTACGTCCAGCCGGATGCCGCGCTCAAAGGCGCTGGTATCGGCAACCACCTGGATGCGGCGAATTTCGCCCGGCGCGCAGACCACGCTTTCCTCGGCGACGCTCAGCCAGGGGACGGCGGGAGTCGCCAGGGCCTCCAATGGGGCCGAGCCCGCGTTATGGATCGCCAACTCGCTTTGGGCCCGTTCGCCGCGCATCACGCGCCCCAGGTCCAGGAGGGGCGTCTCGATGACCATGCGCGGTGCGCTGATCTGCATGTCCAGGGCCAGCGACGCAACGCCACCGTTGGTCTGCAAGCGTAACGCCTGGGGCACGTGGATAGGGCCATCGGCCAGCCCGGCGCAATCGCACACGATGCGGAGCTGCAATGACTCGCCCGGCTCGCATGTCCAGCGCTCCGGGTAGGGCTGCATCCAGGGCAACAGGCTGCGGGCGGCGCCCTGCAAGGGGCCATCTCCCGCATTGCTCACGAGCAGTGTGCGCTCAACGACCTGGCCCTCCGAAGCGTGGCCGAAATCGAGCTGCGCCGCGCCCACGTGCAGGCGTGGCCGGGGCCGCCAGGCCTGGGCCGCGATCCGGGCCTGGCCGCCGTTGCTATCGAGCAGCAACGCCTCCTGGGCCTGCTGCGGGCCATTGGGGAGCCGGTCCGGCAGGATGCGCACGTCCAGTTGCATCTGATTGCCCGGCCCCACGCGGAACTCGGTGGGGCTAACCTGTAGCCAGGGCGCACGCGCCACGCACTGGCCGGTCAGCAACTGACGCCCGCCATTGCGGATGGCCAGCGGCAGAGAGCGCGCGGCATCGTCCTCGATGCGCCCGAAATCAAGGCTATCCCGCTCCAGCAGGAGCACGGGCGCCGTGGCGATCTCGGCGCGGATGCCGATCCATTGGCGGCCCACGCTGGAATCCACGGCCAGGGCGCGCGGCTCGTAGCTGCGACCACCGGCCAAACGCGCCGGATCCAGGGATACGATGGCCCGCGCCTCTTTGCCGGGCGCCAGGGTGACCTCGCGCTCGGGCGCGCGCAACCATTCGGCATAGCGGACCAGGCGAAAGGTCAGATCGCCCTCGCCCGTGTTGCGCACGGTCAGCACCAGGCGCTTGCGTCCCTCGGCGGGCAGGTCACGCAGGTTGAACTCGTGGGGTTGCACCGAGAGCCGGGCCTGGGGGCGCTCGCGGAGGGCGGGCGCTGCGGGAGGCGGCTCTGGCGGGCGGCCAAAGCGTGGGTCGCGGGCAAAGCCCAGGTCTTCCATGCTGCCGCGCCCCGCCCGCGCGCGGGCGACCTGCTGCGCTGCTTCGCCGGGCGCCACGCGCGCCTGAGAGTACCAGTCTTCGATGGGCTGCAGAGCGCCCTGCACGGCATCCCATAGCGCCTCACGCATATCGGCGGCGGAGGCATAGCGGCGCTCGCGGCGGCGCCCGGCGGCCCTGGCAATGGCCTGCACGAGCTGGGTGGGCGCCTCGGGCACGGCCTGCTGCAAGGGCAAGGGCCGCGCCAACCCCTTTTCCAGCAGCCTGTCAATGAGCAGGGCATAGAGCAGACGGCCCAGGGCGAACAGGTCGGTCTGCGGGTCGGGGAACTGCTCCGCGAGCTCGGGCGCGGCATAGCCCGTGATGCTCCCGTGGGGGCCATAGAGCCCGGGGCTATAGATCTGCCCCAGCCCCAGCCCCACCAGGCGCACCCGGCCATCCGGCGCGACCACGATATGCCCGGGCGCCAGGAATGGGACATAGAGCGGCTGGGGGCGGCTGTGCAGATAGGTGAGCAGATCGCAGAGTTGGGCGCCCCAATTGCGGGCCAACTCGGGGGTGACGCGCACGTTGGGCTCGCCGATGATGCGCTCGCCGCTCCATCCGGGGGCGTATTCGCACACCACGTATTGGCGTTCTTGGTCCTCTACGTGGTCCACCACGCGAGCCAGGCTCGGGTGATCCAGCGCGGCCCAACGCTCGACGGCGCGCTGCAACGCAGCCTCGGCCTCACGCCTCTCCTCCGGGCGGATGAGGGTCATGGGCGAGAGTTCCTTGATGGCGTAGGTGCGGTTGGGGTCGGCCAGGTCCGTCGCCCGATAGATGGTGGTGACGCGGCCCGAGTGCAGGGTATCCTGGATGCGGTAGCGATCGGCCAGGACGCCGGTGCGGGCGCGGCGAAAGATATCGGTAAAGAGCGATGCGTCATCGGCGCCCGAGGCGCAACGGGGGCAGCGGGCGACGTTCCAAGGGCGCATGGCGCCGCAGACGGGGCAGCGCCGAACCAGCTCGGCGCCACAGGTGGAGCACGCTGTGGCGCCGAGGTCATTGGGCTGGTTGCACTTGGGGCAGCGCCTCTTTTGTCTGGTCTTGTCCATAATATCGTATCTGCCTCTTGCGTCGCGTGCGTGGCAGGGATGTGCGTCCATGCGAAAGAGGGAGGGCCCTCACAGTGGATAGCCCTATTATAGCGAGGGGAGGGCGAGTGTCAAAGCGCCTCGAATCCTGACCGACTCTGTTGGGAATCCTGTGGCCGGCTGTGGGGCCAGGGCAGGAGCCGGGCCCACAGCCGGCGCGCCCATGTTCCTGATGGCGCCGGTGCGCCAGCTCTATACCCGGGCGCAAGGGCTGGGCAGGGGCGGGCCGGGCTGTCTCGCGATCAACGAGCTATGCGCCGAGGCGACGGGCGTGCGCGCCTGTGCGGGCCCACACAGGCGCGCGGCGCTTGGCGGATCAGTAGTCGGGACTGGCGTAGGCGCCCAGGATCCTGCCGAAAAAGACCCGGTGATAGTCCTGCCCCCGGTAAAAGCTCCACTCGGCTTCCGAGGCCAGATTGGCGGGGATCACGTCGTTCCAGTGCATCACGCGGCACTCGTACACCAGGGGGCAGGCGTCAATGGTCACGGCCTGGACCTGTTGCCCGGGGCTGGTGGCCACATTGTGCGCGCCAAACTTGTCCACGTCGCGTCCGCTCTTGGAGCCGCAGACGGCCACCCAATCGCGCATCTCGGGGGTGGGAACGTTGACGGCGAACTCGTGCGAATCCTCGATAAAGCCGTAGGTATGGCGCGAGGGGCGCACCATGACCACGAACATGGGCTCTCCCCAGATGACGCCCACAGCGCCCCAGCCGATGGTCATCACATTGGATTCGCCCGAGGGGCGAGTTCCGGTCAAGAGCAGGCCGGGGTTCTCCAAGATGCTGAGGGTCTTGGCCAACTGGTGATCGTAGGGAACGGGGTTGCGTTGCATGGCTGCACCTCCTGGATGTGGGCCTGCCCGAACAAGGGCGCCGCGACGGTCATTGGGCGCATCATAGCGGCAGAGGCAGGCGCCTGTCAAGCGCTGCTTTCGCGCCTGGCAGCGACGCTGCTATAATCCGGTCTTGTTGCACCAAATCGCCGGAGTAGGAGATGACCAACCAATCAGCGGAGATCGGGCCGCGCACCACGCGCCGGAACATGCTCTGGAGCGCCATCAATCACTTTTTCGTCGAAGGCAGCATGACCCTCTCCGATCCGGGCACTGTGCTGCCGCTCATGATCGTGGACCTGGGCGCCTCGCACGTGATCGCCGGGTTGGTGCCCTCGCTGCGCTTTTTCGGCTGGCTACTGCCCCAGTTCTTTGTGGCAGGCTGGCTGCAACGCCTGAGGCGCTTTTTGCCGGTGGTGCGTATGTTGGAGAGCGTACGCATCGTGCTCTATCTGATCCTGGCGGCCCTGATCGTCTGGCTGGCCCCTACGCACCCTGAATTGCTACTAAGCATACTGATTATACTCTTTGTGGTGACCCGGATGGCTGCCGGAAGCTCGGCTGTGGCGCGGGCCGAGTTGGTGGCCCGCATCGTGCCGCAGAGTGAGCGCGCCACGCTGGTCTCGCTGCGCAGCCTGACGGGGGATATCGGCGGGGTGCTGGCCGGATTGGGGGTGAGCTATCTGCTGGCCCCCGGCAGGGCGCCCTTTCCGTCGAACTATGCCTGGCTGATGGGCATCTCTGGCGTGGCCTTTTTCTGCGCCGTGTGCGCCATTAGCCTGGTGATCGAGCCTGGCGGCGTGGCCCGGGGCCGGGCCGTGAACCTGAAGCAACAGATCCGCCGCACGCCGTCGCTCCTGCGCAACGACCGGCGCTTTGCCCTATACGTGAGCGCTCGGGCTGCCGCCACCGGCCTGAACATCGCCGAGCCCTTTTATATCCTGTTCGCCGTCGAGATCCTGGGCGCGCCGCCCTCTATGGCGGGCCTGTATCTCTCGGCGCGCATGCTCATGCGCACCGTCTCGAACCTGATCTGGGCGCGCACCTGCAAGCGGCAGGGCAATCTGTGGACCTTTCGGCTGGCGCGCATCCTGGGGCTGCTGGCGCCTTTGGCGGTGCTGGGCTTTAGCCTGGCCCACGGCCTGTGGTGGCGGGGCGCGCCGCCCGCCTATGCAGGCTATCTCTTTGCCCTGGTCTTTGCCGTGCAGGGGTTGGGGGTCTCGTGCGACGGCATCAGCCGCATGGCCTACCTGTACGACATTGCGCCGGAGGCCGACCGGCCAAGCTACTTTGGGTTGAGCAATACGGTGTTGGGGCCGCTCTACTTTTTGCCCACCCTGGGGGGCATCCTCGTGAGCGTAGCGGGCTATGCGCCGGTGTTTGCGCTGGCGGCGCTCTTTTCTCTGGCGGGCTATCTGCTCTCGCTGCGCATGCTGCCGACCCAAGGCCAGGGAGCGCACCGTTGACGGAAGGTTACCCTGCCTTTGGCCGGGCCCGGCGCCGGCGCATGAGCTTGCGCAGCCACGTCACCACAACCACCGCCAGCGCCAGCACGCCCAGAGCGACCCCGGCGTGCTCGGCGATTCTGCGCCACCAGAAAAAGCGATGGGCGATCTCTAGTTCGCGCTCCTGTCCCCAGCCGACCAGCCAATCCATGGTGGGCAGGGCGGAGGGCTCCTCAAAGACCACGTGGTACGACCAGTAGCTCGCCGAAGACAGGTTCTCCCAGATCTGACGCTGTTCTCGCAATGCCAGGGCCGTGAGTTGCTGCTCCAATTGATCGCGCTCTACCTCTGGCCGTCCGCTGGCCACCTCGACCAGGCGCCACGTGGTGTACTGAGCCTGCTCCTGTCGCAGGGCCTCCAGCCTCTCAAAAGCAGGCCGCTCTTGATAGGTGTACAGGTCCATCCAGGGGGTGCGGAACACGTGCAGGGCGGCCAGCTCGTTGCCCCAGGGCGCGGCGATGAGAGCCTGCACCAGGTCTGGCTCGGCGCTGCCTAGTTGCGCCACCACCTGCGACTTGTAGGCCAGGTCGCCCAGGCTCGCATACTCTACCTGCAACAAGAGATCGGCCCAGGGCGCAGCGGCGTCGCCGTGGGGGGTCAAGCTCGCATGGGTGGATGCCATGCCATCGAGGGTCTGGGCCAATTCGTGCAGGCGGGCCAGGGTCTCTTGGGCCAAAGGTGGGTATAGATACAGCCGGTAGCCAACCGTGCGCGCTTGGGCCGTTAGCGTGATCTCGGTGCGCGCCGCCACGAGGGGAGGGGCATAGCGGTAGAGGGCATCCTGCACGCGCGGCGAGAGCACATCGGCGGCTTGCACCAGGGCCTCGGCCACGCGCCCCTTGGAGGCCAGATCCAGCGCCCAATCCAGGGTCATCGCCTCGATAGTCAGTGCATCGCCCACCGCGCCGCCGGCGGCGTGCTCGCGGGCCAGCCCGATATAGTGCAGGGCGTCCGTTGGGCTGCCGCCCTCGCGGGCCTGTTGCGCCAGGTCGAAATAGAGCTCGGCCAGCCGCTCTGAGATCGCCGCGTTGGGCGAGCCCGCTTGCAGGGCGGCCTCCAGCTCCTCTGCGGCCAGCAGGCGATAGTTGGGCGCCAGCGCGGGCAGTTCGGCGGCCCGTTCCAGGTATAGGTCGGCCAGGGCCAGGTGCGGCTCGGGCGAGGCATCCAGGTGCGCTGCGGTCTCGAGGGCGCCCAGCGCCAAGGGGTAGGTGTCGGGGTAGGGCGCTCCGGTGCGCACGGCCTCGCGCCCCAGCTCGCGGTAAAAGCGGGCCAAGGCTAGGAGCTGCCCCTCGCGCCGCAGGGTCTCCCCCTGCTGCCAGGCCGTTGGCGCAACAAGCCACACCTGGAACGGGCCCAGGGCGGTCGGGTTCTCGTACTCCCAATGCAGAACGCGCCCATCAAAGCCATCGGCAGGCGGCTGTTGCGCCAGGATCAGATCCTCCGGCGCATCCCACGGCAAGCGCAGCTCGATGCGCGCGCTGGTGGGGCGGCCCCAGACGCTCAGCCCGGCGCCTTGCCATTGCCAGCGCGCAAAAGCGGGGCTCGCCAGGGGTTCGCGATAGCGCACCGTGGCGATAATGGTCTGCTCCGGCCCAAAGCGCAGCGCCCAGGTATCGGCTCCGAGGGCCGTGGCCTGGGCGGCGAGGGCAAAAGAGACGCTGGCGGGCTCCCCTGCCGCGCCCTGGAGGGCCACCTGGATCTCGGCGCCCTTGAGGCGGTCGCGGTTCTGGAGGTGATAGATCTGTTCGGTCTCGATGGCGCAGGCGTCGTCAGCGCACTGGATGGCGACGTTGAGGTTCAGGGCCGCCAACTCGACAAAGGCGCGAGGCGTGGCGGGCAGCAGGAGCATGGGCGCCGGGGGCCCGGCCCAGGCCGAGGGCGCGCCGGCGAGCAACAGGGCCATGAGCAAGCTGATGGCCCCGAGCAAGCGTCGCAGGGCGACCTCTGGCGTCATTCAGTCCACCAGCTTGTGTTGCAGCGCCAGCGCCACGGCCTCGGTGCGGCTGGCCGCGCCCAACTTGGAGAGGATGCTGCTCACATGGAACTTGGCCGTCGAGTTGCTCACGGTTAGCGCCTGGGCGATCTCGCGGTTGGTCTTGCCGAGCGCCAGCAGCGCCAGCACCTCGCGCTCGCGGGGCGTCAGGTCATCCCCCAGCCTGGGCGAACCCCGGGTTGCGCGCAGCAATACTTGGGTGGCCTCTGGCGCCAGGGTAGGGCGCCCGCGGTGGGCCGCGCGGATGGCGGCGGCCAACTCGTCGGCGGCGACATCCTTGAGCAGATAGCCGATGGCGCCCGCCTCCAGCGCTGCCTTGACCAGCTCTTCCTCCGCAAAGCTTGTCAGCGCGATCACCTGCACATCCGGGCGCTGCCGGCGGATGGCGCGCGTGGCCTCGGCGCCGTCCATGCCGGGCATCACCAGGTCCATCAGGATCACATCGGGATCGAGATGGGAACAGCGCGCCACGGCCTCCTGGCCGCTGGCGGCCTCACCGACCAATTCCAGGTCGCCATAGGCCATCAGAAAGGCGCTCAGCCCGCTGCGCACCACGGCATGGTCGTCCACCAGCATCACGCGGATGCTCTCTTGGTTTGGCATACGAATCTCCTGCAAGGCCGCCCGCTGGGGTATCCTCTGGGCCAGATGGTACCATAGCGCGAGGCCGCTGCCAACCCCGGTAGATGGCGGAAGGACGCAACCGGAACAAGCATTGCGCGTAGAGGGGGATGACAGCCGGGCTCCCGGTGATCTCGGTTGCCTCACCATCTGGCGGATTTTGATGTGCAGCGGCAGGAGGGCGTAGCGATGAACCGATCCAAGGCAACGGTGTTCTGGGGAGTGGGGCTGTTGTTGCTGGGCATTCTGCTCTTGTTGCAGAACCTGCGCGTTCTGCCGAGCCTTGTCGAGACGATCTGGATGGCCCTGTTTGCCGTCGGCGGCGCCACCTTTATCGGCGTCTATTTCGCCGACCAAGAGCGCTGGTGGGCGCTGATTCCAGGCGGCGCGCTCCTGGGCATCGCGGGGATATTCGCGCTGGAGACCTTTTTCCCCGGCAACGGCGCCCTGGCGGGCATCGTCTTTTTGCTTGTCCTGGGCCTGACCTTTTTGGCCGTCTTTGTCTTTCACCGTGAGAATTGGTGGGCGGTCATCCCGGGCGGCGTGCTGCTTACCACTGCGGTCGTGACGTTTCTGGATCACGCGACCACCGACTTTGAGACCGGCTCGATCATGATGCTGGGCCTGGCCGCCACCTTTGCCGTGCTTTCCCGGATCGAGACGCCCCAGGGGCGCATGCGCTGGCCGTTGATCCCGGCGGCGGTGCTCCTGGCGATTGGCCTCCTGCTTTTGGCCTCGTCCGTCGGCTGGGCGCCGTGGGTGATCTCGCTGCTGCTCATCGCCGGGGGCGCGTACATGGTGCTCCGGAGCCTGGGGCGCGCGCTGTAGCGCTTGACGCCTTGCCCTCCTGCCTCGATAATGAACCCAGAGGATGGAGGCGGGTTTGGCGCGACAGGAGGGCAAGATGGCCAGCAGGCTGATCGGAATCCTTACCTCAGGGGGCGACTGCCCGGGGCTGAATGCGGCCATTCGCGCCGTGGGCAAGGCCGCGGATTCCTATGATATGGAGTTGATCGGCTTTCTGAACGGCTTTCAGGGGCTGGTCAAAGATCAGTACGTGCGCCTGGATATGGCGCGGCTGTCGGGCATCCTGACCCACGGCGGTACCATCCTGGGCACCAGCCGCGACAAGCCCCACCGGATGCCCGTGGGCGATGGCCAGGTGATGGATATGACCCCGCTGGCGGTGGCCACCTATCGGCAGCATCACCTGGATGCCCTGGTTTGCCTGGGCGGCGGCGGCACCCTCAAGAACGCCTACCGGCTGTCCAAAGAGGGCCTGAACATCATCACGTTGCCCAAAACCATTGACAACGACGTGGCCGAGACCGACGTGACCTTTGGGTTCGACACGGCCATGACTATCGCTGCCGAGGCCATTGATCGGCTGCATACCACCGCCGATAGCCACCATCGGGTCATCATCGTCGAGATCATGGGCCACAATACCGGCTGGCTGACCCTGGGCGCGGGGATTGCCGGCGGCGCCGATGTGATCCTGATCCCCGAGATCCCCTATCGGATTGAGAGCGTGGTGAACGCCCTGCTGAACCGCTACCGGCAGGGCAAACGGTTCAGCATCGTTGCCATCGCCGAGGGGGCCACCTGCCAGGACGAGTGCGACGTCGAGGAGACGGACTCGGAGCTGTTGACCTCCAGCGTGCGCCTCTCGCGCGCCGTGGGCCAGCGGACGAACCTGGAATCGCGGGTGACGGTGCTGGGGCACTTGCAGCGCGGCGGCGCGCCCAGCCCCGCCGACCGGCTGCTGGCCACGCGGCTGGGCACCTACTGCGCCGAGTTGATCCGGCGCGGCGAGTTTGGCGTGATGGTGGCCTCGCAGGGCGACGCCTGCCGCGCCGTGCCGATGGAAGAGGCGGCGGGCAAGCGCAAGGATGTGCCGCCCGATCACCCCTGGATTGAGAGCGCTCGCCTCGTCGGCACCAGCTTTGGCGACGAGTAGAGACAAGCAAACGAGGGCGCTCTGTGGGCGCCCTCTCGTAGTTTGGTCATTTGCCGCCGCCAAGCGGCTGGACTGGCTTGGAGCCGGCCCGGTGCAAGGCTGCGCTTCGGATGCTGCGTACGCATGCATGCGTCTGCATCGTCACGCTGCTGCGCAGCGGACGAAGCTGTGCTTCGCTGGCGGGCGAGACGCCCGCACTCCATGCGGGGGCGCGATTGTTGCTCCTGCTCCTCTGTCGTCTAGAGCATGGTCTCTTCGCGGCTCTGGGCGGCGTCGGCCCCGCTCTCGGCGTCCCAGTTGACGTGCTCGTGCCCGCCGATGGTGTAGGTCTGGCGCCAGGCGTCGAAATCGGCCACGATCTCGGGCGTCCACTGGGTATCCATCTGGCTTGAGGTATAGATGCCCTGGCGCAGCCGGGTGTGCGAAAACACCTCGCGCAGGTGGGTGCGCTCCGCATGTTCCAGCACCTCTTCGGCCAGGTGGGGCGGCACAAACAAGATGCCCGTGTACGACCCGATCACAATGTCGCCGGGCAAGCAGAGGGCGTCGCCAATGCGGCAGGGCGTGTTGAACCCCACCAGCGTCACATCGCGGATGGGCGTGGGGTCTATGCCCTTGCAAAAGGTCGAGAAATCGGGAATCTCGAGGATCTGCTGGGCGTCGCGGATGCCGCCATAGATCACCTGGCCCACGCCGGTGCGGGTGGCGATGGCGGTGGAGAGGTTGGCCCCGGAAAAAGTGCCTTTGTAGACCTTGCCGAACAGGTCAATGACCGGCACATCGTCCTTTTGCAGGGTCTCGATCACCCACGAGTTCATGGCCCCGATGCGGCCCTCCTGCTGGTGGCCATAGTCCATCAGATAGTCGTGCAGGTCGGGGCGGTGTGGCACAAAGGTCGCCGTCACGGCGCGCCCCACCATGACGCGATCCGGCCTCAGATTGATCCAGTTGCCCTCGAACTGGCGCTCATAGCCGTGGGACCAGAGCACCGACCATGCCTCCTCGGTGGTGATCTGCAGGCGGCGCATGCGGGCCAGGATCTCGTCCGAGACGCGGGGCCGGCCATCGGCAAAGCGGTCGCCCTTCCATAGCGGGGTTAGCTCGATGATCTCGTCGCGGTTGCTGTATTTCACGTTGGTCCTCTCCTGGGGCTGTGGTCCGCTGCTGCGGTTGCGCGCAGCATAGCCGCAGCGCGGGCGGCGTGTCAAGCGTTCGTGCATGGCGCGCCGCCCATGATATCCAAAGTGCCGTGCCTGCACATTCTATTCCTGTATTCTGGGGGCTCTGGTGAGTCGGAGAGCGCCCGCGCCACAGAGATAGGAGCCACAGGGCCGACTCGCATCCAAGTGCTGAGCTCCAGGGCTGCTTGACAACCCTTGGGGTGTCTCGTAGAGTGTCGCCAACGGTGCACCCGAGTGGGCGGTCCAAACAGGCCTGTCGCGTCGGTGTATGGGGTGCAACCAAAGGGGGAGCAGAGCCGCATGTTTACAGAGCCGCGCCGTGTTGCCATAATCCTGCTCATAGTCTTGTGCCTTGTTCTGGCGGGCCTGGGACTGTGGGCGGGGGAGCTGCGCGCGCGCGCCGTGGATGGGCGGCTGCGAGAGGCGCTGCTGCAGGAGGCTGCCGAGATCGCCCAGACCATAGACCCCGACCTGGCCCGCGCCCTGACTTTTTCCCCTGCGGACGCGGGAACGCCCGCCGATGTGCGACTGCGCGCCCACCTGGCGACCTACACCGAGCTGGTGCGCTGGGGTGGCATCTATACCCTCGCCCTGCGCGATGGGAAGCTGGTCTTTGGCCCCGAAAGCTATCCTCCTGATAGCGCCCTGGCCTCGCCGCCGGGTACGGTCTATCAGGAGCCGGGCGCTGACGATTTCCGGGTCATCACCGAGGCCAGGGCCTATGTCGTGGGCCCCGAATGGGACGAGTACGGCGTCTTTGTCTCGGCGCTGGCGCCCGTGCAGGATCCGCGCACCGGCGAGGCGCTGTTTGCCATCGGCATTGACATCCTCGCCGATGATTGGCAAGCGCGCGTCAATGCGGCGCGCGTGAGGCCGCTGCTGTTTGCGGGCGTAGCCATGCTGCTTGTGGTCGCCGGGGCATACGCCTTTGAACGGCGCATGCGGCAGCCCGATGCGGCCCCACCCTGCTTGCGCCATCTCGAGGTCGCTGTGATCGTTGCATGGAGCCTGTACGTGACGGCCATCGCAACCCTGCTGGTGGCTGAGGCCGAGATCGCCGAGCGCGATCACCTGTTCCAGATGCTGGCAGAGGCGCAAACGGAGAGGGTGCGCGCCGAGATGGAGCAGGTGCGCAGCGATCTGGGAGCGCTGGCCCGCTTTTATGAGAGCAGCGAGCACGTGGATTCGTGGGAGTTTGCCGCCTTTGCCCGGCCGATGATCCGCAGCCGGGTCGCCCAAACCTACGGATGGGCGCCCTCGCTGGCGCCCGACGAGGCAGCAGCATGGTTGGCCGATGCGCAACTCGATTGGCAGGAGGGGCTGTCGCTCTGGGAGCTGGGTCCGGACGGCGAGCGACGCCCGGTGTCGGAGCGCGCAGGTTACCATCCTGTGGCCTATGTCGAGCCGCCATCGGCCAGCCAGGCCCTGTTGGGCTACGACCTGGGATCGGAACCGTGGCTTGCCGATAGCCTGGAGGAGGCAACTCTCGCCGATCTACAGACCGCCGCCAGCCCCGTACACCTGACGCAAGCCGGGGGGCAGTGGGGGCTATGGGTCCTGCGTCCGGTCGGCCCGTCGCCCGAGGACGAGTGGCCCGTGCGGCAGGAGGGCCATGTCCTGGCGGTGTTGCCGCTCCAATCCCTTCTCAATGCGTCGTTGCGGGCCGGCCACGATGATCCTGGTTTTGTCGGCATGGATCTCGTGCATCTAGAGGATGCGCACCGCTATACGATGCTGGCGAGCCATCCGCACAGCGATGATGGCACCTACCTGGGACCGGATGGCCACAACACCTTGGCCGGGCAACGGCTGGAGCATGTGGTTCCCCTGTTTGTTTTTGGGCGCACGTTGGCTCTGGCCTACTATCCGACGCCCGCATTCTATGCGTCGCAACCGCTGCGGACGGCCCCTGTTGTTGGGGCAGCCGGGCTTGCCGTGACGCTCTCTCTGGCAACACTCGCGGCCTGGATGCGTCGCCAGGCGTATCGTCTGGAGCGCCTGGTGGGCGAGCGCACGGCGGCGCTGGCCGAAAGCGAATCGCACTACCGCGCCCTCTATGATCAGGCGCTGAATCCGATCATGGTTGCCGATGGCGAGGGCAGATACCTGGATGCCAACCACGCGGCCCTGGCCTTTCTCGATTGTTCGCGAGAAGAGCTGGCGGGCCGTTCCGTCTGGAGCTTTGCGCCCAGCGAAGAGTTGGCGCGGCTCCACGCTGAGCACGCTCCAGATGAGACGCCACTCACCATCGAGGCGCCTCACGTCGTGGGGGGGCGCATCAAGACCTTGCTGTTGAACATCGTGCCTGTGAGCCAGGGCGGGCGCACGGTGCTCTTTGGCATCGGCCAGGATATCACCGAGCGCAAAGAGGCCGAGCAGCGCCGATTGGAGATGGAGCGCCAGCTTTTGCAGGCGCAAAAGCTCGAGAGCCTGGGTGTGCTGGCCGGGGGCATCGCCCACGATTTCAACAACTTGCTGGCCGCGATCCTGGGCAACCTCGAACTGGCGCTGATGGAGTTGCCGCCCGGATCGCAAGTGCACGAGAGCCTGCATGAAGCGATGAGCGCCTCGCGGCGCGCCGCCGACCTGACCCGCCAGATGCTGGCCTATTCGGGCAAAGGCCGGTTCCTCTTGAGCGACCTCGACCTGAGCGCCTTGGTGCAGGAGAACGCCCACATGCTGCGCGTGGCGCTCCCCCGCAGCGCGACGCTACAGCTCGATCTGGCCCATAACCTGCCGCGCATCCGCGCCGATGCCGGCCAGATCCAGCAGGTCGTGATGAACCTGATCATCAACGCAGCCGAGGCGCTGGAGCGAGCGGCAGGCGTGGTGTCCCTGGCGACCGGCCAGGAGGAGTATGGCGCCGAGGCGCTGGGCCATAGCCGCACCGCCGAAAAGCCGGCGCCTGGCCGCTACGTCTGGCTGTCGGTGACCGACACAGGCTGCGGCATGTCCGCCGAGACGTTGCAGCGCATGTTCGACCCGTTCTTCACGAGCAAGGAGACGGGCCGGGGATTGGGCACATCGGCGGTGTTGGGCATCGTGCACGGGCACAAGGGGGCGATCTGGGTGGAGAGCACGCCTGGCCGGGGCACGACCGTCCGGGTGGCGTTCCCCATGCTGCCTCCGGAAAAGGCCAGCGCGCCGGCGGCGGCGCGCGCCACGAACGCTCGATTGTCTGGCGTCATCCTGGTTGTGGATGACGAGGAGATGGTGCGCAACCTGTGTTGCACCGTCTTGGAGCGTATGGGCCTGACGGCGATCCCCGCAGCCGATGGCGAGGAGGCTTGCGCCCTCTATGCGGCGCGCGCAGGCGAGATTGACGGCGTGCTGCTGGATCTGACCATGCCGGGCATGGACGGCGCGGACACGCTGGAGGAGTTGCGTCGCATTGATCCCGGGGTCAAGGCGCTGTTGTGTAGCGGGTTCGGCGAGCAGGCCGTCTCCGAGCGCCTGGCCGGCGTGGGATTCACAGGCTTTGTGCAAAAACCCTTTGATGTGCAGACGCTGCGCGACGCTCTGGAGCGACTCCTGGACGGCAGTTGAGGCGGCGGCTCTAGCCGGTTAGCAGGCGGAGCGCTATCTGCTGCACCTGGCGCAACGTCGGTTGGGGCAGGCGGCAGATCAGATCGGCGCCCCGCGTTTCCCAATCCACGCTGCACACTTGATCTGCCAGGATCAAGCCCTGCACGGGCAGACCCGGTGGGAGCGGTACGACATAGGGCGAAGCGTCCGCACGTTGACGGACCGGGCACAGCAAGACGAGCCGGGCTTGGGCGTTGTAGGCGCCGGGCGATAGCACCAGGGCCTGCTCCCGGCCCACGCGCTCTGCGCCCACAGGGCGGCGCAGCAGGATCCATACGATGTCGCCGCGCTGGGGTACATACTCTGCGTTGGTCATCATTCGTTCTCCTTTTGGCCCATATCGCTATGCTTGGCGAGCCATGCCGGTTCTCAAACGAGCGTGGGCGTGCCGCGCGCCGGGCTTGACAGGCACGCCAGCTCCGTACATGATGGCCCCACTACATTACAATGGGTCTCGCGGAGGTTCCTATGGGCGCCTACTCTCCCGGCTCGACCGTCGTCTGCCCGCACTGCCAGGTCACCGTGCAACTCCTCGGCGAGCGCTTGAAGGGCATTCTCATCACGCCTCATCATATCCTGGGGGAGGCCGCCGCCTCCAGGGATGGCTACCGTCTGGATAGCAGCGTCTGCCCCAACTGCCGCCAGGTGGTCATCGCCATTGAACAAGTCTCTCTTGACCAAGAGCGAGACGATTACGAGGCCGCCTGGGAGCGGCTGCTTGTGCCGCCCGCTGCCGAGCGCCGCATCCCGCTCGAGACGCCAGCGCACATTGCCAAGGACTATCGGGAGGCGGCCCAGGTGTTGCCCGCCAGCCCCAAGGCCAGCGCAGCCCTCTCGCGGCGCTGTTTGCAGGCCGTGTTGCGCGAGCAGGGCTTTGCCCGCCAGAGCACCCTTTCGGAGCAGATCGAGGCGGTGCTGCCCGATCTGCCCACCTACATCGCCGAGCAAGTGGATGCCATCCGGGTGATCGGAAACTTTGCGGCCCACCCCATCAAGGACAGCCGCAGCGGCGAGATCGTCGGGGTGGAGCCCGGCGAGGCCGAGTGGAACCTGGATGTGCTGGATCTGTTGTTCGATTTCTACTATGTGGGCCCCGCCCGCGCCGAGGCGAAACGCGAGGCGCTCAACGCCAAGCTGATCGCGGCCGGCAAGCAACCCATGCGCTAGAGCGCCTGCGTATGCAGCGCGGGATGCCACCATCATGGCGAGGACGCGCGCGCGTGTCAAGGGAAACGAGGGATTGCGCGGGGCGACGCATTTGCCTATACTTGCGCAACATCCACAGGGCGCAGAACGGGGGCCACACATGCAGCGCACATTCCGCACATCCCTCAAGAGGCAGAGTCTGTCCCTCGCGGGCGTATGGGATTTTGCGCCGGATCCCGAGGATCGCGGCGTGGCCGAGGGCTGGTATCTGCGCTTCCCCCAGGAGCATCATCCTATGTGGGTGCCCGGCGTGTGGAACACGCTGCGACCCTTTCTCAACTATGAGGGGCCCGCCTGGCTGCGCTGCCGCTTTGCCAGCGAGCCTTGTCGCGCCCTGGCCATCCGCTTTGCCGCGGTCACCCATCAGGCCAACGTCTGGCTGGATGGCGAGCCCCTGGGCGAGCACTATGGCGGCTTTTTGCCCTTTTCCTTTGTGGCGCCTGAGCCAGAGGCGGGCGAACACGAGCTCATCGTCCGCGTGGACAATACCCATGACGCCCACTATACCATCCCCTCGGACAACCTGGACTGGTTCCGCTATGGGGGCATTCCCAGGCCCGTATCTGTGGACCTGTTCCAGGGCACGGCGTATGTCGAGTCGCTGCGCCTGACCCCCATCCTGAACGGCGAGCAGGCGGCCCTCAATGTGCGCGCCGAGCTGATCTCCTTGGGCGAGCAGACAGAGGAGCGACGTTGGACGCTATGGGTGGATCATGAGCGCGCCCGCTCAGGCGTGGTGACCCTGGAGCCGGGCGAGGCGCAGGTGCTCATGTTCGGCCTGGAGCTGGGCGCCGTGGAGCGTTGGTCTCCGGAGAACCCTCGGCTCTATAGCATCCGGCTGGAGTTGGACGATGACGACCTAATCGAACGCACAGGGTTCCGCGAGATTCGCGTGCAGGGCGAGCGGGTGCTGCTGAACGGCGAGCCCCTGCGCATCATCGGCGTCAACCGCCATGAGGATCACCCCGATTGGGGGTTTGCGCTGCCGGAGCACCTGATGCTGCGCGACCTGGCCCTCCTGGATGAGTGGGGCGGCAACGCTATCCGGGGCGCCCACTATCCCAACGACCAGCGCTTTCTCGACCTGTGCGACGAGCGTGGCATCCTGTTCATGGAAGAGATCCCTTTGTGGGGCTATACGGCGGCCCAGTTGGGGCACGCGATTCTGGCCGACCGCGCCGCGGCCATGGTCTGGGGGATGGTGGGGCGAGACATCAATCATCCCTGCATCTGGGCCTGGAGCGTGCTCAACGAGTGCGCCACCGACACCCTCGAAGGCGAGGCGCTGGTCTCGCGGCTGGTCGAGACCGTGCGAGAAATAGACCGCACCCGTCCGGTAACCTATGCCTCGAACCGGGGCGAGCGCGACCGCTGCTATGATCTGGTGGACCTGGTCTGCCTGAACGCTTATCACGGCTGGTATACCGACGAACTGACCTGGCCCCAGTTCCTCGACCGGATGCGACGCCGAGTCGGGGCCAAGCCGATGCTGGTGACCGAGTTCGGGGCGGGGGCCATCTACGGCTGGCGCACCGTAGAGCCTGGCGTGATCTGGAGCGAAGAGTACCAGGCCGAGCTGCTGAGCGAGTGCATCTCTCACTTTCTCGATCGGGACGACCTGGCGGGGTTCTATGTATGGCAGTTCTTTGATACGCGCACCGACCGGGGAGCCCAGAACCGGCGGGCGCTGGGGCGACCGCGCAACTATAACAACAAGGGCTTGCTGAACGAATACCGCCAGCCCAAACTGGCCTATCATCAAACGCGCGAGCTACTGGCCCGGCGCAAGCGTCCCGGACCTGCATAGCCAGAACGCGCATCTGGCGCGCCCTCCGTTCGTCTCCTTTTTATGTGTTATTTACCGATGACTGCGCCGATTTCATGCCCCCTTTACCTTCTCTTTCCGATCATCCTGCTATAATTCCAACAAGCGTATACTCAGGGCGGGGGGCTCTGGGTGGGCTATCGTTTGGACGATCTTGGGGCAGTGTGGGGGAGACCAATGACGCAGAAACGCAGCATCCTGCTGGTAGACGATGATGCCGGCATTCGGGAATCCATGCAGGCGATCCTGACCCTGCAGGGCTATCAGGTGGACCTGGCTTCGTCTGGCTATGAAGCGCTAGAGCTCTGCGCTGGCCGCGATTATGACCTGGTGTTGTTGGACATTCTAATGCCGGGCATGGATGGCATCGAGACGCTACGGCGCATCATGGAGCAGCGCCCCGATGCGCGGGTGATCATGATCACCGGCATGGAGGGTGGCGCCGAAACCCAGCGGGCGATGGAGGAGGGCGCCGAGGCGCTCTTTCGCAAGCCGCTGGATGTAGCCACGTTTCTGCCGGTCCTGCTGCCAGCAGAGGACCTAGACGAGGACTATTAGCGCGGCAAGGGCGTTCACCCCTCAGGGCAGCCCGGGGGGATAGGGCGCGATGCCTGTCAGAGGCCCCAGGCCCATCAGGTGCTCCCCAATGGAGCGCCCTGTGGCGGGGTGTAGGGTCTCTCGCGCGATATCGGCCAAAGGGACGAGCACCGTGGCCCGCTCCAACATCCCCGGGTGTGGCACGACCAGGGCCTCTGTCTCTAGTTGTACCCTGTCGTACAGCAAGAGATCCAGGTCTATGATGCGCGGGCCATAGCGCACCGTGTGGATACGACCCATGGCGACCTCGATGCCCTTGAGCCGCCGCAGCATCCCCAAGGGCGGCCAGGGCGCATCCACCAAGCAGGCCGCGTTGAGAAAGCGGGGCTGATCCACCAATCCCCAGGGCTCGGTCTCGTAGAGGGGGGAGAGGGCCAGCAGCCGCGCGCCGCAACGCTCCAGCCACGCACATGCCTCGCGGATGGCCGCCTCGCGCTCTCCCAAGTTGCTGCCCAGCCCCACATATACGCGCGCCATGCCGCCCGCTACCTCTGCTCGCCTGTGCACGAGGCTTTGCCCCGGACGATGGCGTCTGCCATGCGCGCCGACTGCACGGCTGCGACCACGTCGTGCACGCGCACCAGGTCTACACCCCCCCGGGCGATGGCCACGGCCAGGCTGGCCATTGTGCCGTGCGCCCGCTGCTCCGGGGGCAGGTCCAGGGTATAGCCGATGAACGACTTGCGCGAGGGCCCCAGCAGGATGGGCAGCCCCAGCACGCGCAAGGCCCGGCAGCGGTTCACCAGCGCCAGGTTCTGCTCCACGGTTTTGCCAAAGCCCAGGCCCGGGTCCACGATGATGCGCTCGCGGGAGATACCCCAGGCAACGGCTTGCTCCACCTGGCCTTGCAGCTCCTCCAGCAGGTCCAGCGTCAGGTCATCGTAGGCCACGCCCACATAGCGCCCGCCCAGGCGCTCGGTCAGGGCCGCCTCCTTGGGCTGGCTGCGGTTGTGCATCAAGATCACAGGGACGCCGCGCGCGGCGGTCAGCGGCCCCATCTCGGGATCCAGCCGCAGGCCCCACACATCGTTGATCAGGTCGGCGCCGGCATCCAGGGCGGCCTGGGCCACGCGCGCCTTGAAGGTATCCACCGATATCGGGATGTCGCTCTGGCGGCGGATGGCGGCGATGGCCGGGATCACCCGGCGCAGCTCTTCCTCGGCGTCCACCGGCGTCGCGCCCGGGCGGGTGGATTCGCCGCCCACATCAATGATATCGGCCCCCTGGGCGACGAACGCCAGGGCCTGTTCCACGGCCCGGCTTGTCCATGCATCTGCGGTGGCTTGGCCCTCGCTGTAGAGGCCATCGCCGGAGAAGGAATCAGACGTGACGTTGACGATGCCCATGACATAGGTGCGTTGGCCCCACCGGAAGGTGCGCGCCCCGATCTGGGCGCTCCCGCCGAGGGGCGTGGCGGCGCGGCGCAGCGCCTGGGCCAGCTCTCGGCCCAGGGCGGCCATGTGGGGCCCGGGGGAGGCCGCCCAGCGGCCGGCCAGGGCCTCCAGCTCGGCCAGGGCGCCCATCAGCAACCAGGCACCGTCCTGGTGGGCGCAGCGCCAGGTTGGCGACGCCTCCTCCGGCTCGCACAGGTGGTGCAGGGCATGCGCCGCCTGCTCGCTGCGTGGCCGCAGGCGCACGACGACGGCCTGAGACACGCGGGCCCAGGCCGCGGCATCGGCAGGGAGCCGCGCGGCCTCTGGCGGGACAACGACATCCAGTGTACAGGTGGCCATGTTGATCGTCCCGCCCGCGCTAGCTCGCCTGGCGCCGCGCCTCTAGCACGGCCACCTGGGTCTCATCAGGGAGTTGTGAGGCGGTCACGCGCAGGGCCTCTTGCGGCTTTGTTTCCTGGGCGTTCATCTCGCTGAGAAAGCGGGTAACGGTGGCCAGCTCCTTGTCCATATCGGGGATGCGGTAGCGCATGGGGATCACCAGCTTGGGCTCCAGCAGGTTGACCACCTCGGCGGCCCGGGCGCTGGTGAGCACCTCTTTGCCGCCCACGGGGATCATGAGGATATCAATGCCATCCAGCTCCTCGATCTGCTCTTGGGTGGGCAGGTGTCCCAGGTCGCCCAGGTGGCAGATGGCCATCTCCTCGAACTCGATCAGATAGGCGGTGTTCTTGCCCCGCTCGGCGCCCTGCTTGTCGTCGTGATAGGTGGCGACGCCGATGACAAACACGCCGCCCACCTCGTACTCGCCCGGGCCCTGGATGACATACGGGTTGTCGCGCACGATGCGAGCATAGTTGTGGCCCTCGTCATCGTGGCTGACCGTGACCAGAGAGGCCGACATGCGTGGCAGGCGGTAGCCCGCCTCCGGCGCAAAAGGATCTGTCATGACCGAGGCGCCTCGCCCGCGCAGCCGAAAGCAGGACCTTCCAAACCAGGTGATTTCCATACGACAACTCGCTCCCTCAACTTGCCTGCAACTCACGCCAACGCCGGTAGAACGGGAACGCCTTGATGCGCTCCTCAGGCCAGCCCAGCATGTGGCATTTCTCCCAGATATAGTAGCAGTAGGTGTCAAAAGAGACCAAAGCGGGACATCGGTGATCCACGTGGGGGATGAACCCGCCCTGGGCGACCACGGGCTCCAGGCGCTTGAGCTCGGCCAGCACCGCCTCGCGCCCTTGCCAGAGGGCGAACTTGTCGAACCCGCCGCGGATCAGCAGCTCGCGGCCGTATTCGCCCTTGAGGGCCACGGGGTCGTTGCCCGGGTGCACCTCTAGCGGGAACATGCAGTTGACGCCCACGCCCAGCCAGAGGGGGATCAGCTTCAAGATGCTGCCGTCGCAATCGGTCCAGATCACGTCAATGCCGTGCTGCCGCAAGAGTTGGGTGACGGGCAGCATGTGGGGCATGATGCGCTCGCGGAAGAAACGCGGGTTCAGCAAGGGCCCGCTGTTGAACGCGATGTCCTCCCAGCCGCCAGAGGCGTCGAACCAGCCCCGCTCCAGCACATCGGGAAAGAGCTTGAGCCGCATCTGGGACAGGTGGATCACCATCTCCTCGATCAGGTCGGGCTCGTCCACCGAGAGATAGGCCAATTGCTCGAACCCGATCCAATCGCGGATGCGCCCGATGAACGAGCCCAGGTTGGTGGTCACCGGGTTGGTGGTGTGGCGGGTGAGCTGCTCCAGGGCGGCAAGCTCGGCCTCGGTGTACTGGCGGGCCGGGTGGTCGGGATCCAGGAACTCGTCGCGAAAGGCGGCCCAACTCGTGCGGTCGCGGATGGGGAACTCGAGAAAGTGGGGAATGGTCTCGGTGCCGGACGCCTTGTCCTGGCGCAGCACGCCCAGGCCGTCCCGGTAGGTGACGGTGTTCTCGGTGCGCTCGATGACCTGCACCTGGCGCAGCGGCAGCGCCTCGGCGCGGGCATCGAACTGCTCGAATTGCTCCACCCCGAAGAACTCTTCCACCAGGCGGTCGGGGATGCTGCCATCGGGTTGGCGCAGGCTGGCGGGCAGGTGCCCCGCCGCCATCCAATCCTGCTTGAGCTCGGTCCAGTAGCCGAACTCGATATGGGAGATATAGTCCACCTGCTGGTAGTGCATGGTGCGGTTGAACCGCTCCCTGGCCGTCAGATCGGCCCCGTAGCGCCCCTCGCCCCGGCGAATGTCGGTCATGGCAGCTCCTTTCAGGCATCTCTCGACTATGCTACAGGCTCGCGATCTCGACGGGCTGGCCCGTGCGCGTCGAGGCATAGGCCGCCAGGGCCACCTCCAGCGCGATAAGGCCGTCCCGGCCCGTGCTGCGCGGCGGGCGCCCCTGGCCCACGGCGGCCAGGAAATCGGCGACCATCAGCTCGTCCAGGTTGCTGCCCCAGGAGACCCAGCGGGGCGGCGTAGGCTCGCCCGGGTAGAGGGCCACATGCTGGCCGAACAGGTCGGCATGGGCGTTACCCCGCGCGCCGATGGCATGGATGGTCACATCGCCCCAGGTGGGGTAGGACTTGGGGCGGCTCCAGCTCGTATCCAGGGTGGCGATGGCCCCCGAGGCCATGTCAATCGTGAGCAGGCCGCTATCATCCCACTCTTGATGGTACAGGCCGTGGCCGATCTCGGCGTGGACGCGCAGGGGATCGCTGCCGGTCAGGCGCCGCAGCAGGTCAGCCACGTGCACCGAGTGATCCATCACCGCGCCGCCGCCCGAGCGCTCCAACTCGATAAAGAACCCGCCGGGCATCGAGCCCCGGTTGGTGGTGCGCAGCGCCAGGATCTCACCCAGCGCGCCAGCGGCCACCTGTTCTTGCAGCGTGCAAAAAGCGGGGCTAAAGGGGCAGGGAAAGGCCGTGCCCAGGATCAGGCCGCGCGATGCGAACGCCTCGATCATGGCCAGGGCGTCGGCGCGAGCGGTGGCCAGGGGCTTTTCCACCAGGGCGTGCACGCCCGCCTCGGCGGCTTGCAGCGCCATGCGGGCATGGTCGGCGTTGGCCGAGGTGATGATCACGGCGTCCACCTGCGCCAGCAGCTCGTCGGCGCGCTGCACCCAGTGCAGGCCGTGCTCTTGGGCGGCCGGCCGGGCGCGCTCCGGCTGATCTTCGTCCAATACCCCCACCCAGGCCACGTCGGCGCGGGCGGCCAGGCAGGCCAGATAGCTCATAGCGTGCATGTGGGCCAGGCTCCAGACTCCAATGCGCATGGTTGTCCCCTCTCTACAGACTCACGGTGCGGCCCGTCTCTGCCGATGCCAGCGCCGCCAGCCCCACCCGCAACGCCGCCAATGCCTCGGCCGGCGTGATCAGGGGCGCCTCCAGCCCCTGGATGACCCGGCAAAAGTGCCGTAACTGGGCCACATAGGGGCTGTCCATCGTATAGGTCGTGGGAAGCTGGACGGCCGGCGCGGGGCCGGGCTCGCGCAACTGCACCCGCAAGGCCGTATCCCCGTCGCTATCGTAGGCCAGCAGCCCGGCGTCCCCGGCGATCTCGCCGTGGGTGCGAAAGCCCGCCGTCGCCACCATCGAGCTCTCCACATGGGCGATGGCGCCGCCGGCCAGGCGCAGGGTGGTGAGGGCGTAATCGGGCGCCGACTGGCCGCCCCGCGAGATAGCGCGGCAGGTGACCCGCTCCGCCGGGCCGCAGGCCCACAGCAGCCAATCGAAATCGTGGATGCCCATCTCCAGCAGCGCCCCGCCGCTCATGGCCAAGTCGGCGCGCCAGCCCGTGGGGGCGCCAGCGGTCTCGCGGGACATGCGGATCACGGCGGGCGTTCCGATGGCGCCCCCCTGAATGAGGTCGTATAGGCGGCGAAAGGCGGGGAAAAAGCGCACCACGTGGGCCACCAGCAACTGCACGTCTGCCCTCTCGGCGGCCTGGATGATCGCCTCGGCCTGCGCCACCGTGCGGGCCAGGGGTTTCTCGCAGATCACGTGCTTGCCCGCGCGAGCCAGGGCGATGGCCGCCTCGGCGTGCAGGGCGCTGGGCGTGCAGACGATGGTGGCGTCAATGTCGGGCGCCTCGGCCACCTCTTGCAGCGTGGCGCAGGCACGGGCGCCCACCTGCGCGGCCAGGGCGGCGGCGCTGGCGGGCGTGCGGCTCCAGACGGCAACGATCTCGGCCTCGGCGATCTGGGCCGCGCAGGCGGCGTGCCGGGCGCCAATATGCCCCGCGCCCAGGATCGCCAGCCGCACGGGCCTGTCGTCTCTTGCCATATCACTCACTCCTTGTGTGGCGCGCAGGGCAAACGCACTTGGTCCATTCGCCTCGACATTGCTTTTCATTGCGGTCTTCTGGCCCTCACCCCGCCGTCGCAAGCTCATACGAAACCCCTTGGGTTTCGTATGAGCTTGCGACGGCGGGGTGAGGGCTTTCGCGACGGGTCGAATGCCTCAGATCGAGCACATGCCCAGATTCCCGATGCGATTTCGTGGCAACCACCTATCTGATCGAAACACTTTCCCAAATGCGTTTGCCCTTGTGTGGCGCGGCGCCCACGCGCGGGCCAAGCTGGGCTTGGCCAATGCCGCCTCACCCCTTGTCAACCACGAACACCAGCTCGCTCTCGTACTCGTGCTCGGTCACGCGCCAGGGCTGGCCCGCGATCAGTTCGGCGAACCGCGCGCGATAATTGGCGGGCATGCCGCGATCGCGCCGCCCGCCCAGGCTTTGGATGGGAAACGAGACCACCACGTGGCGGGCGCGCACCTCGCGCAGCAGCCGCGCACCGGCGGCGCGGTCGAGCTGCTCCAAGCAGGGGATCGTCTTGAGCAGCAGGACCACGTCGGCCTGGGCCTCGGGCGTGCGGGCGGACAGATCCACCGTCTCGGCCTGGCCTGCCACGCCCAAGAGGGGCAACGCCTCCCGCAGGAACGCCGCCAGGTCGGTATAGATATCGCAGGCGACATAACGGGCGCCGGGGGCCAGGGGCATCCACGGGATCGCCAGCGGGTTCAGGCCACAGGCCAGGTCCAGCACCGACGCCACGGGCGCCAGGTCGGCCAGCAGCTCGCCATAAAAGCGCGCCAGGATGGGCAGCCGCTCGCGGCTGGATTGGTGCGCCGCCAGGGCCTCGCGGCACACGGCCTCGATCCGCGCCGGATCGCCCTGGGCCTCGCGCAGCGCCGCCAGCCAGCGCTCGTAGGGCGGGCGCTCGCCCATATAGACCGCCCCCGCCTGGTGCAGCCTGCGGCGCGCGCTCTTGAGGGCCTCCTTGGCGTTGCGGCGGATGGCCAGCTCCTCGCGGGCGACCCGCTCCACCAGCTCCGGGCAGATGGCGGCATACTTGGCGCCCTGCCGCACCTGGGCCGCCAGCGCCAGCACGGCATCCTGGTCGGGCATGGCTACTCCGCCTCGGTCCCGGCGACCACCAGGATGTACTCGCCGCGCGCGCCCTGCTCCTCCACGTGGGCCAGCAGCTCGGACAGGCGCCCGCGCTCCACGCGCTCGTAGAGCTTGGTCAGGTCGTTGGCCAGGGCGGCGGGCCTGTCGCCCAAGACGGCCAGGGCGTCGCCCAGCGAGGCCGCCAGCCGGTGCGGGCTCTCGTAGTAGATCAGGGTGTAGGGCGACGTCAGATCGGCCTCGTAAAAGCGCCGCCGGGCCGCCGCCTTGCGGGGGGTGAACCCGCGAAAGGTAAAGCTGTGGGTGGGCAGGCCCGAGAGCACCAGCGCCATGATCAGGGCCGCCGGCCCCGGGACCATGGTCAAAGGCAGCCCTTCCTCGATGGCGCGGCGCACGATGACAAAGCCCGGATCGGCGATGCCCGGCGTGCCCGCCGTGGTGACGCAGGCCACCGACTGCCCCGCCCGGATGAACCCGACGATCTGCTCCAGCGCCCGCTCCTGGTTGTGCTCGTAAAACGAGATGAGCGGCTTCTTGATGCCGTGGTGCTGGAGCAGGCGCCCCGTCTTGCGGGTGTCCTCTGCCGCGACCACGTCCACCTGCCGTAGCACCTCCAGGGCGCGCAGCGAGAGATCGGCCAGGTTGCCGATGGGGGTGGCCACCAGATAGATGGTCGCGGGCTCGCCGCCGGTCACAGGCTCACTCCGCCTCTGGCTGCGGGCGCTGCCAGGAGAGCACCGGCTCTCGCGCCGCCCGCACCTCGTCCAGCCGCCGCAGGGGCGCGCTCTGGGGGGCAGCGTGCAGCAACTCGGGCTGCTCCCGCGCCTCCTGGGCGATGCGCAGCATGGCCTCGGCAAAGCGATCCAGCGTCTGCTTGGACTCCGTCTCGGTCGGCTCGATCATCAGCGCCTCGGGCACGATCAGCGGGAAATAGTTGGTGGGCGGGTGAAAGCCATAGTCAATCAGACGCTTGGCGATATCCAGGGCGTGCACGCCGGGGGCGCCATCCAAGCGCCCTTGCAGCACAAACTCGTGCATGCACACCCGTTCGTAAGGCAAGGGATAGACCTCGCGCAGGATGGTTTGCAGATAGTTGGCGTTGAGCACGGCGGCCATGCTGCTCTCCAACAGCCCTTGCGCGCCCAACAGCCGGATGTAGGCATAGGCCCTGACCATGATGCCGAAATGCCCATAGAACGACTTGATGCGCCCGATGGAGCGCGCGGGCGTGACGAACCGGTAGGTGGGCTGCGCCTCGTCCCCGACTGCGGCGACAATGGGCCCCGGCAGATAGTCGGCCAGGCTGGGCGCGGCCCCCACGGGCCCCGATCCGGGCCCCCCGCCGCCGTGGGGCGTGGAAAAGGTCTTGTGCAGGTTATAGTGCAGCACGTCGAACCCCAGCGCTCCCGGCTTGACGATGCCCATCAGGGCGTTGTAATTGGCGCCATCGCCATAGACCAGGCCGCCCGCCGCGTGCACCAGACGGCAGACCTCGACGACGTTTTCATCGAACAGGCCCAGGGTATTGGGGTTGGTGAGCATGATGCCCGCCAGCCGCTCGTTCAGGTGTGGCTTGAGGGCGTCCAGGTCCACGTTGCCCCGCGCATTGGAGCGCACCTCGATGGCCTGCATGCCCACCATGCTGGTGGAGGCCGGGTTGGTGCCGTGGGCGGAATCGGGGATCAGCATCACATCGCGCCGCTCCTCGCCCCGGTCGCGATGATAGTTGCGGATCATCAGGATGCCGGTCAACTCGCCCTGGGCGCCCGCCGCCGGTTGCAGGCTCACGGCGGCGAACCCGCCCAGCTCGGCCAGGAAAGATTGCAGCGCGTGCATCAGGGCCAGGTTGCCCTGCACCGTTCCCTCGGGCTGGTAGGGGTGGGTGGCTGCCAGGCCGCTGATCTGGGCGGCGTCCTCGTTCACTTTGGGATTGTACTTCATGGTGCAGGAGCCCAGGGGGTACATGCCCACGTCCACGCCATAGTTGAGCTGGGAGAGGCGCACATAGTGGCGCACCAGGTCCACTTCGCTCACCTCAGGCAGGTCCAGGTCGTCGCGCAGCAGGTGGGCCGGCGGCAAGGGGCTGGCAGGCACACCCAGCGCGGGCAGATGGGCGGCGCAGCGCCCCGGCGCGCTCAGCTCATAGATCACCGGTTCCATCAGCTTCCCACCTCCGCCAGCGCGCTCACCAAACGGTCAATCTCGGCCACGGGGTTCATCTCGGTCACGCACAGGAGCATCTCGTGCTCGCGGGCCGGGTCCACGCTGGCCAGGTCCAGGCCGCCGACGGTGCCGTGCTCTTGCAGCAGGCGCCGGTTGATCTCGCGGGCCGGGGCCGGGCAGCGCACGACAAACTCTTTGAAAAAGGGTTGGGCGTCGTCCACGGCGTAGCCGGGCAGGGCGGCGATGGCCCGCGCGGCATAGTGGGCGCGGTGGTAGCAGAGGCTCGCCACCTGGGCCAGGCCGCACTTGCCCAGGGCGCTCAGGTACACCGCCGCGGCCAGCACGTTGAGGCCCTGGTTGGTGCAGATGTTCGAGGTCGCCTTTTCGCGGCGGATGTGCTGCTCGCGGGTGGAGAGGGTCAGCACATAGCCCCGCCGCCCCTGGGCGTCCACCGTCTCACCGGCCAGGCGCCCGGCCATGCGGCGCACATGGGCCATGCGGCAGGCGAAAAAGCCCAGGTAGGGGCCGCCGAACTGGAGCCCGATGCCCAGGGGCTGGCCCTCGCCCAGGACGATATCGGCGCCGAACGCGCCGGGCGGGCGCAGCATCCCCAGGGAGATGGGGTCGCAGACCACCACCAGCAGGGCGCCTCTGGCGTGCACCTGCTCCGCGAGGCCGCTCAGGTCCAGGATGCGCCCGTAGAAATCGGGGGTCTGCACAACCAGGCAGGCCGTCTGCGGCCCGACGCGCTGGACCAGGCTCTCCAGGGTGGCGTTTGGCTCTTTATCGCCCACGATGTCCAGGTCCATGGCCTGGGTGTAGGTGCGCACCACCTGGCGGTATTCGTGGTGGATATCGGGCGAGAGCAACACCTCGCGGCGGCGGCCCCGCGCCACGTCCACGGCCATGATGGCCGCCTCGGCCAGGGCCGTGGCCCCGTCATAGTGAGAGGCGTTGCTGACCTCCATGCCCGTCAGGCGGCAGATCATGGTCTGGTACTCGAAAATGGTTTGCAGCGTGCCCTGGCTGATCTCGGGCTGGTAGGGCGTATAGGCGGTATAGAACTCGGAGCGCGACGTCATGTGCCGCACGACGCTGGGCACAAAGTGGTGATAGGCACCGGCGCCCAGAAAGCAGGGCGCGGTGGATAGATCCAGGTTGCGCGCCGCCAGGGCGTGCAGCTCGGCCAGCAGCTCGGGCTCGGAAAGGGGCGGCGGCAGCGAGACCTCGGGAAAGCGATGGGCCTCGGGTACCGCCGCGAACAGGTCGCGCACCGACGCGCTGCCGATGCGCGCCAGCATCGCGCGCTGTTCCGCCTCGGTGTGGGGTACGTACGACATGCCTAGCTCGCCTGGGCGGCCACGTAGGCCCGGTAGGCGTCGGGGTCCATCAGGCCATCCAGCTCGCCGGGATCGGCGATGCGGATGCGGACGAACCAGCCGTCGCCATAGGGGTCGTCGTTCACGAATTCGGGGGCATCTTCCAGGCTGGCGTTGACCTCGATGACCTCGCCCGCCACTGGCATGAACACATCCGAGGCTGCCTTGACCGATTCCACCACGGCAAAGGGCTCGCCCTGGCCAAAGGACTGCCCCACCTCTGGTAACTCGACATACACAACGTCGGTGAGCTCTTGCTGGGCATAGTCGCTGATGCCGATGGTGGCCGTATCACCCTCCACGCAGATCCACTCGTGGTTCTCGGCGTAACGGCAGTCGGGCGCGATCTCGAAAGCCATGTTGCGAACTCCTTTCGGTCAGCGGCGATAGGATGGCGTGTAAAAGGGGCGCTTGACGATGCGGGCGGCCCGCGTGCGGCCCCGGATGACGATGCCGATCTCGGCGCCCACGGCGGCCTGCTCGGCGGGCACGTAGGCCATGCCCAGGAATTGGTCCAGGGTAGGGGCATAGAGCCCGCTGGTGACGTGGCCGCAGATGGCCCCGCCGATCTCGATCTCCATGCCGTGGCGCGGCACGCTGCGCTCGGTCATCTCGAACCCCACCAGCTTGCGGGCCGAGCCCTCCAGACGCTCCTTGAGCAGGGCCTCGCGCCCAATGAACGGCCCCTTTTTCAGCGCCACGGCCCAGCCCAACCCGGCTTCTAGCGGGGTGATATCGGGGCCCAGCTCGTGGCCGTAGAGGGGCATGCAAGGCTCGAAACGCAACGAGTCGCGGGCGGCCAGCCCGATGGGCAACAGACCCAGGGGCGCTCCGGCGGCCAGCAGCGCCCGCCAGACCGCCACAGCGACCTCGGCGCGCAGATACAGCTCAAAGCCGTCCTCGCCGGTATAGCCGGTGCGCCCGATGGCCATCTGCGCCCCGGCGACCTGGCCCTCGGCCACACGATGGTATCCCAGTTCCTCCAGGGGCAGGGGGGTCAGCGGTTGCAGCGCCTCTTGGGCGCGGGGACCTTGCAGCGCCAGCATGCAGGTCTGCTCCGAGAGGTCCTCGATGGTGACATCGAACCCGCTGCGCTGGTAATCGAACCAACGCAGGTCTTTTTCGGCGTTGGCGGCATTGACCACCACCAGGTAGCGCCCCGGCAGGTGGTAGACAAAGGCGTCGTCCACCAGGCCGCCATCGGCATAGCACAGGGGGGCATAGCCGGCCTCGCCCTCGCGGATGCGGGCGATATTGGCGGTGGCCAGGTGTTGCAGGAACGCCAGGGCGTCGGGGCCAGAGACGGCCACCTGGCCCATGTGGGAGAGATCGAACAGGCCCAGGGCCTCGCGCACCCGCGCGTGCTCGGCCAGGGGGCCTGCCGGATAGCTGACGGGCATCTCCCAACCGGCAAAATCGGTCATCCTGGCGTCCAGGGCCTGGTGTTCGGCGTATAACGGCGTGCGTTTGCTCATGGCTTACCTCGAAAACAGACTCGGCCCATGCTCGCGCCACGCTTCCTGAGCATGACGCTCGGAAGCGTCGAGCGCGTCAAGAGCGCAGAGTGAACCAACTCCCTGCTCCCCCTTGGCGGCTCTGCGTCTCTGCGCAAAGCCCTCAGGCGACCACCACATGATCACGATCTTGGCTTTACTTCTCATCAGCAACCCCGTCTGATCGCTCACAGCGCCAGCGTCGCCAGCAGGGCCGCGATCTCGGCCCCGGCCTCGGCGGGCGTCAGGGCGCGCGGATAGTTGTACAGCGGCCCGCTGGGGCGCTCGTTATAGTAGGGGCGGTTGCAGTCCGTGCAGCCCGCCGTGCGAAAGGCGTCGCCGCCCGCCAGCCAGGCCGCCAGGGCCTCGCGCGTCGCGCCGTAATCCACCAGGCGCCCGCCAACGAAACGCCACTCTTCGATGACCGTCAGGCCCTCTCTCAGCAGCCAGAGACCGGCCTGGATGCGGCGATAGCTGGCCAACGGCGGGGGCTGGGCCCCGGCCAAGCGCGCGCCCCGCACGGGCGTCAGGGCGAACAGGCCAATGGTAATGCCCAGGCGATGCAGCGCCTGGGCCGTGTACAGCAGTTCCTCCTCGGTCTCGCCCAATCCCGCGATCAGGTGGGTGCCGATGCGTCCGGGAAAACGTCCGGCTCCGGCGCGCAACAGCCCCCAGGTGTGCTCCCACGAGCCGCCCTTGGCCTCGGCGTAGACCTGGGGCGTGGCCGCGTCCAGGGCGATGGTCACCCGCTGGGCGCCGGCGGCCAGCAACGCCCCGATCTCCTCGATGCTGTGGGCGGCGATGGAGACGCAGATCGGCAGGGCGGCGGCCTCTGAAAGGGCGGCCACGGCTTGCTGCGCGACGGCCTGGGACTCTGGTCCCTGGGTCACCTGAAAGCATGCGCGGAGGATCTGGCCCCGCGCATAGGCGTCGGCGATGGCCTGGGCCACCAGGTCGGCGTCGTAGGGCGGCCAGGCCACCCGCGAGAGTTGGTCCGCCTGGGCCTGGCTGCTGCGGGCCTGGGCGCAAAAGGCGCAATCGGCGACGCAGCGCTCGCCCAGCATCAGGTAGGCCGTGGTGGGAGCGGCATCCAGGGCCGCGGGCTGCAAGCCCAGCACGGCGGCGCTCCCGCTAGAGACGCGCCAGGCGGCGCAGGTGGTCGAGACAGGCTCCTCGTGATCTAGTACAGGGCGCAACACTCATCCCCCCAGGTAACGGTCAACCCGGCGGCCTGGGCGGCGCGCTCCGCCGCCCGGGTCGGGTTCACGATCAGATTCAGGCCGCAGGCCACGGCCAGTTCGTCCAGTTGTTGGCGATAGCGCCCATGGGGCCGCATGCAGCCCAGGTACAGCCCGGCCTGGGGCAGCAGGCAGCGGGCGTGGGCCAGCAGATCGGCCACCTCGTCCAGGGGCGGCGGCGCGCAATCTGCATAGCGCGTGCCGGGCGTCGGGATGAACACGATCAGGATCACGCGCTCGACGCCCTCGGCGGCCAGGGCCTCCAGTGCGGCGCGCTCGCCCCGGATCTGGCCCCCGTGCAGCCCGATGGTGACGTGAGGCACCACGGGCGCCAGGCCGCGCAGCAGGCGCAACGTCTCGACATAATCATCCAGGGTAGCATCCAGGCCATAGACCTGGCGGGCGGTCTCGGCGTCGCCCACTATATCGAACGAGACCACGTCCACCAGGGGCGCCAGGCCGTCCAGATCGGCCTCCTCAACCAGGCCCAGGTGCCAGTTCAGGCGGCGGCCTGGGCGCAGGCGGGCGATGGCCTCCAGGTGCCCATGCACGGGCACGCGCCCCCGGGCGTCGCAACCCCCCGAGATCAGCAGGCTGCGGGCGCCATCTGGCTGGGCCTCCGAGATCGGGTGCATGTGCTCCAGATAGCGCCCGCCGCAGTGGGCGCAATCCAGGGCGCAGGCCGCGCCGGTGACGCTGATGGGCGTCGTGGCCGTGGGCCGCACCAGGGCGATGGTGGGGGCGTGGTGCGCCATGCGCACGCGCCAGGCATCCGCATTGTGATCGAGGGCCGGTGTTGTTGCCATATCGCCCAGAGTATAGCCAAACGGCGGGGGCGGGTCAAAGGTTGCGCAGGGCAGGGGACGCTCAATGTAGGATCGCGGGCGAGCCTCGCATGGAGGGCGGGCGTCTCGCCCGCCGCATCCGTGCCCCCTGTCCCCGCTTGGCGTCAAGCGCGGCGGGGCTATAATGCTAGCGACGCGCGCAACCAGGGAGGCGATGCGACATGACCGATCCATCCACACACGCCGCGATCATGGCGCGCATCCGCATCATCGAGGGCGACATCACCCGCCTGCGGGTGGACGCCATCGTCAACGCCGCCAACTCGTCGCTGCTGGGCGGGGGTGGGGTGGATGGCGCCATCCACCGGGCGGCGGGGCCCGGCCTGCTGGCCGAGTGCCGCGCCCTGGGCGGCTGCCCCACGGGCGAGGCGCGCATCACCAGCGGCCACAATCTGCCCGCCCGCCACGTGATCCACACCGTGGGGCCGGTTTGGCGCGGCGGAGAACAGGACGAGGACGCCCTGCTGGCGGCCTGCTACCGCAACAGCCTGGCCCTGGCCGCCGCGCATGGGATCGAGACCATCGCGATCCCGGCCATCAGCACCGGCGCATACGGCTACCCGCGCGAGCGCGCCGCCCGCATCGCGCTGGCGGCCATCTATGCACACCTGGCGTCCCACGCGCTGCCGGCTCGCGTCGAGCTGGCAGCCTATGGCCCTGGGGCGCACGCCATCCTGGCACGCGCCTGGGCCGCACTAGCGGAGGAAGCATGACCCGCATCACCATCGCACAACTGAACCCGGTCGTGGGCGACATCTGGGGCAACTATGGCCGCATCCGCGAGACCCTGGAGCGCACCCGCGCCGAGCGGCCCGAGCTGCTCATCTTTCCCGAGCTGTTCCTGGTGGGCTATCCCCCCCGCGATCTGCTGGAGCGCCGCTGGTTCATCCAGCGGGTGCAAGAGGCGGTGGAGGCCGTGGCGGCCCTCTCGGCCAGCTATCCGGAGACGGGCATCCTGTTCGGCGCGCCCCTGCCCTCGGCGCGCGCCAACGGCAAGGCGCTCATCAACGCCGCCGTGCTGGCGCGGGAGGGCCGCATCGTGGCCGTGCGCCCCAAGGCGCTCTTGCCCACCTATGACGTCTTTGACGAGTCGCGCTATTTCGAGGCCGCCCACGAGATCGAGACGGTGCCGCATGGCGGCGCGCTACTGGGGGTGCACGTTTGCGAGGACGCCTGGACCGATCCGGCGCTCTGGAACGCGCGCTATTTGTACAACCTGGACCCGGTGGCGGAGCTGGGCGCCCAGGGCGCGACTCTGCTGATCAACCTGTCGGCCTCGCCCTTTCACGTGGGCAAAGAGGAGGTGCGCTACCGCTTGATGAGCCAGCACGCCCGCGCCCACGGTGCGCCCTTTGTGTATGTGAACCAGGTGGGGGCCAACGACGAGTTGATCTTTGACGGGCGCAGCATGGTGTTCGACGCCCAAGGCGCGCCCCTGGCGATCTGCAAGGCGTTCGAGGAAGAGATCCGCACCGTAGAGACGGCGGAGGCGGGCGCCCGCGCCGTGTACGAACCCCAGGACGAGATCGCCTCGGTGCATGATGCCCTGATCCTGGGCCTGCGGGACTATATGCGCAAATGCGGCTTTACCAAGGCGGTGGTGGGCCTCTCGGGGGGGATTGACTCGGCCCTCACCTTTTACCTGGCGGCCCAGGCCGTGGGACCGGAGAACATCCTGGGGGTCTCGATGCCCTCGCCCTTTTCCTCCGAGGGGAGCATGGTGGATGCGCACCAACTGGCCGAGAATCTGGGCGCCGAATGCCGCACCATTCCCATCACTGCTATCTACCAGAGCTATCTCAAGACCATGACGCCCCATTTTGAGGGCAGGACGCCGGATACCACCGAGGAGAACATCCAGGCGCGCATCCGGGGCAATATCCTGATGGCCATCTCGAACAAGTATGGTCACCTGGTGCTTTCCACGGGCAACAAGAGCGAGCTGGCCGTGGGCTATTGCACCCTGTATGGCGATATGAGCGGGGGCCTGGCGGTGATCTCGGATGTGCCCAAGACGATGGTGTACGCCCTGGCGCGCTATGCCAACCGCCATGGCGAGCTGATCCCCCAATCCTCGATTGACAAGCCGCCCTCGGCGGAGCTCAAGCCCGACCAGGTGGATCAGGACACCCTGCCGCCCTATCCGGTCCTGGATGGCATCCTGCGCCTGTACATCGAGGAGGGCTGCTCCATTGATGAGATCGTGGCCCAGGGGTACGAGCGCGAGACGGCAGCCTGGGTGGCGCGCACGGTGGACCGCAACGAGTACAAGCGGCGCCAAGCCGCGCCGGGGCTGCGGGTCACCACCAAGGCGTTCGGCACGGGCCGGCGCATGCCCATTGCGGCGGTCAAGACGCCGTAGCGCGGTTACGGAGGGCGGGCGTCTCGCCCGCCCTCTGGCGTTTCTGGCGCCAGGCCCTGGCGCTGGATCCTACTCCTCGCCCTCGTCCTCCGGCGGCTCTTGCAGGTACGCCTGCCGGTCGCGCTCGCGCTGGCGACGTAGCAGCGTGGCATACCCGATCCCCGCCAGCAAGAGCGCCGCCAGCGCCAGGAACCAACCGTATCGTGGCCCTGCCTCTGGCCCACTGACGACCTGTGGCGCTGCCAGGGTGGCCTCCTCTCGCGCTACTGCCGTGGCGATCAGCATGGCCGCGCGATCCGGCGTGGGAGCGCCGGTAGGCGTCGGCAACGGCATCGGCGTGTCGGTCGCCTCGGGCGCGGCGGGCTCATCGTCTCCTTGAACAGGCGTGATGGTGCGCACGCGCAGGGTGGGGCTGGCCTCTGGCGTGGCGGTGAGCCCGCCGCGCGGGGTGCGCGGCGCCTCAAGGGTCGCGCCAGGGGTGGCCGCCGTGGGCGTGATGGTCGGGTAGAGCGGCGCCGGCGTCGTCGGGCCGGTGGCCGAGGCAGGTGTGTTGGTGGGACGGAGCGTAGGCGTTGCGGTGGCGGGAGGCGGCAACGTGGGCAATGGCAGGGTCGGCTCTCCGGGCCCCGCGTAGGGATCAATAGTCGGAGGAAGGGGCGGCAAGGGATAGTCGTCCTGGGCGGCCAAGGCGCGGGAGCCAACTGTGTTCGGCACCCAGGCCGCCTCCGCGACGGCAGGTTTCAGCGCCAGTAGCAGCAGCGCTGCCAGCCATGCGCAGAGCAGCCGCCCGACCTCGCGCGAACGCGATCTCTTGGTGGGCGTCATTCTTCTGAGCCCGTGGCCGGGGCGTCATCCTCGGGCTGGCGCTGCGGGCGGAAAGGCGCCGGATCGCCGGGCGCGCAGCGGCAGTCAAAGGCGGGCTTGAGCTGGCCAAAGCACTCGCGCAGCCCCTCGACGATCACGTTTGTCTCGCCGATCACGGCCATAAAGTTGGTGTCGCCGCTCCAGCGGGGGACGACGTGAAAGTGCAGGTGATCCTGGATGCCCGCGCCGGCCGATGCGCCCAGGTTCAGCCCTACATTGAACCCGTGGGGGCGCATGGTCTCGCGCAAGACCTCGATGCACATGTTGATCTCTTGCAGCATCTCGATCTGAGCCGGGCCGGGCACGTCGGTGAGCATGGCCAGGTGCGCATAGGGGATCACCATCAGATGGCCGTTGGTGTACGGGTAGCGGTTCATCATCACGTAGGCGTGCTCGCCCCGAAACAGGATCAAGTTCTCGTCTGTATCCCCTTGCTGCGGCGCGCTGCAAAAGACGCAGCCGTCGGGCTTGGGTGCGCGGACGTAATCAATGCGCCAGGGAGACCAGATTTGCTGCATCGGTAGCCTCTCCTTATCACTCCCAGATGAGGCGTGTGCGGTAGATACGAAAATGGTCGAGCGCGACGCCCAGCTCTTCCAGCATCTCCTCAGGGCGACCCGAGCCCTGGGAGCTGGAGCGCGCGCGGATGTGCAGCGTGTGCTCCCACAGGCCGTCCGCAGCCGGTTGCCCGCCGATGTAGGTCAACTCGTGTATCAGAGGGCGCAGGTCGTACGCTTGCACGCGGCCCTTGCGGGAGCGGCTGCGGGGCAGCTCGTCGCGGGCCAGCAGGGCCTCTAGCGCGGCCTGCATCTCCTGGGGCGCGGCAGCGCTCCAAACCAGCACGCGATACTCGGCCTCGCGCATCTGGGCCTGGAGGTTGGGCGCATCCAGCGGCACGGCCTGCACGCTCTCGATGGATAGCCCCTGGGGGCACTGCCCGGCCAGTGTTCGCAGCGCCTCGTCGCCATCCACCGGTTCCCGCAAATAGATGTCCAGCGTTTCGGCCTCGCCCCAATAGCCGACGGGCAGGGGCGCGGCGAACTGCATGCGCGGGTGGGGGTGAAAGCCCTGGGTGTAGGCCAGGGGCAGGCCCGCCCGCCGCAGCAGGCGCTCCCACAGGCGGCCCATATCCAGCACCGAGACGTACTGGAGTGGGTCGCCGATGCGATAGCCCACGCGCAGCCGCTGCACGGCCTGTCTCCCTGCCGCCATCACGGGCACCCCCAGGCCTCGGGCAGCCGTTCGGCGGCCTCGACGCCAAAGGCGGCCAGGATGCCGCAGCCGTGGCACTCGCTTCGGCAATCGGGCGAGAGCTCGCCGCTCAGGGCGCGCTGGTACTCGCGCCAGAGAAAGGCGCGGGATACGCCCACATCCAGGCGCTCCCAGGGCAGGATCTCGTCTTGCGCGCGCGGGCGGGCATTGTAGAACGCCTCGTCCAGTCCGCACTCGTCCAGCGCGCGCCGCCAGAGGGCGGGATCGTAACACTCGCTCCAGGCGTCAAAACGGGCGCCCAACTCCCAGGCGCGCAGCACCACGGCGCTCAGGCGCCGGTCGCCCCGGCTCAACAGCGCCTCCAGCCAGGTCGAGTCCCAATCGGACCAGCTCACCCGCACCTTGGCGAGGCGTGTCTCGGAGACCAGGAGCCGTTGGCGCGCCTCGACGGTGGCGCGCTCGGCCAGGGGCAGCCACTGGAAGGGGGTGTGGGGCTTGGGCACAAAGGTCGCCACACTGACGCCGATCTCGACGCGGCGGTTGCGCAGCCTGCGTCCCAGGCCGTGCAGCTCACGGATCAGCCGGGCCATCTCGTGAATGTCCTCATCGGTCTCGGTGGGCAGGCCCAGCATGAAATAGAGCTTGATGCGATCCCAGCCGTTGCCAAAGGCCGCCTCGGCGGTCTGTAGCAGGTCGGCCTCGGTGACGCCCTTGTTGATCACATCCCGCAGCCGCTGGCTGCCCGCCTCGGGCGCAAAGGTAAAGCCGGTCTTGCGTTGCTGCTGGATCAGGCGGGCCAGCTCGACGGAGAAGGAGTCAATGCGCAGCGAGGGCAGCGAGACGGCCAGCCCATCCTCACGGTGGCGCTCCATGATGCCCTGCACGATCTGGGCGATCTGGCTGTGGTCGCTGCTGCTGAGGGAGACCAGCCCCACCTCGTCATAGCCGGTGTTGGCGACGATCTGATCCACGGCATCCAGCACCTCGGCGGCGCCCCGTTCGCGGATGGGCCGGTAGATCATGCCCGCCTGGCAAAAGCGGCAGCCCCGGCTGCAACCGCGCTGGATCTCGACGGCGGCCCGGTCGTGGATGATGCCCATGCTGGGCACAATGGGGCGCGTGAGGGCGGGCGGCAGCGCGCTGACGATGCGTTTGCGCACCTGCTCGGGCGCCTCGGCGCACAAGGGCTCGATGCGCCGGATCGTCCCATCGGCGTGATAGGCCACCCGGTAGAGAGACGGGACATAGATGCCCGGGATGGCCGCCAGCCGCCGCAGCAGACCGGGGCGATCGTTGGCCTGAGGGCTCTGCTTCCAGGCCGCGACGGCCTCCAGCAACTCGATCAGCGCCTCCTCGCCCTCGCCCAAGACGAACAGGTCGAAAAAGGCCGCCACGGGCTCGGGGTTGTAGGTGCAGCTCCCCCCAGCGATCACCAGCGGCATGTCGGCGGTGCGCTGCTCCGCCAGCAGCGGCAGCCCTGCCAGGTCCAGCATGTTCAGCACGTTGGTATAGGTCAGCTCGTGCTGCAGGGTCAAGCCGATGACGTCAAAGTCGGCCAGGGCGTGGCGGGTCTCTAGCGAGTAGAGGGGCAGGGCGGCGCGGCGCATGGCCGCTTCCATGTCATGCCAGGGGGCATAGACCCGCTCGGCGAGCATGTCCTCGCGCCGGTTCACCAGATCGTACAGGATCGCCAGCCCCAGGTTGGACATGCCGATCTCATAGACATCCGGGTAGGCCAGCGCCAGGGTGACCTGGGCCGTGCGCCAGTCCTTGCGGATGCTGTTCCACTCGCCGCCTACGTAACGCCCGGGCTTTTGCACGGCGGTAAGGATGCGCTCCAATTGATCGTTCGATATCTGCACGCTCGCTCCATATGCGGCCTGGGCCGCACGTTGCGTTCACCATCAACTTGTGATCATTATAGCCTGCGCAACCGATGGAGCCAAAGCACGAGCGCAGGCGCGAGTCGCGCGTTTTGACACAACGGCCCGTTCGTGTATACTGGGCCGCGTTGCAGTCGCGCCGCATTCGTCTAGTGGCCTAGGACACCGCCCTCTCAAGGCGGAGATCGGGGGTTCGAATCCCCCATGCGGTACAGATACACCCTAGATTCACCGGCCCCTCTGGGCCGGTTTTGCTTTGCGCGCCCAGGCCAATAAAGAGACTCCCCGGCGCCCTGTCCGGGGAGTCTTGCTGTCTGGCCAAGCGTTCAGCGCAAATAGTCGCGCAACTGCTTGCAGCGATAGGGGTGTCGCAAGCGATCCAACGCCTGGTGCTCGATCTGGCGGATGCGCTCGCGGGTCAGCCCGAACTTTTCGCCCACCTCTTCCAGGGTGTGGGCCCTGCCATCGCGCAGGCCAAAGCGCAGCAGCAGGATACGCGTCTCCCTCGGGCTGAGGGCCGTCATCACCTGCTCCAGCGCCTCGCGCAAGAGTTGCCGATAGGCCACATCCGTGGGAGCGGGCGACTCGTCATCCTCGATGAAATCGCCGAACTCGGTATCGCCATCATCGCCCACGGGACGCTCCAACGAGACCGGGTAGCGCGAGATGCGCATGAGCCGCTCGATCTTGGTGACGGTTAGGCCCGTCTGCTCGGCCAGTTCCTCCGGCGTGGGGCGCCGTCCCTCTTCCTGCTCGAATTGCTCGACGACGCGATAGATGCGCCGGATCTGGTCGCCCGCGTGTACGGGCAGGCGGATCAAGCGACTCTGCTGGGCCAGCGCGCGGGTGATGCCCTGGCGGATCCACCATGTGGCATAGGTGCTGAACTTGAACCCGCGCCGGTAATCAAACTTTTCGACGGCCTTCATCAGGCCGATGTTGCCCTCCTGGATCAGGTCCAGCATCGGCACACCCTGACCGAGGTACTTTTTGGCCACACTCACCACGAGCCGTGTGTTGGCTTCCACCAAGCGGGTGCGGGCCTGTTCCCCGACCCTAACGATCTCTTCCAGTTCGTCTCTTTGCTCATCATTCAGGTTCGCTGCGCGCAGCTTTTTGCAGGCATTGACGCCAGCCTCGATGCGCTTGGCCAACATCACCTCTTCCTCACCAGTGAGCAGCGCCACCTGGCCCATCTGCTTGAGGTACAGGCTCACGGTATCATCTGCGGCAATGCCCTCTAGATCAACGCGCGTTCTTCTCCTGAGAAGCGCGTCCTCCAGGCTGTCAATGTCCTCATGGTGTCCGTTCGACCCATCGTCTTCGTCGTCGTCATCATCGTCGAGGCTTCCGAGGCTCTGCAGCCCGTCTTCGTCCTCCATATCCTCGACATCGTCGACATCCGCATCCTCGTCCAGAAGCTGATCGTTCATCTCAAACTCGCCCTCGAGCTTCTGGTCCTCTGGTTCCTGGTCGGTCGCCGCCTCGAAATCGTTTTTTCGCAATGCCACTTTGACTCCCTCGTCTGTCAGGTCCGCATACGCCCAACCCACACCGTATGCCCCGGCCAACCTGCACGAACGTGTTGCGACTTGCCTCCTTGCCCTTTCTTGATTCTCCGGACTGGCTGCGGCAAACAAAAAGACTCGGCTCGTCATCCTCTCCGCGCATCAAGAGAGGGCGAGACCGAGTTCCTCCACATTGGGTATCATCCGCCGCATGTATGACCATCCGTCTGTGTAGACCTATAACATGCATTATACCCGGAAGAAGGGCTCAGGTCAACTGCTCAGACGGCCTATTTGGGATTTGGATGGCATATTCACCCCATCTCTCGCGCTGAGGGCAGCCCGGCGACGGCCCTGGCGGCCAGAACGCCGTTGACAATGGCATACGACATGGTTCGGGCGGCCATCTCGGTCAGCGCAGGCTCTTGCGGGGGCAGCTCGCCGGTGGAGAGGGCGAAAATGGTGTCCCCATCCCATTGGGTGTGGGCGGGCCGGATGGCCCGCGCCAGGCCGTCGTGGCCGGCGGCGGCCAGCCGATTGGCCCCCGCCACATCCAGGCGCGCGTTGGTGGCCACCACGCCGATCACCGTGTTGCCCATAGGCGGCGCCAGGGCCTCTGCCGGATCGTCCAATGCAGAGAACAAGCCCGCGCCATCGGCGCGGCGCGCCCCTGCCACGATCTCGCCGTTCTCGGGGTCGTGTACGTTGCCCACGGCATTGACCACCGCCAGGGCGCCCACCACCAAGTCGCCGCGCCGCAAGCTGGCCATGCCCAGGCCGCCCTTCATAGCCTGGCCGATGCCCAGCAACTTGCCCACGCTGGCGCCCATGCCCGCGCCCACGTTGCCCTGCAGCTCGACCGTCGCGGCGGCAGCGGCGGCAGCATATCCCATGGCGGCGTCGGGGCGCACGTCAGCGGCCCCCACGGCCAGGTCAAAGATCACCGCGCCGGGCACGATGGGCACCCGCGCGCCGCCCGTGTCGTAACCGATGCCGCGCTCCTCCAGGTAGCGCATGACGCCATCGGCGGCGGCCAGGCCAAAGGCGCTGCCGCCCGTCAACAGGATGGCGTGCACACGATCCACCAGCATCCCGGGCTGCAAGAGGGCCGTCTCGCGGGTGCCGGGGGCATAGCCGCGCACCAGGCCGCCCGCCACGGCCCCCTGGCCGCACAGCACCACAGTGCAGCCGGTGAGGGCGACGGGCTCCTGGGCATGGCCCACGGCCAGCCCGGGGACGTCGGTGAGGCTACCGGCGTAGCGTGCCATAGCGTTCCTCCCACATCTCGGCCACCCGCGCCAGGATGCGCTCGGCCACGTCGGACTTGTCCATCAAGGGCAGCGCAACGGGTTCGGCGCCCTGGGCCAGCAGGATCACCCGGTTGTCGGGCGAGCCAAAGCCCGCGTCGCTGGCGGTTACATCGTTGGCGACCATCAGGTCCAGTTGTTTGCGCTCCAGCTTGGACTGGGCGTTGGCCAGCAGGTTCTCGGTCTCGGCGGCAAAGCCCACCACGAGGCGCGGCCGGCCATCGCCCCGCGCCTGGGCCACGGCGCCCAGGATATCCTGGGTGCGCTCCAACGCCAGGGTCAGCTCCTCCGCAGCCTTTTTGATCTTTTGCCGGGCGCGCTGGGCCGGGCGGTAATCGGCCACGGCGGCGGCCATCACCAGCACATCGGTTTGGGCGCGGCGCGCCAGCACGGCCTGGGCCATCTCTTCCGCCGTGTCCACCTGCGCCAGCTCGACGCCCAACACGGGCGGCAAGGCCACGTTGGCGCTGATCAGGTTCACGAGTGCGCCCATGTCGCGGGCGGCCTCGGCCAGGGCATAGCCCATGCGCCCCGAGGAGCGGTTGCCCAGGTGGCGCACCGGATCCAGCGGCTCCTGGGTACCGCCGGCGGTCACCACCACCCGCAGCCCGGCCAGGGGGCCGTTGCGACCCAGGGCTTGGCGGATGGCGGCCAGCAGCTCTGGGGTCTCCACCAGGCGGCCCCGGCCCATGCGCCCGGAGGCCAGGCGGCCCTCGCCGGGGCCGACGATGACGGCGCCCCGCCCGGCCAGCGCCGCCACGTTGGCCTGGGTGGCAGGGTGCTCCCACATCTCGGCGTCCATGGCGGGGGCCAGCACCAGCGGGGCCAGGCTGGAGAGGGCCGTGGCGGTGAGCAGGTTGTCGGCCAGACCCAGGGCCAGCTTGGCCAGGGTGTTGGCCGTGGCCGGGGCGATCACCAGGGCGTCGGCCTTTTTGGCCAGAGAGATGTGGGCCATGTCCATGCTATCCAGCAGCTTGAACATGTCCACGCAGACGGGGCGCTTGCTCAGGGTCTGGAACGCCAGGGGCGTGACGAACTCGAGGGCCGCCTCGGTCATGATCACGTCCACGTTTGCCCCGGCCTGCACCAGCTTGCTGCACAGATCAATGGCCTTGTAGCAGGCGATGCCGCCGGTGACGCCCAGGACGATATTCTTGCCTTGCAGGATCATGCCGCGCCTCGATTCAGGTCATAGATCAGGCGCAGGCCCTTGAGGGTGAGCCAGATATCCACGTGCTCGATGACGGGCGTCTCTTTGGCGATGACCTGGGCCAGCCCGCCGGTGGCGATCACGCGCATGTCATCGCCCAGCTCGCGGCGAAAGCGGGCCACCATGCCCTCCACCAGCCCCACATAGCCGAACAGGATGCCGGAGCGCATGGCGTCCACCGTGTTGCCCCCGATGGCCCTGGGCGGGCGCTGCAGGTCAATGCGCGGCAGCCGGGCCGTGCGGGTAAAGAGCGCCTCGGCGGCCACCCGCACCCCGGGCGCGATGGCGCCGCCCAGGTACTCACCCTTGGCCGAGAGGGCGTCGAACGTAGTGCCGGTGCCGAAATCCACGATACAGGCCGGCCCGCCATAGATGCGATAGGCCGCCGCCACGTTCACCACCCGGTCGGCGCCCACCTCCTGGGGCCGGTCGTAGCGGATATCCACGCCCGTCTTGATGCCCGTGCCCACGACGAGCGGGTCTACGTGGAAATAGTCCTCCACCAGCTCGCGGAACTTGTCCGTCAGGGGCGGCACCACGCTGGCCAGGATCACGTCCTCCACATCGCCGACGCCCAGGCCGCTGTGGGCCATCAGGTTCACGATCAGCATGGCGTACTCGTCGGGCATGCGCTCGTGGTTGGTGCTGATGCGCCAGTGGGTGCGCAGCTCCTGGCCCTCATACATGCCCAGGACGATGTTGGTGTTGCCGACATCTATGCAGAGCAGCATGTTCCGCCCCCTTTCTAGATGCGCGAGCCGCGCTGGCGGGCGCGCACCGGTATCAGCGCTGTCACAACCGCCACAGTTACGGCAGCAGACACGACTGCCTCGGGAACGCCGTGCGTCACGCCGATCAGAAGGGCGGGTGGCAGCACGAGGTACTCGCGAAGCATGGCTGCGGACAGCACGAGCACGGTGTTGCTCAAGGACCCCACAACCGCTGCCGCGCCGACGGCCACCACTGCCACCTCCTCCGAACGCGCCCAGCGAAACGCTAGAATGCCGCCCGCGACAATGGCGGCGGCTGCTAAAAATAGCATGATTGCGCCAAACTGACTGATCTCCACCGAGGCTAGCTGAACCTCGGTTAGCTCTACCCCCAGAGCGGACGCGATCTCGGCAGAATACAGGAGCAGGAAAGGAGAGATGGCGGCGATTACTATGAAGGCAAGCAGAATGGAAAGGAGAATGCCGCGTTTCGCGCGTCTGAGGCCAAGATAGGTGTAGGCTGCAGCCACCCCAACGAAAAAGCGAGGGATGAAAACGATCAACGGATCCTTGAGTCCGAGGTAGGGACTTATAAGGCTGCCAACCCCAAACCCAATGGACACAATGAGCCCTACCAATGGCCCTGCCAAGATGCCCCCAATGATAGCCGGTATCTGAAGCGTAGTTGCCGCCTCTCCCGGTGTCGGTACCCGGATGAACCCGATTGGCGTCATTGCGAGCAGCAGCGTGATGGCCACCAGCAACCCGGCGGTGATCACGCGACGGATGGCCATTTCCTGGGCATCGGGGCTCGGCCCAGGCTGCGGACGCTTCAGGTTGGCGGCTGGTCTCCGGGTCGGTGCGTTGTGGCGCTTCATCAAGGTCTCCTTTCCAGATACGGTCTCGTGCCCAACCTAACTGCTGCGCTGGGCCAGGATGATGCCTGCCAGCAGCAGAGCAGTCAGCGAGATGACGACATAGTCCAAAAG
Organism: uncultured Anaerolineales bacterium; assembly: GCA_964482225.1. Taxonomy (GTDB): domain Bacteria; phylum Chloroflexota; class Anaerolineae; order UBA1429; family UBA1429; genus UBA1429. The sequence continues at coordinate 112,656 of CAYZWT010000005.1, forward strand.
CCGATAAGTCGGTTGCACAAGGCGCGTGCGCTTACGCCCGCCCTGGTAGCAGCGAGCCTGCATGGCGAGAGTGAGATCGTCCACGCGCCGAAACAAGTCCACGAACAGGGGTACGATCAGGTTGCCGAACGTACGCGCATTCTCGATGATCCTCCAGCTACTGCGAGCCTCCAGCGACACCCCACGTGCCCGCTGCGCCAACATGATGCTCTCTAGCGTCTCGCCAAAAATCGGCATAAAGCGTAATGCGATGCCTCCAACCAATGCTAACTCATAACCTGGAAGGCCAACAGCATTTAGAGGGCTCAGTATGAGTTCTATTCCGGTGGAGAGGCTGCCTGTTGTCGCAACGCTTGTTAGCAGGGTGATGACGAACATCACATTGACTAGGCGAAGGAACAACGTCAGGACGTATAGTGCTCGCAACAGCATCACCGAAAGACCAGCAGCCCCCTCGCTCTCCGCCGCGCCCGTCTCGCGGGCAAAGAGGAACTGGAACAGGGCCAGCACCAGGAATACGGGCAGCAGGGCGCGCAACGGCGCGAATAGGGCGCGCCAGGGGATGCGGGCCAGGGCCGCGACCAGCAGCACCGTGGCCAGCAGGCCCAGGTGGATGGCGGTGGCGTTGGCCAGCACCATCGCTACGGTGAGCAGGCCCGCCGCCAGCAGCTTGGTACGGGGGTCCAGCCGGTGCACCGGCGAGCCCGTGGGCATATAGTGGCCGATGCTGACGTATCTCAGCCCTTCAGCGCGCGCCATATCGCCTCCTCAGCCTCCTCCGCCGTCAACGGCTCGCCCGGCACCGCCAGCCCATCCGCGCGCAGACGTTGCACGGCGCGGACCACCGGCGGGCGCAGCAGCCCATGCTGCTCCAGCGGCTCGTTTCCATAGAACACGCTTCTGGGCGGCCCCTCGGCCACGGTGCGCCCCCGCACCAGGACCGTCACCCAGTCGGCCAGCTCGGCCACCTCGCTCATGTCGTTGGAGACGATCAGCACCGTGAGCCCACGCTCGTCGCGTAGCCGCCGCAGCAGGGCGTGCACCCGCTCGCGGCCCTCGGGATCCAGGCCCGTGGTGGCCTCGTCCAGGATCAGCAACTCGGGTTGCATGGCCAGCACCCCGGCCAGGGCGGCGCGGCGCATCTCACCGCCGCTGAGGGTAAAGGTCTGGCGGTCCTTGAACGCCTCGAAATCCAGGCCCACGGCCTGCATGGCCTGGCGCACCCGTGCGCGCAACGCCTCGCCATCCAGCCCCAATTGGCGCGGGCCATAGGCGATGTCATCCCCCACAAAGCGCTCGAACAACTGGTGGTGGGGATGCTGGAACACCAGCCCGACCCGGCGCCGCAGCTCTTCCAGGCGCACGGCGGGATCGGCCAGATCCAGGCCAAACACGTTTACGCACCCATAAGAGTGGGGCCGCTGCAAGCCGTTGAGGAAGGAGACCAGGGTGGTCTTGCCCGCGCCGCCCGGCCCGATCAGCGCCCCGATCTGGCCGCGCCGCAGGGTCAGGTTGGCGCCGTGCAGGGCCGGGGTCGCCAGGGGCGTATCGGCCAAGTGGATGTGGGTCAGCTCGCGGACGGCTGCGACGATCTCGCTCATCGGGCGCGCTCCCGGCAGGCCAGGCAGGCCCGCACCAGATCGTTCTCGTGCAGGATGGGCGTGGGCAACGCCAGGCCCCTGGTCGCCAGCCCCTGGGCGATGCGGGTGGGCATGGGCAGGTGCAGCCCGGCGTCGCGGCACAGGTCGCCCTGGGCAAAGATGGCCCCGGGCGCATCCAGGGCGGCCACGCGCCCCTGCGCCAGCACCAGCACGCGGTCGGCCAGGGCCGCCTCCTCCATAAAGTGGGTCACGTTCACCAGGGTCATGCCCTGCTCTTGCAGCGCGCCCACGGTCTCGATCACCTGCTCGCGGGCCAGGGGGTCCAGCATGGCGGTGGCCTCGTCCAGGATCAGACAGCGGGGTTCCATCGCCAGGGCGGCGGCGATGGCCAGCTTGGCCTTTTGCCCGGCCGAGAGGTAACGCGGGTCGCGGTCGCGGGGCACATCCAGGGCGACGCGCTCCAGGGCGGCGTCCACCCGGCGGCGCAGCTCGGGGTGAGGGATGCCCAGGTTCTCGGGGCCAAAGGCCACCTCTTCTTCGATGCTGGTGGTGACGAACTGGTTCTCGGGGTTCTGAAAGACCATGCCGATGGCGGCGCGGATCTCGAGCCGGGCGGCGCGCTCGCGGGTGTTGTGCGCCATGATCCAGACGTCACCCTGGGTGGGGATCAGCAGGGCGTTGAGGCACTTGGCCAGGGTGGACTTGCCGGAGCCGTTGCGCCCCACGACGGCCAGATGCTGGCCCTCGGCCAGCTCGACATCCACGCCGCGCAGGGCGACGATGCCGCCCTCGGGGCCGTGTGCGCCCTCGGCATGGTAGGTATAGTGCAGATTCTCGACGCGGATCAGGCTCGCCACCGGCCATGCCCCCAAAACGAAAAACGCCCTGCGCGCGGCGACGCGCGAGGGCAGCTAGAGGGCTTGAGCCTCAGGGCACTGGTTCCTGCCGTCTCGGTCGCAACGCGATCCAAGCGACGCACTGGTCGTACGGTCATGCAGCTAGGCGCCTTGCGGTCGCCTGCGCCAAGAGTGTACACCCAAGGGCCTGCAAGGCAAAATGCGGGCGCAAGATGTGGCCAAGAGCTTGTATCAGTTCATAATTGGGGGGGGGAAAGAGGCCAACACGTTGGGGGCAGCGAATCGTGGAGGGCGGGCGTCTCGCCCGCCTTATAGGGGCGCGGCATGCCGCGCCCCTACCATAAAACCATAGAAAAACACATTAAAAACGCATGAGCAGAACTGACGCCAGACGCATGTATGCGTCCATAGCGAGGCTGTGTGCTCACCGTTTGCAGGATATTGGCATCACTTCCTGGTCAATTTGGAACTCGTCCCCTTGAACCTGAACTGATACAAAAGCTTGCGCCGCCGCCGTAGCGGTTGCCACGGCCATTCCCGTCGGCTATACTCATTCTGTACGCAACGGTTCGCATATTCGCTCTTTAGGAGGTTTGCTACCATGCCCAAGGTTACCATCGTCGGCGCCGGAAGCCACGTCTTTGCCCGCCGGCTCATCGCCGACCTGCTCACCTGGCCCGCGCTACAGGATGCCACCATCGCCTTGATGGATATTGACCAGGAGGCGCTGGACAACATGGCCGCCCTGGCCAACCGGATGGTTCAGGAACGCGGCGTGGGGGCGCGCATTGTCGCCACCACCGATCTGGCGCAAGCGCTGGATGGCGCCGACTATGTCTCCGTCTCGATCCGCGTGGGCTCGAGCTACCAGCACGTGACCATTCCCGCCAAGTACGGGATCATGCACTCGGTGGGCGATACCATGGGCCCCGGCGGCGTGTTCTATTTCCTCAAGAATGCCCCCGCCGTGATCGAGATCGCCCAGACCATGCAGCGCGTCTGCCCCAAGGCCCTGATGCTCAACTATACCAACCCGATGGTGATGCTCTCCTGGGCCGTCAAAGAGCTGACCGATATCCGCTACGTGGGGCTGTGCCACTCGGTGCAGGGCACGGCGCAAACCCTGGCGGGCTATATCAACGTGCCCTTTGAGGACGTCTCCTATTGGGCCGCCGGCATCAACCACATGGCCTGGTTCCTGGAGTATCGCTACAAGGGCGAGGATGCCTATCCCCTCATCTTCAAGGCGATGGAGGACCCCGAGGTCTATGCCCGGGACATCGTCAAGTTCGAGGTCATGAAGTACTTTGGCGCCTTTGTCTCCGAATCCTCGATCCATATGTCCGAGTATACGCCCTATTTCCGGCGCACCCAGGAGCTGATTGACCGCCACACCGACGAGCGCATGTGGGGCGTGGCCGGGCGCAACATGCCTCGCGAGGAGCGCATGCGCCGTATGGCCGAGATGCGCGCCGAGGCAGATCGCGAGATGCGCGAGATCGCCCTGGGCACCGCGCCCATCCCAGAGGATTGGCTGGCCCGTTCCCACGAGTTCTTCTCACGCATCCTGAACGCCTGCGAGACCAATGTGCCCTATACGTTCAACGGCAACGTGCCCAACACCGGCCTGATCACCAATTTCCCGGACAATGTCGTGGTCGAGGTGCCCATCCTGACCGACGCCATGGGCCTGCACCCCTGCCACGTGGGCGCGCTGCCGCCGGCGCTGGCGGCCCTGAACAGCAGCAACCTGTACGTGCAAGAGCTGGCCGTCAAGGGATTCATCGAAAAGAACCGCGAGTATATCCACCAGGCCATCCAGGTGGATCCGCTCACGGCCTCGCTCCTCTCTCTAGCGGATATTCGCAAGATGGTGGACGAGATGTTTGCCGCCGAAGCCGAGTACATGACGTTCTAGACCAACTCGATCTAGGCCCTCTAGTTCTCGCGCAGAGGCGCAGAGGCGCTGAGAAAAGCGACGCCGCCACTCTGCGACTTGGCGTCTCTGCGCGAGATACAGCGGCTCGGTCGTGTGGTTGGCAAAGGAGTGTACCGCATATGCGCATTACCAAGCTGGAGACGTTCCTCGTCAAGCCACGCTGGCTCTTTTTGAAGATGCACACCGACGAGGGCCTGGTGGGGCTGGGCGAGCCGATGCTGGAGGGCCGCGCCCTCACCGTAGCCCAGGCCGTGGCCGAGCTGGAGCCCTACCTGGTGGGCAAGGACCCCACCAGGGTCATGCATCACTGGCAGGCCATGTACAAGCACGCCTTTTACCGGGGCGGACCGATCCTGACCAGCGCCCTTTCAGGCGTCGAACACGCCCTGTGGGACCTGACGGGCAAGGCCCTGGGCGTGCCCGTGTACAAGCTGTTGGGCGGCCCGCTGCGCGACCGCATCAAGGTCTATGGCCGTTGCGGCGGCGATACCCCGGGAGAGGCCGAGGCCAGCGCCCGCGAGCAGGCCGCCAAGGGGTTCCTGGCCCTCAAGACCGGCGTGGGCGGGTCGCGCCCGGCCCGCATCGTCGAGACGCCCGGCTTTGTGCAGCAGGTGGCCGAGCGCTTTGCCGCCATGCGGCGTGGGGCAGGGCCGGAGGTGGATATCGCCATTGATTTCCACGGCGCCGTGCCGCCCCAGACCTCGGCGCTGCTGATCAAGGCGCTAGAGCCCTACCAGCCGCTCTTTATCGAGGAGCCGGTGCAGTGCCAGAACACCGAGGTGCTGGCGGATCTGGCCCGCAAAACCCATATCCCCATCGCCACGGGCGAGCGACTGTATACCAAGTGGGGCTTTCGCGACGTGCTGGAGCAGCGCGCCGCCTCGATCCTGCAGCCCGATATCGCCCACTGCGGCGGCATCTTTGAGGGGCGGCTGATCGCGGGCATGGCCGAGAGCTATTACGCCGCCATCGCGCCCCACTGCCCGCTGGGGCCCATCGCCCTGGCGGCCTGCATCCAGTTGGTGGCCGCCATCCCCAATTTCCTTGCGCAAGAGCATGTCACCCTGGGCGAGGGCTATCTCAAAGAGCCCTTCCGCTTTCAGGATGGCTATGTGGCGTTGCCCGAGGGGCCGGGGCTGGGCATCGAGCTGGACGAGGTCGCCCTGGCCGACAAGATCGGCCATGATTGGCGCAATCCGGAGCGTTACCATCCCGACGACGGCGCTGCCATAGACTGGTAGCGCACCCCAACAAGAAAGGCAAGGGGCGTATGACGTTGCACATCGAGAGCGTACAACGGGCCGGACGGCAGGTGCGCGAGAATATCGCCCGTGTGATCGTCGGCAAGGATGACGTGGTCGAGCTGATGCTGGTGGCCCTCTTTTGCCAGGGGCATGTGCTGCTTGAGGACGTGCCCGGCATCGGCAAGACGACCCTGGCCAAGGCCCTGGCCGCCAGCCTGGGCTGTTCCTTCCGGCGCATCCAGTTCACGCCCGACCTGTTGCCCAGCGACATCACCGGTGTGAGCATCTACAACCAGGATTCGCACATGTTCGAGTTCCGGCCCGGGCCGGTCTTTGGCCAGATTCTGCTGGCGGATGAGATCAACCGCGCCGGCCCGCGCACCCAGAGTGCACTGCTAGAGGCCATGCAGGAGCGCCAGGTGACCGCGGACGGCGTAACCTACCGGCTGGAGCGTCCCTTTCTCGTGCTGGCCACCCAGAACCCCATCGAGCTAGAGGGCACCTTCCCGTTGCCCGAGGCCCAGCTCGACCGCTTTCTGTTGCGGCTGGCCATCGGCTACCCCACGCCGGACGAGGAGCGCCAGATCCTGCAACGCTTCCGCGAGCAGGACCCGCTGGATGACCTGGGCCCCGTGCTGCCATCCGACCAGGTATTGGCCCTGAGTCGCCTCTGCCGCCGGGTGTACGTCCATCCTGTGATCGAGGGCTATATTGTCGAGCTGGCCAACGCCACCCGCACCAGCCCCGATCTGGCCCTGGGGATCAGCCCGCGCGGCACCCTGGCGCTCTACCAGACCAGCCAGGCCCTGGCGGCGCTGCGCGGTAGAGGTTATGTGATCCCTGACGATGCCCAGGCCCTGGCGCAGGCGGTGTTTGCGCACCGTCTGATCCCCAGCACCCGCCGGCGCCTACGCGGCGAGGCCGCCGCCGAGATCCTGGCGAATCTGGTGGCCCAGGTGCCCGTGCCCGTCGAGGAAGATTGGGACGGCGGTGAGACGTGAAGAGCGCAGCCTGGGCGACGCTGCTGATCATCCTGTTCGTGATCGCGCTCCTCTTGCAGCGGAGCCTGCTGGCCGTGTTCGCCCTCATTTTGTCCCTGGCCACGGCAGCCACGAGCCTGTGGGCGCGTTATTGCCTGACCAACGTCACCTATAAGCGCCATTTTGGCACGCGCTATCTCAACTTTGGCGAAGAGACTACGCTGACCCTTGCCTTTGAGAACGCCAAGCCCCTGCCCCTGGCCTGGCTGTTGGTACGCGAGTCCTTTCCGGAGGACGTGGCCCTGCTGACGGGCGATCTGCAACAGAACACCCCCGGCGAGCCCTCCACCCTGGTGACGCTGCTGTCGCTGCGTTGGTACGAGCGGGTCACGCGCACCCACCGCATCCAGGGGATCCAACGGGGCCACTTTGGCTTTGGCCCAGCCGAGCTCTCCTCCGGCGACATGTTCGGCTACCAGCGCCGGGTGATCGAGGATCCCCACATTGACGAGCTGCTGGTCTATCCCAAAGTCGTGCCGGTGGAGGCTTTGGGCCTGCCCACGGCGCGACCGATGGGCGAGTGGTTTGCGCCGCGCCGGGTGTTGGCCGACCCGCTGCGCTTTGCCAGCGTGCGCGAATACGTGCCCGGCGACAACCCGCGCCACATCGAGTGGCGCTCTACGGCGCGCACCACGATCCTGCAGGTCAAAGAGTTCGATCCCAGCGACACCCTGGCCCTGATGCTGGCCGTTGATGTACAGACCACGCCCCGCAGCTATGAGTATATCCCCGATGATCTCGAGTTTGTGATCTCGGCGGCGGCCTCTATCGCGCTGCATGCCCTGGACGAGCGCCACATGGTGGGCCTGTGCGCCAACGCCCTCACGAGGCAGGCCGAGACCTGGACCCGCATCCGGCCCGGGCGCCATGTGAACCAGGCCAACGCACTGCTCTCAGCGATGGCCGAGCTGGACCCCTTCCGTGGCATGCCCCTGGATGATATGCTCTACGACATCATGCTCGAATTGCCGTTTGGGGCGACGGTGATCGCGCTGACGGCGCAACCGCGCCCCCCGGTGTACGAGGCCCTGGCGACGCTCCAAGAGGTGGGCCATCGCGTCCTATTGCTCACCGTAGGGCGCGCCGCCGCCGCCGTTCCGTTGCAGATTCCACACCATCACCTGGGAGGAGCCAATGAGTGGCAGCGCCTGGAAGCGCTGGAACTGGATTGAGCAGAGCCTGATCCCCGTGGTGGTCGCCATCATGCGCACAGCATGGCTGGCGCCCCTGCTCCAGCTTGTGCTCAATAACGTTTTCGTGCATCCGGTGGATGTGGTCTATCCCGCCTGGTGGCTGCTGGCGCTGATGTTGGGCGGGACGGCCCTGGAGCGCTGGCTGCACCCCCAGCGCTGGGGCGTCGTCGCCGCCGTGGCCTTGGGTCTGCTGGCCGTGCCCGTCACCTGGGGGCTGGCGTTGGGGTTCACGCCCGAGACGCCTCTGCGCTGGCTCTGGGCGCAGATCGTCGCCCTGACCGATTTCAGCATCGGGCTCCCCAGCGGCCTGATCCTGATGGTCGTGACCATCCTGGTCTGGCGGCGGGGCCTGGCCGCCGACGTGGTCAAGTACACCTCTGTTTGGGGCAGCTTTGTGCTGGGCACCCTGATGCTGGGCGGGCTGATGCTCTTTCGCGTCGAGACATTGCTGGCCATCCCGGGCATGTACCTGAACACCTATATGGTGACCTTTGTGCTCGCTGGATTGCTGGCCCTGGCCCTGCTCTCGCTGACCAGCACCCTGGCGACGGAACGGCGCCGGGGCAGCGGCGCTCTGACCATCAACGAATATTGGCTGCTGGGCATCGCCTCGATGGTGTTGAGCATCCTGCTGGTGGGCTGGCTGCTGGGCCTCATCCTGGCCCCCGAGACGGTGGTCGCCGTGCTGCGCTTTTTCGGGCCATTGTGGGACGCCATCGCCTTTTTGCTGCTGGCGATTGCGACCTTGATCGCCTATCTGACCATGTGGCTCATCGCACCCCTGGTGGAGGCGCTGTATCGCCGGGTGATGCCCGTGATCCGCGAGTTCCGCTTGGATGAACTACGCGCCTATATATTCGAGCACACGCCCAATGAGCGCTCGCCTTTTCGGGTGGACATTGATTGGGGGGCCATCCTGCGTCCCTTGCTCGTGGTGCTGGTCATCGGCCTGGGCGTCTGGCTGTTCATCCGCGCCTGGCGCCGCCTGCGCCGCAGCAGCGATCCTGACGTCATCGAGACCCGCGAATCCATCCTCTCGGCCCATCTGCTCAAGGAGCAGTTGCGCAACCTGTTCCGGCGCCACAAGGCGCCGACGACCAGCTTTTTCCCGCTGGATCCGACAGGCTCGCCCCGCGACGCCATCCGCGCCTGCTATCAAGAGCTGTTGGCCTCGATGCAAAAGGCGGGGTTGCCCCGCCCAAAGGGCGCCACCCCGTATGGCTTTGATGCGCTGCTCGGCGACCGCTGGCCTGAGGACAAGCAGCTGTTGGACGCCCTTACAGAAGAGTACGTGCGGGCGCGCTATGCCCCGGACGAGCCGGAGGCTGAGCAGGTGGCGCGGGCGCAGCAAGCCTGGCAGGCGCTCCAGCGCCGCGCCAACGCCGAGACGGCGCGGGAGTGAGGCGGCGCAGTTGAGACCGAGGCCGTGGGGATGAAGGGGTTGGGGCGACGCGCCTGCCGTTGATCTGTTTGGGGCGACGCATGCGTCGCCCCTACCATTGCATGCAAGGCGGGCAAGCCCGCCCCACGCAGCAGTCATCAACTTGCGACGGCGTACCCGTCTAGTTGGGCTAACTCGCGGCTCTGGACGTTCCACAGGGAATGGTACAGGCCGCGCTGCTTGAGCAACTCCTCGTGGGTACCCTGCTCGCGGATGCCGTTTCCCTCCATCACCACGATATTATCGGCCCGCGCCACCGTCGAGAGGCGGTGGGCGATGATGATGGTGGTGCGTCCCTCCATGAGCCGCTCCAACGCCTGCTGGATCAGCAGCTCGGTCTCGGTATCCACCGAAGAGGTGGCCTCGTCCAGGATCAGGATGGGCGCATCCTTGAGCACGGCGCGGGCGATGGAAAGGCGCTGCTTTTGCCCGCCCGAGAGCTTGACGCCGCGCTCGCCGATAAAGGTATCGTACCCCTGGGGCAGCTCCATGATGAACTGGTGGGCGTTGGCCACCTTGGCCGCCGCGATCACCTCTTCCTCTGTGGCCTCGGGCCGCCCAAAGAGAATGTTCTCGCGCACCGTGCCGTGGAACAGGAACACATCCTGCAACACGATCGAGATGCTTCGGCGCAGACTGGCCGAGGTCACCTCGCGCACGTCGTGGCCGTCAATGCGGATGGCGCCGCCGGTAACATCGTAGAAACGGGGCACCAGGGCCGCCAACGTGGTCTTGCCCACCCCTGTGGGGCCCACCAGGGCCGTCACGCTGTTGGCCGGGATCTCGAGGGACACGTCCTCCAGCACGGGGTTGCCCACCTTGTAGGCAAAGTGGATGCCCTGGATCGAGATCTGCCCCTGCACCGGCTCGGGCAGGTCGGCGGCGCCGGGCCGATCCTGGATATCCGGCTCGACGGCCAGCAACTCGGACACGCGGTCCGCGCCCGCCAGGGCCTCTTGCACCTGCTCCCAGACCTGGCTCAGCGCCCGCACCGGCTGGTAGAACAGCTCCAGATACAGGAAAAAGGCCACCAGGTCCTCCAGGGGCAGCACGCGCTGAAAGGCCAGCCGTCCCCCGAAATAGATCACGATGACGGTGCCCAGTGACGAGGCGAATTCGACCGAGGGGCCAAAGACGGCCAGGTAGCGCAGCACCTTGAGCATCGAATCACGATAGCGATCGATGCGCGTGCTGATGCGCGCTGCTTCGACCTGCTCGCGGGTGAACGCCTTGATCTCGCGGATGCCCGAGAGGTTGTCGTTGAGGGTGGCGTTCAGGTTGGCCAGCTCTTCCTGGCGCTCGCGAAAGGCGGGCCGCACGTAGCGGTTGAACCCCCGCATGGCCAGCAGGATCAGCGGCACCGGGATCAGGGTCAGCAGCATCAAGGGGCCGTTCATCGAGAGCAGCACCGCCGACACGCCGATCAGCATCAGGACATTGACCAGCGTATCCGGGATGGCGTGGCTGATGAGCCGCTCGAACATCTCGGAGTCGTTGATCATGCGCGACATCAACTGGCCAGTCTGCTGCTCCTCGTAAAAGCCCAGGTGGAGCTTTTGCAGGTGGTGATAGATATCGCGGCGGCTATCGGCCACCACGCCCCAGCCAGCATAGTGGGACATATAGTTGGCCAGAAAGCGAAAACCGGTGCGCAGGACATAGATGGCCAGCAGGCCCAGAGCCAGGCGTACGACCGTACTCTGGGCGATTGGGTCGGCCCAAACCTGGTTCTGCACCAGGGCCACGAGCTGCCGCACGATGGCGGGCGCGATCAGTTGTACGCCCACCAGGCCCAGCATCGCCAGCACGGCGACTATCATCGGTTTGACATAAGGCTTGGCGTACGAGGCGACAAACGCTAGTGTTTTCAAGACACGTATCCTCTGGTTGATGCGAACAGCTCAGGGCATCCTGACGACCATGATGCCATCCACATTGTCCTCTTCCATCTTGTAAAAGGGGATGGCGGTGACGGCATTGCCATACTTTTGAAAGACGTGGATGTTGAACGCGTTCAACGCCTTCATATAGTCGTTGGCGTCGGGCGCGATCACCCGCCCGTTGAGAAAGATATTGTCCACGACGATCAGGCCGCCGGAACGGGTGTGGGCCTCGGCGTACTGGAAATAGTCCAGGTTGTGGTCCTTGTCGGCGTCAATAAAGGTCATGTCCAAGGGGCCGTCCAGCTCTAGCGACGCCAGGGTCTCCAGGGCGGGCCCCAGGTGCAGGACGATCTTGTCTGCCACGCCGGCCTGAGCAAAGGCGTCCCTGGCCAGCTCGGCGTGCTTGGGGTTCAGCTCGCAGGTGATCAGCTTGCCATCCTCAGGCAGCGCGCGGGCCATCCAGACCGTGCTATAGCCGCTCAGGGTGCCGATCTCGAGGATGCGGCGGGCGCCCACCAGGTTTGCCAGCAGGTTGAGGGTGCGGCCCTGCTCGCGGGTGATCTGCATCTCGGGGATGCCGCGCAGGTGCGTTTCTTGCATGATCCAGCGATAGGTGGGGTCGTGATCTAGCTGCTCGTCCAGGTACTTGAGAATGTTGATCCAGAGCGGTTTCATCTCGGGCTTGGGCTGCGGCACGTGTGTCCTCCTACAGACTGCTTTCATACAGCGTGTGTCCGCCCGGAACGCGCTCCGGGCGGCGCAAAACAAGAGCCCGCGTCACGTGGGTTGCTACCGGTCGTCCGTGATCGGGCATGGCTTGATTATACGCCGTTTCGAGCCCTTCGCAACCTTGTGCGCGCGTGGGAGAGCATTCGTGACCGCTCAGAATTGAGGGGAAGGGTCCATGGACGCGTGTGCAAACAGCTACGTGCGCCAAGGCGCCGGAGGGCGGGCGTCTCGCCCGCGCCCCAATGCTCCATGCCGACGTGCCTGACGTATTGGCCGCTCTTCGCCCCAAGTGCGAACAGATGCGAGCATGCAGGCCCCTGTCACTGCCAGAGCCGCCCCTGCGCCTGATGACGCAAAAGGGCGGCCCTGTGCGAGGAACGATGTGACGGCGTTCAGTCTGCGGCGGGCACCTGCTGGAGATACATGCTCGCGGCCCAGACCGTCTCTCCGTCCAGGTAGAGCTGCTTCCACCACAGGCCGCTGACGTACTTGTCACTGGCGCCGGTACCCTCGAGGATGGTGCCGTACGGGACAATGCGCACAACCGGACCGTTCAGGCCGGCAGCGGAGCGCAGGCGCAGGCCAATGGACGAGGTGACCTTGAATCCGTCGCCCTCGAAAAAGCCCATCGGCTCCTCATAGCCGGGATAGTTGGCCAGGTAGGCCGACGCGACCCAGCCCTCAAAGTCGCCGGCGCGCCGCGTCACATCCACGCTGCTCCAGCGGATGCCCTGCGCCCAGATCGGGTCCCCGCTGACGCGCACATCTTCGCCATTGAACAGCACCAGGACGATGGGGTCCGTCAGGCTAGGCCCGCTGCGCATGCGTAGGCCCAACCAGGCATTGACCACGTGGGTCCACTCGGCGGCCTCTGGGGGCGCGGCGCCGGCCGCCATCGGCAGGGCCAAGGACCCCAGGAGCAGCAGCGTGGCGAGCAAGATCAGTAGCGGTTTACGGGACATCGTTTCCTCCTTGTTGTCTGCTAGGGCTCTGACTGTGGCGCGATCCGATTTGGAAGCCTGACCTCTGGTGGCTATCTGCCTGGCCCGAGTACCCAATCGCGGGTGCGCGTCCATACACAAGGCCACGCTGGTCCTCCATTGCAGCTATTATACCGCAAGTGGAGGCGAAAAAACAAGCGTATTTCACAACTTTTTCACGTCACTTTGGTCTTGCCTCTGCGTTAGGTCGCTGCTAGAATCCATCCCATGCAAATAGAGAATACTCCCGGCGCGTCTTTTCGTATCCTGATCGCCGTAGGCGAGCCAGATCACCTGGCCGTGCTGCTGGCTTTGTCGGCGCCGCTGGCGCGCGCCCGCCAAGGCCGCGTCACGGCCCTATATGTGGGTACCAGCGAGTCGCCGCCGGCCTGGTTCCAGATCCCGGAGCACTATCAGGATGTGGTCGATCCGCCCGTGGTGGTGAACGATACCGATGTGGGCGGGGCGGTGTTGGCCCATGCCCGCAAGCTAGAGCCGGACCTGTTGTTTTTGCACTGGCGCGGGCGCCCCACGCGCGGGCGCTATCTCCTGGGCCGCACCCTCGACCCGGTGATCGAATACGCCCCTTGCGATGTAGCCGTCGTGCGCGTGAGTGAGCCGCCGGAGGCGTTCGTGGCGCGCATGGAGAGCCTCGAACGGGTGCTTGTGCCCTCAGGGGGCGGCCCCAACGCCTCTCTCGCCCTGGCCCTGGGCTTGGATCTGTCGCCACAGGCGGAGGTCACGGCGCTACGTGTGGCCAGCCCCAACATGGGCGCAACGGCCATCTCGGCGCAATGGGCCATTCTCCGCTCAGCCGTGGAGCCTTTTCAGGAGAGCGGACGGACCCAGCCCCGGGTCGTCCTCTCCTCCGGTGTGGTGGATGGCATTCTGCAGGAGGCCGCTGAGGGGTATGACATGGTCCTGATCGGGGCGACGGGCGAGAGCTTTGTGGATCGCCTCGTCTTTGGGAATCTCCCCCAGGAGCTCGCCCAAAAGGCCGCTGTCCCCGTCGTGATCGTACGTCGCTGCGGAAACATGCCCTCGGCGGCCCTGCGGCGCATTCGCTGGCGCATCATCAACCTGATGACCCAGCTTGCCACGGAGGAGCGCATCGCCGTCTACCGGCAGGTGCGCCGCGCCGCCCGCCCTGATCGTGACTATTATGTGATGATGACCCTGGCCGCCGGCATCGCCTCTTTTGGCCTGCTGCTCAGCAGCGCCGCCGTTATCATCGGCGCTATGGTGGTGGCCCCCATGATGTCGGCTTTGATCGGCGTGGGCATGGGCATTGTGCAGGGCGACGCCCCGCTGTTGCGGCTATCGTTACGTACTGTGACCATGGGCACCGGCATCGTCATTCTTGTCAGCGGACTTGTGGGCTTGATGGCGCCGGGGGCGCAGCTCACCGGCGAGATGCTGGCGCGCACCAGCCCCAACTTACTAGACCTGGCGGTGGCGCTGATCTCGGGCGCCGCTGCGGCCTATGCCAACGCCCGAGAGGATGTGGCCAACGCTCTGCCGGGCATCGCTATTGCGGTGGCCTTGGCGCCGCCCCTGGCAACTCTTGGGTTGACGGCGGCCCTGGGCGCGCCCCAGGCGGCGATGGGGGCGTTCCTGCTCTTTTTGACCAACCTGGTGGGCATTGTGGCCGCTGTGGCGGTTGTCTTTCTCTGGATGGGCTTTCGCCCGAACATCGTCGAAGAGCCCAGGGCGCGTACCTTTCGGGGGGGCGTGTTGGGCACCGTCATCCTTTGCGCGGCGGTGACCGTGGTCCTGGGTGTGCTGAGCGCCCGCAGTCTGCGCGAGAACGCCTTGCGCCAGCAGGTCTCGCGGCTCTTGGAGCAACGCATCTCGTTGCTCGGGCAAGGGGCGCAGGTATCGAGTTGGACGATGCAGACCGGTTCTGTCGTGGCGATCAAGCTCTCCGTAGAGACCGATCACGATCTCTCGATAACCCAGGTGCTGCAATTGCAGCTCGCGCTGGAAGAGGGTATTCGCCGGCCGGTGGCCCTGGATGTGACGGTCATTCCGGTACGCAGACTGGCGCCCTCGTTGCCCGCCGAGTCGCGCGCCCCGCCAGGGGACGCTCCGCAACTGATCGCAAAAGGCCCCACGCCATATGGCGTGGGGCCTTGACGTGCGTCAATGGCCTAGACGCGGGTCAGGTAGGTGCCTGTGCGGGTGTCAATCCGCAGCACATCGCCATCTTGCACGAACAGGGGCACGTTCAACTTGAGCCCCGTCTCCAGGATGACCTCTTTGGTGGCGCCCGTGGCCGTATCGCCCGCATAGCCGGGCGGCGCCTCGGTTACGCGGAGCTCGACCGTGATGGGGATCTCGATATCCAACGGCTCGCCCTCGTACGACATGATCTCGATGGTTGTGCCCTCTTTGAGGTAGAGGATCACATCCTTGAGCGTCTCGTGGGGCAGGGCGGGCTGCTCGTAGGTTTCGGTATCCATAAAGTAGTAGAACTGCTCGTCACTATAGAGATATTGCACCGTGCGATGGTCGAGGCGGACGTCCTCGATCTTGTCGCCCGAGTTAAAGTTCTGGTTGGTGATGGAACCGGTCCGCAAATTGCGCAGCTTGGTGCGGATGATAGCTCCTCCGCGCCCCGGCTTGTAGTGATCGTACTCGAGCACGCGGTAGATATCGCCATCCTTGGTAAAGGCGACGCCTTTACGTAATTGCGTAACCGGAATCATGTTTCCTCCTCAGCGCCACACCGGCGTATTATGTATCCTGCCGATTATATACATCCTCCCTCGTACGGCAAAATGGCACGCGGGCTCCGCCTGGGCTCGGGCTCGGCTTGTGCATTGCGCCGTTGTTCGGTACAATGCGACCATCACATGAGAAAGCGAGCGCACGTATGCCCCGCGCCAGCCGCCCGACCGACTATTACCTGCACACCCTGCCCGGCATCGAGGGCATCGCCTGGGAAGAGATCCAGGAGCGCGCCGACTCTGCCGCGCTGCAAGGGTACAAGGTGGTGCCCAGCCGCAATGGGATCGTCCTGTTTGCCGCCCAGGCCGAGCCCGCCGAGCTCCTGGCTCTTCGGACGGGAGAGGATCTGTTCTGGACCGTGATGCGCATTCCGGATCTGCCCTGGGGCCGCGAGGGGCTGGAGATGGTGCGCGCCCGCCTTCTGGACGGGCTATCTCTGAACCACGGGCTCAACCTGTTGCGCTCCCTGCGCCCGCTGCACAATGCCCAGCCCGTCACCTTTCGCGTCATCGCGCGCATCGTGAGCAAGAACCAACCCTACCGGCGCTCTGATCTGGCCGAGGTAGTGACCAAGGCCGTTCGGAACCGCACCCGCCGCCAGTGGAAGGCCGTCCAACAGGGGGAGCAAGTGGAGCTATGGGCCAACCTGCTGGGGCGCGAGCTGCTGTTGGGGTTGCGTCTCTCGGATGAGAGCATGCGTCACCGGCCCTACCAGCAGGTGCATCTGCCCGCGACGCTGCGCCCCTCGATGGCGGCGGCCATGGTGCGCCTCACCCGACCCTCTGCCCACGACGTCTTTCTGGACCCCATGTGCGGCACCGGCACCCTGCTGATCGAACGCGGCCTGCACGGGCGCCATCGCCTGCTCCTGGGCGGAGATATAGATCAGGCCGCCATCCTGGCAGCCCAGGAGAACATTGGCCGCCAGCACCGCCCCAGGGAGTTGCTCCTCTGGGATGCCGGGCGCCTGCCGTTGGCGGCGGGCAGCGTGGATCGCGTCGCCAGCAATCTGCCCTTTGGCAAGCAGTTGGGCAGGCCGCGCGAGCTGCCCATCCTCTATCAACGGTTCGCCGCCGAGCTGGACCGCCTGCTCAGCCCTGACGGCCGGGCCGTGTTGCTGACCAGCGAGA
Organism: uncultured Anaerolineales bacterium; assembly: GCA_964482225.1. Classification (GTDB taxonomy): domain Bacteria; phylum Chloroflexota; class Anaerolineae; order UBA1429; family UBA1429; genus UBA1429. Next base: position 129,423 of record CAYZWT010000005.1, read on the forward strand.
TCCGCACGTTGCGGGCCGCGCTACAGGGACAAGAGGGGCTGGCGCTGGGACGCAACTATACAGTTGACCTGCTGGGGCAGCCTGCAACCATTCAGCTTGTGGAACGGGCCCATCAACAGGGTTCAAGGGGAGCTTGAGATGAAGCACTATACAGAGCCGGCCCGCGAGATCCCCATCGCCCGCGAGATGGATGTGATCGTTGTTGGGGGCGGCCCGGCCGGGGTGGCGGCGGCCATCGCTGCGGGACGCGCCGGCGCCCAGACCCTGTTGGTCGAGCAGTTCGGCTACCTGGGCGGCACGGCCACCGCTTCCCTCATGGCCTGCATCAACGGCTTTCGCAACCAGGTATCGCCCGATGAGACCCAGGTGGTGCGCGGCATCGCTGAAGAGATCGTGTTGCAGCTCAAAGAGCTGGACGGCTTGGGGCAGAGCCCCTATGCACAGCGCGAGTTCCCGACCGAGCCGGGCCAGCTCTCGTATAGCTATGCCATCGACACGGAAAAGTTCAAGTTCGTCCTGATGCGCATGTGCCGAGAGGCAGGCGTCGAGTTGCTGCTGCACACCTACTTTTGCCAGAGCATCGTGCAAGACCGGCGGATGCAGGGCGTGCTGGTGGAGAACAAATCGGGCCGCCAGGCGCTGCTGGCCAAGGTGGTGATTGACGCCAGCGGCGACGGCGATGTGGCTGCCCGCGCGGGCGTCCCCTACTGGCAGACGCGCCGCGTTGAGGCGCCGCGCCTCAACGATGCCCTGATGTATCGGGTGATCCTGGGCGATGGGCGCCCCGCCAACACCATGACCTGCGACCTGGGCAGCAGCCATGTGCTGTGGGGCCCGGGCGCCGGGCCGATAGATGCCACCGACGCGGCGGCGCTCTCACAGGCCGAGGTGGACACGCGGCTGCGCGTGTATGAGGACCTGGCCCGCAAACAGGCCCAAGACCCCGGGCTGGCGGGTGCGCGCATCGTCGAGACGCCGCCCCTGCTGGGCATCCGGCAAACGCGCTTTATCGAGGGCGAATACAGGCTCACGGCGGAGGACGCCATCTCAGGGCGCCCTTTTGAGGACGCCATCGCCATCAGCCCGTGCCCCATCATCCACTACTATGGCTATCGTCGCTACCTGGAGCACGAGGGCTACGAGATCCCCTATCGTTGCCTGGTGCCCGTCCAGGTGGAGAACCTGCTCTTGGCGGGCAGGTGTATCTCTAGCGATCAAGAGCCCTACGAGTCGCACCGGGCCATGGTGCCCATGATGGCCATCGGCCAGGCTGCGGGCGCGGCGGCGGCCCTGAGCGCAGCGCAAGGGGCCAGCCCCAGAGAGCTGGATGCACAGGCGGTGCGCGCCCTGCTACGCGCACAGGGCGCCTACCTGCGGTAGCTGCGACGCATGAGGGGTCTGGGCCGGGCGCTGGCCCTTACTCGATGTCTGAGGTGCCGCGCTTCCACAGGATCGCGCCGGCGATCAACAGCGCCCCGCCGGCGATGCACAGCCCGGTCACCAGTTGCGTATTGGCCGGCGCCTCGATCGTGGCCTTGGCGATGACGTGTACGCCAGCCCAGCCCAGCAGCACCAGCCCGATCAAGAACATCCATAGTGCGACAAAGCCTTCGCTCAAGTCCGTCTCCTCTCGATTCATACACAAGGGTCTACGTCAGGGTGCGCCTGGCGCCCGCTAATCTATACACATGCCGTCTGTGGATCTGTCGCGAAAGGCCGGCTTGCGGCTCAGCTCCGAGATCTCGCCATCGCTGCGCACGTGCAGCTCGACGGCGTGGGTCCAGTGCGGGCCACAGCCAAAGACCTGGGTATGGTACAACAGCAGACGATAGCCATTGGTCGCAGAGGTGACATGGCTATCTCGGATCACCTGCCCCTCGTAAGCATGGTTCGGCTGGCGCGCCAGGCCATAGAGGGCGTCCAGGCCCGTGGCTGCCAGGGCATAGCTGAGCGCTTCTTCAGGCGACTCGATGGGCGCAAAGAGAGCACGCAGTGCGGCGGCGTCCTTGATGATGGCGTAGGCGCCCTCGCCATAGATGACATAACGTACATACACCGGCCAAAGCCCGCCGCGCCTCAAGACATAGGCCCCCGAGGCTTGCAGGGCCTCGTCGCTGCGGGCGGGGTCGTCCTCATGCCAGTGGGGATAGATCTCACACAGGGCGATGGGGTAGGGCGGATCCAGCCCGCCCAGCAGGTCCGGCGCGGGGCGCATGGCGTCACAGCCCAGGGCCGCCAGGGGGCTATCGGGCTGGCAGCGCGGCCAGCCCGTGGCATCCGTGGGGCAGCCCGCCTCCGCAAAGGGGGCGTGATCTACCGTCAAGCTGGGCTGCGGGTGGTTGTCAAAGCGCGGCCCCATGCTGCACGCAGCCAACAGCGCCGCCGCCACGATCAAGCATAGAGCCTGCTTGCGCATGGTTCCTTTCCTCCCGACACGCCACGCTCTCCCGGCCCCGAAACAGCCCGATCCGTCTCTGATCGCTATTGTACCATGAACAGGGTGTGGCGCGCCATTGCAGCGCTGGCGAGAGCGCGGGATGCGCACAGGCCGCCAGACAAACACGGCGGAATGCTAACGGCGAGGAACATATCCATTTGACATCATATCCTACAGAGAGATATAGTTCCACCACATGAACGTGATGCCAAGCATCACGAGGTGGAGCCATATCAGCGCAAGATCAAGAGACCGGCAGCCATGAGCCGTCACGCTTTGACATGGAGGAGGCAAGACGCGATGTGCACGCCCAAGCTCCGAATCCTGTTGTTGGCGCTGGTCGCGTTGTTGGCGATGGCGCTGCAGAGTGGCGCGCCTGGCGCCAGCGCGCAAGGCGGCTGGGCCGTGGACGCCTTTGCCCCTGCGCCGGATAGCACGGTCTATGCGTTGGCGGTACAGCCTGACGGCCAGATCCTGGTGGGGGGCGACTTTGCCGTTCTGGGCGGCCAGCCGCGCACCAGCATCGGGCGGCTGCACCCGGATGGCTCCCTCGACGAGTTCTTTGCCCCCGAGGCCCTGGGCCGTATCTATGCGCTGGCGGTGCAGCCCGATGGCTCGATCATCGTCGCGGGCGCCCTGGTCGCGCTGGGCGGCGAGCCGCGCATGTACATCGGGCGGCTTGCGGCAGATGGCGGCCTGGATGCGAGCTTTGACCCCATGCCAGATGGCCAGGTCAATGCGCTGGCGCTGCAACCCGATGGCAAGATCGTGCTGGGCGGCGCCTTTACTAGCATAGCGGGCCAGCCCTGCGCTCGCATCTGTAGGCTCCATCCCGATGGCGCGCCGGATGAAAGCTGGGTCGGCTCGACAGATGCGGATGTGCTCGCGCTGGCTTTGCAGCCCGATGGCGCTATACTCTTGGGTGGGGCGTTCGGCACGGTGAATGGCGAGGCCCGCAGCCACATTGCCCGGGTGAACGCCAGCGGCGTGCTCGACCAGGGTTGGCAAGCGGAAACCGATGGCGTGGTGTACGTCATTGTGCCGCAACCCGATGGCAGCGTCCTGATCGGCGGGGCCTTTGGCAGCGTCAATGGCGCGCCGCGCGCCGGCTTGGCGCGTCTCGATTCGAATGGTGCTCTGGACGAAGGCTTTGCTCCGGACCTCCGTGGCGCGCCACAGGCGCCGAGGGTGCACACCATCGCGACGGATGCAGATGGCCGGATCATGCTCGGGGGCGTCTTTTTTTGGCTGCCCGATGGCGCCGGAAACCACCTGGCCAATCTGGCCATCGTGGAGCCAGATGGCGCGCTGAACCCGGCTGGCGTGTTGCGCACCGATGGCTCGGTCATGGCGTTGGCGCTGCAGGGCGATGGCAAGCTCCTGGTGGGAGGCGCGTTCGCCGAACTGGGCAGCGAGGCGCGTGGGATGCTAGGGCGACTTGACGCCCCGACCGCTGCGGCGCAAGGGCTGGCCTTTGACGCAGACACGCGCAGCGCCACTTGGGCGCGCAGCGGCTCGGCGCCGGAGGTCTGGCGCGCCACATTGGAGCTATCCACCGACGGCGTGACCTATACCGCGCTGGGCGAGGGAGCCCGCACCGCCGGGGGCTGGGTGTGGGGCGATCTGGCGCTGCCGCCAGGCCGCGACCTGTGGCTGCGCGCCCGGGGGTACTATGCCACCGGTTTTGGAGGCGGCTCGGGCTCCCTGGTCGAAACCACGCAGCAGGTGTACCTGGCATGGGATCCCATCCCGCACCATGTGCCTATCGCCACGAGATGACCGCTGCGCCATCGAGCCGCCAGGGTGTGAATGCCCGGACGCCCGAGCGTGCGCACGTTGGCCCATCTGAACCGAAAGGCAGGACATCTGTGCCTCGACCCAACATCCTGATCCTGATGACAGACCACCAGCGCGCCGACACGGTCCTGCCGGGGAGCCCTGCGCGGACGCCCCATGTGGACGCCCTGGTCCGCCAGGGGGTCACCTTTACCAGTGCTTTCTGCCCCTCGCCCCACTGCTGCCCCTCGCGGGCCACCTTTTTCAGCGGCCTCTATCCCACAGGGCATGGGGTGTGGAACAACATCTGCAACGACCAGGCCCTCAGTCGCGGGCTCAAGCCCGGCGTGCGCCTCTGGAGCGAGGACCTGGCCGTCGCGGGCTATGACCTGCGCTACGCGGGCAAGTGGCACGTGAGCGTCGAGGAAGGACCGCGCGACCGGGGCTGGCGAGAGCATTTCGTGTCGGCGGGGGCAGGCACGCTCCACGGCGTCGAGTGGGAGCACTATCGCAGGCTGGCCCAGGCGCCCGAGCCCACGGAGCGGGCCGAGGGCGTGATCCAGCGGCCCGGCTATGGCCCGTTCCTGCTGTATGGCGCCCAGGAGGCCGATCCGGCCAGCCATGACGAGGTAGCCGTGCGCGAGGCGGTGGCCGCCCTGGGCGAGCTGGGCCGGGGCGAGGCCCCCTGGTGCCTGTACGTGGGCCTGATCGGCCCCCATGACCCCTATCTGGTTCCCCAACGGCATCTCGATATGTACGATCTGGAGGATGTGCCCCTGCCGCCCAGTTACGCCGACGAGCTGGACGACAAGCCCGGCCTCTATCAGCGTATGCGCGAGACGCTCTTTGGACAGCTCTCCGAGCGCGAGGTGCGCCAGGCCATCCGCCACTTTTGGGCCTATTGCACCTATCTGGACGACCTGACGGGCCGGGTGCTGGCGGCGCTGGAGGCCACCGGCCAGGCGGAGAACACCCTGGTGCTCTATTGCGCCGATCACGGCGATTACCTGGGCGAGCATGGTCTGTTCGCCAAGGGCATCCCTTGCTTTCGCGGCGCCTATCACGTGCCCGCCGTGGTGTGCTGGCCAAAAGGGGTGCGGGAGCCTGGGCGCGCGGTAGACGCCTTTGTCTCGCTGGCCGATTGGGCGCCCACATTCCTGGAGCTGGCGGGGATCGAGGCGAGCCGGCGCATGACGGGCCGCAGCCTGCTGCCCTTTTTGCGGGGCGAGACGCCGGCTAGCTGGCGTGAGGCCATCTACACCCAGTGCAACGGCGTCGAGCTCTATTACACCCAGCGCTCGGTGATGACCCGCGACTACAAGTACGTGTTCAACGGCTTTGACCGCGACGAGCTGTACGACCTGCGCCATGACCCCGACGAGCTGCGCAACCTGGCGGCCGACCCGGCCTATGCCGGGGTGCTGCGAGAGATGTGCGGGCGGCTGTGGGCCTTTGCCGCCGAGGAGGGCGATACGGCCATCAACCCCTACATCACCGTGGGGCTGGCCCCCTATGGCCCTGCCGAGGCGTTCCGCGGGCAAGAGTAGCAGCGGTGGAGAGAAACACGGGCGACGCGCGCGTTGTGCACACAGCGATACAAGCTCCCCGCGACGGTTTTCGCTTTGGGAACCGGTTCGTGTACACTTGGCGCTGGTTGTGGCGTGGCAAGGTCAGGCGCTATGCCTATGGCCTGTGCGGCGGGATGTGCCTGGCGGCGCTGGACTATGCGCGGGCGGGGCTCCCCACACCGGAGCAGCGCGAGACGCCGCCCTGGGGAACGCGCCTGCAGCGCTACCTGTTGCGCCGTCAGTGGGATAGCTGGCGCTATTCCTGGGCCGCGCTGCGCACCCTGTATTGGATGGCGCTGAGCGAGCGGCAGGTAATCCGGCGCACCCTGGGGGGCGAGTTGCCCCGTCTGCTGGCGGGCCTGGAGGCAGGGCAGGCCCAGGTGTTGCTGCTCTTACGGGCCACGGGCCTGGACCCCACGCGCAACCACCAGGTGTTGGCCACGGGCTACCGGCGTGAGGGCGAGGGTGGGCGGATCGCCCTGGCCCTGTACGACCCCAACCATGCCGGGCGCGAGGTTGCCCTGTGGGTGGACCCCGGCGGCGCGACGGCGCACTCCGTGACCCAATCCACGGGCGAGCCATTGCAGGGCTTTTTCGTGATCCGCTATCGCCCGCGCACGCCCCCTATCCTGGGCGACGAATCCACATTCTAGCATGAGAGGATGCAGTGCATGACGTCTGTACGGGTGTCTGAGGCCGAGCTATTGCGTTTTGCCAGCGAGGTGTTTGTGGCGGTGGGGACGCCGCCGGAGCACGCCGCCACGGTGGCGGACAACCTGGTGCAGGGCGAACTCCACGGGCTGGCCAGCCACGGGGTCTCGCGCCTGTTGGAGGTCTATGCCGAGCGCCTGGCCGGGGGCGGGATCAACCCGCGCCCGCAGATCCAGGTGGTGCGTCGCGACCGGGGCTGCGCCCTGGTGGATGGCGACAACGGCCCGGGCGCCGTGGTCGGCGTGGCGGCCATGGAGCTGGCCGTCGAGCTGGCCCGCGAGCATGGCTCGGGTTGGGTGGCGGTGCGCAACAGCTCCCACTATGGGGCGGCGTTCCTCTTTGCCCGCATGGCCTTTGCCCATGATATGATCGGCTTTTCCACCACCAACACGGTGCCCCAGGTGGCGCCCACAGGGGGCCGCGACAAGCTCTTGGGCACCAACCCGCTGTGCATCGCGGTGCCGGGCGGGCAACGGGGCCCCATCATCCTGGATATGGCCACCAGCCAGACGGCGCGGGGCAAGGTGCAGGTGGCGATCACCGACGGCAAGACGATCCCCCTGGGCTGGGGCGTGGACAAGGACGATCAGCCCACCACCGACCCGGCGCAAGTCTGGCGGCTGCTGCCGCTGGGCGGCTACAAAGGCTATGGCCTGGCGCTGATGCTCGAGATTCTCAGCGCCGTGCTCTCGGGGGCCCTGGTGGGCAACCAGGTGGGCAACATGTTCAATGCGCCCGCCACCCATCAGGGGATCGGCCACCTGTTCGGGGCGCTGGATCTGGGCGGTTTTGGCGATCCGGCAGCCTTTCGGCAGCGCATGGATGCCCTGATAGACTACATCAAGGCGAGTGAGTTGGAGGAGGGCGCCGAGGAGATCCTGGTGCCGGGTGAGCCCGAGGCGCGGGCGGCGGAGGCCAACCGGCGCGCCGGCATCCCCCTCTCCGAGGATGTGTACGCCATCATGGGGCGCGTGGCTGCGCGCTATGGCGTGCGCCCGCCGGATACCGACTAGCGGCGCCGCTTTTGGCAGGACAAAGGGGCGAATACCGCATGGTGCTCGCCCCTTTTTGCATCCCCGGCCCTGGTGCGCAGCGCCTCAGCGTTGCACGATGCGCACCCCCAGGGGCGGCAGCGTGATGGCGCCCGCGACGGTCTCGCCGCTGAGCAGTTCCAGCCCGCCCGCGCTCAGGTCCACGGTCTGCTCCTCTTGCGTGCCGTTGAGCAGGAACAGGAAACGCCCCCGCTCCGACACCCGTTCAGTGACCTCGACGCCCGCCGGGGCCTGGATCGGGCTCAGGAGCCCGGCCGCCTGGGATAGCCAGGCGAGCAGTTGACCGGCCAGCGCGGCATCGGGCACCGTCCCTAGATAGACGGCCAGCCCCTGGCCGTGGCGGTGGGCCGTGATGGCGGGCTCGCCGGCGTAATAGTCGGCGGCGTAGCGCGCCATCACCTCGGCGCCCTCTGCAACCAGGATGTCGGCCCAGGCCTTGCCCGCGCCGCCGGCCCCTTGCAGCTCCCCGGCGCCCTCTAGCGCCACGGTGCGGCCATCCTCCAGCGAGTCGTATTCCTCCACCGTCACGCCCAAGAGGTGCGCCAGCAGGCCTGGCAGCTTGCAGTCCACGATCACATTGTCCATGTCCATGACGCCGGTGCGGCAGGTGACCACCAGCACGCCGCCGCCGTGGACATAGGCGCTCAGGCGCCGGGCCAGTTCCTCATCCAGGATATAGAGCTGCGGCGCGATCACCAGCCGGTAGCCGTTCAGGTCGCTCTCAGGCGAGATGATCTGGGTCCCCAGGTTGCGCTCCCACACCGCCCGATAGAGGCCCTGAAAGATGTCGGGATAATCCATGTGGGGGTTGTGGGGCTGGTTCTGGAAGGCGAAACGCGAGTCGTAGGAGAGCAGCATGGCCACGTCGCCCGCCACCTGGCTGCCCTCGATGCGGTCGCCGATGCGCTGCAGGGCCTCGCCCATCTCCTTGACCTCGCGGTAGCGGCGGCCTGGAGTGCCGTGGTGATCCAGGATGCCGTGCCAGTACTCTTCGGAGCCAAAGCGGGCCGTGCGCCAGCGAAAGTAGACAATGCCATCGGCGCCGTGGGCGATGGCCTGCCACGCCCAAAAGGGGATCTCGCCCGGGCGCGGCGTGGCGTTGACAAAGGAACTGCCCGTAGGCCCGCCCTGCTGCTCCATCACCCAGAAAGGCTTGTTCTTGAGGCCCCGCATGGTATCGTGGGCCAGCCCACGGTTGGAGAGGTTCGGCTCGCCCCGAAAGCGCGGATAGTTGTCCCAGGTGACGAAATCCAGGTCCTTGGCCAGCTCGAAATAGTTCAGGTTGGGGTAGCCAAAGCCCATCAGGTTGTGGGTGATGGGCTGGCCGGGGGCCAGCTCGCGCAGCAACTCGACCTGGAGCCGTTGGTACTCGACATACGTATCGGACATAAAGCGGCGATAGTTGAGGGCCAGGGAGGGGTTGTGGGCCTTGGTCGCCGCCCAGGGCAGCGGAATCTGCTCCCACGCGGTATAGATGTGGCTCCAGAACTCGGTGCCCCAGGCGGCATTCAGGGCGTCCAGCGTGCCATAGCGCTGGCGCAGCCAGTGCTGAAAGGCATGGCGACACTCTTCACAGTAGCAGCGCCCGCCAAACTCGTTGTCTATTTGCCAGGCGATCACGTGGGGGTTATCGGCATACTGCTGGGCCATGGCTTGCACGATGCGCAGGCTGTGCTCCCGATAGATGGCGCTGGTGGGGCAATAGTTGCGGCGGCTGCCATAGGTCATCACCTGGCCGTCCTCGGTGACCAGCGAGGCCTCGGGATAGGCCTCCATGATCCAGGCGGGGGGCGCCGCCGTAGGCGTGCCCAGCACCGTCTGGATGCCCTCCTCGGCCAGCAGGGCGATGGCGCGGTCCAACCAGGCAAAGTTGAACTCGCCCTCGCGGGGCTCCATGCGGGTCCAGGCGAACTCGGCCATGCGCACCACATTGAACCCGGCCTCGCGCATCATCCGGGCGTCCTGTGCCCAGCGCTCCTCGGGCCAATGCTCGGGATAATAGTCAGCGCCGTAATACATGGGGATGCCTCTCTTTCTGTAGACTCGACAAGACAACGTTCCAGCGTTCACACGCTTGAACGTTCGAACGTGTGAACGCTTTGGCCTACACGATCTTTTCCCGCACCCGGGCGCTCAGGTTGTCCAGCGTCATCACCACGGCCACAATCAGGATCACGGCCACGCTCACGCTGCGCCACTGGCCCAGGTTCTGGTATTGAAAGAGCAACTGGCCGACGCCGCCGCCCCCCACCAGGCCGATGATGGTGCTCATGCGCACGTTGATATCCCAGCGATAGATGGTGAACGAGATAAAGGGCGGGATGATCTGCGGGATCACGGCGTATACCACCGTTTGGAGCTCATTGGCGCCCGTGGCGCGCACGGCCTCCAACGGGCCGCTCTCGATGCCCTCGATCTGCTCCGAGTAGAGCTTGCCCAGGGAGGCCACCGAATGCACCATTAGCGCCACCATGCCGGGGAAGGGCCCCAGGCGGAACCAGGTGACAAAGATCAGCGCCCACACAAAGGGCTCGATGGAGCGTGTGGTGTTCAGGATAAAGCGGATGACGTTATAGACCACCTGTCCCAGCGGAAAGGGATCCTGGGCGCGCTTGCGCCAGCCCAGGCCCGCCCCGGCGGCCACACCCACCCCCAGCACCAGATAGGGCCAGGGCGCCAGCTCGCGCACAAAGATGCTCCATGATGCGGCAAAGGCCACCATAGCGACCAGGGAGGCCAGCACATAGGCCGCCAGTGCGCCCAACGCGGCCGTGACCGCCACCACCAACCTGCGCGCGGCTTTATCGCGCCCGCTCTCGACCAGGCGCCGCATCAGCTTGCCCCCCAAGAGCGCTCCCAGGAGCAGCCCGGCGATGGTCAGCACCGGCTTGAGGATGCCGCCGATCAAGGCCACGTCCAGGACGGTGTCGCCCAGGGGCGCCAGTGCCCAATTCACCGCATTGGCGCCCAGCCATGCGCCGCCTATGGCGCACGCAAAGCCAGTGGCCAGGCCGCCATAGGGCGCCGTGACGCGATACATGAGGTTTCGGGCGGCAAAGAAACTAACCAGCGCCGCGATGGGGATCGAGATGATGGTGGCCATCAGCGCCAAAAAGATCGTCTCGATCATCTTTTCGACCAACGCACCTATCACCGGCCAATAGGGCCGGAACAGCCGGTCGGTCATGTTGGTCATACGATCGGCGCGGGTGAACACATAGTAGAGGTTGATCTGGGTAATGTTCCAACCCAGCACAAGGGTCACCACGGCGACCAGGGCTGTCGTAAGGCCCACCTGCGTCCGATACCAGGGCGCCCGTCGCTCCAGACCGCGCTCCTCCATCGGCGGTTCGGGCGCCAGGCCCATGATCCTCTCGCCGATGCTGGTGCCCAAGGCTTGCATCGAGATCGCCAGCGCCAGGCCGATGGGAATGCTGGCGCAATAGAGCCAGACGCCATACGGCAAGCGCGCTACCTCGCTGCGGAAATAATAGATCGCCGCCGCCGGCACATAGGCCCAGATGAGCCAATCGATCAGCAGGGCCTTGAGGCGGTTGTTCGCGTTCAACCAGTGTATCTTGCGCATCTCCCCTCCTATGAGACGCCGACTTCTTCGGCCTCTTCGCCATAGATCTCTCGGAATCGCTCGCGGTCAATCTCGGCGGGTTTGCCGTCAAAGATCAGGCGGCCCTCCTTGAGGGCGATGATGCGCGTGCCATAGCGCCTCGCCAGATCCAAAAAGTGCAGGTTGCACAACACCGTAATACCGTCCTCGCGGTTGATCGCCTCCAGGTGGCGCAGCACCCCGTGAGAGGTGGCGGGATCCAGCGCCGAGACCGGCTCATCCGCCAGGATCAGCTCGGGCTCTTGCATGAGGGCGCGCGCGATGCCCACCCGCTGCTGCTGGCCCCCGCTCAACTCGTCGGCGCGGGCATGGGCCTTTTCCGCGATGCCCACCCGGCGCAGGTTCTGCATGGCCCGCTCCACCTCTTCCGTCGGGAACTGGTGCAGCAGGCTCTTCCAGGGGTTGACATACCCCAGCCGCCCCGAGAGCACGTTGGTGAGGACGGTGGAGCGCCGCACCAGGTTGAAATGCTGAAACACCATGGCGATGCGCCGGCGGATGAGCCGCAGCTCCTCGGGCGACGCCGCGGTGACATCCGCGCCCCGATAGAGCACTTGGCCCCCGGTGGGCTCGACCAGCCGGTTGATGCAGCGCATCAGGGTGGACTTGCCCGATCCGCTGAGGCCGATGATCACCAGGAACTCGCCCTCGCGCACGGTCAGGTTCACATCCTGGAGGGCCCGCACGCCCCCTTCGTAGATCTTGGTGAGATGTCTGATCTCGAGCACGGCTCTCTCCTCGCTGTGCGCCCCGATAGGTTGCCAAAAGGGGGGCCAGCCGGTCCGCTCCGACAGGCTGCGCCCCCCCTACAGGGTTGCGGATTCGGCTGAACCTACTTGAGGATGTCCTCCTCTTTGAGGCCCAGACCTTCGATCATGTCGCGGATCGGCTGAAAGTTCGAGTCATCCACCCGGGTAAAGCCGGTGATGTCGTAGAACTCGTCGTTGGCCAGGACGGCCAAGCCCTCTTCTGTCGCGGCATAGTCAATCAACGCCTGGACGATCTTTTCCCGAGCTTCTGCAGGAAAGTCCTTGCTAAAGCTGACCGTGTCGTTGGGGATCGGATCCGAGATCGCCAGGATGCAGACCTTGTCCATCACATCCCTGTACGTGCCCAGGATGCTGGAGCGGGCATCACGAAGCTGGAGGCCGCCAGCAAAAGCGCGCACGCTGCCACCCTCTTCGCGAATCTCGACGGGCCCAGCAGGCTGGGGCGGATCGCCGATGTTCCAATCGCCCTGGCTGCCCGGGGAGCTATAGAACGTCGTGGCGAAATCGGCCTGGCCCTCATAGACGGCCGTCACGGATTGCGGGTGGCCGCCGGCCACGACGCGCTCTCCCGGCTCGATGCCGTTCTTGGCGAAATAGGACGCGGGCACCAGGTAGCCGGAGGTGGAGCTGGTGTCGGGGAAGGCCCAGCTCTTGCCATTGAGCTCCTCTAGAGAGGTGATGCCGCTGTCGCACGCCACGAGGTACTGGGTCCAGTAAAAGGCCCAGCCATAGCGCACGGTAGCCAGCGAGACATCGGCCCCATAGGCGTCAGAGGCAAGCACGTAGCCCATAGCCGGGATAAAGGCCATGGCATCGCCCTCGGCGGCGCCCATCTCCTCCACCACGGCAGCGTAGGTGGTGGGCACTTTGACCTCGAACTTGTAGCCGGTCTGCGCCTCGAGGAACTGGGTGATGGCGTCACCGCTCTGGATGATGACGGCGACCTCGACCGACGGGACAAAGTAGAGCTGGATCGGCCGCGCCTCCGAACCGACTTCTGCCTCTTGCTTGCAGCCGGCAACCAGCACCGAGCCAACCACCAACACGAACGCGAGCAACCACAAAGACGCTCTCTTTCTCACGAGACACTCCTCCTTCTGTGGGGCTGAACGCCCCGGTACGGCTGACACTCAGCCTTGGTGACGTGATCGGACTTGGCCCGCCCACCGGCGCTGCGCCCGACCCGAAACTATGATAACGCCTGACGAGGCATTTGTAAAGGGCTGTATCAAGGGCAATCCCATTCAGGCCAAGTATTTCTATCAGATGGGTGGTTGTCCCCAAGGCGCATCGGGAATCTGGGTATGATCCCGATCTGAGCATTCGACCCGCCGAGAAAGCCCTCACCCCGCCGTCGCAAGCTCCGGCGACCCTCTCCCGCGCGCGGGAGAGGGTGTGGCCCGTCTGCGGGACGCGGGTGAGGGCCAGAATACCGTAATCAACGGTAGTATCGCGGCGCACGACTTGCAGAGGCGTCTGTCGCTTGACCCGCCGCCCTCGCAAGGATACCATCACGATGTCCAGCCAGGAACAAGGGAGGGCGCCCGATGAACGAAAGCAAACGCCGCCACCTACAGCGTATCGCCGCCCAGATCGGCTTTCCCGAATCCGAGACCCTCATGGGCCTGTGGGACGTGATGGTGTCTGACCGGGAGGCCGCCTGGATCGCCGGCCTGCCCGCCACGGCCCGCGAGCTGGCCGAGCGCCTGGGCGCTGATCCTGACGCCGTGGCCGGGGGGCTGGCCGACCTCTATCAGCGGGGCCTGGTGTTGCGCTATGCGCAGCCCGATGGCGCGCTGCGCTACGAGGCCGAGACCAATGGCGGCGTGTTGATGGACCTGGTGCTCTTTGACCGGCGCTACCTGGCCTGGCATGGCGAGCTCTTTTTGGATGCCTGGCGCCGCTTTTACAACGAGGAGCTGGTGCACACCTACGAGCATCCGGATCCCGACGCGCGCCCTTTCCGTGTGCTGCCCGTGGGCGAGCAGGTGCAGGATCGCCGCGCGGCTCTGCCTTATGAGCAGGTGGCCGAGCTGATACGCGGCGCCCGGCGCATCTCTGTCGAGCATTGTCCCTGCCGCACCCGCGAACGCGCCTGCGACAACCCGCTGGAGACCTGCCTGGCCTTTGACCATGTGGCCGACTATATGATCGCCCGTGGCATGGGGCGCGAGCTGAGCGCCGATGAGGCGCTGGCCCTGCTGGCGCGCTGCGAGGAGCTGGGCCTGGTGCACGTCACCGAGAACGTGGATCGCCCGCTGGTGCTGTGCAACTGCTGCCCCTGTTGCTGCGTGTTCCTGCGGGCCATGACGGTGTACGCCAAGCAGGACGTGATTGACGCCAGCCGCTACCGGGCTGTGGTGGATCGGGCGCTGTGCAGCGCCTGTGGCCGGTGCGCGGAACGCTGCCACTTTGGGGCCATGTCCCTGGCCGGGGGTGCGGCGCAGGTGGATGCCGGGTGCTGCCTGGGCTGCGGCCTGTGCGCCACCACCTGCCCGGCCGGGGCCATTACGCTGGTAGAGGTGCGCCCCCAGGGGTTCATCCCGCGCCAGGGGTCGGGCTTTGGGGCGCTGCTGGACGGCTAGCGGGGCGCGCTGCAAGAAAAAGCGCGGAACGGGTACAAGGCCCGTTCCGCGCGCATGAGCGAGTTCCCGACGCCTATGGGTTCTTGAGAACCATCGGCAGATAGATCTGGCAGCAATACCATGTGGCCGCGATGGGGTCGCTACTGGATACCGAGGCGCCCGATGGCCCGATGACCTCGATATAGTAATAGTAGGTCTGGCCGCACAGCGCGCCCGCGTCAAGCCAGGTGTAGGTCTGGCCGTACAGGGGGTCCTCCAGGAACGCCTCGGCCATGATCATCTCGTCGTTGAGCTTGATGAACTCTCCATCGGCGGCCTCGCTGCGATAGATGTCAAAGCCCACGATCTCTATCTCGGTCGAGGTCTCCCAGGTGACCAGGATGGCATCCCCGTGGGCCCGGGCGCTCACCCCGGCCAGCCCGGCGGATGTGGGCGGCGTGCCCCAGTCCCAAGCATAGTCCTCGATCTCGCCGTTCACGACGTCGGTGGCGGTGGGGGTGGAGCAGTCACCATACACCCAGTAGTAGTCCTCCTCAACTTCATCATAGAGCTGTACGGCGGGGCAGATCCGGAACCGCGCATAGTAGCGGGCATTCGAAAACGATACGGTAGAAGGCACACTGAACTGGAAAGTGTCAGCCGTCCCTATAGTCTTATTTTGTAGGAAGATCCGCTCATCAGAGGATAGCTCCCCATTCCGATTCCAGTCAATCCAGCCAGCCACAGTGCCACGGCGTTTCCAAAGTCAGGGTTATAGTCAAGTTATACAAAAAGACACCTTC
>CAYZWT010000006.1:0-142687 GCA_964482225.1 uncultured Anaerolineales bacterium
CACGGACTCAATCGATTATGTTTGTCATAACGTGGACTTTGGAAACGCCGTGCCTCGAGCCGCTGTTGCGCTTGACATGGCGCGAGGGATTGTCCCATAATGAGGTCAAGGCTATCCTTGCTGACCGAGATGGCAACCTTTGGCTGGGTGCCCATCGGGGCATCACCCGGATCCCACGCGCCTATCTGGAGCAGATTCCCTAGGGGGCTCTGGACGACGACGCTTGCTTTAGCTAGTTCCGACGTGCGAGGAAAGATGCTATGGCTGACCAAGCCGGCCCCGCGCCGAACAAGAGCTCCGAGCCACAGGTCCCCGAGACCCTCTGGCAGCTTCTCAAGCAGATGGTCCGCGGCATTCGGCAGGATTGGAAGCGCGTCCTGCTGACCTTTGCGATCCAGTCTGCGGTTATCATGCTGTTCGTGATGTTCATGAACACGTACATCATCGCCTATCTCAACGAAGGCGTCCTCAAGTTCGAAGGGATCAACAACCCCACCAAGCCCTGGCACTATTTCCTGCGGCTGGGCCAAAACCAAGCCTCCGTAGACATGCTCTGCTTGCTGACCTTTTACGTGCTCTCGGCGCTGTATGAGCGTCTTAGGGCCCGGGGCATCAAGGGCTTTGTGCTCGACCTGCTGGGCACGCCCAAATGGACCGCCCGCTGTCTCTCCGAATCCGGACACTGGGGCCTGCCGGTGCTGCTCATATCCGTCGGCGCGCTGCTGGCGCTCACCCTGGCGACGCGCAACGCCTACCTCTTTGCGACTCTCGCTATCAGCCTGTTCTTCTCCTACACCATGCGCGAGCGGAACATGAGCGTGTTCCTCGCCCAGCTCACCTGGTCGGACATGCAACGGGTATTCCGTCGCAACAAGCCCAGGACGGTTGCGCCGGTGGGGCCGCTGTCTCTGGCGATCCTGGGCGCCCTGATCGGGGCGTTTTTATTGGTATTTCTGCCGGGGCAGCCCTACAGCGCCCTGGTGCTTTGCGCAGCGTTTGTCGCCCTGGGCATCCTCTTGCTTCAACGCCGACTCGCGCCCCGCACAGCCCTCTTTGTACTGGGACTGGCCCTGGCCCACGCCCTGTTCTCGCGCGAGCTGGCCGTGGTCTGGGCCCACGACACGGGCTGGCGGGAGGGTGGCGGCACCCTACGCTCTTGGTGGAACTCGCCGGGATCGAGGGATCTCATTCTCTCCGGCACGCGCCCCGGCCTGTTGGGCATCCTAGGAGCGGTGACGGGCGGGCTCTTGAGCGGGCTGGGCAACGGCATCCTGGGGCTGGGCGGAAGGGCGACGGTTCCGGCAGGCGGACTGGCATCGCGCCTGGCTGACAGGCTGGCCGCGGCGGGGCAGTACGTGCGCGATACTGCCACCTATGCACGGGACTTTGCCGGGGCCTTTGTTGGCGGTGTGTATGAGGATTTCGCCGGGGCGGCGCGTACCATCGGCAATGCTGCTTCCACGGTATACAACGGCACGGTTCGGGTGGCCGGCGACGTGTACGACTTTGGCAGGCGCGCCTGGAACGATCCTCAGATCATTGCAGATAAACTGCACGGCGCCTATACCACCACCCGCGACGCAGTGTACTCGGCTGCAGGCTGGGCCCGCGACACGGCCAGCGAGATCTGGAACAACCCCCAGATCATTGCAGATACCCTGCGGGGAACCGCGGAATCGGTCGGCAACATCGTCTCCGCCATCGGCCACGGCATCTACACCACCGTCACCGACCCGGCCAAGGCCTGGCAGTTTGTCAAGGATGCCGCCGGCCTCACCAACTTTGAGAATAGCTGGGACCCCAATCGCTCGCTGTTGGATCGCCTGGGCCAAGTGGCCATCGGAACGGCCAAGCTGTATGGGGCCATCGTCACCGCCGGCAAGATCGGGGCGGCGGCCAAGAGCGGCGCCGCCAAGGTCTCCGCCTGGTGCCAGGCTGGCGGCGCCAAGGGAGGGCTGTTGGTGCGGCGCCCGCCGCTCCCCTCCCAGCTCCCGGTGCGGCCAGGAGGCGCCTATGTCACCGGGCAGCGCCCGCCGAACCTTTCCCATATTTCGCGGCAATCGCAGCGCCAGTTGCAGCGCATCGCCGACCAGGCTGGCGTCCAGATCCACACCCGGCCCGGGAGTGTGCCCGGGCGAGCCTGGGTCGAATCTGGCCGGGCCATACCCAAGCCCGAGACGATCAAAGCCAAGACGCTCAAGGCGCTTGACGAGCTGATCGGCGGCCCCAAAGGGCGCGAGGGGCTGGTGGGGTGCTTTAAACCGCAACTGCCGCCCAAGGAAGTCATGCGGACCCTTTCCAGGGACATGCAGCGGGCGATTGTCCAACAGGCGCGCATGCGCAACCAGGAGTGGGTCAAATACGGTCGGATGCTAAACCAGGGCGATTTCCGCACGATCAACGGCGTGGTGCAGCACATCCCGTCCGGCAAGTGGGTCGGCCCGGATCTGGATATCCTTCAATTCCGCAACTTTAACGGCGGCCCTCTGTCGGTGCAGCAGGAGAACATGGTGGCGCGCATGCTCGGCCAAGCCAGGGGCTCTAACGTGACCCACGAAGCCCTCTCGACCTGGAACCGCAAGACATCGTTCAACCCTCGGGCGGCGTCGCGGATGATCCGAGATGCGAGCGTAGGAGGCGAGGGAGTGGTTACCTTTAACCCGAATAATGCGCCGACGCAAAGCTTTTTGCGGCCGGACGTCCCATTCTACTAGCGCGGGAGCGAAAAGGCCCGCATCAGACCGCCAGGGCCATGTTGCCAGCGACAAAGTAGTTACCACGAAAGGCCAGAGTGATAGCGCGATGCAACATTCATTTACACCCGAGGAGCGGCAGGCGCTGCTGGACGCCTATTTCGCCGCGCTGGCCGAGCGCCGGCGGCTAGGGGAGCAAGCTCTGGCGGCCTCTGCCGGGCAGGACGAGGCTGCACCGGTAGAGACTGACGAGGCGCTCGAGGTCTCCCTCGCCGCCTTGGAGCAAGAGATGGAGCGCCTGTGGATGACCTACGCCGGTGGCGTGCCCCATGTGGGCCTCTCGCGCTGCCCGTTCACGGGCGAGGTGTTCACCCACTCGCTGGACTATTACGGGCTGGACGGTCTCTGGTGGCACTATGAGGCGGCTGCCAGGCCAGAGGAAGAGTACCTGCCGACTTTTTTCGCGTTGGATGGCGCTCTGGCCCTGAGCGAGCCTCTGGATAACACGCCCCTATTGGTTGCCACGGGCCCCGAGATCCCTTTTGTGCTGCCCCGCCTGTTGCAATACACTCAGATCAAGGCAGTTCTTTCGTCATTCGGTGTGGGCCATCATCAAGCCTATTTTATTGTCTATTACGCCGACCCGATGCTCTGGGAGATTGACCGGGTCAACGAGTGGGGCGCTGACTATTACCGCTATGTGGATATTGAGGGCGCGCTACAGGTGGACGCTTATCTGGACGACGAGCGCGATTTCGATCTGGAGGCGTGGATTCGGGCGGGACAGTTGCTCTGGATCGCGCCGGGCGATGCAGAATTCCAGTTGCGCGGCCATCTGACCGATTGCCCCTACCTGAACCTCCCCGGCAGCCGGAATCCCGTGTATCTCCAGAACGGCGAGCGCTGGGAGGGCGAGAATCTGGACGATGCCTGGGTGGATGCCAATAGCCTAGCCGAGGGGGCCTGGTCTGCGGAGGATCAGCAGGCGCTGGAACGGGCGCTCAAGCTCTGGGAAGAAGGGAACCTATGATAGCCGACAAGCTCTTGAGCCTCCAGGAGGGTGAGTTCGTATTCGCCCTGACACGCGACGATCTCGGCCCTCTGTTCGCGGACCGTGCCGGGGTCGCCCATAGTGCGCTCTCGCCTTTTGTCGAGGTCTTGCGAGATTATGCCCCTGGATCGGGGGGCCTGACGCCTCAGACGGCCGAGCTTTTGGCCGACCCCGAGTTTGCGCCGCTGGTGGATACGCTGGCGGCCCCCCAGTTGCTGATCCGGCAACGTCTGGGCGGCGGCAGCGCCAGTTTCGACGAGATGCGGGTTTGTGCGTCGCCGACCACGGCGGAGCGCCTGCTGGCCGTGGCCGTCACTGACGACGGCGGCTATTTGGTGCGCGTCTTTGAGGGGCCGGGCGCCTTTGTCGCCTGGTGGATGGAGAGCTTGGCCGGGCGCAATGAGGAGACCATCGCCAACTATGTGCCGCCGCGCCTCGACCTGGGCGCGTTCCTGCTCATTCTGCACACGGTGGACATGTTCCGGCGTGTCTCGTACCAGCGCGCCCTGAACTTTGATTACGAGAGCACCGTGTCGGTCCCGGTGGCGGATTTTGCTCCGTTGATGTCCCGCGCGCTCCAAAGCAGGGACCTGCGCTGGCTGCTGCCCACTTTTGTCGCCGTCACGCCCAATTTGGCGGATGTGGTCCCCGAGATTCGCCCTGAGCACAGCCAGGCCCTGGCGGACCTGGCCTTTTTGCGCAACGCCAAGGACGCGCAGACGGGCGAGGATATTCTGCTGTTTGGCGAGGCGGGGCAGAGCATGGGCGTCGAGTTCATGCGCTCCTGGTTCCTGGCCGCCGGGTTTGAGTTTAGCGTGGCCGGGCAGGGCGCCCAGAAAGAGCTGCCCCGCCTGTTCATCGCACCCACGGCGCTGGCCAACCATTTCGTCCGTCTCGAGATGTCGCCCGAGGGTGGCTGCACGGTCAACCACCAAGCGTACACCTACCCTCAGCTCGAGGTCAAGCTACAGGAGATCCTGGAGAGGGCCTATGCCCTGTGCGCCCGGCCGGCTCCCCAGCCCGAGGCCGCCCCGCCGCCCCCGGAGGCCACGGCTCCGCCGACGACCGCGCCTGCGCAGGTTCTCTGCCCCCATTGTGGCGAGATGGTGGATGCGAACATGCGCTTTTGCGTGCACTGCGGCGGGCGGGTGAGCGCGGCATAGAGGCCCTGGCGAGACGCCCCGCCTCTCGTCTTTTTATCCATTGCACCCTAGGCGGCTCGAACGCCTGCATCCGGCTCCGGAGGGCGGGGCGAAACCGTCTACGGAAAAGGGATGCGCCTGCCAGGCGTCGGCCAGTAGCCCGGCTGGCGGGTCAGCCAGGACGCGCACGCCATCGTACTTGCGCATGGATCGCCTCGCCGTGTGGGTAGGCGTGGGGCGACAAAGAGTGTGCGCCCCGCAGCACCGCTGTCGTCATGCCCCTCTATAGATTCCCAGGAACACCGTGCCATACGATGCATAAAACCGCGTTGGGAGAGCACGTTTCGGGACAAACCTGGCGTTAGCTACCCTTGTCTTTGCGCATCTGCACCCCTGGCCTGCAGGTTGACTCGCGCCCTGCACCCTGCTATGCTACCCCCGTTGCGCGGTCGCCTGGGGTGTGTTTTGGCGCGGGCCTGCTCTGGGAGGCGCCCATGCCCGATAGGCACGTATTCGTGGCGATCCCGCAGCCCTTGCGCGATGCCGTGGTGGCCCAGGTGCTCAGCGCCCGTGACGGCCGCGCCATGATAGACGCGAGGCTCACGACCATGACGCCCGAGTTTAGCTCCCCCTAGATCCGCCCCCCCCACGGGTACACCACCGTCAATCTGCACGATGCTTGTCTGGTGACGGTGGACGAGCGGGTGGTGGCCACCTGGCCCATTGCCGGGCGGGGGCAGGCGCGGTAGCTGGCCGCCCGACATGGCTGGGCAGGGAGGCGCCGGAAAAGGAGGACCATGCACAGACGCCATCTGTGGCTGCTGCTCGTCACGACGCTGCTGCTCGGCGCTTGCGGGCGCGTCGCCTCGTCGCCCGAGGTGCGCGGCCAGATCATCGTCTGGCACGCGTGGGAGGGCGCCCGAGCCGAGACCCTGGACGCCCTGCTCGATCGGTTCGCCGAGATCTATCCCGATGCCACCATCGTGCGCTCCAAGACGCCCCCTGGCCAGTTGATATCCCGGTTCCGGGCCCGCGCGGCCATGGGCCTGGGGCCAGACCTGCTGGTCGTGCCCGGCGAGCAGGTGGCGTTGCTGGCCAGTGAGGGCTATATCCAGGACCTGACGGGCTATGGGCTGGACACCTCGGCCCTGTACTCGACCTCCCTGGTCACGGCCCAGCACAACGAGCGCCTTTACGGGCTGCCCCTGGCCCTGGATACCATGGTCCTCTACTATAACCGGGAGATGGTCGAGACGCCGGCTACCACCCTGGAAGAGCTGCTGGCCGAGGCCATGGCGGGGCGCGGTCTGGCCATGCCCACCGACTTTCACAGCAGCTTTTGGGGGATCAAGGCCTTTGGCGGCGATCTGATAGATGCCGAGGGGCGCATCGTTCTGGATCAGGGGGGGCTGGCCAACTGGCTGGGCTGGCTCAAGATCGCCCAGGGGAACGAGGAGGTCTTTTTCAAGGACGATGGACTGTCCGCAAGGCAACTCTTTGAAGGCGGGCGGGTGGCCTACTATGTCGGCTCGACGGATGAACTGCTCGGCCTGCGCGAGGTCATGGGCGTAGATCCGGTGGGCGTAGCCCCGCTCCCGGCAGGGCCCTTTCGCCATGCCGGGCCGCTGCTCAACTCTCAGGTGATGGTGCTGAACGCCTCTTCGTCGGCGGGCCAGTCCGAGCTGGCGCTGCGCCTGGCGCGCTTTTTGACCGGCGCAGAGCAGCAGGCCAAGCTAGCGCGCCAGGCCTCCACCATTCCCGCCAACGCCCAGGTGCGCGTGGACGCCCGCCTGAACCCGGGGACGGCGGTGTTCCTGGCCCAAGTGCAGACCGCCGTGCCGCTGCCAAACCTGCCCCAGGTGCGCGCGGTGCTGGCCCAGGGCGACATGGCCTATACACTGGCGCTGGAAGGGGTGCTGGGCGTGGCAGAGGTGGCCGAAAAGCTCTCGGCCAAGGTCAACGAGGCCCACGGGCTGACCAGCGTCAACGGGGGCGATGCCCCATGTCCGCTGGAGGGGCCGCTGCGCATCTGGCACGCCTGGCAGGGCGACGACCTTCAGGTCCTGCGGCAGGTTTCGCAAGGGTTCATGCGCTCCTGCCCGGGCGTGTACGTGATCAGCCGCAAGCTCCCCGCCGAGGAACTGCTGGCGCGCTATATGCAGGCGCTGGCCGAGGGCGACGCCCCCGATCTGGTGATCGGTCGCAGCAACTGGATCGCGCCGCTGTCCGAGCAGGGGCTGCTGGTCGAGCTGGATCCCCTGGTCCCGCCGGACATGGCGCAGCGCTTTGTGCCGTCGGCGTGGCAGGCGGCCAGTCCCGATGGGCAGCTTTACGGCTTGCCCGTATCCCTCTGCCTGACGGGTCTCTACTATGACGCCGAGCAGGTCGCCAATCCGGCCCCCACCCTGCCCGATCTGCTCAGAGAGGCGCGCGAGGGGCGGGCGGTGGCGTTGCCTACGCGCTTTCCCTGGGTACTCTGGGGCGCTAGCGCCTTTGGCGGCATGACTCCCGATAGCGAGCATCACCCCAGCCTGGAGGCCGAGGGCCTGGCTGCATGGCTCGACTGGCTCCGGCTGGCCAACGGGGCGCCAGGGATGATGCTGACGAGCGACATGGGTGCGCTCTTGGAGGCCTTTATGAGTGGTGAGGCCGCGTATCTGGTGGCCGAGGCCAGCCTCTTGCCGGATCTCCTGGCCGCGCTCGGCCCCGAGCGCCTGCGCACAGCCCCTCTGCCGACGGGGCCTGCTGGCGAGAGCCTGGCGTTTCTGACGGTAGACCTGGTGTTCCTGAGCCCCCTGGCGTCGGCCCAGGCCGCCGAGGCGGCGCTAGCCTATGGCATGCGGCTAACGGGCACCGATGCCCAACAGGCCCTCATGGCGCATGCGGCGCGGGTGCCCGCCAATGTCAGCGTGGCCACGGGTGACCATCCGGCCATTGTCGGCCTGATGGGACAGGCCAAGTCCGTGGTCGTCTCGCGCGCCTATGCGGATGACGTGGCGCTGTGGCGCCAGGGGGCGGCGCTGCTGGAGGGCTGGCTGGCGGGCGATTCAGCCGCGCAGGCGGAGATGGATTGGTTCGTTGATGCCGTTGGCGGCCGCGCCGAGCCTCGCTCCATCCCCGTCGAGCAAGAAGAGGCAGAGCAGGTATCGCCAAGAGAGGGCGCGCCCGAGTAGCACAGAAGCGGCGTTCGACAGTGGGGGGGGCAGCATGAGCGAACAACTGCACGTGATCCTGGTATACCTGCAACGCCCGGCAGTCTGGCAGCAATGGCTGGCCTTTTTGCTGGCGGTGGCTGTGGCCTGGGTGCTTGCCAAGGCGCTGGGGGCCAGAACGCACCTGAACGACCGCGTCTGCGCCTGGCTGGGCCTCGGCGAGGACTCGGCCCTGCGGCCCCTGCTGGCGCTGCTGGGGGGCGCCGTCTTTCCCGTGTTCGGGCTGGCGCTGGTGTGGGCGGCCGAGGCGCTCTTTCGGCGCTGGAGCCGACCGGCAGGACTGTTGGGAGAGTGGGTCTTTTTGCTCTGGCTCATCCTGGGATACCGGGTGGCCGTGGCTATACTGGCGGCCTGGCTGGGCGAGGAGCGCAAGCGCCCCTTCCGGGTGCGCCTGCTGGCGCCAATGGTGGGCATATTTGCCACACTGCGCGTGCTGGGCCTGCTGGTGGACCTGGAGGCCCTGGCCAAGGTGCCCGTCCTGATGGTATCGGATTCGCCCGTTCTGCTGGGGACCCTGTTCAACACGGTGTTGGTGCTGTACTTTTTGTTTGCCTTTTCCTGGTTCGGCCAGGCCATCGCCGAGAGCGCCGTGCTGCCGAGCACCAAGGCCGACCCAGGGATGGTTCATGCCGCTCTGACCATCGCGCGCTATGCGGCTATCGTCGTGGGCGTGTCCTTTGCTTTGGGAGCCCTGGGCTTTGATACCTCGACGGTGGCCTTTATCAGCGGCGGCCTGACGGTGGCCCTGGGTTTTGGTTCGCAACAGGTGTTCAGCAACCTGGTGGCGGGGGTGCTGCTGCTGTTCGACCAATCGCTGCGCCCGGGCGATGTGATCAGCGTGGCGGGCGAGCTGGGCGTGGTCGAGACCCTGAGCATCCGCGCCACGACCATGCGTACGGCGGACAATGTGGCGGTGGTCATGCCCAACCAGAGCTTTGTGACCGGGGCGATCCGCAACTATTCCAAGAACAGCACGGGGGTGCGGCTACAGCTTCCGCTGGCCGTGGCCCATGCTGGCGAGCCCCAGCGACTGCGTGCCATCGCCCTGGACGCGGTGCGCGATCACAAGATGGTGCTGGCCGAGCCATCGCCCGCCGTGCTCTATACGTCGTTCGGCATGCTGCCCTCGGGCAAGCATCGCACGGCGCTGCAGATCACGGCCTGGCTGAGCGACCCACTGTACATGCCCGAGGTCACCAGCGAGCTGCTGTTGGCCATCCGCGACGCCTTGGCGGAGGCAGGCATGGAGATGGTCTAGCGCACGGGTTCGCCCGAGCAGTGCTCCGGAAGAGCTGGAACATGGCCCTGCGGCTCAAAGCAGGGCGCCACCAAGTCCACGTTTTATATATCTGGCTCGCCGACCGAATGCGTGCCCTACTTTGGGCGAACACGGCGCATACATGCGCAATTCGCCCCTACGAAAAAAGACATTAAAGGGTAAAAAGTAGGGGCAAAGCTGACGCTAGACGCATATATGCGTACGCAGCGTACTTTCATGTCGTCCGTGACTTGTCGCTGTTACTTTACCATAAGAGCGACCTTGGAAACACCGGTTATTGGCGCGCCCTGCCAGTTGCCCAGATCACATTACGAGGAGGCATACCATGCCAACCATTCAGCAGTGGGACCGCTACGAGTTCAGCCAGCAGGTCGATGCGCCGGTCGCAAACCCGTTTACCGACGTGCGTCTGGCGGCCACCGTCACCGGCGCCGGGCTGGTGCGCGAGGTAGAGGGATTCTATGATGGCGAGGGCGTCTTCAGGCTGCGCTTTTTGGGCGAGGCGCCAGGCGAGTACGTCTTTGTGACCCGCTCCAACCTGCCTGCGCTGCACGGCCTGACGGGCGAGTTCACCGTGACCGCGCCCGCGGAGGGCGTACATGGGCCGGTGCTGGCCGCCGGCACGCGCTTTCGCTATGCCGACGGCGCGCCGGCCTTTATCATGGGCACCACAGCGTATGTGTGGCACCATCGGCCCGCCGACGTGCGCGCCCAGACGCTGGATAGCTTGACGCGCTATGGGTTCAACAAGATCCGCATGCTGGTGTTCCCCAAGCACTATACCGGCGGCTTCAACGGCGTCGACATCAGCTATGAGCCACCCCACTATCCCTTTGAGGGGGAGCCCAAGGCCTTTGACTTCAGGCGGCCCAACCCCGAGTTCTTTCGCCATCTGGAGCGGTGTGTCGAGGATCTGATGCAGCGCGGCATCGAGGCCGATGTGATCCTGTTTCATCCCTACGACGCGGGCCATTGGGACATTGACGCAGGCATGGACGAGGACGATGCGCTGCTCTACGTCCGGTACATCGTGGCCCGCCTGAGCGCCTACCGAAACGTCTGGTGGAGCCTGGCCAACGAGTACGACATTGACACGACCCGCCGCATCATCGGGCCCAACCGCCGCCATTGGGACGTCATCGGCGCCACGATCAAGGCCCGCGACCCGTATGGCCACCTGATCTCGTGCCACAACATCCCCTTTGGGATCATCTACCCCAACCGCGAGTGGCTAACCCATGTGAGCTATCAGCACCCCGATACCTACACGCTCCTGCTAGAGTTGCAGGCCAGGTATGGCAAGCCCGTCATCAATGACGAGTATCAGTACGAGGGCAACGTGCCCGACGACTGGGGCAACTCGAGCCCGGAGCTGGTGGTCGGGCGGCACTGGAAGAGCCTCATGGCCGGGGGCTATGCCACGCATGGCGAAGCGTTTGTGCGCGACGGGAACCGCAAGGACATCTTTTGGAGCTATGGCGGCGCGATGACGGGCGAGAGCGCGCCACGCCTGCGCTACCTGAGGGAGATCGCCGCAACGCTGCCGCTGGACGAGATGCAGCGGCAGGCCACCAACACCGACGGCAGCAACACCTTTGCGCTGGCCAAGGGCCATGAGCTGATCGTGATCTTTTGCCGGCACGCCCTGCCGGGCAAGTGGCCCTGGCTGGGCCCCTGGGACGGCTCGCGGCCCGGCGCGCGCTATTACGCCACGGTGTACGACGTGTGGAACTGCCGCGTGGTCGAGGAGTTCGAGGTGACCCGGGAGCGGCGCCCCGAGTTCCGGCCCTTTACCCTGATCAAGCTGGAGCTGATGGGCTAGCGGGGGCGCGCCGCCCCGCCCACGAGGAGGGGGTGTGGGCAGGCACGGCCCAGAATGCAGGACGGCCAGTTGGGGCAAGCAACTGGCCATCTACAAACTAGCTGGCTGAGGGACAGGGATTCGAACCCCGATCGGCTGATCCAGAGTCAGCTGTCCTACCATTAGACGATCCCTCAGAGCCCGGCTATTGTAGCATAACCCCCACAGCCGGGCAAAAACCCGCTCCAAATGTGGGCATCCGCCCATCTACGCTCAATAATGTTGAGCCTCTAGACGCAAGGTTCTTATGATCGTAGCCCTGCTATACATCTAGGGCGCCCATTCTTCGCCCATATACTTGTTATATCTTTTTATTATGCTATGCTGCGCCCCACCCTACAAAGCGCCTCTTGACAGGCCGCCCCAAGGATGCTATCATATTGGCACTCGGGCCGCGAGACTGCTAATCTGCCCGAGCGAGAATAGGACGCAGTCATGATGGAAGAACAGCAGGCCGAAAACGAACTCACCCCGCGACAGCGCGAGGTGCTGCGAATCTTGGTGCAAGAGTACGTGGCCTCGGCCAACCCCGTAGGCTCGGGTACCTTGCTGCGCCTGGGCAGCCTGAGCGTCAGCTCGGCCACCGTGCGCAATGAGTTGGCCCTGCTCGAAGATCTGGGCTATGTCCAGCAACTACACACCTCCTCGGGGCGCGTGCCCACCGGCAAAGGCTATCGCTACTTTATCGAGCAGTTGATGGAGCATGTCGAGCTGCCTGCGCCCAGCCGACGTATGATCCTGCACCAGTTCCACCAGATCCGGCTCAATATGGATCAGTGGTTGCAGCTTACGGCGGCGGTGTTGGCCCATACAACGGGCTCGGCCTCGCTGGTTACCGCCCCCCATGCGCCCCAGGCGCGCCTGAAGCACATCGAGCTGATCTCGACCCACGATACCCTGTTTCTCATGATCCTCGTGTTGCAGGATGGCAGCGTCTGCCAGGAGATGATGGCCGTCGAGGAGGCGGTAGACCAGGACCGGCTGCGCCAGTTCTCGAACCAGATGAACGACCAGTTCCGCAGCCTGACGGTGGACGAGATCCGCAGGATGGCCGAGAACACGTCTTTGCCGCCGGCCGGCTGGGCGCGGCGCGTGTTGGGCTGGCTCTTGATGCGTATGGAGGATGCCGATGGCCGCGCCATTGACGAAATCCATCACGCAGGCTTGGCCAATGTGCTAGAGCAACCCGAGTTCGAGGATGTCTCCAGCTTTCGCCAGCTCGTGGATATTATGGAGCAGCGGCAGCGCCTGGAGCGCATCCTGACGCGCGCACTGGGCGCCAACGGCGTGCAGATCATCATTGGGGGCGAGGGGCCTTTTGAGGGCATCTATGATGTGAGCCTGGTGCTCTCGCCCTATGGCGTGCGCGACAAGGCCAGCGGCGTGCTGGGCATCGTCGGGCCCCGGCGTATGCCCTATGCCACGGCGGTCTCGACGGTAAGCTATGTAGCCAAGCTCATGGGCGATCTGATCGAAGATGTCTATGGGCCTTCAGATTAGCAGTGACGTACGACAATTACGATAGAGGGGATATGGTGGACGAAATACAGGGGGCGCAAGGCCCCCAAGAGGAGACGGTAGGCGCTGCCCCCCAGGAGGGGGAGTCGGAAGTAACGCAGGCCAACCTACAGCAGGAGCTGGAACAGGCACAGAATGAAGTGGAGCAGTGGCGTGACCGCTATCTGCGCAGCGTCGCCGAGCTGGCCAACTATCGCAAGCGGGTGGAGCGAGAGCGCGAACAGCAAACCCTGCGCCTCAAGATGGATGTGCTGCGGCAACTATTGCCCATCGCCGATGATTTCCATCTGGCGCTGGAGAACGCGCCGCCGGATCCCCAAGGGTTCCCCTGGGTGCAGGGGTTGGTCTTGATCGCTGACAAGATTGATGCGCTTCTCAGCCAGTCGGGGGTGGAACCCATCCCGGCTGTCGGCGAGCCTTTTGATCCCGTTTACCACCACGCGCTGATGCAAGAGGCAAGCGACGACTATCCCGAGGGAGTCGTGTCCGGCGAAATCCGCAAAGGCTACACAATGGGCGACCAGGTGCTGCGCCCCACACTGGTGCGCGTTTCTTCTGGCCGACGCACATCACATGCATAATAGACAACACGATTAGGAAACCAGGAGGCAACAATGTCCAAGATAATCGGCATTGATCTGGGCACGACCAACTCGGTTGTGGCCGTCATGGAAGGTAACGAGCCGGTGGTGATCCCTACGGCGGAGGGGGCGCGCCTGTGCCCCTCTGTGGTGGCGGTGAACACCAAGACCGGGGAGCGCCTTGTGGGCCAGGTGGCCCGCCGCCAGGCTATCACCAATTCGGAAAACACCATCTTTTCCGTCAAGCGCCTGATGGGACGTCGCTTTTCAGACCCGGAGGTCCAAAAGGCGATCAAGGTCTTGCCCTACAAGATCATCGAGAACGAGAATGGCGATGCCTGGGTGGCCATGGGCGGCAAAGAGTACTCGCCCGCCGAGATCTCGGCCATGATCCTGGCCAAGCTCAAGGCCGACGCCGAAGCATACCTGGGCGAGCCGGTGACCCAGGCCGTGATTACCGTGCCCGCCTATTTCAACGACTCGCAACGCCAGGCCACCAAGGATGCCGGCCGCATCGCCGGGCTGGAGGTGCTGCGCATCATCAACGAGCCCACCGCCTCGGCCCTGGCCTATGGCCTGGATAAGAAAAAGGACGAACAGATCGCCGTCTATGACCTGGGCGGCGGCACGTTCGATATCTCGATCCTCGATATCGGCGACGGCGTCTTTGAGGTGCGCGCCACCAATGGCGACACGTTTCTGGGCGGCGACGACTTTGACCAGGTGATCATTGATTGGGTGATCAGCGAATACCGCCAGGATCAGGGCATTGACCTGCGCAACGATCGCATGGCACTGCAGCGCCTCAAAGAGGCGGCGGAAAAGGCCAAGATCGAGCTCTCCACCACCCAGCAGACCGAGATCAACCTGCCGTTCATCACGGCGGATGCCAGTGGCCCCAAGCACCTGAGCATGACCCTGACCCGCAGCAAGCTCGAGCAACTGGTGGAGGGCCTGGTCGAGCGTAGCCTGGGCCCCTGCCGCCGCGCGTTGGAGGATGCCGAGCTGAGCGTGGGCGATGTGGATGAGGTCATCCTGGTGGGCGGCCAGACGCGCACGCCTATGGTGCAGCGCCGCGTGGAGGAACTCTTTGGCCGCACGCCCCACAAAGGCATCAACCCGGATGAGGTGGTGGCCCTGGGGGCGGCCATCCAGGCGGGCGTCCTGGGCGGCGAGGTGGATGACGTGCTGTTGTTGGATGTCACCCCGTTGACCCTCAGCATCGAGACGTTGGGGGGCGTGGCGACGCCGCTGATCCAGCGCAACACCACCATCCCGACCCACAAAGAGCAGGTCTTTTCCACCGCGTCCGATAGCCAGACGCAGGTGCAGATCAATGTGCTACAGGGCGAGCGCCCGATGGCGGCGGATAACAAGCTGCTGGGGACGTTCAATCTGGATGGCATCCCGCCCGCGCCGCGTGGCGTGCCGCAGATCGAGGTGAGCTTTGACATTGACGCCAACGGCATCGTCAAGGTGACGGCGCGCGACAAGGCCACGGGCCGCAGCCAGGATATCACCATCACGGCCTCCAGCGGCCTTGCGGAGGAAGAGATTCAGCGCATGGTGCACGAGGCCGAGCAGCATGCCGGCGAGGATCGCCGCCGCAAGGAGGAGGTCGAGCTGCGCAACGAGGCCGATACCCTGGCCTATACGGCGGAAAAGACCCTCAAAGACCTGGGCGACAAGGCGCCTGCTGAGGTGCGCACCCAGGTAGAAGCCAAGGTCACGGCGCTGCGCGATGCGCTGGGCGGCAACGATAGCGCCCAGATCCGCACCCACAAGGACGAGCTACAACAGCTCTTGCAGCAACTGGGCGCCGCCGCCTATCAGCAGGGCGAGGCCGGCCCCCAGGCTGGAACCGATCAGCCCGGCGATGGCGCGGATGACGCCGTGGATGGCGAGTTCCGCGAGGTCTAGCGCGCTTCTCGGCGCCTAACGGGGTTAGGGAGCCTGTGTCCCTAACCCCGTTCTTTTGGCCTGCGCGTTTCGCCCTGGCCCTGGCCCCACGCTTTTGACGGGCTGCGCCAAACGGGCTAGAGTAATGCGTCAGCCAGGATGCATAGATGGAGCGGCAACGGGATGACTTCTGAGGATAAAAGAGACTATTACGAGATTCTGGGCGTCTCTCGCGACGCCAGCAGGGACGATCTGCGCTCGGCTTACCGGCGGCTGGCGCGCCAGTATCATCCGGATGTGTCCAAAGAGACCGATGCTGAGCAACGCTTCAAAGAGATCAACGAGGCCTATCAGGTCCTGAACGACGACAAGCTGCGCGCCCAGTACGACCGCTTTGGCCATGCCGGGGTCAACCAGGGCGACATGGGGGGCTTCAGCGATTTCGGGTTCGGCGGCTTTGAGGACATCTTTGGCGACCTGTTTGGCTTTGGCATGGGCCGCTCGGCTGCGCGCCAGGGGCCGCACCGGGGCGCCGATCTGCGCTATGATCTCGAACTGGACTTTCGCGAGGCCGTCTTTGGCTGCGAGCGCGAGATCGAGATCACGCGCCTGGAACGTTGCGAGCACTGCAACGGCAGCGGCGCCGAGCCGGGCACCTCGCCCGTGCGCTGCAACGAGTGTAACGGCACCGGCCAGGTGCGCCGCGCCCAGCAATCCATCTTTGGCGCATTCGTCAATGTCACCACCTGCCCGCGTTGCCAGGGCACCGGCGAGGTGATCACCACGCCCTGCTCTGTGTGCCACGGCGCGCGCCGCATCCAGCAGACCCGCAATCTGGCCGTGCAGGTGCCCGGCGGTGTGGATGACGAGATGCGCATCCGTCTGGCGGGCGAGGGCGAGCATGGCCTGTATGGCGGGCCGCCTGGCAACCTGTATGTGGTGCTGCACGTCAAGGCGCACCGTTTTTTCAGCCGCCGCGAAAACGACATCTTGCTCAATGTCAATATCAACATGGCCCAGGCCGCCCTGGGAGACGAGATCCACGTCCCCACTTTGGATGGCGAGGAACCCCTCGTCGTCCCTTCGGGCACCCAGGCGGGCACGGTGTTGCGCATGCGCGGCAAGGGCGTCCCCCGCCTGCGGGGCTCGGGCCGAGGCGACCAATTGGTGATCCTCAACGTGGCCATC
Organism: uncultured Anaerolineales bacterium; assembly: GCA_964482225.1. GTDB lineage: Bacteria > Chloroflexota > Anaerolineae > UBA1429 > UBA1429 > UBA1429. Next base: position 16,425 of record CAYZWT010000006.1, read on the forward strand.
CCCACAGAGTTGAACGCCGAGCAAAGAGAGCTGCTCAAGCAACTGGGCAAGACCCTGGGCTCCGAGGTGACGCCCCAGGCGGGGCGCGGCTTTTTGGAGCGGATCAGAGAGGCGTTGGGGATCTAGATGACACTGGCGAACAAACGTTGGGTCGAGATCGCGGTCGAGGCTGAGCGCGAGGCGGTGGATGACCTGCTGGGGCTCTTGAACAAGCACTGCCCGGGCGGCGCCGCTATGGAGGATCTGCGCGAGGGGCCGCGCTTTCCCACGCCCGACCGGGTGCTCGTCAAGGGCTATCTCCCCGAGGGCGACGACGCCACCCTGCAAAAGCTCGAGATCGCCCTTTTGCTGCTGAGCCGCAGCGCCCCCATCTCCGAGCCGAGGGTGCGCCTGCTCCAGCCCGAGGACTGGACCGAGGCCTGGAAGGCGTTCTTTCCGCCCTTGCCCATCGGCCAACACCTGGTGGTGGTGCCCACCTGGGTCGAATATGAGGTGCAGCCCGGCCAGGTGCCCCTCTATCTGGACCCGGGCATGGCCTTTGGCACCGGCCTGCACGCCACCACCCGCCTCTGCCTGATCGCCCTGGAGCGCCTGCTGACGCCGGGCATGGCCGTCCTGGATGTGGGCGCCGGATCGGGCATCCTGTCCATTGCGGCGGCGCTCCTGGGGGCCGGGCAGATTGACGCGATGGATATAGACCCCATAGCCGTGGAGGTGGCCCAGGAGAACGCCGCCCTGAACCACGTCGCCGACCGCATCTCTGTGAGCCATGCCACTTTGGCGGGGCGCTCCACAGCGCGGGCGCCCATCTACCAGGGCGAGCCCCGCGACCTGCTGCTGATCAACATCCTGGCCGAGATCATCATAGACCTGGCCGCCAGCCTGCCCCCGCACCTCAAGCCCGGCGGCATCTGCATCGCCTCGGGCATTATCGCCGAAAAGGCCGAGGATGTGCGCCAGGCGCTAGAGGCCGTGGGCCTGGCCGTGGTAGAGCAGCTCGATGAGGGGGGCTGGGTGGCCCTCGTGGCGCGCCAGGGCGCCTGAGGCATGGCCCCGCACCGCTTTTTCGTGGCCCCGGAGCTGCTCCGGTGCAGCCCCATCTCCTTGGAGGGCGAGCTGGCCCGCCAGTTGAGCCGCGTGCTCCGCCTAAAGCCCGGCGACCGCATCGAGTTGCTGGATAACAGCGGCGTCGCCTGGCTGGTGGCGCTGGAGCAGGTTACCCCCGCCCTCTGCCTGGCCCACGAGGTCGCCCGTTACCGCCCCGACACCGAGCCCGCCACGCGCCTGATCCTCTATCAAGCCATCTCCAAAGGCCACAAGCTGGATTGGGTCTGCCAAAAGGCCACCGAGCTGGGCGTGAGCGAGCTGGTGCCCGTGGCCACGGCCCGCTCCATCGGCGCCGACCTGCGGCAGGTGGGGCCGACCAAGCTGGATCGCCTGCAGCGCATCGCCCAGGAGGCGGCGGAGCAATCGGGCCGCGCCCGCGTGCCGGTGGTGCGCCCGGCCATCCCCTATGCCCAGGCCCTGGCCGAGTGTGCGCCCGACGAGCTGGCCCTGATCGGCGCCCTGACGCCGGGAGCGCTCTCTCTCCGCCAGCTTTTGGAGACGCGCCCGGCGCCGCCTGCCACCGTGCGGCTGTACGTCGGACCGGAGGGGGGCCTGGAAGAGGCCGAGGTGGAGCAGGCCCGCGCCCGTGGCGTGTTGCCCATCTCCCTGGGGCCCCGGGTGCTGCGCACCGAGACGGCGGGGCTGACCTTGCTGGCCATCGTGGCCTATGCCCTGGGCGAGCTGGAGCCGCGCTGAGCCATGCGCGATGATGTAGGTAGCGTACAGCCGGCCCGCCAGCCAGGTCGCAGGCTCTCGCGGCGCGCCTGCCTGGCGGGCCTGGCCGCCGGCGGCGCTCTGCTCATCGGGGCGCCCCTGGCGCTCTGGCATGCCGAACAACGCCTGTCCGTGGAGCGCGTGACCATCCTCCCCGCTGGCGATCCATCCACCCCCTGTCTAACCGTGGCGCAACTGAGCGACCTGCACGTGGCGCACCGGGGCGATGCGCGCCACCTGGCCCGCGCCATAGAGGCCGTCAACGCCCTGGCGCCCGACCTGATTGTGCTGACGGGCGATTATGTCTGGCGCGAGGCGGCGGCCATCTCCCTGGCGACCCCGTTGCTGGCCGGGTTGCGGGCGCCCCTGGGGGTCTATGCCGTGCTGGGCAACCACGACCTGTGGACCGACCGGCATACGGTGATCGCCGGGCTGGAGCAGGCAGGGGTGCGGGTGCTGGTCAACCAGGGGCTGCCCCTGGCCCAGGGCGGGGCCTCGATCTATTTGGCGGGCCTGGACGATGGCATGGCGGGTGCCCCCGATCTGGAGCGGGCACTGGCGGGCCATGATGGCCGCGCGCCCGTGGTGCTCCTGTGGCACGAGCCCGATCTGGGGCACGAGCCGGTGGCCCAGGGGCGCGTCTGGCTCCACCTGGCGGGCCATTCCCACGGCGGCCAGGTGCGCCTGCCCGGCCGGGGCGCCCTGATCCTGCCCCCCTACGCCCATCGCTACGACCAGGGGCTCTACTCCGTCGGCCCGGGCTGGATCTATGTGAACCGGGGCCTGGGAACCACCTCTGTGCCGCTGCGCCTCAACTGCCCGCCCGAGATCACCCTACTGCGCCTGCACCCTGCGCCCACCCAAGGGGTGACCTCCTGATGGCCGAGAGCGCCTCCATCGGCGAACTGAACGAGGGCGCGCTGCACGCTGCCCTCAAGAACTGGGTCGCCCGGCCAGGAGACCGGCTAGAGGTCCCCGTGGGGCGCTATGTGGTGGACGTGGTTCACGATGATCTGCTGATCGAGGTGCAAACCGGCAGCCTGGGCTCGATCCGCGCCAAGCTGGAGACGCTCTGCGAGGAACACCGGGTGCGCCTGGTCTATCCCGTCATCGCGGAAAAGATGATCGTGCGGCTGGACCCGGAGAGCGGCCAGGAGATCGGGCGCCGCCGCTCGCCCCTCAAGGGCGGTTGGCCCCTGTTGTTCGACGAGCTGGTCTATACGCCCCTGTTGCTAGAGCAGCCGCGCTTTGAGCTACAGGCGGTGCTGGTGGCGGTGGAAGAGCTGCGCTGCGCCGATGGCAAGGGCCGCTGGCGCAACCGGGGGGTCAGCATCCTGGAGCGCCGCCTGCGAGAGATTCGCGAGGCGCGCCTGTTCCGCAGCAGCGCGGACCTGGCGGCCCTGCTGCCCGCCGACCTGCCCGCCGCCTACACCCACCGGGAGCTGGCCCAGGCCCTGGGCGTGCGCCTGGCCACGGCGCAGCGGGCGTCCTACTGCCTGCGCAAGCTGGGCATTCTGCGGACGGCGGGCCGCCGTGGGCGCGCGATGTTGTTGGAGCGGGCGGGGTAGCTGAGGGGGACAGGTGGACGACGATCGGTGACAATGCGCGCCTGCCCTGGGGCGAGACGCGGGAGGGGACGGGGAGAGGGCAAAAGGGGGGACGGAAGAGAGCTTGACAGGAATGGGTGTATGGGGGAAACTGTAGCAGGATCAAGGGACGCAAGGAGGTGACTCACCAAGAGGCCGCGAGGTCTGTGGAATAGCGAGTGATTGGGAGGTCAAGTCACAATATGGCATCACGTTATTTACAGCATACGATGCCCTTTGAGGGGTCTTCTAGCGATGCCGTCGCAATAACCAACCATGGAAACTCGCTTGAGGTAGAAGACAGGGCATTCCATAATTGGTACCGTTTCGTTCTTTCTTTTCCTCCTCATCTTGTTCGAGATTATTTGAATGCATTTGATCTTGATGAGAAAGCGGTCATTCTTGATCCTTTTTGCGGAACAGGAACAACGGTTGTTGAGGCCAAACTTGGTCGCATACGGGCAATTGGGGTCGAAGCTAACCCTTTCCCTCATTTTGCAGCATCCGTAAAGGTTGATTGGAGCATCAATCCAGCCGAACTACGCGAGATCGTTGAGGCGGTTGCAGAGGCTACGATCAAAGTATTGCGCAGCCAGGGAATTGATGATGTGACCTTGTCTATCTCACCAGATACCGAACTTTGGTCATTGCCTTCGGTTGCAGCAAGAGCACTGATCAAGGATTCGATTAGTCCTATTCCTTTGCACAAGACCCTCGTCTTGTTAGAGCAGCTTGGTCACTATCGAAACTCTCCTGTCTATAGGCATTGCCTTCTAGCTCTAGGCCGAGCGCTTGTCAACGAGATCGGCAACTTGAGATTCGGTCCAGAAGTCGGGGTAGGCAAGATCAAGCGGGATGTACCTGTCGTGCTTTCGTGGAAAAGCGTCGCTCTGAGAATGGGCGAGGATCTGTCGGCAATACAGGGTATGAGCTTCCCGGCAGCGGATGTGCATCTTGCAGATGCCAGGAACCTGCAGGGCCTACTCCCGGATAATTCGATTGATGCGGTGATCACATCTCCTCCATATCCCAACGAAAAGGACTATACTCGGACGACCCGTCTAGAGTCAGTCATTCTTGGGTTCTTCTCCAGCATGTCAGACTTGAGGATGCACAAGAAAAGGCTTCTCAGGTCTAACACGCGAGGAGTCTATAAGAGCGATGATGATGACACGTGGATACGAACAAACAGGCGAGTTCAGCAAATAGCAGATATGATTGAAGCCAGAAGGGTTGAGCTTGGGAAGACGTCAGGATTTGAGAAGCTATACCCACGCGTTGTGCGGCTATACTTTGGAGGAATGGCGAGGCATCTAGCGGAGATGACGCCTGTGCTAAGAGAGGGAGCCAACCTTGCTTATGTGGTAGGCGACCAGGCATCGTATCTTCGTGTTATGATCCGAACCGGAGAGATCCTTGCAGAAATCGCAGAGGAGATTGGATACCAGGTGCAACGTATCGATTTGTTCCGAACCCGGTTTGCTACAGCTACTCAAGAAGAACTCAGGGAAGAAGTTGTTGTTCTGCGATGGCCTGGGAAAGCCTAGAAGGAGGGGCGCTCTTCATGAGTAGGTATGCAAGAATCGTTGAATCCGTGTTCTTTGATAACTATAGGGAAGGGGCGGTCTCGATACCTTTTGACCGGAACGAGCTCGTCAGGGCGACGGAAGAGTTGGGCTTTCCCCGCATAAAGAACCTTGGTGATATACCGTATTCGTTTCGATTCCGAAGAGAGTTGCCCGACACTGTTCAGGCCACGGCGCCTGCTGGGGCGGAATGGATAATTGTCGGGTCCGGCATCGGTCAATACGCTTTTCGACTGGCTTCTCCAGGCAAGATCGAGCCGGTTTCTCACCAGTACCCGATCAAACTGCCCGATGCAACTCCTGAGATTGTGCGTCACTATGCTCCTGGTACGGATGAGCAGGCGCTACTTGCGCGTGCAAGGTACAATCGATTGGTCGATGTATTTACTGGCCTAACCTGCTATTCTGTCCAGAATCATTTGCGAACGACTGTAAGCAACATTGGGCAAGTGGAGGTCGACGAGATCTATGTTGGGGTCAACAAGCGGGGTGCCCATTTCGTTCTCCCTTGCCAAGCCAAGTCCCCTGGGGACAAGTTCGGCATAGTCCAGGTGATGCAGGACATTTCGCTGTGCCAAGAGCGATACCCTAGTGCCATTTGCCGACCGGTTGCGCTTCAGTTCTTGGCCGAGAATCACGTTGCTATGCTAGAGCTTGCCATTCGTGAGGATGGCGAGGTGTTGATGTTGAACACGGTCGATGAGAAGCATTATCGCTTGGTGCCAAGATCCGATCTCTCCGACTCGGAACTACAGAGACTGGCCGAGGGCGAACCAGACAGCGGCATCGTATCTATGTAGCCCCTCCCTTCTCCCTTAACACCCTCGCACCCTAACTCCCCGTGCTCTCCGCTCCTTCGCTTCGCGCTGACGCCATAGGTTACCTATACCTTAGCAGCCGTGTGCAGAGCGCACGAGCCTCTTTGCCTACCGCCCCCCTCTTCTCACTCCGTCCTCCCCAAGCGCAACGCCCCGATCGCCGTGAACAGCACCGCAAAGCCGAACAGCACGCCCACCTCCAGCAGCACGCCCTGGACATCGGCGTTGCGGGCCAGCAGGTTCGTATAGGCGCGCATGGCCCAGGTGGAGGGCAGGACCTGCACCGCCTGGCGGTAGAGCGCCGGCGTGATCTCGAGGGGGAACCAGGCCCCGCCCATGGCGGCCATGCCCATCGAGAGGCCGATGACCACGCTGTTGGCCTGGCTGCGGGTGCGCACCACCGTCGCCAGCAGCATCCCCAGGCTCACCGTGGCCGTGGCAAAGGCCAGGGAAACCAGGGCCACGGCGGGCAGGTTGTCGCCCCAGTTCACGCGGAAGAGCAGCATCCCCCCGCCGATCAGGAGCGTCATCTGCACCAGGCCCAGGAACAGCCGCGCAAAGAGCTTGCCCGCCAGCAACGTGTTGCGGCGGGTGGGCGTGATCAGCAGCCGCTTCCAGGTGCCCATCAGCCGCTCGGCCACCAGCACCTCGGCGGCGCCCAGCAGCGTGATCTGCACCCAGGTGACCAGTTGCCCGGCGGAGGCCTGCTGGGCCCCCGTGGCGCCGGCCAGGGTCGCCTCGCCCAAATCCACCCCGCCCGACCAGCGCAGCTCCGTTGCCACCGGCGGGCTGGCAGCCGCCGCCAGCGTATCGGCCAGCACCTGCCGCAAAAAGGCGGCCTCCCGCTCGGGCGCGATCAGGCCCGCCTCGCGGGCCTGGGCCAGCGCAGCCTGGGCGGCGGCCAGGGCGCTGTTCAGCTTGCCCACGGCGGCGCGCAGCATCTGCTCAATGGCCGTGCTGCTGGTGGTGGGCGGGATGCGGGCCGATAAGGTGACCGGCTCCCCGGCCAGCAACCGTTGGGTGAAATCGGGTGGCACCCGCAGCGCCATGCCCTGCTCGGGCCACTCGGCGGCCATCTGCGGGTAGAGATCGTGGGCGGGCAGCGCATCCACCAGCAGTTGCCCCAGGTCGCCCGCATCCTCGTTCAACACGGCGATGCTGGAGGAAAAGACCTCCGGCTCGGCGGGCGCGCCTCCGCCCAGGCCGCCCAGCCCCGCGCCCACGGCGGCGGTGAACACCAGGGGCAGCAGCAGGAAAAAGACCCACGAGGTGGGTGAGTCGAACTCGCGGGCGAACTCGTTGCGGATCAGGGCGATCAGCTTGTGCATCGTCCCCCCTCAGGCGGAAAACTGGCGTCGAAAGCCGAGGGTGGCCACGACGTAATACACCAGGGCCAAGGCCAACGTCCCGGCCAGGTAGGGCGCCACGTCCACCAGGCACTGGCCGGTCTGCAGCCGCGAAAAGATCTCGATCCCCCAGGCGTTGGGCGTGAGCAGGCTCAACGTTTGCACCCAACCGGGCAGGTTCATGCGCGGGAAAAAGCTGCCAGAGAGGGCGGCCCCCGCCAGGGTGATGCCGGTGCCCAGGGCGCCCGCCTGCGCGGTGGTGCGCGCCCAGGCGGCGATCAGGGCCCCCAGGCCGGTGGCGCAGAACACCAGCGCCAGAATCGTCACAAGAACCGCCTGCCATGTCGCTCCCCAGTAGGCCCCCAGGAGCCCCGTGGCCCGCCAGAGGATCACCATCTGCAACACGCCCGTGGCCGCCACCCCGGCCATCTTGCCGAGCAGGATCACGGGCGCGGGGTTGGGCGTGATCAGCAGGCGCGGCAGGGTGCCCCCCTCGCGCTCGTGCAGCAACGAGCGCCCCCCGGCCATGGCCGTGAACATCATGAACAGCACCGCCATGCTGGCGGCCGTGTAATCCAGCCAGCGAAAGGGCCGGTATCCGGCGCTATCAATCTCTAGCGTGATGGCGGCCCGCGTGGGCGGCGGCGCCTCTAGCATGGTCTGGCCCAACGCCGCGCCCAGGGCGGCCAATTGCGCCGGGGGCGCGGCGGCCTCCTGGGCCAGTTGCCCGATGGCGGCCTGGATGCCCCGAACGCCCATGTGCATCCCCTCCAGCACCTGGGCTACGATGGCCTGGGTGACGGCGGTCCCGATGCGCCACGAGGGGCTGGCATAGACCTCGACCAGGGTAGGGTCATCCGCCGCGGCCTGGGGGTCGGCAGCGGCCAGCAGGCGCGCGCTGAAATCGGCGGGCAGGATCACCAGGGCGGCCACCTCGTCGCGATCCATCCGCTGCCGCGCCTGGGCCTCGTCGTTAACGCGCTCGGCCAGCACCAGTCCTTGCACCTGCTCAGACTCGAACGCCTCGACCACATAGGCCGCCAGGGCGCCCTGGTCGCGGTTGAGTAGCAGCACGGGCACGTTGCGCAGGGGTTGATCGCCGCCCCCGCCAAAGGCGGCGCCGATGGCCAGGGTCAGCAGAAAGGGCGTCAGCAACATGGAGATGAGGGCGCCCCGATCGCGAAAGGCGAGGAGCACCTCTTTGCGGGCCAGGGTCCAGAGTTTGTTCACGGTGTGGCTCCTAGATCCAGCAGCGGGTCATGGGGCTCAATCGCGCAGGGCCCGGCCGGTCAGGTGCAAAAAGACCGACTCCAGGTTGGGCTCGCGGATCGCGATGTTGCGCACGGTCAGGCCCAGGGCGCCCGCCTCGGCCAGGGCGATGGGCAGGGCGCGTTGGGCCGAGGCGGCGTTCAGCGTGATCTCGCCGTTCGAGGCATCCGCATGGGCAATGCCCTCGACCGCCGCCAGGCGCTGCGCCAGCTCCTCGCCGCCGCCCTCCTGGGCCAGCGATAGGATCAGGGTCTGGCGCGCATCCACCAGCCGCACCAGCTCTTCCAGCGTCCCCAGGGCGATCAGCTTGCCCTGATCCATGATCCCGATGCGATCCGAGAGCTCCTGGGCCTCTTCCATATAATGGGTGGTATAGAGCACCGTCTGACCGCCCTCGCGCATGGATTTGACCCAATCCAGGATGTGGCGGCGGCTCTGGGGATCAATGGCGACGGTGGGCTCGTCCAGCAGCACCAGGGGCGGCGCGCCCAGCAGCCCCACGGCCAGGTTGAGGCGGCGCTTCATGCCGCCCGAGTAGGTGTTCACCCGGTCGCCGGCGCGCTCGCTCAGGCCGGTGAGCTCGAGCTTGTGCTGGATGTCATCGGCCAGGGCCTGGCCCTGCAAGCCGCGCATCTCGCCCCAAAAGCGCAGGTTCTCCCGGGCGCTCAGGCTGTCATACAGCGCCAGCTCCTGGGGCACGACGCCGATGCTCTGGCGCACCTGCATCGGCGCGCTGCGCACCGAATGGCCGCTCACCCAGGCATCGCCCGAGGTGGGCGGCAACAGGGTGCTGAGCATGGCGATGGTGGTGGTCTTGCCGGCGCCGTTGGGCCCCAGCAGGCTGAATATCTCCCCCTGCTCGATGGCAAAGGATACGCCGTCCACGGCCAGGGGGCCCTGGGGCGTGTAGCGTTTGGAGATCTCTTGAACGGTGACGACAGGCATGGGCATCCCTCCATGACGCTGTTGATATCAGGGGGCATTGTAGCACAGGATGGCCGAGGCGTCAGACGCGGGGATGGCTGGGCGGCGCGGACATGTGCGCCGGAGCGCGGACGAGATGTCCGCGCTCCGGATGAGGCGCGCTCGCTCTAGTTCGTATCCCAGTTACCGGCAATAGGCAGGTCGCCAAAGGAACCGTACTTTTGCGCAGAGGTCTTGTCCACGGCCATGTTGGTATTGTCGGCATTATAGTCATAGCGCCAGTAGCGGTCGCCGTACTGGGTGCCGCTGTAGAACATGGACGAGTAGACGGCAATGTCGTCCACAAAGCCATCCTTGTCGAAATCCCCGGCTACGGGCAGATCGTACACAGTGCCAAACAGCCCAGAGGTGCGGTCAATGCCGCAGCCGTTGCTGCGATAGTCGAAATACCACATGCTCCGCGATGGGGAAAAGACGCCTACATCATCGTGGTACCCGTCGCGGTTGAAATCGCCCGTGACGGGGCGGCCATCCAAGGGGAAATTGGGGTAGACGCCCTCATAGTAGCAACTCCCATTGGGCGAGGTCTGGGGCGTGGCATCGGTGTTCCAGCTCCATCCGCCGATGGCGGGGTGGTACAAGGCCAGGTCGTCCACCCAACCATCCCGGTCCACATCCAGGGCCATGGGCCAGGCATCGTTGATCACACTCCAACGGTTCAGGAACACGTCGTTAGAGCGGTCGGCGTTATAGTCAATGCGCCAGCCGCGCCGCCACGAGGCGACATCGGTGTCCCAGATAAAGGCGGCAATGTCATCCAGCACGCCGTCGCGGTCGAAATCGCCCACGGTGGGCCGGATCCCCGAGACCCAGCCAAAGGGGGCGATGCTGCGGTCGTGCACGGTATCATGCCCGTAATCCAGGAAAAAGTAGCTGCTGCTGGCGCGATAGAGGCCCACGTCGTCCACAAAGGCCTGGTGCGGCGATAGGCGCCCGGCAAAGAACAGGTCCGAGGACACCCACTCGTTGGTGCCATACTTGCCCGGCACGGCGTTGCCCTGGTTCACATACCAGCCCCTGGCCAAGCCGATGGGGATGCAGGTCGTGGTGCAATTCTGGTTACCGAACCCCGTGCACGTCGTGGTGCAGCGCTCGATCGGTTTCTGGCGGTAGCCATAGGCCAGGGGATAGTGGGAGAGGAACCCGATCCCGATGACCGAGGGACGACGGTATTCCATCGGGTTCTGGATCACATTGCGGGCCATTTCGGCAATGCTCTGGGCCGTCGAGCCCACGATATCGAACCCGGCCGGGTTGTGCCAGGTCTTGACCTGCATCCCCGAGCGGCCGTTCAGATACTGGGTGATCCTGTGCATATCCGCGGGCAGGGTGGCGCCGTTGTCGTTGAACAGATTGCAAAAGGTGCCGAGCTGGCCGTTGATCTCGAAAGTCATGTTGCGCACGCCCTGGGCCTGGGCGGCATCGCCCATGAACTCGGGCGCCACGGCATCGGCCCCGCGCCCGCCGTTGGTGCGGTAGAGGCCCCAGCGCCCCGCCCAGATGGCGCTGCCGGGCAGCGTCTGGTTGGCGGCCATCCGGTCGCCCCAGGCGATGAGCATGGCCCAGGCCGTAGGCCCGCAGCCGCTCCTGCAGTCGCCGACCATGTCTTGGCCGGTGTATTGCCCGTACCAGACCTGCTGGGCGTCGGCGACGCCTTGGTTAGCGCCATTGGCATACCAGTAGGTATAGCCATCATAACCCACCGTGCCGGCCACCTGGGCGCGCACGTCAGAGGCGGGGGCCACCCCCCACCCACCGGCGCTGGCAGCCTCGCCCTCTAGCGGGGGCGGGGTCACAGCGCCGACGCCCTCATGGGTGGCCAAAGGCAGGTACAGCATGGCGCGATGCACGACGATCACCTTGAGGGTTTCCGTCATGCCATTGCCATAGCTGATCTCGGCCAGGAGCATCTGGGACTGGCCCGGCGTCGCGTCCACAGCCGTGATCACCAGGCGGGCCGCGCCCTCGCCCGGATCCGTGATCTGGACCGTTGTCAGGCCCAGATCCCAGGCGGGGCCAGAGTAGACCGGAGCGGGACCCTCCCACAAGAGCGGGAAGGAGAGGCTGTCGCCCTTGAAAAGCACATGGCCATACTCGCGGTTGTGCTCCTCGATCTCCCATTCCAGCTCGGCGGCGCGCTGTTGGGCCTCCAAAAAGGGCGCATAGACCTGGGCGTACTCGTCTTTCAGCTCATCCCACGAGTCCCAGCCCTCTAGCTGCACGGGATTGTTCTCCACGGCGTTGGTGATGGACAGGGTATAGGTCACCGGCGCGCCATCGGGATCGGTGGGGAACATGGCCCCAGGCTGGGAGACGATCTGGGTGACGGGGGGCGGAGCGCTCAGCCACTCGTCGGGGATGCCCGTGATGCGGTGGGGCATATCGCCATCCTTGGCCACCAACTCGCCGGTGTGCCCCTCAGCCGCGTAGGAGAGGGGGTCCAGCTTGAAAAAGCGCACGGCAGTCTTGGCCTCCTCTTGGGCCGCCTCGATCATGCGCTGGGTGGGCGGAAGGCCGCCGGTGGCCCAGTTGGGGATCGGGTAATCATGGGGGCCGGTGGATACGACGATGAACCCGGCGGGCTCGTCGGGCAGGACGGCGCTGGCCCCGGCGCCCGAGGGCGGCGCCCACACGGCGAACTCGTAATAGGCGGGCCCGGCCATGTCGGGCCGGTAGAGGGGCCGCACGGCGTCGCCCAGGTAGGCGTAATCCCACTCGGAGGTCTGCCCGCTCTGGCGGTGCTCTTCCAGGTGCAAGAGCGCCCGCTGGCGGAACTCGTCTGGCGTCTCTGCCAGGGGCAGCGGCCCGATGACGATCTCCAAACTGGCCGAGGCGGTGGGGTTGTTGGCGCAGGCGGCCCGGGCCGAGACCGTGACCGTCTTGGGGCCGGGGGTGTTCCAGGCGAACTCTTGTATATTCGTGAGGCCAGAGCTGCTATAGAACGGCTGGCTGCCCGTTATCTCCCAGGCGTAGGTGATATCCAGCGTGGCGTTGGGGGGGCCGGCGGCGGCCTGGAACTCGTAATAGTAGTCCGTCTCGCCGTAGGTCGGGCCGGTCAACGTGAGGGTCTGCACCTCCTCGCAAGCGAGGGGGGCAACCTCCTGGGCGGCGGGCGCTGCGCTGACGGGGCTCAGCAGGGCGGCCAGGGCAACGGCCAGCGCCAGGGCGCCACAGAGCAGGGGGCTTGTACGGTACTGCATGGCGTTACGTCCTTCCAAGATTGGCTCGATCGTAGGATTCAACGTTGGCGGCCAAGGGAGGGGTGCTCCGCAAGCCGCGCCAAAGGCCAAAAGAGACGTCCGGTACCGTCGCCCTTCTGCCAGCAGGGCGTAACTGGCGGCCCCGGTTGGGGCCGGCGTGGTCGGCGTGATCAGCCGACCTCTCACACACGAGATTGTACGAGATGTGCGGCCCCCACGTCAAAGCGATTCCGGCAACTCACAGTCCAAAGGGCTTGCCCGTCTGCTCTGCCTTGTGCTACACTGGCCCACAGTTAACCTGGGCGAGACTAGCAAGGAGGCGGCGCCGTGCTGGCCAAGATCACCAGTTGCGCCCTTGTGGGGCTGGAAGGCGTGTTGGTGGATGTCGAGGTGGACGTGCACCCCGGCCAAGTGGGCGTCATTGACATCGTCGGGCTGCCCGATGCCGCCATCCAGGAATCGCGCCAGCGGGTGCGCTCGGCCATCCACAACTCGCGGCTGGCCTTCCCGCAGAACCGGGTCACCATCAACCTGGCCCCCGCCGACCTGCACAAGGAGGGCCCCGCCTACGACCTACCCATCGCCGTGGGCATCCTGGCGGGCGGCAACGTGCTGCCCCCCGTGGATGGCGCCGAACTCTACATCGGCGAACTCTCGCTGGATGGGGGCGTGCGCCACGTCAACGGCATCCTCTCCATGGCCTCCGTCGCCCGCGACCAGGGCATCACCCAGGTGTACGTGCCCGCCGACGACGCCCCCGAGGCGGCCCTGATCCCCGGCCTGACGGTCTATGCCGTCGAGAGCCTGGGGCAACTGGCCATGCACCTGAACAACCTGCTGCCCATTGCCCCGTATACGCCCGACGGTTCGCCCTTGGATGAGGAGGAGCCCCCCGCGCCGGTGGATTTCGCCGAGGTGCGCGGCCAGGAGCACGTCAAGCGCGCCTTGGAGGTGGCCGCCGCCGGGGGCCATTGCGTGCTGATGAGCGGGCCGCCCGGCTCTGGCAAGACGTTGCTGGCCCGGGCGCTGCCCTCGATCCTGCCGCGCATGGGCATTGACGAGGCGCTGGAGGTGACCAAGATCTATTCCGTGGCCGATATGCTGCCCGCCGGGCGCCCGCTGATGCGGCTGCGGCCCTTTCGCGCGCCCCACCACACCATCTCCCAGGCGGGGCTGGTGGGCGGCGGCCACTGGCCCCGGCCCGGCGAGGTCTCGATGGCCCACCGGGGCGTGCTCTTTCTCGACGAGCTGCCCGAGTTCGGCATGCGCACGCTAGAGGTGCTGCGCCAACCGTTGGAGGACAAGCTGGTGACCATCTCGCGGGCCACGGGCTCGTTGAGCTTTCCCGCCAATTTCATGCTGGTGGGGGCCATGAACCCCTGCCCCTGCGGCTATCACGGCGACCCGGCCCACGACTGTACGTGCAGCCGCAGCCTGATCGAGAACTATCAAAAGCGCATCTCTGGCCCGCTGCTGGACCGCATAGACATCCACGTGGAGGTGCCCTCGGTGGACTATGAAAAGCTGGCGGGCGAGACGTTGGGCGAGCCCTCGGCGGCCATCCGCGCGCGGGTGGAGGCGGCCCGCGCCCGCCAGCAGGCCCGCCTGGCGGATACGGGCCTGGCCTGCAACGCCGATATGGGCCCCGGCGAGGTGCGCCGCCACTGCGCCCTGGATGATGCGGGGCGCGCGCTGATCAAGGCGGCGATGCGCCAGTTGGGGCTCAGCGCCCGGGGCTATCATCGCGTGCTCAAGCTGGCGCGCACCGTGGCCGACCTGGCGGGGAGCGACGAGATCCGCGCGCCCCACCTGGCGGAGGCGTTGCAGTATCGGGCGCGGGGGGCGTGAGGGGGGGGCTATGGGTAACTCACACCGCTGGTCATTTCGCGAAAGACTGGGGTGGTGGGTGGCCGGGCTGAGCCTGTCTCTTCTGACGCTTGTCTGCTGTCTCGGAAGCCTGAGTATCGTTGCGGTAGAGCGCATTTCCGCCAAGCTCTATCGCTACGAGTTTCCTCCCAGCCCCAGCATCGCACCTGAAGCGTTGCTGCTACCCTATTGCGCTGCGCCGGCCGGCTGGGATGCCATGCCGATCGGAAAGGGGCGCTATCTGTATCTGCCCTTCGAGGGTGCCAACGCTTGGGCGAGCCGGTCTTACAGATATCTGCCCGAGTTCAATGACAGTTGGGTGGGCCAAACTGTGGTCTGGTATGCCACCGAAGAAGCTGCGCGGGCGGGCTATGCTGGTGTGAGATGGGCTTCTTTCGCTGATCGGGAACCCTGGCAGGAGATGGCCGACTGGGAATATCGTGGCATGGCCGACCAATGGAACTTGACTTGCGCCAACATCCGTGATGAGGGGACTTTTTACGCGCAGCGCTGTTATCTCACGGCGCGGTACGGGCAGTACCTCTCCAATGTCAATCTACGGATCGTGCCGGGCAGGCTCGGTGCCGAGGAGGTGCAGAGACTGCTCATAGCCGCCGATCTCACCATGTACCGGAACAGCCAGGAGCGGTGAGATGCGCCCGGGGCTATCACCGCGTGCTCAAGCTGGCGCGCACCGTGGCCGACCTGGCGGGCAGCGACGAGATCCGCGCGCCCCACCTGGCGGAGGCGCTGCAATACCGAGCGCGGGGGGCGTGAGGGGATACTGTTAGTTGTATTACTAGTTTTCTCGTCGGTCGATACCTTCTGTCGGAGAGGACAAGATACCTATATCTCATCATCCCACTTGACATAGCATAGCGAGCCCGAGGTTTCTGCTTCTACCATCATGCCACATCTCCAGAGTTCAAGCATTGTGTCGGTATCAAGGTCGTTCTCAGCAACCATGCGCTGCTGCTCATCATTGAATTCTACAAAGTCTTCCCCGACGGGATGTAGAAGCCCGATCTTGTGCCATCCCTCGCCCTGAAGGCGCCTATCAAGATCGTCAACTCGATCACCTTTTACCCATTTCCCATCCTTCATGAATCGATAGCTACCATCCAGTGAAAAAACCACGGTCAACTCGTTTTCATCCATTTTTCTCTCCTCAAACTGGGCCTATCTGATAAAACTGCAACCTTACACAGATTATAGCACCCGTGGATGATTCTGTCAAGTAAATAATAGAATATGGTTCCCATAAAGCATCGTAAAAGTCAGTCTCAGACCGGTAATAGTGAAAGAATCTTGGCCGTGATCCCAGTGACTACAATACATCGCACGAAGGGCTCTTAAGGCTCACTTAGATTCTGCGCGGAGGCGGGACTTTGACAAGGCCCTCTCCGCACCATCCCCCGTCTTGCATCTCTTCTTATCTCATTGTACAATCCTATCAGAATGTGAAATGATCGCGTAGGTAATCAAGAATGACCCTATCACCCACCCCACGCAGCCTCTCCGGGCGCGAATCGCACCTGCTGGGGCGCCTGGTCTCCAGGGACAAGCAGCTCTTTACCATCGCCGATGCCCGCGCGGCCCTGGGCGAGGATGCCCCCTACGCCGCCCTGATCCTCCACCGGCTGGCGGCCAAGCGCTGGCTGAAGCGCATCGCCCGCGGCCGCTATCGCCTGATCCCGCTGGAGGCCGGGCCTGAGGCCGCCTGGGCGGAGCACGCGTTCCGCATCGCGGCCACGTTTGTCTCGCCCTACTACCTGGCCTATGCCACCGCCCTGGCCTACTATGGCTACACCGAGCGCGCCTTGGACCCCATCTGGATCGCCACAACGCGCGCGCGCAAGCCCGTCGTCCTCGACGGGGTCACCTATCGCTTCGTGGCCCTCAAACCCGCCAGGTTCTTTGGCTACACCCAAATAGAGGTCCTGGGCAGCCCTGTCGCCATCGCCCAGCGGGAGCGCGCGGTGGCCGACGGGCTGGACCGTCCGGCGTATTGCGGGGGCGTGATCGAGGCCGCCAAGGGGCTATGGTTCGGGCGCGACGAGCTCGACCTGGAGCGCCTGATCGGCATTCTCGAACGGTTGGGCAACCGTGCCGCCATCAAGCGCCTGGGCTTTTGGCTCGAACGCATGGGCCTGGCCGACGAGGGCCTGCTGCGTACCCTGGAGCCGCGCGACCGCAACTATGCCCTTCTCGAGCCCGGCGGTGCTGGAGGAGGACCCAAGGCCGCCCGTTGGCGCCTGGTCGTCAATATCCCCGAAAGGCAGTTGCTCGAATGGCGGGAGAGCTGAGATGATCGCGCTGGACGAGTTACGCCGGATTGCCGGGCGGTTGGGTCTGGGCCTGGCCCAGGCCGAGCACGAGTATGTGCTGCTGTGCGCCCTGGACGGCCTCTCACAGACTCCCTCTCTGCGGGATGCCTTTGCCCTCAAAGGGGGCACGGCCCTGCGCCAGCTCTACTTTGCGGACTGGCGGCATTCGGTGGATCTGGATTTCTCCGTTGCCCCTGGCTTTCCGGCGGAGACCCTGCGTGCACGTCTGCTACAGTGGTTCGCGCAGGTCGAGGCGCTGCACGGTGTGGCGCTCACCCTGCTCGATCTCCACCGGCCCAATGGCGCGGCGCGGGTGCGGGCGCGCTTTGTCGGTCCTCTGGCGCACCCCAACCGCCTCCTCCTGGACATCACCCTGGACGAAGCGCTGCTGCTGCCCTGGGAGCGGAGGCCCGTCGTCACGGCCCTGTTCGACCGGCCAACGCCGCAGGTACTGTGCTACTCCCTGGACGAGATCCTGGCGGAAAAGCTGCGCGCCATCCTCCAGCGAGGCAAGGCCCGCGACTACTATGATGTCTGGTGCTTGCTCAAAGAAAAGCGTAATGGGTTTGATCCCAAGATGGTCCGGACCACACTGGAGGCCAAGTGCGCCCATCGCGACCTGCCACAGCCCAGAGTTGCCGATTTCGTGCGCGCAGATGCCCTGGCCCTGGCAGAGGCGTACTGGACCAATGACCTGGCGGAGCAACTCGAGCCGGGGCGCCTCCCTGCCTGGGATCAGGTAATCATAGAGCTTGCGTCGCTGCTTGCCGATCTGCTGGCCTAGCCTGATCTTGATTCTTATTCCTCCCCCCAATAATCTCACTTTCTGCAATCTTTTCATATCTAAACAAGAAGCCCCTCGCTGCGCGAGTTTTTCCCCCTATTGACCCCGCCCACGCCCGCGCTATACTGGAGCGCGTCAGGCATTGGCGCGGCAGCAGCACGCGCACACAACCGCAACAGCACAGGGGGAAGGCAATGGCAGAAGACACGTTCCGCATGGGTCTGGTAGGCACGGGGATCATCGCGCGCAGGCACATCGAGGCCATGGCCGAGCTCAAGCGCCTCGGCCTGGGTGGGTTCGCCCTCACCGCCGTCTGCGACATGAACGCCGAGGCCGCTGAGGAGGCCGCCGCCCTGGCGGAGAGCCTCCTGGGCGCGCGCCCGGCCATCTATGCCGATTACCGTCAGATGCTCGATCAAGAGACGCTGGATGGGGCCGACCTCTGCCTGCCCCACGGCCTGCACCACACTGCCAGCATTGATTGCATGGAGGCTGGCGTCCACGTGCTCTGCGAAAAGCCCCTGGGCATCACCATCAAGGCCAGCCGCCTGATGGCCGAGGCCGCCGACCGCACCGGCAAGCTCCTCTCGGTGGCCGTGCCCCAGCGCCGCCTGCCCGGCATGCGCATGGTGCGCTGGGCATTGAACGATTCCGGCCTGATGGGCAAGCCCCTGACCTTTTTCCACACCATGGTGCGCCCGCCCGAGCGGCGCGCCGCCCCCCAGGGGCCGCTGCCTTATGCCTCTCAGTGGCGGCGCGACCGGCTCATGTCCGGCGGCGGCCCCACTATGGATGGCGGGTTCCACTGGTGCGACGGCATGCGCTACTTGGTGGGCGAGGTGGATACCGTCTATGCCCGCGCCATCGAGCAGGGCGAGGGCGTCGTGCGCAGCCTGCCCGAGGCGCGCGAGGACTCGCTGTTCGCCGTGTTCACCTTCAAGAACGGCGTCACGGGCGCCTGGGCGTGGAGCTTTGGCGCGCCCGGCGAGGGTTTCCAGAAGGTGCTCTTTTATGGTTCCGAGGGCTCGCTGAGCACCGAGATCCGCCACGCCATCTTTCACCTCTTCTGGCGCACCCCCGATTGGACCGAGACCGGCCTGCTCACCCGGGCAGAGGGCGTCCAGTTCACCTTTGACGAGCTACACTCCCTCTATCGGCAGGCCCTCTCGGAGGAGCAGTGGCAGCACTTGTTCCCTAACGAGCTCACCAACGGCTTTAGCTATGAGATCTGGGAGTTTATCGAGGCGGTGCGCGGCAACCGCGACGCCGTCGAGGTGGACGCGTGGGACGGGCTCAAGTCGCTGGCCGTCTGCGAGGCGATCTACGAATCGGCCGTCTGCGGCCAGGTGGTCAAGGTGGATGACGTGGCCTCGGGCATCGTGGACGCCTACCAGGCGCCCATCAACGAACACTGGGGCATCTAGCCGTCGCGCTCTGTGTGGCAGAGGGCGGGGACATCTCCCCGCCCTCTGCCATTGTCGCGCCCTGTCCGACGAGTAGCCAGGCCCATACGCTTTACGCCCCGCCGCTAAACATGTCATTATAGAGCGCTTGTATCCTGTCAAATAGATACGGCTTGAACGGATACCCGCTCTTCTCGCAAATCTCTTGCGCAAGGCAATAGCTGAAATCAATGAGGTGGTGAGTAGTCCGAATCGCATCTTGGGTATCGTACTTGGCAAAACACCGGGCCAGCTTTTCCGCGAGAGGTGGGGCCATACGCTGTTCCAAAAACCTCCCCTCATACCGGATGCGCTGGGGTGTTCCAACAACCAGAGCCGTATGAAATTCGATCAACGCAAGTAGCTGATGGCTGACCTGCTGATTGATGCAACTCACCGCTACCCATAATTCCTTTCGCTTGAGCTTTTTACCGGCAAACACCAGTTGAAATAGCAGAATCTGTATTGTCCGCCACAGTTCGTCTTCAGTCGGAACCCTTGGGGGCTCTTCTTGTAAGGTAGCCAATGTTGCTTCGATTTTCGGCGCCACCCAATCGGGGCCTGCGTCATAGATCACCTGATAGCCATTGGCATGGATCTCGGCATTGAGCGACAAGACATCCTCTATCCGCTCATAGGGCATGATCGAGAAATCAATGGCGCGGTTGTCTGCCAGGAGGACACGCTTCGTATACCAGGTGAGCTGTATCCAATCCAGATAAGCCTCTTCGGCTATCTCACAGAGGATTTCGCCCAGAAAGGCCAGCCAACTATTGGTTTGACGAAAAGCATCTGGGTTATCCACAAGCAGCAAAAGATCCAGATCAGACCATTCATCTCCCCCAGAATCCCTTCTTACTTGCGAACCAAGGATGTGCACACAGTGCACATCCTTGGTTCGCTGTGCCCACAATCGAATCTGTTCGACAGTCTCAGAGTATTTCGCGTGCATAGCTCTCCTGTCACCAATACAGGCCCAACAAGGGTGTGGGCCGGAGACGGCCATCCCCGCCCTAAGGCTTTGCGCCGGGAGTGTGGCGCTACTCCCGCGCCCCCGCCACCATCACCGGCCCCAGGCCGAGCTGGCCATCGCAAGGGCCCTCGGCCGGGCAGACCGGCGCGCGCTGGGGCTGCTGCGCGGCATCCAGCGTATAGGCCGACAGGCTGAGCCACCATGCGCCGGAAACCGGCGCCTCGCCCAGGGGCAGCGCCACCTGATCCAGCACCTCGCCCTGGGGCGCACAGGGCCAGCAGGTTGTGGGATAGCCGCCCTCCAGCGGGCGCCAGTCGGCGGCGGCAGCCAGGGGGCCCTCCGGCGAGACGAGGAGCGCCGAAAAGGTGTACTCCTCGGTTACGGGGGCCGTCGCCTGCCAGCGCAGCGTGAGCAACAGGCGGTCGCCCTCCTGCACAGCCTGATAGCCCCGCAGGCGTAGCGCCGGCCCAAACGCGACGTCCAGAGGCGCAAGTTGCGCCTGGACGGGCGGGGCCACATAGCGGGGCGGCGGCGTTATGCTGATTCCCACGGGCCGCAGCACCGCCGCCAACACCAGCAGCCAGAGCGCTTGGGCCGCCGCCAGGGCCACGAGCTCTCTGCGGGAGAGCCCCCGCAACGCCTCTGCCGCGCCCAGGAGCGTCAGCGGCATGAAAAAGAGCCAGATGCGGCCCGTCTCGCCGCGCCCCGTGCCCGAGATCACCAACACCAGCAGCGTGAGCCAGACGGCGAGGGACAGCCGCGCGGCCCCGTGGCGCGCCCGCCGGATGCCCCACAGGCTCAGGCCCGTCAGCGCGGGCCCGAAAAAGAGCAGGTAATCCCAACTGTGCAGCGCCACCCAGGGCCAGTAGGGCCGCTCGATGTGCCCCAGGTGAAACTGCATACTGGCAGCAAACACGTCCCAGGGGGTGTGCCCGGCCACCAGGGTGTACAGCCCGCCCACCAGCGCCACCCCCGCCAGGCAAGGCCAGGCCAGGCTCAGCAAGTGGGCCAGCCGCCGCCGGAGCGTCGCCTCTTTGCGCCAGGCCTCCAGCAGCGCCCACAGCCCCAGAGTGAGCCCCAGGGGCAACAGCGAGATGCTGAACAGCACCCCCAGCGCCAGCAGGGCGCCCGATAGCGCCAACCACAGCGCGCGGCGCTTGCCAGCGCGACACAAAGCCAGTCCTCGACCAAAGAGCGCGCAGGCCCCCACGGCAAAGAGCGGATAGGGCGTGGCCAGCAGGCCGGTAAAGATCGCCAGCGAGGGCACCAGGGCCCACAGGGCCGTGGCCCGGCGCGCCAGGGATTCGTCGGCCTGGCGGCGAGCCAGGCCATAGAGGGGCGCCGCCGCCAACGCGCCCCACAGCGGCGCGGCCATCCCCACCCAGGCCGAAGCCAGGGCGCCATCGTCCAGGCGCATCAGCACGCTATGGTGGCATTGCAGCGCCCGTATGGGCGCCGCCAGCCAGTGGGCCAGGCCCGGCAAGGCGCCAAGGGCCTGCGCCGCAAGGCCATAGAGCAGCGGATAGCCCGGCGGGCTGATGGCCATGTGGCTGGAGATGCCCTCGGCGCGCACCATCCAGGCGGGCCAATCGCGCAACGCCGCCAGGGGCGCCCCCATCTCCACGGCCACCCAAAAGGCGCCGGTGGCGCCCTCGGTGATCGTCCGGCCCAGCAGGTGCAGGGCGGGGTCGCCGAGGTAGTAGAGCAGCGCGATGGGCAGGGCCGCGGCCCCGGCCACGCACCAAGCCACATAGACGGGCGCCGGGCGCCGGCGCAAGAGATACAGGCCCGCGCCATAGGCCGCCAGCGTCAGCGCCCCCGGTAGCAACCGCACGAGACGGCCCAATTCCGGCGCGGCATAGGGCCAACGCCAACCAAAGCCCCCGCGCAGGCCCGGCCACCAATCGCGCCAAAAGGCCGCCGCCAGCAGGAGCGTCAGCCCGACCAAGGCGGCCGGAGGCAGGCTACGCCAGCGCCTCATCGCTCGCATCGTCCCTTACGCCCGCCCCTGCCAGCGCTGAAAATCTAGCCCACTGGGCTCCTGGAACACCCGCAGGTCAAAGGTCGGGGCCGCCGCCAGCAGGTGCTCGAAAATCTGGGCCTGTATCTCCTCATAGGTAACCCACTCGGTCGTCTTGGCAAAGACGTACAGCTCTAGCGGCAGACCTGAAGGCGTGGGCGCCAGGGTACGCACCAAAAAGGGCAGTCCCTCAGCGTGAATATCGAGGCGGCTGCGCAGATAGGCCACCGTATAGGTGCGAAAGACCTCGAGATTGGTTACCTGGGGGCCATCCAGCGGCAGATCATAGGCGTCGCCGTGGGTCTCGGCATAGGCCGCCAGTTGGGCGATCTTGTCCGCGGCCCACTCGGCGATCAGGTCCACCTTTTGCAGGCGGCGCAGGGTCTCGATGCTGCAAAAGCCGATGCTGAGCTGATCCAGCAGGATCGCGCGCTGGATGCGCCGCGCGCCGCTCTCGGTCATCCCGCGCCAGTTGCGAAAGGACACATCCAGCATCTTGTGGGTGGGGATGGTGCTATAGGTCATGTCCGAGTTGCGCACCCGGATGGTGTGCAGGTTGATGTTATCCACCACGCCAACGGCATCATAGCTGGGCACCTCGACGAAATCGCCCTCTTTCATCAGGCCGTTGGCAGAGATCTGGACGCTGGCCACCAGCGCCAGGATTGTGCTCTGAAAGATGAGCATCAACACGGCAGCCACGGCGCCCAGCCCCGCCAGCAGCGCCGTCGGCGATTTGCCGGTGATCATGCTGATGCTGAGCACCAGCGCCACGGCCAGCACCGAGATCTTGCCCATATCCAAGTAGCCAGCGATGCTCACACCGCTATAGTCCGAGCGGCTCTCATAGAGCGCATTGATCGCGCTGAGCAGCGCGATCAGGGAGATGGCCGAGATCCACAGGATCAGGAACAGGGCCGCCTTGGCCATGACCTGTTGCTGGTCGGGGAAAAAACGCGCCGAGGCATAGACCACCGCCAGGGGCGCCAGCCAGGCCAGGCGGTAGGGGTGCACGTGGCTCACGATAATGTCGTCCGCCTGGTTGACCGTGCGGTGCGCCAAGCGCAGGATCCAGTGCGCCAGGCCATAGCGCGCCAACAGATACGCTGCCGCGCTCAGCGCAACGACCACGGCCAAGGCTGTGGAAGGATGCGTGGAGAGTTCTTCAAAAAAGCGTACCAGATTCATGTCACCTCCTAACAAAAGGCCATTGGGCGGGCTCGCTATGGGCGCCATTGTATGACAAACGGGGGCAGATGTACACCGGCTGCGCGGCCCGCTGCCACGGCCCGCCCCACCGCGAACACTCGCGCAGGGTCTTATCAAAGTCAGGATGATGTGTATCTAGCCTGTCACCGAGGGCATGCCCGACCCTAATGGGCGAACATGGTGCATGAATGCGTACGCAGCGTACTTGGCCCATGTCGTCCGTGACTTGTCGCTGTCACTTTACCATGAGGACGACTTGAGAAACGCCGTGGACCTGCCCTTTCCCCCTCTTGACACCTCGCCCCCTTTGTCCTATAATTCCCACAATCCACATAGGAATAGGATGGTTCGCCTATGAAGCTCACTACCAAGATGCGCTATGGCACCCGCGCCCTGGTGGATCTGGCCCTCCATGAGGAGCAGGCCCCCGTGCCCTCCGGCGAGATCGCCGAGCGCCAGCAGGTGCCCGTCAAGTATCTGGAGAGCATCCTGGTTGCCCTGCGCAACGCCGGGCTGGTGCAAACCACCCGGGGCGCTCTGGGCGGCTATGCCCTGGCCCGTGACCCGGCGAGCATCCCCCTGGCCGAGGTGTTTGACGCGCTGGAAGGCCCCAGCCCGCTGGTGGCCTGTACCGAGGGGGCCGAGTGCCCCCGTTACGATGGCTGCGTCACCCGCGAGGTGTGGGCGCGCATGTACGCCGCCAGCCGCCAAGTGCTGGAGGACACCACCCTGGCCGACCTGGCCGGGCGCGCCCGCGAAAAGCAACAGGTCGCCGGAGATATGTACTACATCTAGCCAGCCACGCGCCATAGAAAGGTATTCCTGTGAACATCTATGCCGATATCGCCCAGACCATTGGCCGCACCCCGCTGGTGCGCCTGAACCGCCTGCCCGCCGGATTGCCCGCCCAGGTGGTCGCCAAGGTCGAGTCGTTCAACCCTCTCCACAGCGTCAAAGACCGTATCGGCGTCTCGATGGTGGACGCCGCCGAGCGCGCGGGCGCCCTCCGGCCCGGCGCCACCCTGATCGAGCCCACCAGCGGCAACACGGGCATCGCCCTGGCCTTTGTGGCCGCCGCCCGGGGCTACAAGCTGATCCTGACCATGCCCGATACCATGAGCCAGGAGCGCCGCAGCCTGCTGCGCGCCCTGGGGGCCGAACTGGTGTTGACCCCTGGCGCTGAGGGGATGCGCGGCGCCATCCGCAAGGCCGAAGAGCTGCAAGCGGCCACGCCCAACAGCATCATCCCACAGCAGTTCCAGAACCCGGCCAACCCCCAGATCCACCGTGAGACCACGGCGGAAGAGATCTGGAACGACACCGACGGCCAGGTGGATATCCTGGTCGCGGGGGTGGGCACCGGCGGCACCATTACCGGCGTGGCCGAGGTGATCAAGCCGCGCAAGCCGGGCTTTCGCGCCATCGCGGTCGAGCCGGCTGCCTCGCCCGTGCTATCGGGTGGCCAGCCCGGCCCCCACAAGATCCAGGGCATCGGCGCCGGGTTCGTCCCCGATGTGTTGCGCCCCGAGCTGATTGACGAGATCGTGACGGTGGAGAACGACGAGGCGATGGCGATGACCCGCCGCCTGGCCCGCGAAGAGGGCATCCTGGCGGGCATCTCCTCCGGGGCCGCCGTCGCCGCCGCCCTGCGGGTGGCCGCCCGCGAGGAAAACGGCGGCAAGCTGATCGTCGTCATCTTGCCCGATACCGGCGAGCGCTACCTGAGCACGCCCCTGTTTGAGGAGTAGCCAATGCAAGAGATCTACCTGGACTATGCCGCCACCACCCCCTGTCGCCCCGAGGTCAGCGAGGCCATGTGCGCCATCCAGACCGAAGAGTACGGCAACCCGTCAAGTCTGCACCGCTACGGCCAGCGCTCCAAGCGCGCGCTGGAGCAGAGCCGCCGCCAAGTGGCGGCCCTGCTGGGCATCGCCCCCGAGACCCTGATCTTTACCGCCGGTGGCACCGATAGCGACAACCTGGCCATCCAGGGCGCGGCCCAGGCCGCCGCAGAGGGCCGCCGCCACCTGATCACCACGGCCATCGAGCACCATGCCGTGCTGCACACCATGCAGCATCTCGAAGGGCAGGGCTATGAGGTCACCTATCTGCCGGTGGATGCCGAGGGGGTCGTGCGGCTGGACGCCCTGGCCGAGGCGCTGCGCCCCGATACGCTGCTGGTGAGCGTCATGCTGGCCAACAACGAGACCGGCGCCATCCAGCCCCTGGCCGAGATCGTCGAGCTGGCGCGGCCCTATGGCGCCCTGGTGCACACCGACGCCGTGCAGGCCGTGGGCAAGCTGCCGGTGGATGTCGAGGCGCTGGGGGTGGACCTGCTCTCCCTGACGGCCCACAAGTTCTATGGCCCCCGGGGTGTGGGCGCCCTCTATGTGCGCCCGGGCGCGCCTATCACGCCCCTCCGCTATGGCGGCAGCCAGGAGCACAAGCTGCACCCGGGCACCGAGAACGTGGCAGGCATCGTGGGGCTGACCAAGGCCCTGGAGCTGGCGGAGCAAGAGCGCCCCGCCGAGGCCGAGCGGTTGCGGGGGCTGGCCGAGCGCCTGGAGCAGGGCATCCTGGCGCGCATCTCCGATGCCACGCGCAACGGCCCGCCCGCCGAGCGCCGCCTGCCCCATATCCTGAACATGAGCTTTGGCCGCGTCGAGGGCGAATCGGTGCTGCTGGCCCTGGATAGCCAGGGGATCGCCGTCTCTACCGGGTCGGCCTGCGCCTCGGGCGCCGTGGACCCCTCCCATGTGCTGCTGGCGATGGGCGTCAGCCGGGCGCGGGCGGCGGGCAGCGTGCGCTTTTCGCTGGGGCGTAGCTCCACCGGTGAGGAGATGGACCGCACCGTGGATACCCTGGCGCGGGTGATCGAGAGCCTGCGGGCCATGGCGCCCGCAAAGCGCTGATGCCCGCTGCAATGCCCGAGACGATGGACGACGGACAGTAGACGATATGACATCGCGACAACGCATGGTCCATCGTCCATCGTCTGTCGCCCCACTTTGAGGAACATCACGCATGCTCGAACCGCCCGATACCGAACGCTATGCCAAGCAGGTCCTCTTTTACGGCATCGGCCCCGAGGGCCAGCGCGCCCTGGGCGCGGCCACCGTGGCCATCGTGGGGCTGGGGGCCCTGGGAACCGTCATCGCCGATACCCTGTGTCGCGCCGGGGTGGGCGCGCTGCGCCTGGTGGACCGGGATTTCGTCGAGCTGAGCAACCTGCAACGCCAGACCCTGTTCACCGAGCGAGACGCCCAGGAGCGCCTGCCCAAGGCCGTGGCGGCGGCCCGCCGTCTGGGCGAGATCAACAGCTCGATCCGCATCGAGCCCCTGATCCGCGACCTGCACCCGGGGAATACCGAGGCCACCCTGCGGGGCGCCGATCTGGTGCTGGATGGCACCGACAACATCGAGACGCGCCTGCTGATCAACGACGCCTGCCTCAAGCTGGGCATCCCCTGGGTCTATGGCGCGGCCCTGGGCGCCCAGGGCAACGCCATGACCATCCTCCCCGGCCAGACGCCCTGCCTGCGCTGTCTGATCCCTGATGCGCCCCCGCCGGGGGCCATGCCCACCTGCGATAGCGAGGGGGTGTTGGCGCCCATCACCGGCCTCATTGGCGCGTGGGAGGCCGCCGAGGCGCTGCGCCTGCTGACGGGCCAGCCGCCCCGCCCGGGCCTGCTGCTGGCCGACGTGTGGCAGGGCGATGTGCGCGTGGTGGAGCTGGAGCGCCGCCCCGATTGCCCCGCCTGCCGGGGCGTGTACGATTATCTCACCGGCCAGCGCACGGCCTTTACCACCAGCCTGTGCGGGCGCAACGCCGTCCAGATCTCCCCCGCGGACGAGCGCCAGATCCCGCTGGAGGCGTTGCAGGCGCGCCTGGCCCGCATCGGCCAGGCGACCTACAACGGTTTTCTGCTCACCTATTCCGGCGAGGGCGTCGAGATCACCCTGTTCCCCACGGGGCGCGCCATCATCAAGGGCACCACCGATGAGGCCGTGGCCCGCGCCCTATACGCCCGCTACGTGGGCACATAGGCGGCCTGTCTCTAGATAAACCCTACCTTGTATGTACATACTGTTTGGAGCAACATGGTAAGCAAACCGAACGATCGAGATGCCAAGCGCGAACGTTTTGCCGGTTCGCGGCCCTCGGCGGCGGGCGCGGGGCGGAGATACGCCCTCATCGCCATCGTGGCCCTGGCCGTCATCGCCTTGGGGGCCGGGGCGGCCCTTGCCGCGCCGCGCCTGCTGACGCCCAGCGCCCCCACCGCCATCGCCGGCCCGGCCCCCGCAGCCGCCACCCTGGGGCACGACCCCTATCCCGAGGCGCTGGCCGACCACGGCTCGATCCGCCTGCCAGCAGACGCCTTTGCCGACGGCGTGGCGCGCCACTATACCTACATGCACGAGGGCCAGCCCATCGAGTTTTTTGTGGTGCGCAGCAGCGATGGCGTCATCCGGGCCGCGTTCAACGCTTGCGACGATTGCTACCCCGGCAAGCGCGGCTACTGGCAGGATGGGGACGAGATGGTCTGCGGGCTGTGCGGCAACCGGTTCCCCACTGACCAGATCAACATCGTCAGGGGCGGCTGCAACCCGGCGCCTCTGCGGCGCGCCCTCATGGGGGAGCTGGTGGTGATCCGGGTGGCCGATCTGGTGGCCGGGGCGCGGTTCTTTTAGGGGGCGGACATGCAACTCTATGACATCTCTCTCAAGGGTCTGCGCCGCCGCCTGGGGCGCATGGCGCTCTTGCTGCTGAGCCTGGTGACGGCCGTCGCCACGGTGGTGACCCTGGTGAGCATCACCCGCAGCCTGAACCACGCCGTGGCGCACCGGCTGGATGAGTTTGGCGCCAACATCGTCATCGTGCCCCAGGCCAGCGACCTGGCCCTCTCCTATGGGGGCATCTCGGTGGGAACGGCGGCCTATGACGTGGGCGAGCTGACCCTGGCCGATCTGGAGCCCATCGGCAGCATCCCCAACGCCCGCAATATCAGCGTCGTGGCGCCCAAGCTGCTGGCGGCCGTTGACCTGGGCGCAGGCCAGGTCCTCATGGCCGGGGTGCTCTTTTCGGAGGAAGTGCGGCTCAAGCAGTGGTGGCAGGTGCGCGGCGCCTACCCCAGCGGGGCCAGCGGGCCGGTTGCCAGCACCCTGGGCGGCCACGCCCCCACGGCCCTGGCAGTGGGGCGGGACGGCCCCTCGACCGAGGTCCTGTTGGGCGCGCGCCTCGCCCAGACGCTGGGGCTCGAACCGGGCGACACGCTGGTCCACGGGGGACACACCCTGCTCGTCGCGGGTGTCCTACAAGAGACCGGCTCTCAGGATGACGATATCTTGTTCGTAGACCTGTCCCTGGCGCAAGAGATCGCCGGGCGACCAGGCGAGATCAGCCTGGTCGAGATCGCCGCCCTGTGCAGCGACTGCCCGGTGGAGGAGCTGGTGCGCCAGATCGGCGATGTGTTGCCCCAGGCGCGGGTCAGCGCCGTGCGCCAGGCGGTGGCCTTGCGCATGGAGACCGTCGGCCAACTGACGCAATTTGCCCTGATCGTCTCGCTGGTGGTCGCCCTCATCGGCGGGCTGATCGTCCTGACGACCATGCTGGGGGCCGTGGCCGAGCGCCGCCAGGAGATCGGCCTGTTCCGCGCCCTGGGTTTCCGCCGCGCCCACATCCAGCGGGTGATCCTGGGCGAGGCGCTGCTCATCAGCCTGGCCGGGGGCGTCCTGGGCTGGCTGGCGGGCATGGGCGCCGTCCTGCTGCTGCGGCCCACCATCGCCGAGCTGGCGATGGAATCGCCCTGGGACCCCATCCTGGCGCTGGTCACCCTGGCGGGGGCCCTGGCTATCGGGCTGGCGGGTAGCCTGTACCCGGCCCGACGCGCCGCCGATCTCGATCCCACCACCGCCCTGCGGGCGCTGTGAGGCAAGCATAGATGATCCAACTCGACAACGTCGCCAAGACGTACAACACCAACGGCGCGCCGGTGCACGCCCTGCAGGGGGTCAACCTGCACATCGCCGAGGGCGAGTTCGCCGCCATCGTGGGGCCTTCGGGCTCGGGCAAGAGCACCCTCCTCTCGATCATCGGGGCCATGAACCCGCCCAGCCAGGGGCGGATGCTGGTGGATGGCATTGATGTCTATAGCCTGTCCGTCGAACGACAGGCAGACCTGCGCCACGAGTATCTGGGGTTTGTCTTTCAGCAGTTGCAGCTCTTGCCCTACCTCACGGCGCTGGAGAACGTGCTGCTGGGGCTGGCCATCGCCCGCATGCGCCGCGCCGACAAGCTACAGCGGGCGCAAGAGGCGCTGGAGCGCGTGGGCCTGGGGAGCAAGGGCGACCGGCTGCCGGGGCAGCTCTCCGGCGGCGAGCAGGGGCGGGTGGCCGTAGCCCGCGCCCTGGTGAATGCGCCGCCTTTGATCCTGGCGGACGAGCCCACCGGCAACCTGGACAGCGCCACGGGCCGTCAGATCCTGGCGCTCTTGCAGGAGCTGAACGCCGCCGGGCACACGGTCATCATGGTCACCCATGACGCCCAGGCCACGGCCCATGCCCGGCGCATCATCCCCATCCTGGATGGGCGCCTGGTGGCTGGCGAGGAGGCTGCGACGGATGATGACGGAGAGAACAAGGTGGATAGAGCACATGATGATTGATCAAAACAAGCTAGACCGCCTGCACGCCGGGCTAACCGCCCTGGGCAGCGTGGCCGTGGCCTTTTCTGCGGGCACCGATAGCACCCTGCTGCTGGCCGTGGCGCTGCAAGCACTGGGGCCGGAGCGGGTGTTGGCCATCACCGCCGATTCGCCCACCCTGCCCCGTAGCGAACTGGCCGAGGCCGAGAGCCTGGCCAGCGAGCTGGGTGCCCGCCACCGCATCATCGCCACGGAAGAGCTGGGCGATCCTGACTTTGCCCAGAATCCGCCCGACCGTTGCTACTACTGCAAGCGCGAGCTCTTTGGGCGCATGCGGGCGCTGGCCGACGCCGAGGGCTATGCGCACCTGGCCTATGGCGCCACCGCCGACGACATGGGCGATTACCGCCCCGGCATGGATGCCGCCCGCGAGGCGGGGGCCGTGGCGCCCCTGCTGGATGCGGGGCTCACCAAGCAGGATGTGCGCGAGCTCTCGCTCCAACTGGGCCTGCGCACCTGGGACAAGCCCGCCATGGCCTGTCTCTCCTCGCGCTTTCCCTATGGCACGCCCATCCAGGCAGAGGGGCTGGCCCGTGTCGAGCAGGCGGAGGATTTCCTGCGGCGCGAGCTGGGCCTGCGCCAGGTGCGGGTGCGCGATGGCGAACAGACCGCCCGCATCGAGGTGCCCCTGGCCGATCTGCCGCGCCTGATCGAGGAGGACGTGCGGGTGGCCATAATCGCCCGCTTGAAGGCTTTGGGCTATACTTTCGTCAGCCTGAACCTGGAGGGGCTGCGCAGCGGCAGCCTGAACGATGCACTGGCGCCGGGCGTGGCTCAGAGAGGAGCCGGGTGAAGCGGCGCATCATCGTCGCCATGTCCGGGGGCGTGGATTCCTCGGTGGCGGCGGCGCTCTTGGCCGAGCGCGGCGATGAGGTGCTAGGGGTGGGCCTGCGCTTCCCCGACGCGCCGGGCGCGTCGGGGCATGGCGCCTGCTGCGGCATGTCCGGCCTGGAGGATGCCCGCACCGTGGCAAATCACCTGGGCATCCCCTTTTACGTCCTGGATTACCGCGAGGCCTTTGATGAGGCGGTCATCCGACCCTTCTGTCGGGCCTATGCCCAGGGGCTGACGCCCAACCCATGCATCCCCTGCAACACCGAGCTCAAGTTCGGCCGGCTGCTGGCCCTGGCGCGAGCCCTTGGCGTGGAGCGGGTGGCCACGGGGCACTATGCCCGGCTGGAGCGCGTCGAGGGAGAGGCGGCGCCCCGGCTGCTGCGCGGCCTGGATCAGGCCCACGATCAGAGCTACTTTCTCTACGCCCTCACCCGCGAGCAGTTGGCCCACGCCCTATTCCCTGTGGGCGAGATGAGCAAGGACGAGGTGCGCGCCTTGGCCAGTCGGTATGAGCTGCCCGTGGCGGCCAAGCCCTCCAGCCAAGACATCTGTTTCGTGGGGCCGGAGGGCTATCGGGCGCTGGTTGCGGCCCACGAGCCCGCCGCCGCCCAGCCGGGCCCGATCCTGGACGCCCAGGGGCGCGTTCTGGGCACGCACCGGGGCCTGGCAGCCTATACCGTGGGGCAGCGCCGAGGGCTGGGCCTAGCCGCCTCGGAGCCCCTCTATGTCACCGGGCTGGACGCAGCGCGGAATGTCGTGGTGGTGGGGCCAAAGCGCACCACCCTCACGCGAGCCGTGTGGCTCAGGCAGGTGCATTGGCTGGGAGAGCGGCTGCCGACAGAGCCACTGCGCTTGGGCGTGCAGACCCGCTATCGCAGCGAGGCAGTGCCAGCGAGCGTGGAGATGGGCGTGGAGAGGGTCGAGGTACGCTTTGATGCGCCCAGGGGCCGCGTGGCGCCCGGCCAGGCGATCGTGTTCTATGAGGGCGAGCGAGTGCTGGGCGGGGGTATCGCCTCCGCCTAGGAGCCGGATAACGTACCAACGTTTGCACGTGTCAACGTTCAAGCGCAATGCAAGAGTGAGGAGGACAAGATGGCAGAGGTTCAGTACAACGGGTTTGACACCATCGCGCTGCACGCCGGCTATGCCGCCGACCCCACCACGGGGGCGCGCTCGGTGCCGATCTATCAGACCACCAGCTTTCAGTTTCGGGATACCGAACACGCAGCGCGGCTCTTTGCCCTGCAAGAGTTTGGCAATATCTATACCCGCATCATGAACCCCACCACCGACGTGCTGGAGCAGCGAGTGGCCGCGCTGGAGGGCGGCGTCGCGGGGCTGGCCTTTGCCAGCGGCATGGCCGCCATCGCCGGGGCCGTCAACACCCTTTGCACCGTGGGCGACGAGATCGTGGCCAGCACGCGGCTCTATGGCGGCACGGTGACCTACCTCAACGCCACACTGCCGCGCCAGGGCATCCGCACCGTATGGGTGGATAGCGACGCGCCCGAGGCATTTGCCCAGGCCATTACCGAGCGCACCAAGCTGGTCTATCTAGAGACCATCGGCAACCCCAAGCTCACCGTACCTGACCTGGCGGGGATCGCCGAGGTGGCCCACGCCCGGGGCGTGCCCGTGATGGTAGACAACACCTCGGCCTCGCCGGCCCTCTGCCGGCCCATCGAGCACGGGGCCGATGTCGTCATGCACAGCCTGACCAAGTACCTGGGGGGGCACGGCAGCTCCATCGGGGGCATCCTGGTGGATGGGGGCAAGTTCGCCTGGGATAGCGGGCGCTTTGCCGATTTCGTCGAGCCGGACGCCAGCTATCACGGGCTGCGCTTTTACGAGACCTTTGGCCCGATGACCTTTGCCCTGCGGGCGCGGGTGCGCACCCTGCGCGATTCCGGCGGTTGCCTGAGCCCGTTCAACGCCTTTTTGATCTTGCAGGGGGTCGAGACCCTGAGCCTGCGCATGGCGCGCCACTCGGAGAACGCCCTGGCCGTGGCCCAGCACCTGAGCCAGCACCCCAAGGTGGCCTGGGTGCTCTATCCGGGCCTGCCCAACCACCCATCCCATGCGCAAGCCCGGCGCTACCTGCCCGATGGCGCTGCGGGCCTGGTGGGCTTTGGCGTCCGGGGAGGGCTGGAGGCGGGACGACGCTTTATTGACAGCCTCAAGCTCTTTAGCCACCTGGCAAACATCGGCGACGCCCGCAGCCTGGCGATCCACCCCGCCTCTACCACGCACCAGCAGTTGAGCGAGGAGGAGCAGCGCGCCGGCGGCGTCACGCCCGATTTTGTGCGCCTCTCTGTGGGCATCGAATCGCTGGCCGATATTCTGGCGGACCTGGATCAGGCGTTGGAGACGGTCTAGGCGCGGGGAACGCCCGTTAATAGGGGAGACACGCGAGAGCGCGGCTGTGCGCTCTCGCGTTTGCGTTGCCCGCTCAGCGCAGTTGGGGCAGGCCCACCTCTAGCACGGCATCGAGCCAGGTGCCCAACACCGTGGGGTCCAGCAAAAAGATCAGGCCGCCCGCGCCGACGAGGATGGCCACCGCCAGGATGCGGGTGTAGCGCCCCCGGGTGCGCACGATCAGGATCAGCGAGAGCACCGCCATCACCACGGGGCCCACGACGGTCACCGGCCCCAGCGGCACGTCATAGCCCGCCACGGTCTCGCTCTCACGGCCCAGGAGCTCGGCCAGGTCTATATCCACGCCAAAAATCAAGAGGGCAGCCTCGATCACCAGCACGGCCAGCATCACCCACGAGGCCCAGGTGGTGGATTCGCCCTCGGTGCGATAGACCTCGTAAATCGTGACAGGCAATAGGCCGATCACAGCCCAGAGGGGTTGATCGGTCACCAACCCGGCCAAGAGGCCCAGGACCATAAAGGCGATGGTGGCAAAGCAGATTTTGGGGGCGTGTTTGGTTGGTCTCGCCACAGTGTCCTCCCTGTCTTCTCATTTTGGATGTGGGCGCCATTCTACGCGCAGCGCCCAGGCGGGTCAATAGCCAGACACTTCAAGATAGGCATTATGGCGATCTGACAGCCACTATCTACCATTCTACGGCCGGCGATACGCATCTGCGGAGCCAGCAGCGCTGCTGCTGGCTGGCATCTGAGCAAAATGCATGGGCGCGTCTGACGGCCAGAGCGCGGGCTTTAGCCCGCACCGAAGAGTAAAAGACAAACTCCATTTCTTCTAAGAGCAAAATATACAGTAAAAATATGATATAAACAACCTTAAAAGCATGCGGGCTAAAGCCCGCGCTCCATAGCCGATGCTGTGTGCTCACGGATTGTGAAATATTGGCATCACTTTTCTGGACAATCAAGAACTCGTCCCCTTGAATCTGAACTGATACCTATCTTGGATGTTATCTTGAAGTGTCTGGACAATTCCCCCTATCCTGGCTACGATACGGCAATACTGCAAAAGGGGGGAGCTGAGCCGATGGAAGGTGCGCTGAGCGGATTGCGGGTGCTGGACCTGACCCGGGTGCTGGCCGGGCCGTATACGACCATGGTGCTGGCCGATCTGGGCGCCGACGTGGTCAAGATCGAGATGCCTGGCACAGGCGATGATGCCCGCGCCTACCCGCCCCACGTGGCGGGCGAGAGCGTCTATTTCATGAGCCTGAACCGCAACAAGCGCAGCCTGGCGCTGGATCTCAAGAGCCCCGCCGGGCGCGAGCTGTTCCTGGCCCTGGCGCAGCGGGCCGACGTGCTGGTGGAGAACTATCGCCCGGGGACAATGGCGCGCCTGGGGCTGGCCTATGACGATCTGGCCGCCCTCAACCCGCGCCTGATCTATGCCGCCGTCTCGGGCTTTGGGCAGACAGGCCCGTATAGCCCGCGCGCTGCCTATGACGCCGTGCTGCAAGCCATGGGCGGCATTATGAGCATCACCGGCCCCGAGGACGGCCAGCCAACCCGGGTGGGCACCTCGATCGCCGACATCACCGCCGGTCTGTTCAGCGCCATCGGCATCCTGGCGGCCCTGCACAAGCGCCAGGAGACTGGCCAGGGCCAGATGGTGGATGTGGCCATGTTGGATTGCCAGGTGGCCATCCTGGAGAACGCCATTGCCCGCTATGCGGCCACGGGCCAGGCCCCGCGCCCCATGGGCAACCGCCACCCCGCCATCTTTCCCTTTGAGCCCTTTGATACCAGCGACGGCCAGCTCATGATCGCGGCGGGCAATGACTCCCTGTGGACGAGGCTGTGCGCTGTCATCGGCAGGCCAGAGCTGGCCATGGACGAGCGCTTTGCCACCAACCCACTGCGCCACCAGAACTATGCCGCCATGCGCGCGGCCCTGGCCGAGGCCCTGGCCCGGCGCCCGACCGCCGAGTGGCAGCGGGAGCTGGATGCGGCAGGCATCCCCAACGGGCCGATCAACGATGTGGCCGACGTGGTGCACGACCCCCAGGTGCAGGCGCGGGAGATGCTCCAGGAGGTGGAACACCCCGTAGCGGGCAAGACGCTGTTGCCCGGCGTGCCCATCAAGCTCAGCGCCACGCCGGGGGACATCCGGCGCCCGGCGCCCCTGCTGGGCGAGCACGCCGCCGAGATCCTGGCCGACTGGCTGGGCTATGACACCGCCGAGGTGGCCCGCTGGCGCGCGCGGGGCGCCCTGGGCGCGGCATAGGGGTTCGCGGGCGCGCGCTCCCAGCAGAGCCACCGATGACCTCGCGCCAAGACGCAGAGGACGACCAGCCTCGGATGCCCCATGCCCCCAGGGCCATCGCATGTGGCGATGCTGGCGCCACTGAAGGGCTTGGCGAGACGGATGCGCTTCTTGGGGCGCAGAGTTGCACTCTGCGCAACGCTGCGAAGCAGCGTCCGACGCCCGACAGGCGGCTCGTCTTGTACAGTGCTTTGCTTTGGACGAAGCTGCGCATCGTAGGCGGGCGAGACGCCCGCCCTCCATAGCCGAGGCTGTGTGCTCACCGGCTGCAAGATAATGGCATCACCACCCTGGCCAGTGCCGAGCTCAGCCCCCCAAACCTGAGTAGTTACCAGCCTTGGATGCCCCATGTCCCTTTGACGCCCCTTGACCCCTGGCCTACAATCGGGCGGTTCGCATGCTCGCCGAGAGGAGAAAGCCCGTGATCGAGATCGCCATACGCGCAGCCCGCAAGGCCGGACAAGTGCTGGCAGAGATGTACCGTGGCCCCCACGAGATCAAGGTCAAGGGGGAGCGCGATATCGTAACCGAGGCCGACCTGGCCGCCGAACAAGTGATCATGCAAGAGATCCTGGCGGGCTGCCCGGAGGCCTGGATCGTCTCGGAGGAGAGCCACAGCCAGCGCGTCGCCCTGGCCGGGCGCCCCACCTGGTACATTGACCCTCTGGATGGCACCACCAACTTTGCCCGAGGGCTGCCTTCCTTTAGCGTCTCTATCGCTATGGCCCAGGATGGGCAGGTGGTCTGCGGCGCCGTCTATGATCCGCTGCACGGCCATCTCTTTCACGCCCAGCGGGGACAGGGCGCCTTTTTGAACGGGGAGCCCCTGCGCGTCAGCCGTGTGGCCGCCCTTCAAGATGCCATCCTGCTGCTGGATTGGCCCCGCGACCAAGAGATCCGCCAGATGAGCGCTCGCGCCATGCAGCAACTCGTGCCCCTGACCGACGCCGTGCGCTCCACCGGCAGCGCGGCCCTCTCCCTCTGCTATCTGGCCGCCGGTTGGGCCGACCTCTACTTTCAGTATACCCTGATGCCCTGGGATGTGGCCGCCGGCCTGCTGCTGATCGAAGAGGCGGGCGGCCGGGTCAGCGGCGTGGATGGGCGCCCCTACGCCCTGGAACAGCCCGACTGGCTGGCCAGCAACGGCCTGCTCCACGAGGCCGTGCTAGAGGCGGCTCCCTTTGCGCCCGCGCCGCTATAGCGAGACCTTGTCCTCCGGCGCGTAAGGACACTTGATAAAGATCAGCTTGAGGGGCGCGTCGCCATCGTTGCGGATGTCGTGCCGATCCTGCGGCTCCATGCAGTAGACATCGCCTGGGGTGGCCGGGTACTCTTGGCCGTTCACGACGATCACGCCGCGCCCCTCGACGAAATAGAACGTCTCCTCAACCTGCTCGTGATAGTGGCCGCCCAGCGCCTCACCCGGCTTGACCAGGATGATGCCCCAATCAATGCGCGGCCCGCGCATCAGGTACTTGACGCCGCTGTCGCCATCGCGATAGCTCTGCTCCTGCTCGCGTACATGTTGCATCTGTGCGCCTCCATAAAAGTGGCTGTGGAACGTAGGCCGTGCTAGTTTTCCAGATGATAGCGCATCTCCCCCGAGGCGTCCGCCGTGTAGCAGCCATAGAGCACGTCGCCCCGCTCCTCGCCCAGCAGGCGCGGCAGCAGGTGCGGCAGGTCGGCCACCATCTGATCCCAAGGCAGCGCGTCCAGGGGGTGCCATTCGAGTTGGCCCTCGGGCGAGGGCTGCGTGGCGCGCCCGGCCACCCGCCCCAGAAAGACAAACAGCATCACCCCCGGGTGCCCCTCGTGCCCCGAGACGTGCACCAGAGCCCGCAAGTCGAGTTGTTGGAGCGTGAGCCCTGCCTCCTCGCGGATCTCACGCAAGGCGCTCTGGCGCGGGCTCTCGCCCGGCTCGATGTGCCCGCCCAGGCCGTTCAGTTGGTTGGCCCACAGGCGCTTGGCGGGCGCCCCACGCAGCAACAGCAGAGCCCCCTCACAGAGCACAAAGCTCAGGGTGCGGGGCGACACGGTGTAGCGCTGGTTGGCGACGGTGCCTTGTTCCTGGAACTGCATGGCGATCAGGCGCCTCCGTTTTCGAGCGATCCGGCATGTGTGCTATAATCCTGGCGCTTGAGCGTCCGGTTCGGACGCTTGAGCGCCCGAGGCGCTTGAACGCCCAGAGACGGCGCGAGCCTATCAGGAGAAACCATCATATCATGACCGTAACAGGATGCAAGCTGTGTCGCTTGTGGCGTCAGGGCCGCGCCTTGGCCCTCTGGGTCGGCCTGCTCATGCTCGTGCTTGCCTTGGCCGGGTGCGCGGGCGACGAGACCGCCCTGGTCCCCACGCCCACCCTCACCCGCACGCCCCGGCCCACCTTTACGCCCGTGCCGCCCAGCACCGTCGCGCCCACCATCACGCCCACCAGCCCGCCGCCGACGTTGACGCCCACCCCGACGCCCACGCTCACGCCCACGCGCAACCCCAATGTCAGCCCGTTGACGGGGTTGGTCGCAGACCCGGCCAAGCTCAACCGGCGCGTGCTGGCGATCCGCGTGGGCAACGACCCCGAGGCGCGCCCCCAGGAGGGGCTGGGCGCCGCCGACCTGGTCTATGAAGAGATCATGGACGGCTGGGTGCTGACGCGCTTTACCGCCCTGTACCTGGAGAGCGACGCCGAGCGGGTGCGCCCCTTGCGCAGCGCGCGCCTCTCGAACCTGGTGCTGGCGCCCCAGTATGACGCCGCCCTGGTGCACACCGGCGCCAGCGACCCGATCCGCTGGTTGCTCTCCCAGGCGACTTTTGTAGACCTGGACCAGTATTTCCACGCCGCGCCCTATGGCATGCTGGCGGGCTATGACTGGCGTGGGCGCATGTACACCTCCACCGAGGCGGTGCATGCCTACCTAGAGAGGATCGGCAAGCAGCAGGATCATCTCATCGAGGGCTACGAGTTCGATCCCACGCCGCCCGAGGGCACGCCGGCCCCGGCCATCCGCATCCCCTATCCCCGCTCCAGCGTGGTGGATTGGGAATACGACGCCGCCAGCGGCCACTACCTGCGCTACGTCCAGGGCCAGCCCCATGTGGATGCCCTCACCAACCAGCAGATCGTCGCCGAGAATGTGATCATCTTTTATACCGAACACCTCAAGACCGATATCGTCGAGGATTCGCTGGGTTCCACGGCCATTGACATCGTCATGGAAGGCTCAGGGCGGGCGGTGGTCTGTCGCGATGGGGTGATGATCGAGGCCGAGTGGCGGCGCACGGCCGAGGACAAGCCGATCCTGTATTGGGACGCGAATGGCGAGGTGATCCCTCTGCGCCCCGGCAAGACCTGGATCCAGCTCGTGCCGCCAGATTACGAGGTTGTGTTCGAGTAGAGCCGTGTCATGCGTCGGCCATTTGACTTGTCCGTGTCTGCTTGTAGAATTGAACGTGTAGCATGTAGCAGGGAGAAGAGGAAAAATGCCCCAACTAGGTGTGCCCGAACTGCTTATCATTCTGGTCATCATCATCGCCGTCTTTGGCGCCGGCAAGCTGGCCAACCTGGGCGGCGCGCTGGGCAAGGGTGTGCGGGATTTCCGCAAGAACATCAAGCCGGAAGATGACCAGGCCCCCAAGCCTGAAGCCCCCAAAGCCGCCAGCAGCGCCGAGGCCGAGGGCTCCGATAGCGAGAGCGCCTCTGTCTAGTCCATAAGCGCTGCGCTGTGAGTGTTGTGCAAGGCCAGACGCAGGCCCCATAAGGAGGAGTCATGGCAAGTCTTGGCGCGCCCGAACTGATTATCATCTTGGTGATTGTGATCGTGATCTTTGGAGCCGGCAAGCTCCCCGAGATCGGCGGCGCCCTGGGCAAGGGCATCCGCGAGTTCCGCTCGGCCACCAAAGAGATCCAGGGCGCCAAAGAGGACGTGGAAGAGGCCACAGAGCTTCCCAAGGAAGACAAGAGCGAGTAGCTCGCTCGCACGGCCAACCGATTCGCCCGTAGGCCCGGCGCACATACGCCCACTGTATTGTGCGCCGGGTTTTTCTATGCTACCATGCCCCTAGAGCCGCTACTAGCAGCGACGAGGAGAGATGCCCATGTTCACCCTCAGCGGATTCGCCGACGAGATCTCGCCTGACCTGGATCAGCAGCTCGATCTGTTGAGCCAGCTAGGCATTCGCTATCTCGAATTGCGCGGTGTGTGGCAGACCGGCGTGCTCGATCTGACGGACGAGCAGGTGCGCGCCATCAAGCGGGCGTTGGATGAGCGGGGCATCGGCGTTTCGGCCATCGGCTCGCCCATCGGCAAGATCCAGATCACCGACCCGTTCGAGCCGCACCTGGTTGCCTTTCAGCGCGCCATCGCCCTGGCCGAGTATTTCCAGACGCCCTATATCCGCATGTTCTCCTTTTTCACGCCCGAGGGCCAGGCCGACGCCCATCGCGACGAGGTCATGCAGCGCATCGAGGCCCTGCTAGAGGCGGCCCAGGGCCACCCCGTCACCTTGCTGCACGAGAACGAGCGCCACATCTATGGCGACATCCCGCGCCGCTGCCGCGACCTGATGGAGACCTTTGACACGCCCCGCCTGCGCTTTACCTTTGATCCGGCCAACTTTGTCATGTGCGGCGTGCGGCCTTTTACGGATGGCTGGGAATTGCTCAAAGACTATACCATCTACCTGCACATCAAGGACGCCCTCATGCAAGAGGGCAAGGTCGTTCCGGCGGGCCAGGGCGATGGCGAGCTAGAGCCCTTGCTGCGCGCCCTGGTGGCGCGGGGCTATCAGGGTTTTGCCTCGTTGGAACCGCACCTGAGCATGGCGGGCGAGTTCCGGGGCTTTAGCGGCCCAGAGCTCTTTACCGTGGCCGCCGAAGCGTTTCGCGGCCTGATGGAAAAGGTGGGCGCGCAGGAACAGCGCGGATAGGGGGAAGCATGGCGCTAACGCAAGTCGTCAAGGCGGTGATCCCGGTGGCAGGCATGGGCACGCGGCTGTTGCCCGCTACCAAGTCGCAGCCCAAAGAGATGCTGCCCGTGGGGCGGCGACCCGTGGTGCAGTATGTAGTGGAAGAGCTGGAGGCCGCCAGCCTGGGGCAGATCCTCTTTGTCACAGGCCGCAAAAAGACGGCTATCGAGGACCACTTTGACGCCGACCCCGAGCTGGTGCGCCTGCTTTCGGCGGGCGACAGCTATACCCTGCTGGAAGAGCTGGATTACACCGAGACCGACGCCACCTTTTTCTACACGCGCCAGAGCACACCCCTGGGGTTGGCCGACGCCGTGCTCCACGCGGAGAAATTCGTGGGCGACGATCATTTCGTCGTCGCCCTGGGCGATTCGATCATCACCAGCGCCAATGGGGCGAGCTTTGTCACCAAGCTGGTCGAGGCGCACTTGGCCTCTGGCGCCGGTTGCACCATCGCCCTGGAAGAGGTCGCGCCCGAGGACGCCTATCGCTATGGCATCGTCCAGCCAGTCGCGGGGGCCGATCTTGCAGGGGCGTTCGAGATCGAGAGCCTGGTGGAAAAGCCCGCTCTTGGCGCGGCCCCCTCGAACCTGGCCATCGCCGCGCGCTATGTGTTCAGCCCCGCCATATTCGAGGCGATCCGCCGCACGGCGCCCGACCGCAAGGGCGAACTCCAGCTTACCGACTCGATCCGCCTGCTCAAACAGCTCGGCTATCCCATCTATGGCCTGCGCCTGCGCCCGGGCGAGCGTCGCTACGATATCGGCAATTTCGAGAGCTATTTCACCGCGTTCATTGATTTCGCCCTGGCCGACGAAAAGTACGGCTATATGGTGCGGCAATACGTCAAGCGCAAGGCGCGAGAGCTATAGCTATGGAGACGATCCGCTGCTCGGCGCCGGGGCGCTGCGGCATCATCGGCAACCCCACCGACATGTACGGCGGCGCCGTCATCTCGTGCTCCGTCCCCTACCGCGCCCATGTCACCGTGGCGCCCTGCGATGAGCTGGTGGTGGAGACGGGCGGGCGCTCGCTGCGCATCCAGGGGGAGGACGACCTGCGCTTATGCGGCGACTATTTCGACGTGGCCAGGGCCGTGCTCGAATACCTGCACGATGAGGCCCTCTGCTGCCGCATCTCGTACTCTTCCGAGATCCCCATCAGCTCGGGCATCTCGAGCTCCACAGCCCTGACCGTCGCGATCCTGTATGGCCTGCTGCGCTTCAAGGGGCTGAACTATGGCCCCTATCGCGTGGCAGAGCTGGCCCGCTACACCGAGCTGAACCACTTTCGCATCATCTGCGGCTATCAGGATGCCTACATGTGCACCTTTGGCGGGCTGAACTATATGGATTTTCGCGGCAAGCAGTTCTATCGCCCCGCCGCCGAAGAGCTGTACGCCACCATCGAGCCCCTGGAGCGTTTTGTGCCTGCCTTGCCCTTTATCCTGGCCCATACGGGCGTGCGCCACTCGTCCGATGCGGTGCACAAGCCCCTGCGCGAGCGCTGGCTGGAGGGCGACCGACAGGTGCGCGACGCCTATGAGCAGATCACCCACCTGGCCCAGGAGGGCAAAAAAGCGCTGCTGAACGGGGATTGGGAGCGGCTGGGGCGGCTGATGAACGAGAACCACGCCATCCAGCGCGACCTGGGCGGCTCGGGCGAGGCCAACGAGCGGCTGATCGAGGCGGCCCTGGCGCACGGCGCCCTGGGGGCCAAGCTGGCGGGGGCTGGCGGGGGCGGCACCATCATCGCGCTGCACCCGGAGCCCGACCGGCTGGCCGAGAAGCTGCGAGCCTCAGGCGCGGACCTGGTGTTTCGGCCCCGGCCCGAGCGGGGTGTGGGACTCGACCCCAATGCCGACGAAATGCAAGAATCCCGCCCCTGATGAGGCGGGATTCGGCTTGGTGGGCAGGATAGGACTCGAACCTACGACCTCCACGATGTCAACGTGGCGCTCTAACCAACTGGGCTACCTGCCCCCACTACGGCCCTATTATATGGGGTTGGCGCGGGGCTGCAAGTTGGCGGCTGCGGCGCACGCACGCCGCGCCGCAGCCGCCGTTCTCTCTAGCCCATCTGCGGCGGCAGGCAGGCCGCCACCGCATCGGTCACCGGGTCAAAAGCGTTCCCGGCGTATTCCTCCAGCCGGCCGCTATCGGCCAGTTCGGCCAGGCCGGGCTCGATGGGCAGGCGGGCCAAGAGCGGCGCGCCGATGCTCTCGGCCAGCTCCTGGGCCTGGCTGGGGCCGAATAGCTCAAAGTGGTGGCCACACTCGGGGCACACGGCATAGCTCATATTCTCTACTATGCCCAGAATGGGGATCTGCAACTG
The DNA here is from genome assembly GCA_964482225.1 of uncultured Anaerolineales bacterium. GTDB lineage: Bacteria > Chloroflexota > Anaerolineae > UBA1429 > UBA1429 > UBA1429. Next base: position 59,186 of record CAYZWT010000006.1, read on the forward strand.
GCTCGCCATGCTGGATGCCTTGCGCACCACCATCCCCGCCAGGCTCTGGGGCGTGGTCACCAGCAGAATGCCATCCAGCGGCAGCGATTGCATCACCGTCAGCGAGGCGTCCGAGGTGCCGGGCGGCAGGTCCACCACCAGGTAATCCAGCTCGCCCCAGACCACGTCGCCATAGAACTGGGTGATGGCGCCGCTGATCAGCGGGCCGCGCCAGATGACGGCCTGCTCCGGATCTTGGAGCAGCAGATTGATGGACATGACCTTGATGCCCGTCTGCGTGCTCACCGGCAGGATGCCGTTGGGCCCGCCCATAGGGCGAGGTGCGTCGCTGAGCAGCATCTTGGGTATGCTGGGGCCGGTGATATCGGCATCCAACAGGCCCACACGATAGCCCTTGCGGGCCAGCCCCACGGCCAGCATGGCCGACACGCTGGACTTGCCCACGCCGCCCTTGCCGCTCACCACGGCGATCACGCGCCGGATGCGGTTGACGCCGCTGGCCGAGCCCTGGCGCTGTGGCCCACCCATGATGGCCTGCTTTTCCTCATCAGTCATCTCGCGCAAGTTGATGACCACATCGCGCACGCCCTCCAGCGCCATCAGGCGCTCGCGGGCATCCTGCTGCATCTGGTTGCGCAGCGGGCAGGCGATGGTGGTGAGGGCCAGGGTGAACGAGATGACGCCGTCTTGCACCTCGATATCGTGTACCATCCCCAGCTCGACGATGTTGCGGTTCAGCTCGGGGTCCATTACCCCGGTCAAGGTCTCGCGTACCTGTGTTGTATCGGGCATAGCAAACTCCTTTGATCCATGCTCGCGCTGCGAGCCAGTGCTTTCAGACCGGGCCATTATAGCAGCACACACTGCCGGGCGCGATTCGGGCATGGCGCGCAGGGCCAGGCCAAAAGCTGTCGTTTGACCCTTGCTCTCACTATAGAGATAATCTGCTCGAACCAAGTGCTCAAGATCGAGCAAAAAGACAGTTGGACCATCCTGGCGAGAGGGGAGGGATGCCCTCGATGAGCTCGCAAGATGCGCATGTGCGCGAGCAGATACGCCGGCTAGAGAGCGGCCTGGCCGAGTGGCAGGCGAGCCACGTGCTAGACCTCTTGCGGCTGCGCTCCGATATAGAGGCGTTCGTTTCTGGGCAAGAGGCGCTTGGGCGCGACCTGCCTGTCGAGCGCGCCCGCCTGACGGCTATTGACGCTACGCTCGAACGCCAGTCGGTCAGGATGGTGGGCGCCGCAGCGCGCAAAGGCGGGTTGCGGGCCGCCCGCAGCCACATAGCCCCCCCACGCAAGGAATGGTGGTGGTACCTGGACGAGCGTGTGGCCGAGCGCATGCGCCGCACAGCCATCCACCTGAGTGTGGCGCTGATCGGTGGCCTGCTCCTGTTCCTTTTGGGGACCTATGTGCGCAACACCTTTTTCCGCATGGACCCGCACGAAAAGGAAGCCTTTGGTTATGCGGCCCTGGCGGAGCAGATGCTTTACCTGGGCGAGTACGAGGCAGCTCTGGAGCGCTACGAGCAGGCGGTGGCCGCGCGGCCCGATCTGGCCGAGGCATGGGTTTCATTGACCGTGCTATACGGGCGCCAGGGTCGCAACGCCGAGGCGCAGGCGGCGCGGGCCCGGGCCGAGCAACTCATCAGCGATCCTTTACGGCTCCGGCTTGCCTTGGCGCGCCGATACGAGCTGGCCCAGGATCCCGACCAGGCCCTGCTGTTGGCGGAGGAGGCGGTCCGGATGGCCCCCGCATCCGCTGAGGCGCGACTGGTGCGCGGCGACATCTATAATAGCCAGGGGGAGCGCGACCTGGCCCTGGCCGATTTCGAGTTGGCCTCGGAGCTGGCCCGCGAGCATGGCCAGGAGGCCCTCTACGTCTTGGCGCGCGCCCGTATGGACGTGCTCCTGCAACAAGATCCCTTCCCTTTGCCGGGGGGCATCGCACCCTGAAACCTATCCGCACCCACGCGTGTCTATCTTGACAGGGTACCCGGCTTGATCCATAGTCGAGCTATATAGATTGTACCCTGAGCCGTGCGCCGGTTGGCGCATGGTCGTTGCCCCATTGCCCATTTTGAAGGAGAACGCCCATGCAAATCGTGACCGACAGCGGAACCGATCTCAATCTCTCGCCCGAAGAGCGGCTGGCCCTCAATGTCCATGTCGTGCCTTTGGTCGTGACCCTGGACAGTGCCACATACTATGAGGGTGTAGACATTGACACGGACTCGTTCTATACCCTGCTGGCCAGCACCGGCAGCCTGCCCACCACCTCCCAGCCCTCGGCCGGGGCCTTTGCCCAAATGTATCGCGAGTTGGCCGCTCACGATCCCGAGATCCTCTCGATCCACATCTCTTCCGGCCTCAGCGGCACGGTCAACTCGGCGCGCACCGCAGCGGATATGGTGCCCGAGGCCCGCGTTACCGTGGTGGATACCAAGACCCTTTCGGCGGGCTCGGGCTGGCAGGTGGAGGCAGCGGCCCGCGCCGCCCACGCCGGGTGGCCGTTGGAGCGCATCCTGGCGCTCGTGGCCCGCATCAGCGAGGCCGCCGATAGCCTCTTTACCCTCAAAGAGCTCAAGTACCTGATTCACGGCGGCCGCATCAGCCACATGAAAGGGTTGCTGGCCTCTCTACTGAATATCAAGCCCATCATCGCGGTGGAAAAGGTCGGCGGGACCTATGTGCAGCGCGGGCAGGCCCGCGCCTTCAAGGGCGCCGTCGAGGGCCTGGTCGCGCTCATGGGCCGCCAGCACGCGCCGGGCAGCGCATTGCGGGTGCAGGTCATGCATTCCAACGATCCAGAGGCGGGGCAGATGCTCCGAGATGAGGTGGATCGGCGCTACGACTGCCAGTGGTTGCCCCTGGGGCCCATGTCGCTGGTGCTGGGCGCCCACACCGGCCCCGGCATGGTGGGCGTGGCCTATGCCCCCCAGGCGGCCTTTGCCGACATTCCCTAGCAGGCCGTTGGCGCGCTGCGAGCCAGGTCTGGCCCCATAGCAGAAAGGGCGACCCCTGTGCCAGAGAGCGCACACCAACCAGAGGACGAGAACGGCATCGAGGCCGAAGAGTTTTCCGAGATCGTGGTCTATACGGGCGCGGGCTTTGTCGGGGGCATTGCTCTGGGGGCCGTGCTCGACGCCCTGGGCTTTCAGGGCAGCGCCGTGGGCCAATGGCTGGTGCGCACCCTGGCCGGGGAAAGCGAGAGCCTCCTGGAGGGCCTGTTCGCCATCCGCCGGCGGTTGCGGGGCGGCGCCGCCTCTATGGCCGAGGCCTATGGCTGGGGCAAGCTCATCGGCATGGCCATCCCGTGGATCATTGATTGGGGCAGCCGGGCGCTGGGGGTGGATGTGTACGGTGTGGCCGGGTTTTACATCCCCTACTTTTACGCCCTGGGCGACCAGATGGGGGGCAATGTCTCCAGCACCCTGTTCCTGCGGCGGCGCGAGGGCTCCTGGCGGGGCGCCCTGGCGGTCTATGTGCGCCACCCCGTGCTGCTGACCAGCCTGGCGGTAATCTTGGTCGTGCCGCTGGGCCTGCTCACGGCCCGCCTGCTCGGTTTTAGCCCCAGCACCCAGGTATTCACCGCGCTCGAGACCATCGCGGCCAACCTGTGTTGGGCGCCGCCCCTGGTGGGCTGGCTGCGCGAGCGTCGCGAGAGCAAACGGGCCGCCGCATGAGCGAGGGCGCGCCGCTGGAGTGTTGAGGTGATCACGATCTCTTCCTCTTGATCGAAAGCCAGGATTGGCGCGTAGCCTAGGGCTACCTCGTGTTGGGAACCATAGTCGGGATGATCACTGAGCTTCTGTTAATGTACCGTAGTCTAGCCCCTAGGGTTAGCTGCGCAAACACGCTGTATGGATTGTGGCATAAGCTCTAGGCCATTGATCACAGCTTCTTTTCCTGCTTTGCAGATGACCGCCAATTTGATAGCGTAGTCCACTGTCCCCAGATCCTTATAGCTTCCTCCTTGAGTGAAAGCCGGATCTCATAGACGGCAGTTTCCCACGTGCGCTCGTCCAAGGCCTGATGTGCGGCGATCATAGTATGCAGGGGTGCTCCTTGTTCCACTACATCTTTAGCCATCATCTTCAGCACTGAAGCTCGCTCGCTAGCCTCCCGAATCTGAGCGTCCTCCAACTGCACTCGATGCAGGCTCTCAATCCGACGGAGAGTTACCCTCTGACCGCGTAGGTCCTTGGCCTCTATCAACAGTGCCAAAGAACGCTCATAAGCCGCCAGCGCCTCGGTGTACTCCCCTTGCGCCTGATACACGTTGCCCATCTCATGCAGGGTCACCCCCTGACCGCGTAGGTCCTTGGCCTCTATCAACAGTGCCAAAGAACGCTCATAGGCCGCCAGCGCCTCGGTGTACTCCCCTTGCGCTCGATACACGTTGCCCATCGCATGCAGGGTCACCCCCTGCTCGCGTGAGTCTCCCAACTGCTCATCAATCGCCAAAGAACGCTCATAGGCCGCCAGCGCCTCGGTGTACTCCCCTTGCGCTCGATACACGTTGCCCATCGCATGCAGGGTCACCCCCTGCTCGCGTGAGTCTCCCAACTGCTCATCAATCGCCAAAGAACGCTCATAAGCCGCCAGCGCCTCGGTGTACTCCCCTTGCGCCTGATACACGTTGCCCATCTCATGCAGGGTCACCCCCTGACCGCGTGAGTCTCCCAACTGCTCATCAATCGCCAAAGCACGCTCATAGGCCGCCAGCGCCTCGGTGTACTCCCCTTGCGCCTGATACACGTTGCCGAGTGATTTGGACCCGCTTGAGATGTCCCTGGTCAAGCCCATCCGTTCTGCCAAAATGACTGACTCGCGATAGAAGATGTGCGCCTTTTCGTACTCGCCTTGATCTGAATATATCCCCGCGATGTTCGCCAAGCCAACAACTTGCCCTAAATAGTCGCCCAGTCTCTCGAACGTTTCTTGGTGCTTCTGCAGATAATCGAGAGCCAGCGCGTGCTCTCCGCGACTTGCGTGCAGGAGAGCCAAGCTATTCTGACAATCTGAGATCCCCCATTCATCATTCAGAAGCTGTCGGATAACGAGACTTTGTTCATAGTAGTCAAGGGCTCTATCAATATCACCGCTCTGCCGGTAGATAGCTCCCAAGCCACGCAAGATCGCAGCAGTTCTACGCTGATCCTGCAGCTCCTCTGCGAATTGCAGTGCCTGAACTAAGTGCGACTCAGCCTGTTTATAGTCTTGCCGGATAAGGGCTAACTCACCGAATTCATCAAGCGTATCCACCAGCCCATCGTGATCTTCTATTGCGCACTGTATGTCAAGGGCCTCACGAAAGTGTTTCTCAGCATCCAGGATTCTCCCAATTCTGCGCATGCAACATCCCGCTAGCCACTCTACGCGCCCCCTCAGTCTTGTGGGCAAGTCCCGCAAGGCCAGCTCGGTCAAGCTTGAGAGAGCAGCGCTATGGTCAGATGACTGAAAGAGGAACTTCGCCCGATAAAACGTGAGCCAAAGAACCTTATCATTTCCTAGGAAGGGCTGTTGCTCTTCAGCGAGATCGAGCAGATGCTCAGCTTGTGAGAGGCGCCATTCATCAAGCGCCACGGCGAACTCCATCTCAAAACGAGCAAATGCTGCTCGGTCAGCGGCCAACTCGTGATACAAGGCCTCAGCGCGCAGAGCAAACGAGCCGCCCTCTTTTTCCGCCAATGCAGAAAAGTGTTGCGCGAGGAGCGCGCTCAGGATCCGAAACCTGTCAGGTTTATCGCGATACAAAATCTCTCGTAGATGCACGCGAACCGCTTCGTGGAGCAGGTATACCCCCGTATCTGTCTCTCGAATAAACGGGAGAGAAGTAACAAGGATAAAATTATCCATGAAAGAATCGTCTAAAGTAACCTGATAAATCTTAGAAATCATTAAACTATTAAACCAGTGTGGAATAGAGCTCGAGTAGAGAATTTCCACAACTATGGGGTCCAAAGAGCTCAGAAGCATCTCGATCACGAGTTTACGTAACTCTTCCTGCTCTAAATCCTCTCTAAGGAGCTTTTCAAGTACTTTTTTCCGTTCTTCACTCATAGGAATCATGTTTTTAGGTATTCTGTCACCATTGCCATAGCACCCATGTTCCTTCTACCTACGGACATAAGCACGCCGAGCGTCGCTTTGTCAATAGTCGTGCCATGAATCTGGGCATATGCTCGAACATGCTCCTCCTCAAGGTGGCTCAGCCTGTCGAATACGCGTATGGGGGCCGCCCATACTATAGATCGCGTGAGGTACTCGCGCTCCTCTGGACGACCTGCGATCACCAGCGACAGACCTGGACAATAATCGGGGATGCGGCAGAAGAGCCACTCATGGATCCAGTGCCGCGTTTCTTGAGACACTTGCTCATAGGTATCAATCAGGATCACGACTCGCTGACTCTGGCATAGGCGGGCAAGATCATTTCTGAACGCGAGCCCCATCTCATGCTTCAGGCGCTCCTGCCGGTTTTTAGCCCCATCACCGGTTCCGAGATAGGCAACATCGCTGACCCTTACTTCTATGCGGTCGCGTCCTGTCGTATCGCTCAATTCAACATCATCGAACCGGCCTTTGGTGCCTACACTGGCACCGCCCTCGCCTGGGCCAGTCTGTACGGCTATGAAAGGAGCGTTCTCTCCGTAGCGCTTCTCAAAAGCGGCTACTTCGGGAAAGAATTCCAAGCCTAGTCCATCAGATATCAGGCGGGCGAACTTCCAGTAGGTGACCGCTTCTCCGTCTCGGTTGCGACTATCAAGGTCAACAAGAACGGAAAGAGGGACTCGTGACACGCAGCAATCCAGAAAGTGGTTCATCAGGTACGTCTTGCCCAGCAGGGCTTCCACGAGGAAGACCAGGACACGTTCGGGGCGCTTGCCCTGCAATGCGTCTTCCAGTATCTTGGTCTCTTCACAGCGATCCACAAAATCCCAGGGCCTTGCCACTATCCCCGCTCCTGCTGCTGATCTCGACCGGAAATATCCTCTATCTCAGTGTCCTCAAAGACACCGTGGTCGCCGATTCTTACCCCCGGCACAGCGCTCTCGTCCGATGTCCCCGACGCGTGTACGCCGGAATCACGTCCGGTAACCCTCTTAATTGAGACCCCCCTGAACCTTGCGCCTGTTCCAATCTCAACGCCACGCGCACTTGCGTTCTTTGCGCCATCCGACTTGGCTCTGCGAGCAAACTTTAAAGGCCCCACAATCAGTTCAGATAGGCGCCATCTCCGAACCTCCCTAACGAGCGCCTTTCCTTTCCATCTAACCAACACTATTGCCACGACCACAAGAGCTATGACGAGATATACATATGGGGGAGATAGAAGGTGCGAATTCATCTTGTCCCTCCGAAGATAGGGCCAACCTCTCAAAAATACCAGAGGGCGCACATGTCCCAGCACGTAAGGAGTAAAGGCATTCTCAAAAATAATCCATCAGATATCAAGGAAAAATTAAGTATTTAAACAAGAAAAGCTCATAAAATAAATTATAGGCAACAGGAGTGGTCAAAGCCCCCCCTGCTACGATTGTCCCCAAGCAAACACCTTGAGGCCTTGATATGGCATCCAGCCCAATCCTTGCATCTCAGAGCAATGATTACTGATCATACTGCACAAAGGTCAGGAGAGCCCTGGCAGGATGGTATGACAAGCAAGTCCCATTGTCAAGCGCAATTAGCTCGGATATCCTAGACGTATCAGTTCAGATCTGGGGGGACGAGTTCCTAACTGACGGGGACGGTGATGCCATTATCCTGCAAGCGGTGAGCACACAGCCTCGGCTATGGAGGGCAGGCGTCTCGCCCGCCAACAAAGCGCAGCTTTGTAAAAGGTGAAGCACCGCACAAAACTCGGCTCTGCGCGAGATTAGCCGCCTGTCGGCGGCAGACGATGCAGACGCATGCATGCGTACGCATCGTAACGGGCGAGACGCCCGCGCCCCAATGTTCGCCGCCGCCGTCCTCAACAACGTGTTGGTCGCTTTCCCCTCCAATTCTGAACTGATACTCCTAGACCCAGTAAAGGCCGAAACGCCCTCTGCATGTAGTCTCTTCAGATCCTCCCTTGATGCCGAAGTGGGCCGGTCTCCCCTGCATCATCGAGAGCAACTTTCCTCCGGTGGCCGCCGGGGAGTTGCTGGCGCTCCAGCAGGCCCATTCCTTTCGCCCGTTCCAGATCGTCTGCCGCGCCGAGGGCGTCGTGCTGCTGGCGCGCTTTGCCGCGCGCGCGGGCCGGCGCCACCCCGGCCACGGGGACGAGGCGCTTCTGGATGAGCTCGGCCCCACGCTGCTGGCCGCCGAGTATGCGCCCCTGGCCATCGGCGGCGTCCTGTGGGAGCTGGATACCGCCGATTTCGACGCGGTTGATCTGCAGGGTCTATTCGAGGCGCTTGAGCGAGAACTGGGGCGCTGAGGGGCCTCCGTAACGCCGTCGCTGTGGGCTGGCGTCGCGCTTATGGTGTATCAGTTCAGAATTGGGGGAAAAGCGGCCAACACGTTGTGGGCGGCGGCGGCGAACCTTGGAGCGCGGGCGACTCGCCCGTTACGATGCTCTGCATCGTCTGCCGCCCGACAGGCGGCTGATTTCACACGGAGCCGAAATCCTGGACAAAGCAAGCTGCGCTTTGTTGGCGGGCGAGACGCCCGCCCTCCATAGCCGAGTCTATGTGCTCACCGATTGCAGGATAATGGCATCATCGTCCTGGTCAGTTAGGAACTCGTCCCCTCGAATCTGAACTGATACCTTATGGTAGCGCGGCAGCAGGGTCTTTTCATTATCGGTATTATGTACAGATCCCTTCACGGCGAGAGATGCTCTCGGTGCTCTGTGAGGCCCTCATCCCCGACGAAACCCGCTCTGTGAGCGGGTTTCGTCGGGGATGAGGGCGACCGGCCGCATCACAGCAAAAGCAGCTCGCTTTACCATAACCGCGACTTTGACAAAGCCCTGGCGCGGCAGATGCCAAGTGGCAGGCCGCCCAGGGCTGTGCTATAATCTCCCGGCTTGCAGGGTGAGGCATGGGCCCCAACGCCAGGGGCGTCGGCGCCGAGATTGGCGACTTGTCTGCGCTGCGACGAGTAGGAGATGGGCCCCGCTCGGCCAGGTTGCAGGCCGAGCCCGCGCTTGTCTTGATGCATTCGTTTTGCCCCAACCATCAACGGAGTCACCCTTGGCTGTGACCGAACGCTTGTACTGGCAGGATCCGTACCGGCAACGCTTTGACGCGCGGGTGGTGCGCCGGCTTGAGCTGGATGGGCGCCCCGCCGTTATGCTGGATGCCACCTGCTTTTACCCGACCTCAGGCGGCCAACCCCACGATACGGGGCGCCTCGACAATGTGGCCGTGCTGGATGTGGTCGAGGTGGACGAGGAGATCGTCCACGTTCTGGAGGCGACGCTGCCGCAGGACCAGGTGCAGGGCGCCATTGATTGGGAGCGCCGCTTTGACCATATGCAGCAGCACGCCGGGCAGCACATCCTCTCGGCGGCCTTTCAGCAGCTCTTGGGGGCGGCCACCGTCTCATTCCATCTGGGCCCGGAGGCCAGCACCATAGACCTCGACTGCCGCGAGCTGGCGGCCCAGGCGCTGGATGACGTGGAGGAGCTGGCCAATCGCGTCATCATGGAGGGGCGAACCATCGTCGTGGCCCAGTATGACCAGGAGACGATCCGAGCTGTGCCGCTGCGCAAGCCGCCCCAGGTGGAAGGGCTGGTCCGCGTCGTAGCCGTGCCGGGGTTCGACTATTCGGCCTGCGGCGGCACCCACCCGCGCACCTGCGGCGAGGTGGGCCTGGTGCACATCGAGCGCTGGGAGAGCCGCCAGGGGCAGGCGCGGGTCACCTTTCTGTGCGGGCTGCGGGCCTTGCGCGATTACCGGCGCAAGAGCCAGATCGCCCGCGGCCTGGCCATGCGCCAGAGTGTGGCGCTGGACGAGCTGCCGGCGGCCCTGGAACGACTGGAGACCGCCGCCGACGAGGCGCGCCGCCAAGCCGCGCGCCTGCGGACCCAGCTCTTGGAGCTGCAGGCCCCGGCCCTGGCCGCTGAGGCGAACCAAGTGGGCGCGTGGCGTGTGGTGTGCCGCCTACTAGACGAGACCGATGCCGCCGAGATGCGGCAGCTTGCGACCCAGATCGTGCAGGCGCCCGGCATGGTCGTCGCGTTGGGCGTGGATAGCCCCAGCCCTCAGTTCTGCCTGGCGCGCTCGGCGGATGTGGATCTGGATATGGCGGCTCTGGCCGCCGAGTTGATCAGCCCCTATGGCGGGCGCGGCGGCGGGCGGCCTCACATGGCCCAGGGCGGCGGCCTCTCGCGTGAGGGCCTGGTGGCTATGCTGCAAGACGTCCAGGGCCGCCTGGAGGCCGCAGACGGTACAGCTTGGCGTAAGGAAAGATAGCGATGAACGAGATTGCAGAAGGCGTATATGTAGCCCAAGGGTTTGCCGGTGGGAACTGCGGCCTGATCCTGACGGGCCGGGGGCCCGTGTTGGTGGATACCCCCATGCTGCCCAGCCAGGGGCGCCAGTGGCAGGCCGAGATGCAGGCGATGGGCCTTGCGCAGCCCTATGCCATCGTCAACACCGACTATCACCTGGAACACTATATGGGCAATGCCGCCTTTGTGCCGGTGCGCGTGATCGGCCACGAAGAATCGGACAAGCCCCTCAGCCGCTATGACGAGCCGGTGCTGGAAAAGATGGCCGAGCGCTATCGCGCCCAGGACCCCGCCCTGGCGAGTGAGATCATGGGGCTCCGCTTTCAGCGGCCCCAGGTCTCGGTGGGGGATCGGCTCACCCTGCACCTGGGCAGCCGAGAGATACAGGTGCTCTATCTGGAGGGCCACACCCCGGCGTCGCTGGGCGTCTATCTACCCAAGGAGCGCATCCTGTTCGCCGGAGACAACATCACCAACAACGAGCACCCGGCGGCCTATCAGGCCAACTCGCTGGCCTGGCTCGATACCCTCAAGGCCATCCGAGAGATGGATATCGAGCTGATCATCCCTGGCACGGGCGAGCCTTGCGGCAAAGAGGTGATTGAGCCCTTGTACGAGTACCTGGCCGAGATGCGCCGCCGCATTCTGGAGTTGTTCAAGCAGGGCGCCAGCCGCCGCGAGTGCGTGGAAAAGGTTGGCATGCTGGAGCACTTTCCAATCGCCAAAGGCCAAGAGAGCGAGGCCAAGCTCCGGCGCCGGCAGAGCATCGAGCGGCTCTATACCGAGATCCGTATCGCCCTGCGCCGCAGGCACTAGCGCGAAAAGGGGAATATGCCCGATTTCTTGCCGGAGCACCGGCGCGTGCTGCGAGATTACTATATGGCCTCCTCTATCGAAGAGGCCATTGCCTATCTGACGGCCCACCCCGGCGAGGCCCAGATCATCAGCGGCGGCACCAAACTCATGCCCCTCTTGCAGCGGGGCCAGGCCATCGCCACGCGCCTGGTGGATGTCTCGCGCATCACGGCCATCAAGCGCGTGCGCATCGAAGGCGATTATCTGGTGATCGGCGGGGCCGTTACCTATGCCCAGCTCTTGATCAAGGAGCAGATCGCCGACCAGATGCCCGTGCTGGCCGAGGCGGCGCAGATGGTGGGCGCGCCCCAGATCCGCCAGCAGGCATCGCTGGCGGGCAGCATCGTCCACGCCCGGGGCAACAGCGAGGGCGCCATCACTTTGATCGCCCTCTCCGCCGAGGCCGAGATCGCCAACCTGACGGGCGCCCAATGGGTTCCGGTGCGTTCCCTCTTTGTGCGGCCCGGCGTCTCGCGGGTCAATAGCGCCGCCGAGATCGTGACCGCCGTGCGCATCCCGCTCTTGGGCGCGGGCCAGGGCGCGGCGCTGGCCCGCATCGAGCCCGGCCCCGGCGAGAGTCATTCGCCGCTGGTCGCGGCGGTCGCCCTGAGCATCGGACAGGATGAGGCCCTCGATTGGCTCTCGCTGGCCGTGGGCGCGCCCGCGGATGTGCCCCGCCTGTGGCAACTGGGCGATCTCGCCAATGGCCGCCCGGCCATGGCGGGCGATCTGCGCCAGGCCGTGGCAGCCCTGACGCAACAGGCGCGCGGCGAGGGCGCACCGGACCCCGAGCAGGCTGCCGCCGCGATCCTGGCCGCTTACGACAAGGCGTTGGAGCGGGCCAGGGCCGCCCGCACGCCCTAGGCGGCCCGCCATGTCCGGCGCTGGCATCTATCTGCACATCCCCTTTTGCCGCGCCAAATGCTTGTATTGCGATTTCTGCTCCTACCCCGGCTATGAGGCCCTGTATGCCCCCTACGCGGACGCCCTGATCCAGCAGATCCACCATGCAAGCGCCGCACAAGGCGATGGCGCGTTCGATACCCTGTACGTGGGCGGGGGCACGCCTACGGTGTTGCCCTCGGAGCGCCTGGTGGCGCTGCTGGCGGCCTGCCGCCGGGCGCTGAGCCTGCCGCAAGGGGCAGAGGCCACGGTGGAGGCCAACCCAGGCACGGTGACGCGGGCCTCACTGCAAGAGCTGGCGCGCGGGGGCTATAACCGGCTGAGCCTGGGCGTGCAGAGTTTCCACGCTGACGAGTTGGCCTTGTTGGGGCGCATCCATGACCGCCAGGCCGCGTTGGATGCCCTGGCCGATGCGCGCGCGGCGGGCCTGCGCAACATCAGCCTGGACCTGATGTTCGGCCTGCCCCGCCAGACCCTGGCGCGCTGGCGGGCCAATCTGGAGCAGGCCCTGGCCCTGGCGCCGGAGCATATCTCACTCTATGCCCTGACCCTGGAAGAGCACACCCCCCTGGCGGTCCAGGTCGCGCAAGGGGCGCTGCCCGCGCCCGATGACGATCTGGCCGCGGATATGTACGAATTGGCCCAAGAGCTGCTGGCAGCGGCAGGCTATGAACAGTACGAGATCTCGAACTGGGCCAGGGGCGCGCCGGGCGACCGGCCGGGAGCGCTGCCCACCCTGGCCTGCCGCCACAACCTGCACTACTGGCGCAACGAGCCCTACCTGGGGCTGGGGGCGGGCGCCCACGGCTATGATGGCCTGCGCCGCTATGCCCAGATCGCCGATCCTGTGGCATATGTGCGCCGTGTGGCCGCGGGCGAGAACACACTGGCGAGCAGCGAGCCGGTCACGCGGGCGCAGGCCATGGACGAGACCATGATGCTGGGGCTGCGGCTGAGCCAGGGGGTGACGCGGGCCGGTTTTCGCCAGCGCTTTGGCGTCGAGATCGAGGCCGAATATGCCGAGGCGCTGGCCGAGCTGGCGGGCACGGGCCTGCTGGCGAGCGACGCCGAGGGCATCCGCCTGACGCCGCGCGGGCGCCTGCTGGGCAACCGGGTGTTTGCCGCCTTTTTGCGCTAGGGCGCACCAAGCCGCCGCGCCTGGATGTGAGCCCGGCTCAGCCCTCGCGTTCCTGCTTGTCGCGCTGCCAGGTCAGCACCATATCGTCCCGATCCACGCCCGCCTCGCGAAAGCGCGGCGCCAGGTGGATGGCGTCCCGAGGGCAGACAAGCTCGCACTGGCCGCACTCGGCGCACGTGCTATAGTCTTGCACCACTCTGACGCCGCCATCGGGCAGGCGCGTCACGATCAGCGATCCACAGGGGCAATCGCGGGCGCAACGCCCGCAGCCCACACACTTGGAGATGTCCACCACCACGGCCCCGCGATAGGTCTGGGGGAGTTCCAGTTCGCCCTGGGGGTAGCGGATGGTCTCCCGCTGGCGAAAGAGGGTGCGCAGCAGGTGGGGGACGATATAGCCTCGCAGTGACTTGCGCCGCATCTCAGCCTCCCGAGATCCACAGGGCGATGAGCATCTGGGCCAGGCCCAGGGGCACCAGGGCGCGCCAGCCAAGCTGGGCCATCTGGTCAATGCGCAGGCGTGCATAGAGGGCCTGCACGGCGGCCAGCCCCGCCAGGAGCGTCATGATCTTGATGCCATAGATCAGGTACCCCCAGGCGCCCCACATGCGGTCGGCGCCCCCCATGTACACGGCCACCAGCAGGTTCAGGCCCACTAGGGTCTGGAGCATGATGGTCAGCTTCCAGAGAGCCAGCTTGCGCCCGCTATAGTCCGTCAGCGGCCCGGCGCCGATCTCGGTCTTGGCGTGGGGGATGTCAAAGGGCACCCGCTTGAGCTTGCCGATCAGGCCGATCAGGGCCACAAAAAAGCCTACGGGCAGGCTAAAGAGATGCCAGCGGTAGGCGCGCTGGGCATCCATCAAGGCCAGGATCTGCCAGGAGCCGGAATAGAGGGCCGGCGCCGATAGGCCGATGAGCAGGGGCACCTCGTAGGAAAAGTATTGGAGCAGGGAGCGGTTGCCTCCCAGCACGCCATAGACGCCGCCCGAGGCCCAGCCCGCCAGGAAATAGCCCAGGGTGGGGATGGCCAGCAGGAACACGACGATGATCAGGTCGCCCTCGAAGGACATGACGGCCCGGTTGCCCACGGGGATATACATGCCCGCCGCCAGGGTGCTGGCCACGGCCAACAAGGGCAGCAGGGTAGCCATGAGCGCGTCGGTGTCCACCGTCATAATGTCCTCTTTGGAGAGGAGCTTGAGCATATCGGCCAGGGGCTGATACCAGGGCGGCCCCACGCGGCCCTGTAGCTTGGCGATGATCTTGCGATCCAGCCAGGCGATCAGCAGCGAGCCGCTGATCAGGAACAGCGCCCCCGGAAAGACCAGCATCTGCCAAAGCACCAACATCTGTCTGCCTCTCCCTCAGCGGTCCGCGCAGGCGATGCACAGATCGAAACCGGCGATCACCACGGGCAGATCGGCGGCCTGCACCCCCCGCAGCAGCCCCGCCAGGCTCATCAGGGCGGGCAGGGTGGGGGTGCGGATCTTGAGGCGGGCCGGGCGGTCGCTGCCATCGCTGCGCACGTAATAGATCAGCTCGCCTCGGGGCGCCTCGGTGCGCGTCACCACCTCGCCCTCGGGCACGCGGGCGGGCGCGCGCACCGCCAGGTCACCCTCCGGCAGCGCCCGTATCGCCTGGCGGCAGAGGGACAGGCTCTGGGCGATCTCTTGCTGGCGCACGTCGGCGCGGCTCCAAACATCCCCCTCCGAGCCGACGATCACGCGAAAGGAGAGCCCGCCATAGCCGGCATAGGGGGCATCGCGGCGCATGTCCACATCCACGCCCGTCGCGCGGGCCGTGGGACCCACGATGCCCAGGGCCTGGACCGTCTCTAGCGAGAGGCGCCCGATCCCCTGGGTGCGCAGGCGAAAGGGCCGGTCGTGCACCATCAGGTCGCGGTAAAGAGAGAGCCGGGTCTCTAGCGTGTCCAGGGTCTGCTCGATCAGGGCGATCTCCTCAGCGCCCAAGTCCACCCGCACGCCGCCGATGATGTTGGCGGCGTGAGAGACGCGCCCCCCGCTGAGCCGCTCCATGATATCCAGCACCAGCTCGCGGTCGCGCCAGGCATACATGAAAATGGTCGTGAAGCCGATGGCCTCGCCCAGCACGCCGATCCAGAGCAGGTGGCTGTGAATGCGCTCCAGCTCGCACAGCAGCACGCGCAGGGCCGCCGCCCTGGGCGGGATCTCGATCCCCAGCAGGGCCTCCACGGCCTGGCAGTAGGTGGTGCTGTGGATGTGGGAACAGATGCCGCAGATGCGCTCGATCAGGTGCACGTTCTGCACATAGCTGCGGCAGCGCGTCAGCTCCTCGATGCCGCGATGCACATAGCCGATGCGCACCGTCGCCTCGCTGATCTGCTCGCCCGCCACGTCAATCTGGAGCGAGAGGGGCTCTTTGAGCAGCGGGTGTTGCGGGCCGATGGGCAGCCGAACGGTGGTCATGGGTGCTCCTTTGGGTCGGCCAGGGGCGGCGGGGCGTCCCAGGTCTCACTGAGAAGCAGGGGCGGCCCCTCGGGCAACCCCCGAAAGGCCACGCCCAATAGCTCCTGAATCTCGCGCTCGTACCAGGCCGCGCCGGGCAACCGGGCCGCCAGCGAAGGGGCCTGGGCGCCCTCACGCGGCAGGGTCACCCGCAGGGTAACGCCACGGCCCAGCCAGCAGTGGTACAGGAGCTGGATGGCATCCCCCACCACCTGGCCGGTGATAGTGGAGAGGTGGCGCCAGGCGGGCAGCGTGCGCAGCGCCTCGATGGCGCAGGGTGCAGCCTCGGCGGGCAGCTCGGCCACCCACTCTTGGCCCATGCCCGGCTCAAAGGCCACCCGCTCCAGGCCGCAGGCCGTGGCCAGCAACTCTTGCAGGGCTTTTCGCTTGATCATATCAGCGTCCTCAGGGTCATAATGGCGTTCAGGATGGCCTCCGGGCGGCAGGGGCAGCCGGGCACATAGGCCGTCACCGGCAGCACCTTGTCCACCCCGCCCAAGGAGTGGTAACTCTCGGCGAAAATGCCGCCCGAGGCAGCGCAGGCGCCCACAGCCACCACCCACTTGGGCTCCGGGATCTGCTCATAGATGCGCAGCAGCGGATCGCGGGAGCGCAGGGTCACCGGGCCGGTGCACAGCAGCACGTCGGCGTGGCGCGGCGACGATTCTTTGACGATGCCCAGCCGCTCGATGTCATAGCGTGGGGTCAGCAGGTCCAGGATCTCGATATCGCAGCCGTTGCAGCCCCCGCTGTTATAGTGCAGGACCCAGATCGAGTTGCGGCGGGCCCAGCGCAGCATCCGATTGGTGCAGCTAGGCACGGAACCTCCGTATGATCAGAACGTCCAGACAGATGGCCACCACCAGGAGATAGAGGGTTGCCAGACGGCGCACATCCTCTGCGCGGGGCAGCATGGCGATCACCAGGGTCGCCATATGGGCCACCACAAAGAGCAGCGCCAGCCGGAAAAAGCGCTGGTAGGAGAGAGGCCCAGCCCCCGCCTCCAGTTCCTCGCCGCCGGTGTACGAGATGTGCTTGCCCGGCGAGTCCTTGCCGCGCGGGGCCAGCTTGCCGCCCAGGAGGTAGAGCAGCGCCGCAAGGCCCAGGAACAGAACAAGAGCCGCCGGCGGGCTTGCCAACCAGTTCATATCATTACCCTCCCCAGCCCAGCATGGCCGCCGCCGCTCGCTCGGCCAGGCGCATGAGCGGCCCGGGATAGACCCCCAGGGCCAGGGCTATCCCTAGCAACAGCGCCAGGGGCGCCAGCATCCAGCGCGAGACCGCCACATGGGCGCGCTCGTGGCCCGTCTTGAACAGCCGGTAGATGGGCGGCGCATAATAGGCCACGCTGAGTAGGCTGTTGGCCAGGAACAGAAGCACCAGGCCGGTCACCAATGGCTCGCTCACAGACATGCCCACCAGGGCCAGCCACTTGCCCGCAAAAACCGCCAGGGGCGGAAAGCCCGCCAGCCCCAGCAGGGCGATGCTGAAACAGGCCCCCGTGAACGGCAGGCGATAGTAAAGGCCATCGAGCTCTTCCAGGCGGGTGGCGTCGCAGTAAAAGTGGCAGACGCCCTTGGCGAGAAAGGCCAGGGCCTTGAGCGCGGCGTGGGCCGCCAGCAAAAAGAACGCCCCGGCCAGCGCCTCGGCGCGACCATAGAGCAGGCCGATGCCAAAGGCCAACAGGATGTAACCCACCTGGGCGATGGTGGAATAGGCCAACATGCGCTTACCATAGGTCTGCACCAGGGCCATCAGGTTGCCCAGCGACATGCCCAGCAGGGCGGCGGCGATCAACAGGCCGCCCAGCAGGCTGCGCTCCCACCCCAGGAGCAGGCCGGTCTTGATGAACACGTATACATGGGCGGGCACCAGGATGCCCGAGAGCATCGCGCTGATGCTGCTGGGGGCGCGGCTGTGGGCGTCGGGCAGCCAGGTGTGGGCGGGCACCAGGGCCGCCTTGAGGCCCACGCCGCCCAGCACCAACGCCACTCCCACCGCGCCCCAGGAACCGGCGGCGCGGGCGCCCGCGAGCATATCCAGGGAGCCACCGGCGCGCAGCCAGTAACCCACCCCTGCCAGCATCAGGGTGGTGGCCATGCCGCCCATGATGGCGTACTTGTAGCCCGCCTCCACCGCCGTCGATGTCTGGCGACGAAAGGCCACCAACGTATAGCTGACCACGCCCGTCAGCCCGGCAAAGATATAGAGCACAAAGAGATCGGAGGCCAGCACCATGCCCAGCACGCCACCCGAAAGGCCCAGGAGCAGGGGGTAATAGTCCTCGTAGCGGTGATCCAGCGCCAGGTAACGCCCGGAATAGATCGAGACCAGCATGCCCAGGCTCTGGGCCACCAGGGCCACCAGCAGGCCCCCCGGCTCGGAGGCCAGCATGGCGTGCCCGGCCCCATCGGGTGCCCAGAGCGCCGGGCCGCCGTTGCCCATCTGTCGCACGAGCTGCGCCGTGCAGAGCAGACCCAGGGCGTGGATGGCGATGGTCAGGCCGGCCAACAGCCCGTTGCGGCGGGACACCCAGCGCGCCACGAGATAGACCGCAAAGGCGCCCGCGGCCAGCACTGCCAGGGGGGCCCACACCGGCAGCACCATCACAGGCCACCCCCCGCCATTGCGGCGGCCCCCGTGGCCCATTGCACCAGGGGCGACGGGAAAAGGCCCGCCAGCAGCGCCAGCCCCGCCAGGGCATAGAGCGACAGGCGCATGGCGGCGGGCAGGCGCGCTTGCTGCGGCGCCTCCTCCGGCTGCCCTGCGCCCAGGTGGATCAAGTAGTAGGCCACATAGGCCGTGGTCATCAGCGGGGCAATGATCTCCAGATAGCCGAGCCAGTGGTAGGGCGTGGCCAGGCCGCCCGCCAGGATCATCCACTCGCCGTAAAAGCCGCCGGAGGGGGGCCAGCCGGTCAGCCCGACCGCCCCAACGGCCATGGCCAGGGCGATGCCGGGCAGCAGCCGCCCGACGCCGTGCAGCCGCCCCGCCTGTTGGTGGCCAAAGGTGTGGCCCAGGAGCCCCACCCCGATGAACAGCAGCGATTTGTACACCCCGTGGCAGACCAGGTGGGTCAGGCCGCCGGTGATCCCCCGGGCAGACAGGGTGGCCAGCCCAAAGAGCACATAGCCCATCTGGCTGACGCTGGAATAGGCCAACACCCGCTTGAGGTCATCGGTGGCAAAGCAGAGCGCCGCGCCATACACCTGGGAGCCCAGGGCCACCAGCAGCAGCGTCAGTTGCAGCGGGGCCGCCGCCTCTGGAAAGAGGGGCAGCGCCATGCGCAGGATGCCATAGGCGGCCAGGCCCAGGTTGGCGCCCGCCAGCATGATGCTGACGGGCATGGGCGCAGCGGTGTGGGCGTCGGGCAGCCAGCCGTGCACGGGCCAGACGCCCAGCTTGATCATAAAGCCCAGCAGCAGCGCCCCCGCGAGGCCATAAGCGGCGGCGGGGGACAGGCTGGTCCCCAGCGCGGCCAGGGCATCCAGTCGGGTGCTACCGGCGAGTTGGGCCAGCCGCGCCAGCGCGGCCATGATCAGCAGCGACCCAGCCTGGCTATACAGGAAATACTTGAGGGTGATGCGCGGGCGATCCTGGCCCTTGCCCCAGCCCAGCAGCAGCGCGCTAGAGGAGAGCACCGTCATCTCCCAGGCCAACAGAAAGAGCAGGGCATCGGCCACAATCACGCTGGCGAGCATGCTGGCAGCATAGAGCAGCATGGCGGCATAGGCCAGCGCGGAGCGGGGTGCCTGGCGCAGATCGCCCAGGGCATAGACAAAGGCGGCCAACGAGACCACGCCCGTATTCAGGATAAAGGGCAACGCCAGCCGGTCCAGATGCCACAACTCTTGCGTCTCGGCGTCAGGGATCAGCAGCGCGGCAGCCCCCAGGGCGCCCAGCCCCAAGGCCAGGGCGGCCAACGCCAGCCAGCCCGCGCGCCGCGCCCACGGGCCGCGCAACAGCGCCAGGCCCGCAGCCGTCGCCACGGGTATCAGCAGGGCCAGCCAGATCCAAGCGTTCACCACGATCCCCTATCCCATAGAAGCAAAGGCCAGGCCAAACAAAATCAAACAGACGATGCCCAGGCAGGCCCACACCAGGTTGCGCCCCAGCAGGCCGGTGTGCTGGCGCTGCAAGGCGCGGGCCAGGGCATGGGCCCCCGCCACGGTCCGCTGCCCCAGCCTCTCTAGCAGACCCAGCTCCACGGAGGCCATCAAACGGTGCGCCGGGCGCAGCGTCCCCTGGGCCGCCTCGCGGATGGGGCGCTCGTCCGGCGGCGCGGGCCGGGCCAGCGGGCATCCTGGCCGCCCCGCCAGGAGCGCCGGGGCGGCCAGGATGCCCGCCCGCAGCAGGGCCAGCAAGGGCAGATACCAGGAGGGGAGCGACGTGCCCGCCAGGCCCACCAGCAGCGCGCCGGTGGCCGCCAGCAGCCGCTCGCCCGGCGAGCGGGAGCGTTGCAGCGCCGCCCAGGCCAGGGCGAGGGCGCCCAGACCCAACAGGAGCGCCAGGCCGTTGGCCGCAGCCAGCACGGGCCGCAGCCGGTAGAGCAGATAACCACCCAGCACCGGCAGGCCAACGCCCGCGGTCAGAAGGTACCTGCCAGGCTGGCCGCGCAGGGCATCCCGCAGCCAGCCATCGGCGGGGGGCAGGCCCAGCTTGACCCACACCGCGCCCAGGCCACAGGCCAACACCGGCCAGAGCCGGGCGGCGGGGTTCTCCATCGCCAGGGCCAGCATGGCGTCAATGGCCCAGGTGCCCGCCAGGGCATACAGTCCCAGGATCAGGAGCAGGAACACGTCGCCCGCCACGCGCAAGAGCAGGATGTTGCGCCAGAGAGGCAGCCCCCGGTTGCCATCGGCCAGCAGCATAAACAGGGTGGGCAGGGCCGCCATCTCGACCAGCAGGAAACGCATGAGCATATGGTCCACGGTGACGCCCGCGGCCACCAGGCCGCAGAGCAGGTGCCCAAGGCCGGGCCAGTGCGTCTCTTGCTCGCGGGGCAAGAGCTGGGCCAGCCCCAGGGCAACCAAGGCGATCACGGCCAGGTAGACGCCCGGCGGGCGCGCCACCAGCCCGGCGCACTCGGCGCCGGGGAACAGGGTCACGCACCAACCGGTGCTGCCTTGCAGAAAGGGCCAGAGCAGGCTCAGGGAGAGCAGCCCCAGGGCCATGGCGCTGCCGCGCTCGGCGCGGGCCGCCCAGGGGCGTTGGCGCATGGCCAACAGGCCCAGCCCCAGCGCCATGCTCGCCAAGATCAACCCCTCCAGCCAGCCCATCTGTGCGCTATCCTTTCAGCTCGGTCAGATCGTCCACCAGCCCTTCGGGGTGGTA
The DNA here is from genome assembly GCA_964482225.1 of uncultured Anaerolineales bacterium. Lineage (GTDB taxonomy): Bacteria > Chloroflexota > Anaerolineae > UBA1429 > UBA1429 > UBA1429. The sequence goes on from CAYZWT010000006.1 coordinate 80,348, forward strand.
GCGCAGGGCGTTGATGATCAGCACCAGGGCGATGGCCATGACGATGGCCTCCACCACCAGGGCCGTGATGACCAGCGGCTGCATGGCCTCAATCTGGCCGTGGACCCGTCCGGCATCCACCAGGATCAAGAGCGCCCCTTGCAGCAGGATACTCAGCCCGAGCACCTGCTTGAGCGCGCGCCGCTGGGTGATCAGGGCGATCAGGCCCAGCACGATCAAGGCCAGGGCCAGCCAGGGGTTGATGGCATCGGCAGCCGCTTCCCAACCTACCACCCTATTCATCCTCCTCTTCTTCGCCCGGCAAGAGCGCCCGAATGCCCAGAGCGCCCAGGAAAAAGAGCCCCAGTTGGATGTAGAGATCGAACTGCCTGCCCATCCAGAGCATCCCAGGGCCCGATTCGATCACGGCGGCGCGGCGGGTCAGCAACGAAAAGGCGATCCCAGCAGCGAACAGGAGCGCCATGGCGGCCAGCCAGCGAGATTCACCTTTCACCTTGGCCCCCTCCTATGGATTCGGTCAGGGTGATGGCCAGGATGAACAGGACGCTCACCACGCCGGCGCCGACGGAAAGCTGCACGCTACCGGCAAAGGGGGCTCGCAGCACGAAAAAAAGCAGGGCGAGGGCCGAATTGCCCAACACCAGGGCAATGGCGGCGTGCATCAGGCGGGGCGCCCGTATGGTGACCAGGGCAGCAACGATGATCACGAGGCAGATCGCGAGATAGACGAACATGTGCACCTATCGTTCTGTTGGCGGCCGGGCTCATTCCCGGTCCCCTCAGCAAGCCCTGTCGTTGCAGCGTGTCAGGCAGGGTTCTGCCGGCGGCGTTGCCGGTGCAGGTCGCTGCATTCCCGGTGTAGATCGAGCCAGCGCTGGCGCAGGCGCTCGTCGTCGAAATAGGCCCGCTGTTCCTCCAGCCAGGCCTCGACACCGATGCGCCGGATGCGCCGCAGGTTCTCGATCACCGGACGGTGGGTGCGCCAAATGGGATCATACGCAAAGTGGATCAGACGGGTGCAGGGCATCTCGGGGCAGTCGGCGCAAGTGAGCAGGCCCCGTTCTGTAACGCAACGATAGATCGCGCAATGCTCCCGGTGGTACTGGGCGCCGCAGGCGTTACACTCACAGCCGCAGCCATGGCAGCTCTCGGCGATCCGCTCGGTGCACAGATCGCAATAGAGGCCGCAGCGCCCTACCAGGAGCATCTCTTGCATCTCACACTTTCTCCATCGATTGCCGGGCTATTCAGCGTCCAGCAGCGCCCGCACATCGGCGGCAGAGAGGCCGCTGAGTGCGCCAAAGTCTATCACATCGCCGAGCCGTTGGCGCACCTGGGCCAGCATGCCTTCCAGGCTACGAACCTGCACCGCCTGGATCAGGCCCGTGCAGACGCCGGCCCACTCGGGCTTGCCAAAGGGCCCCTTATCGCAGGGCATCTGGGCGCATTCCCAGCAGCCCGCATAGTTGTTTTCCAGGCAGCAATCGCGCACCTGGCAGGGGTCATCGCCGCCACCGCCACGGCAGCCCACGCAGCCATCGCTTAGCCCGGGGCACCCGGCGCATACCAGGCCACAATACGCTACGGTTCCCGCATCGCTCCAGTCGGCCATCGCTCCCACCTCCCCAGCCTTGGCTCACAGCATACGCGGCCTACGCTGCTCGAATGCTTGCGTATTATCCTCAAGGTTAGCGCCCGCGTCAAGCCGTTTGAGCGCCTGCAATTGCAGGCCGGTTGCAGGGCTGCCGGGACTTGTCGCCGCCATCGGCCCGGAACGCCGGACGCTTCAAGATGAGCTTTATGATAGCCAATACGCAGAATGCAGTGGCAGTCCTTCTTGAGGGCAGCGCCGCGAATTCAGTAGATGCGCACCGCCAGATGCAGAGTGATGGGCTCTGGTTGGCAGATCGTCATAATGCTTGTTATGAAATTCCCTGCCCGGAACGCGCCCTGAATTGGGGCACGAGCTGACCTGGGATATAATCACGCCCACGGCCCGCGCAGCGCACCTGATAGGAATAGAACATGCCAAAACCCTGCCGGATGCTCCCTCTCACCTTGTTGCTTGCCCTTTTCCTGGCCGCGTGTGACGCCAGCCCACGTTTCGAGGGCGCATTGCGAGACGCCGTCTCGGGCGCCGCTGTGGCGGATGCCCAGGTGCATATCGCCGACCAGGTGGTGGCGGTGGATGGCGATGGTCGCTTTGCCATTGAGCTGCCTACCGGCGAGCACCAGGGGCGCATCATCGCCGTGGGCTATGTCGAGACGCCGCTGGCGATCTCGCTTACCGAGGAGGCGCGCAGGCAAAACCACGAGATCGCCCTCCAGCCCCGCATGTTGCGTGGTCAAGTCACCCTGGCGGATACGGGCGAGCCGTTGCAGCAGGGCCTTGTGCAATATGGCGACGAGACCCTGACTCTGGACCAGGATGGTGCGTTCGAGACGCCGGCCCGCGAGATTCTCGATCTCGCTATCACGTGCGAAGGATGCATCGCTCTGACGTTGGGCGCCGGGGAGGTGCAGGCCGCCTTTGCGCCCGACGGGAGCCTGGCAGCGCCGCTGGCCATTCAGGTCAGCCCGCAGGTGCTGGAAGGTGTGGTGCGCGAGCCCGATGGCGCGCCGGTTGAGGGGGCCCGGGTGCGGCTGGGCGATCAGGCCACCCTGACCAACGCCGAGGGCCGTTACCGGCTGCGCCTGGCGCAGACAGGGCTGCCGCTCGAGGTCGAGAGCCCGGCCCACAAGCCGGTAGAGCCGGTGATCTATGCCGGGCAGCCTTCGCTGGAGATCGTGTTGGAGCCCTGGCAGGCCGTTATCCAGATCGTGGATCAGGCCAGCGAGCTGCCACTGGAGGGCGCCTCGGTTTCATCGGGCGAGCTCCAGGCTGTGAGCGATGCCCAGGGCCGCGCCACATTGCGCCTGCCCCCCGGCAGCGAGCTGACCGTGGCGGCGAGGGGCTATCTTACGGCCACGGCGCTCTATGAGGGTGAGCCGGACGCGCTCTCGCTAGCGCTGCGCGCCACACGGATCATGGGGACTCTGCACAACCTGGAGACCGGCGCGCCCGTGGCCAATGGGTTGGTGCAGGTATTTCGCCAAGGGCGAGAAGAGCCCGATCTGCTGCGCACCGACGACCAGGGCGCGTTTGAGATCCTGGATGGCGAGGATGTCACAAGGTTGTTCGTCAAGGCCGCCGGCTATGATCGCGTGGACCTGCCCGTGACCCAGATGGGACGCTACGAGATCGAGCTGGAGCCCTTTGTGGCCCACGGGATCTATATCCCTATGGCCGTGCTCTCGCTGCCCGACCGGATCTATGAGCTGCTGGATATGGTGGCGGCCTCGGAGCTGCTCAACACCATTGTCATTGACGTCAAAGGCGATTGGGCCACCACAGCGTGGGCCAGCGAGGTGCCCGTGGCCCAGGAGATCGGCACGGCTGTTCCCGGCTTGATGGACATCGAGGAGGTGTTGCAGGCCTGTCGCGAGCGCGGCATCTATGCCATTGCCCGCATCGTGGTGTTCAAGGATCGCCTGCTGGGCGAGGGCAAGCCGGAGTGGGCCATCCACACCCAATCCGGCGCCCTGTACAAGGATGGCGAGGGCCTCTATTGGGGCGACCCCTTCCGCCAAGAGGTCTGGGATTACAACATCGCCCTGATGTTGGAGGCGGTGGACAAGGGGTTCGACGAGGTCCAGTTCGATTACCTGCGCTTTCCATCCGAGGGGCGGGTCTCGGATCGCGTCTATGTCCAAGAGGCAACCTTTGAGTCGCGCACTCAGGCCATCGGCGACTTTTGCGCCGCCGCCTATCGCGCCATCGAGCCGACGCCCGCTTTTCTCTCGGCGGATATTTTCGGGCTGACCCCCTGGGTAGACGCCACCCGGGACATGGGCATCGGCCAGCGGGTGGACGACATCGCGCCCCACATGGACTATCTCTCGCCCATGCTCTATCCCACGACATTCAACCGGCTGGCGCTGCAACCCATCGGCGTGAGCGATGCCTGGACCCATCCCTACGAGACGGTCTACTATAGTATGATGCAGCTCCACAAGCGCACCGATACCCTGGTGCGCCCCTGGCTACAGCACTATGCCCTGGGCGTGCCCTATGCGCTGGACGATTACCTGCGGCAGCGCAAGGGCGCCGAGGACGCGGGCAGCCACGGCTGGCTCTGGTGGAATGCCGCCGCCCGCTACAATCTGGATGCGCTGGCCCCTGATCCGTATCATCTGATGGCGACCATCCCCCAGCCGCCCACGCCCACACCTGAACCGGAGGCAGAAGAGTAAGGCAGGCCCGAACACGCCGATGATGGGCGCGGGTGATCACACAGGAGCATGCACATGAGCACATTGCTGACGCACGCGCTGGCCGATCTTGCCTCGCTCCATCTCTCGGCCCGCAGCGCCGAGAGCGCGTCCTTTGCGGGGCGCCCGGCCCTGCGCCTGGACGGCCTCGCCCTGCTGCCCGAGCTGGCGATGGAGCAGGGCACACTGGAGGTCGAGATCGCCGCCGAGGGGCCGGCCTACCCGGGCCTGGTCTTTTGCGCGGCGGATACCCTCAACTATGAACTGGCCTATACCCAACCCCACACCAGCGGCGCCTGGGACGCCCTCCAGTACGACCCCGTCTTTCACGGCGCCAACACCTGGCAGCTCTATCACGGCGAGGCGTACCAGCGCGCCACCGAGGTGCCCACGGGACGCTGGTTCACCTTGCGGGTCGCCTTTCAGGGCCGGCGGGCCAGCATCTCGGTGGACGGCCAGGCGCCCCTGGTGGTCGAGGGGTTGGCCCATGGGCGCAGCGGCGGCCTGGTGGGCCTGTGGACCTACCTGCCGGCCTATTTCCGCAACCTGCGCGCCTCGCCCGGGGTTGCGATCCCCGAGCAGGGCCACGCGGCAGCCCCGCCTCTGGGCGCGCCCTGGCGCTGGGTGGATGCCTGGTTCGTCGAGGGGTATGGCGTGGCGGCCTGCGAGCCCAACGGGGCACTGAACCTATACCGTTACCTGCCCTCCACTCTGCTCAGCGCCACCCTTACGCGAAGGCTGGCCGTGGCCCAGGAGACGGATGTCGAGCTTGCCCTTGGCTATGGCGACGTCCTGGACCTTGCGCTGGACGATGAACCGCTCTACCACGGCGAGAACAGGTTCAAGCCCTCGCCCTTGTGGGAGGAGCGGGGCTATGTGGCGCCGGGTCATCGCCTGCGCCTCCGGCTAGCGCCGGGGGAGCACCGGCTGAGCGCCGTCGTGCAGGTGGATGAGCCCTTTGGCTGGGGCCTCACGTTGGCGTGGCAGGGCGAGGGAGTCACGCTGTTGCCGGCAGCGCTGGGCTAACGCTTGGCCTGCGCGCCAGAAGAGAAGGAGGTGATAGCATGGAACCGGTGGATGTGCGGCGCTATGTGGCCCCGTGCGGCGCCGTTTGCTATAGCTGCGTCGCATTCGACGACGGCCCCATCGCGTGGCATGCCCGAGAGCTATCACGCAGACTAGAGGGCTTTGAGCGACTCGTCGCTATCTTTACGACGTTCGAGCCAAGGGCAGCCCAGTTCGATGCGTTCCGCCAGTTTTTGTCGTATCTGGCAGAGGGAACCTGTGGGAGTTGCCGCGAGGGCGACGCCTGCATGCCCGATTGCGGCGTGCGCGCCTGCAGCGTCGAACGCGGCCACGATTACTGCTTCCAATGCCCCGATTTCCCCTGCGACCACACCGGCCTGGACGACGCCCTGCGGGCGTACTGGCTGCGCACCAATCGGCGCATGGGCGAGATCGGACCACAGGCGTATTGGCAAGAGCGCCGAGATCGCGGCCACTATGCTGGAGAGTAACCCATGGACGACCCGCTGAGCCGCGAGATCATCCTGACCGCCCTGGGGACGGCCTTTGTGGGGCGCGCCCTCGAACAGCACGCCGCCATTGATTCCACCAACACCCGGGCCGTGGCCTGGGCCCGGGCGGGCGCCCCCGATGGCGCCCTGGTGATCGCCGAGGAGCAGACGGCGGGCCGGGGGCGCCTGGGCCGCCGCTGGCACGCGCCCCCCGGCAGCGCCCTGCTCTTCTCGGTGGCGCTGCGCCCGGCGCTCGCCCCCGCCCAGGCCCAGCGGGCCACCATGCTCTGCTCCTCCGCCGCCGTCGAGGCCATTCGCGCTGTGACGGGGCTGGCCGCCCAGGTCAAGTGGCCCAACGACCTGGTGATCAAGGGGCGCAAAGTGGGCGGCGTGCTGACCGAGCTGGGGCTGGCGGGCCGCGAACTGGCCTTTGTCGTCGTGGGCATGGGGCTGAACGTGAACCTGGACCCGGCTGCTATCCCCGAGGCGCTGGCGCCGCCCACCAGCCTCATGGCCGAGCTGGGCCGCCCCGTGCCGCGCCTGCCCCTGCTGTGCGCCCTGCTGCAGGGGATCGAGGCGCGCTATCTGGCGCTGGGGGAGGGCCTCTCGCCTGTGGAGGAGTGGCGCGGCCACCTGGCCACCCTGGGCCAGCCGGTGCAGGTGGGCACGCCGGAGGAGGTGATCGCGGGCGTGGCCGAGGACGTGGACGCCGACGGCGCCTTGCTGGTGCGTACCCCCGAGGGCGCCCTGCGCATTGTGTTGGTGGGCGATGTGACGCTGCGGGGGCACAGGGTGTAGGGGGAAGCGGCGCGCCAGTATCAGTTCAGAATTGGGGGAAAAGCAGTCAACACGCTGTGTACGGCAGCGGCGACCCTTGGGGCGCGGGCGTCTCGCCCGCCTGGTAGGGGCTAGGCATGCCTAGCCCCTACCACAAAACCATATAAAGGCGCACCAAACACGTATGGACAAAGCTGACGCTAGACGCATGTATGCGTCCACAGCGTCCATAGTCGAGGACATGTACTCACCGATTGCGGAATGTTGGCATCACCGTTCTAATCGGGGTGGGGCTGGTGATGTTGGCCCTCGTCGTGGCTGCCACCCTCTTGCAGCCTTTGATAGGGGAGCTAACCGCCTCCTTGCGCCCGGCGACGCCGACCGCCACCCTCGCCCCAACCGACGCGCCGACGCCCACCCGCACGCCATCGCCCACGCCCACGCCGCCCCCCGTCCTGGCCTGGGAAGGGACGACGCTGCGGGTCATCTGCCTTGCGGTGCAGCAGAACTATCCCGAGATCGAGGACAAGGCACCGGAGCGGATCGAGGAGGTGATCGCAGGCTGGCTGGCGCGCAGAGGGCTACAGGTAGTCTCCTCCGGGCAGGAGGGGGCGGATGCCTGCGACGGCCGCCTGTCCATCGAGCTGACGGGCAAGGCCCTGGGGGCCAACTATGGGGGCGCCGGGACCATCAGCTACTGCTATACAGGCGCCGAGTATCGGGGGCGAATGGTTCTCGAGGCCGAGGGCAGAACCGCGCTGGTGGCGCCGATCTATGCGACAACGGGGCCATCTGCATCGGCGGTCGCAGGCTGTCTTGGCCAGCAGCACGCGCGCAACGCCCCCTTCCACGGCCTCTGGGCGAACGCCCTGCGAGAGGGCCTGGAAAAGCTCTGGGGCTCGCCTTTCTGAGCGGCGAGCCAGGCGCTTGGCAGCGCTGAGGCCATCGCTCGCGGCTCGCAGGGATGGAAGAACGGAAGAACGCTGTTCCTTGACAAACTCCAGGGCTCAACCTAGACTGGGTGATGAAGAATCATACTCAGCACCATGTGTAGGTGTTTTGGGGCCAAGTGGGGGCGAGCAAGTTACCTCGGACAGCGTCCTGATTGTCTCTCACGTCGCCTTCCAGCGGAGTTGAATGTGCTCGATAGAAAGGTCTGAGGCAGGACACATGTTCGAGGCAACGATGCGGGGGCGTAGAATTGGTCTATGAATCGGTAGATGCGCTTCAGAAAACTCTGGCAGACTCGGTTTTCTTGTATGCCACAGATCGCAAAAAAGCCGCAGGACGTGCTTTAGGCACGCTCGTTGAGATTGTCGCATTCTACACCCTGTGCGCTTGGGATCTGCGCGACTATATTGTCATTGAGCGTTCTGTACCCGAGTTCGGCAATCCCGAAATAGCTCATAATGTCGAGTTCTCGCTTCACCCTGTTTTGAATCGGCACGAAGCAGTGATTGTGCCCCTTTCGCTCCCGCTCACAGCGAGAAAAGTCAAACGCCACTTGCCCTTTCTCCACGCGACTGCTGTCAAGGCGACGCAATTGCTCAGTAGAGATGGCGTTAAACGCAATGCAACGATTATTGTAGAGACAGAAATCGGTCCTGTTGTCGCAAACGTGGATTCGTTGGCTCATTCTTGCTGTGGATTGACCGTGTGCGAACTCGCGACACATCCGTTCGCGATTGTCGAGTGTAAGCGGGTTGGGGTAGAGGAAGGAATGCGAAAGGGGCCGCAAACCATTGAGAAAGCGAAACAGGGCGCCTATGTGGCGCGTACAGTATCATCTCTCCAGAAGGTGCGGCTTCGGAATGGCCAGTTCCAAGGCGTAATGGAGCTCTCTGACGGTACCTTTAGGCGAGATTCCTACGATGTACTGCTTAGGGAAGTCATAGACTCTTTTGCCGTCGTGGATCTTGCCGATTTCATGCTTACAGTCGGCATAGTCAGCAATCATGGTAACTGGTTTACCTCAGATAATCATAACAAGGAACTCCGAGTGCTGGCGCAGTCATACGATTGGCTCTTGTTCCTCACCGACGCCGGATTGTCTCAGTTCATAGAGCGGTTGCTGCTCAATCCCACACCAGAGTTAGCCCCCGCGCGCGAAGCGTTCCTGGGCAGCTATTCTGGCAAGTCTGGCGCAAACAGGTTTACCAAGGTACGCATGGCGGCTAGCGCAGACGAAGCTCTTCGGGGCTACTTTTCGGCGCATGAGGCAGAAATCGAGACGTGGTTCAACGTAATCTCTCCTCGCGAGGGTACGCTTGAGATATTGCAGGCGGACCTGCGAAAGCTCGCGGCGAAAGATTGGCGGGAGGTCGAGCAGATATGACCGCAGGACGCAAGAATACCGAACCATCGAGCCAACATTGGTGTACCCCACCCAAATACGTTAATGCTGTACGGCGGTTCTTTGGTGGCGCAATCGCCTTGGATCCTTGCTCCAATCCGCATTCCATCGTGAAAGCTGCTATCGAGTATTCGTTGCCCGAGACAGATGGATTGGCGGCATCGTGGGATTACCCCACCATCTATGTAAATCCGCCCTATGGTCGCGACCGCGAGAGGGGCACTACGATTCGCGACTGGCTTCGCAAGTGCGCCGAGGCTTATTCTCAACATGGTGCAGAGGTACTAGCCCTTGTGCCCGTCGCCACGAACACGCGCCACTGGAAGCAGTACGTGTTTGGCGCTGCCACCGCGGTTGCATTCCTCTATGATACCCGACTGCGGTTCCTCGTGAATGGGCAAGATGGAGGCAAAGGAGCACCCATGTCGTGCGCGATGGTCTACTGGGGAGGACAGTATGCTCGCTTTGAGCGAGTGTTCATTCGCTTTGGCGCGGTGGTTGATGTCCAGCACCTTCACGGAAAGGCTGTTGGCGTTGGCGAGCATCCAACTTTGTTCGACGTCATAGAAAAGTCGAACGCCGTCTAGAACTTGTATCAACGGAACGGATGCGCTCTTTGCCTTGCTGTGCCCCTAATCCTCGATAACTACAGGGTTCGTGCCTCTCGGGATGCCTCAACCGACAGCGCCGCTAGTATGCCAGATGCTTGCGGTCTGTGTGTCCGGTACCACCAGCTCCCTTTCCCTCTCCCTAGAACAGCCTCTCCCCGTACACCTTCATCGGCGTCTCGTGGATCGCGCGCAGGCCCTGGGCCGCAGCCTCGGCGTCGGGGATGGACGCCTCGTCCGGCTTGTCCGAAAGGCCAAAGACCAGCACGCCCTGGGCGGCCAGCTTGCACGCCAGGTCGCTCACCTCGGCGGTCAGCACGATCTCGCGGGCCAGCACGGCCTCCGGCGTGGCCTCGTCGGGCAGGGCGTCCATGCGGGCGATGGTCTCCAGGAACTCGAGCCGGCGAAACGCCTTGAAGGGCGTGGGGTCGCCCGCGGCGACGCCATCATACACCTCGCGGTGCACCTGGCGTAGCCCGTCGGCCATGTCGGCTGCGGCTTGTTCGCAGCGCGCACAAAAGCCCTGGATGTCCTTCAGGCTGCCGTCCTCCAGGGCGGCCCAAAAGCGCTGCTCCGGCAGGGCCTGCCCCGCCACCATCAGGCAGATATAGGCCACATAATCCTGGTTGTCCTCGGTCAAATAGTGGTAGCGGGTCTGGTTGAGCCGCGCATAGAGGCTGCGAAAGGCCGCCTCGTCCAAAGCGTCGCCCAGGGTGTCGCGGGCCATGCGCTCCGCCGCCTGCACCCGCGCCGCGTCAATCACGCCATCGTTGCGGCCCCGCGCCCCCAGCGAGGTCTTGTCCAGGTCAATGACCATCGCCATCGCCTCGTCGCAGGCCAGGCCATCGGCCTCCAGCCACGCCATCAGGTCCACCAGGGCGTTCCACCGGTTGGCGACCATGATGATCTCTTGCTCGATGGCGACCTGTCTCGGCCGGGCCAGGGCGTCCATGCCAATGAACCCTCGGGCGGCGCAATACGGGGCCAGGTTGTGGGCCACGGCGCCGTCGTTGCGGGCGCTATCGCCCACCATCAGCACGCGCTCGATGGGGCGACCCACGCCCCGCAGCCGCTGCGCCTCGTGCATGAAATGCCAGATCACCCGCGCATACTCGGGCGTGGTCTTGCGTGGAATGTAATAGTGGTCCAGGCCCGCCGCCTGCCAGGCCGCCTGGAGGCCAGCGATGCCGGGATCCACCGGCTCCAGATTGCGATAGACCACCCGAGAGCCCATCATGTCCGCCAGGGCGCCGCGTTCCCAGCTCATCGGATCAGCCCCTTGGCGACCATGATCTCGGCGTTGAGCAGCGAGCCGCCCGCCGCGCCCCGGATGGTGTTGTGGGAGAGGGCCACCAGCTTGAAATCGAGCACCTCGCAGGGGCGAATGCGCCCGATGGTGACGGCCATGCCGTTGCCGTTGTCGCGATCCAGCCGCGTTTGGGGCCGGTCGGGCTCACTGCGCACGAGGATGGTGGGGTCCACCGCCGAGGGGCAGCCCAGGGCATAGGGCTCGCTCCGGAACGAGGCCAACGCCTCGGCCAGCTCCTCGGCGCTGGCCTTATGCGCCAGCTCGATGGAGATGACCTCCATGTGCCCATCGCGCACGGCCACCCGGGTGCAGGTGGGGCTGACGGGGAATGCGGCATGGGCGATGCCGCCGGTGGCCGCGTCATAGCGCCCCAGTATCTTGAGCGGTTCGGTGACCAGCTTGTCCTCTTCGTTGCGGATGTAGGGGATCACGTTGTCCAGCATGTCCATCGAGGGCACCCCGGGATAGCCTGCGCCGGAGAGGGCCTGCAACGTGGTGACCACCACGCGGCCCAGGCCAAAGGCATCATAGATCGGCTTGAGGGCCAGGGTCATGCCCACGGTGGAGCAGTTGGGGTCGGTGACGATGAACCCCTTGTCCCAGCCCCGCCGTGCTCGCTGGGTTTCCAGCAGGGCCAGGTGGTCGGCGTTCACCTCGGGGATCAGCAACGGGACATCGGGGTCCATGCGGTGGGCCGAGGCATTGCTGAGCACGCCATAGCCGGCGGCGGCAAACTCTTTTTCCACGCTCAGGGCGGCCCCGGCGGGCAGCGCCGAAAAAACGATGCGGCAATCCAGGTTGGGCTCGCAGGGCTGCACCACCATGTCGCGCACGTTGGCGGGACAATCGGCGGAGAGCCGCCAGGTGCAGGCCTCGGCATAGCGGCCGCCGGCCGAGCGCTCCGAGGCGGCCAGGGCCGTGATCTCGAACCAGGGGTGATCGGCCAACAGTTGGATGAAACGCTGCCCCACGGCGCCGGTGGCGCCCAGGATACCTACGGGGATCCTACGCATCTTGCGCCTCCTCTATGCCCTCGGATGCGGCCACGCGCTCCAGCGCAAATTGCTGGTGAATCGCCTGCACCGCCTGGTTCACCGCCTCTTGCTCCACCACCAGCGAAAGGTTGTACTCGGACGAGCCCTGGGCGATGGAGATAATATTGATCTCCTGGCCCGCCAGGGCCTTGAACACCCGCGCCGCGATGCCCGGCTTGCCCCGCAGCCCGGCCCCCACCACGGCCACGATGGCAACCCGATCCAGGCTGCTGACGCTGTCAATCTCGCCGCGCATGATCTCCAGGGCCAACTCGCGCTCCAGGTGGGTCACGGCGGCCGGTGTGTCAATGCCACGCACCGCAAAGCAGATATTCTGCTCTGAAGACGACTGGGTGATCATCAGCACGCTGGCGCCGCTGCGCGCCACTGCCGAGAACACCCGCCCCGCCACGCCCGGCACTCCCTGCATGCCCCGGCCCTGGACCGTCACGACGCTCAGATCGCGGATGGCCGTAATGCCCTTGATCAACAGCTCTTCCGAGGCCTCGTGCGAGATCAGGGTGCCCGGGTGCTCGGGGTTGAGCGAGTTGAGCACCCGCACGGGGATCTGGGGCTCGACCACGGGCTGGATGGCCAGCGGGTGCAGCACCTTGGCCCCAAAGAAGGATAGCTCGGCCACCTCGCCATACGAGATCTGGGGCATGGTGCGCGCTTGGGGCACGATGCGCGGATCGGCGGTCATCACGCCGTCCACGTCGGTCCAGATCCAGACCTCGTCGGCGGGCAGGCAGCGCCCCAGCAGGGTGGCCGTCAGGTCGCCGCTGCCCCGGCCCAGGGTCGTCACGGCGCCATCGCGGGTGGACCCAATGAACCCCGTTACGACAGGGATGACCCCCTGTTCCAACAGAGGCAAGAGGACGCGGCGCGCGCGCTCGGTGGTCTCTTGCATCAACGGGGTGGCGTTGCCAAAATTGTTATCGGTGAGGATCAGTTGGGTGGCCTCGACGGTCTGGGCATGGTAGCCCTGGCTGCGCAAGGCCGCCGCCACCAAGCGGGCGGACAGGCGCTCGCCCAGCGCCGAGACCGCATCCATCCCCCGGGCCGTCAGCTCGCCCAGGGTGTGGATGCTGCTGCAGAGGTTCTCGAAATCCTGGAGCAGGGCGCTCACCTCGGCCCGCAAGCCCCGGGCGTGCTCGGTATCCTGCACGCAATCGGCAATCGCCTGCTCGTGGCGCTGTTGCAGCTCGTCGCGGATCAGGCCAAAGGTGCGCCGATCTCCTGCAGCGGCAGTGTGCGCCGCGTGGCGCAGGCTATCGGTGACGCCGCCCATAGCCGAGACCACCACCACCGGCAGCGCATTGGTCTCGCGCGCAGTGCGCACGACAATGCGGGCCACATTGGCCATCCTCTCGCCCGTCCCTACCGATGTGCCGCCAAACTTGCAGACGATCATTGCGCTTGCTCCTGCACGTGTGCCAGAATCACGGAGGCAGAATCGCCGTTCATGGCGCAGGGGCTCGGCGTTGAGGGAGGCAACGATGCCAGGATCGGGCGGATGCCGCCGACCCGAGAGATTGTCGGCCATTATACAACAAGGGCGCGGCGCCCCAAAAACGGGGTTGCGAACCCGCCTCTAGCGGCCCGGCACGCGGATCCCCACCAGCAGGCTGCTCCACTCAAAGGGGCGCCACAGACCCGCATCGTCGGGGCGCAGGCTCACCGGGCGCGGCGAGGCCGCCCCAGAGCAGGCCACGAACAGCTTGTACGGCCCCTTGGCGCGGTCGCCCGAGTAGGGATTGGCGGTGCAGATGATCTGCCAGGGCGGCTCGGGCAGTGCATAGACGTTCTCCGGCGTTGCGCCCTGCACATACGAGGCGGCCAGATGCGGGTTCTGGGCCATCTGCCGCCGCACCAGGGCCAGGTCGCGGGGGGCAAGCTGACGCCCCGTAAAAGAGACTGCGCCGGGGGCCAGGCGCGCCGCATCCACCGTGCCGGCCAGGCAGGCCTGCCCCAGCTCGGCATCCTGGGCATAGACCAGCAACGCCATCGCCAGGGCCGCAGCGCCGCCCTCAGGCGTGGTGGCCAAATCGGCGTGCAGCGCCAGGAACTCGTCCAGCGAGGTGGGGAGAGCGGGCAGCGAAATGGTGATGGGGCCCGTCATGGGATTACCTCCTTGATCGTTTGATATAGTCTTTTCTTGTTTCCTATAAGCCGGGGTGCACCATGCCGGCCCGCACCTGCCAGACCTGCGCCCGCTCCAGAAAGGTCGGGCCAAAGCCCTCCTCCGAGGTCGCGGTCACCAGCACCTGTTGCGCCTCGCCGATGGCCTCCAACAAGTATTGGCCGCGCCGCCGGTCCAGCTCCGAGAGCACGTCATCCAGCAGCAGGATGGGCATCTCGCCCACCTGGCGCTGCATCAGGGCCACCTCGGCCAACTTGAGGGCCAGGGCCGCCGTGCGCTGCTGGCCCCGCGAGCCATAGACAGTGGCATCAAAGCCATTGATCACAAAGCGCATGTCGTCGCGGTGGGGGCCGGTGAGGGTCACACCGCGCGCGATCTCGTCGCGCTGGCCGCGCTGCAGAGCGCCCGCAAGCTGCTCTTCCAGCCGCTCCAGGGTGCCGCCCTCGGGCGCGCCGCCGCGCCATTCCTGTGCAGGATCGCACAGGGCCGCCTCGATCGCCCGCATGTCGTCTCCCTGGCCCAGGGTATGCTCGTAGCGCAGCGTCAGCTCCTCCAGCGCGCCGGTGAGGGCGCTCTGGATCTGGCGGGTATCGCGGGCCAGCCGGTCAATGGCCCACAGGCGCCGCGCCACCACATAGGCGCCCAAGCGGGCCACCTGCTCATCCCAATAGGCCAGCTCTTTGGCGCGCGCCGCCCCCTCGCGGATCTGGCGCAACAGGGCGTTGCGTTGGGTCACCACCCGGTTGTAGCGCGAGAGCGACCGGCAATAGTGCTCGTCTATCTGGCAGAGGGTGATATCCAAGTAGCGCCGCCGCTCGCCGGGCGAGCCGGAGACCAGGACGATATCCTCGGGCAGGAACAGCACCACGTTCAGCTTGCCCACGATATCCATCGCGCGCCGGTTGACGCCGTTGTAGCGCAACTGCCGCCGAAAGACCGTACCGTTCGCGCCATTGGCCTCGCCCGGCTCTTGCACCAGCGAGGCCTCGATGGCGTGCTCCTCTCCTGCGCGCACAAAGCGCAGCGCCAGTTGCGCGTTGGGGATCACGTCCTCCTGGAGCGATTCCCAGCGGATCAGCTCCCGATCCTGCGAGGCCAGAGGCGAGCGGGTGGTGGCCAGGTAATAGATGGCCTCCAGCAGGTTGGTCTTGCCCTGGGCGTTATCCCCCTGCAGCAGGTGAATGCGCGCCGAGAGATCCAACTCCAGGCGCGCATAGTTGCGATAGTTGAGCAGTTCCAGGTGACAGATGTACATGCCGCCGGCTAACGGGCCACCTGCATGGGCATGATGATATGCACAAACTCGGGGCCGCCCACAGGCCGCAGCACGCCGGGGCTGGATGGATCGCGGGTCTCCAGGGCGACCTCGGCGGTATCTATGGCGCCGAGGGCCTCTTGCAGATAGCGCGCGTTAAAGGCGATCTCGATGGATTGGCCGGTAACGCGGCAATCCAGCTCGCTCACATTGTCGCCATATTCCGACGAGGTAGCGGCGATGATGAGCCGCCCCAGCCCCTCTTCGCCGTTGGGCACCACCTGCAAGTGGCAAATGTTCGCCGCATCGCGGGCAAAGATGGCCGCCATGCGCACCGCCTTGAGCAGATCCGCCGTGCCTGCCACGGTGCGCGTGTTGTGCTTGGTGGGGATGATCTGCTTGTAATCGGGAAAAGTGCCTTCCACAAGCTGCGAGACCAGCTCGGCCGATTCCAACCGGAAAAAGATCTGGTTGCGGTTGGGAGAGACGAGCACCTGCACCAGCTCTTCCTCGCCCACGATGCGCCGCAGCTCTTGCAGCGCCCGCGCGGGCACGATGACGCTGATCTGCTTTTCGGGGCCGTGGGTCAACGGCATCGAACTGACCGAGAGGCGGTAGCTATCCGCCGCCGCAAAGGTAAACTGCTCCGCGCCCAGCTCGGCCAGCACGCCCGTCAGCACGGGACGGCTCTCATCGGTGGCGGCGGCAAAGGCCACGCGGTCAATCATCTGGCGCAGGCTATCGGCCTGGATCTGGATCGGGTCGCTATCCTCGGGGATCAGGATCAGGGGGAACTCTTGGGCATCAATGCCCTTGATGTTGGCCTCAAAGCGGCCACATTTGATGTTCAGGGTCTGGGTGCGCGCGATCAACTCCAGATCCACCCGCTCGGGCGGCAGCGAGTTGATGAAATCGGCCAGCAGGCGGGCCGGGATGGTGGTGGCGCCCTCACGCTCGACCTTGGCCCCCACGCGGCAGTTGATCCCGATCTCCAGGTTGGTGGCCGAGAGCTTGAGCCGGGATTCCTCGGTGGAGATCAGGATGTTCGAGAGCACGGGCAGCGTGCTGCGCGTTGCCACGGCGCGGCCCACTACGGATAGCCCGCGGGCCAGGTTCTCTTGCATACAGGAGATTTTCATCGCGTGACCCTCCTCGGTTCAGGACTGTGGGCAGTATAAAGCGGGCGCAAAAGAGCGTCAACCTCTTGCACGGGATGGCAGCCAATGGGCCGCTGCTATACGCGGCGCCAGCCGCCAACATGGATCACTTGAACACGTACACGCCATTGACGATGGGCCAGCGCTCCTGGCACTGGCGGCAGACCACCGCGTCGGCCTCCTCGATTAGCGGCTCGTGGCCGCAGGCGGGACAGCGAAAGAGCCGCTGGCGCGCCACGGGAACAGCGCCCGTCACGCCCCTGACGCTCGGAAGCGCGGCGCGCGCGCGCACGAACTGGCTGGGGGCTGGGGCCAGCGCGGCGGTAGGGCGCTGCAAGGCGGCATCCACCGCCACCAGCCAGCGGGTGGGCACGCGCCGCTTGAGGAAACCGGTCCGCAGCAGCGAGACGGAGCGGCGGGCCTCGACCTGGAATCCGGCCTCGATCAAGCGCGCCCGCACCCAGGCGGGGTGAAAGTCATAGTGCAGCTCGGCGAATTCGTACGGCTCTTGCGCAAAGGGGTTCACGCCCCGGCCCAGCAGGTAGCGGGCGATATTCTTGAAATGGCGCTTGTTGGCGAACTCGAGCACCAGGGCGCCCTGCGGCGTCAGGATGCGGGCCAATTGCTGCATGGCGGCGGGCACATGGGCGATGTGGTGCAGCACCCGCACCATGACGGCGGCGTCCACCGCGCCGGTGGCCAGGGGCAGGCGGTAGAGATCGGCAGCTACATAGATGAACCGCTCGTCGCCCAGTTGCTGGCGGGCGTATTCGAGCTGTGATTGGGAGTAATCCACCAGCACCACCTGGCGATAGCCCGCGTACAGGTCGGCCAGGCGGCCAAAACCGGCGCCGATATCCACCAGGCGCTCGCCCGTGGGCGGCAGCAGACGGCGCAGGGCCACCCGTTCCACGGCGTCCTCATACTCGCGGCCCTGGCCCTGCCAGAAATCGGTGCGATAGGTGCTGGCCTCATAGTCAATGATCGGTGGTTTCGGGCCGGACGGTGCGCTCACGCGGCCTCCTGAATGTTTCACGTAAAACATGTGGGCGGCGGCGCATCCTCGCCGCGCCGACCGGTAGGGCATTCTAACGGCGCGGCGGCGCGCTGTCAAAGGCCAGGGACAAGTGAACACGCAGATCCTTTCTGTGCGGCGCCAGCCTTGCGGACGCCCGGACAACTGGCTATACTCGCACCGCTGTAGGGGATATACCGGTAAAGAGCCGTATTGTTGGCCCAAGGGGCCTGCCGTGGCAAGGGGAAGAGATGGCACAGAAAAGGTGGCGCATTGTCTTGGTGCTCCTTGCGCTGGCGGCAACCAGCCTTGCGTGTACTCTATTCGAGTCCATCGTAGCCAATCTCGATCCACAGCCGACGCCCACTCTCACCCCTGGCCCCACGCCTAGGCCATCGGCCACGCCCACCCGCGCGCTGCCCGCGTCCTTTGCTGCGATCGTAGAGGCCCTGGCGCCGGTGGTGGAGGGTCAGGGCGTCGCCGGGGCCGGCGCCTATCAGCCGAACCGGCCCGGCCCGCACCGGCTCGTGATCCTCGACGCTGAGGGCGCAGCCCACGGATGGAACCACCGGCTGCCGGGCGAATGGGCACCCTCGGCGCTGGAGGAGGTCGAGTTGGTCGTCCTCGTCGCAGAACGCGAGACAAGCCTGGGCTCCCAGAGCTATATCGGCGGCCCGGCCATCACGCGCTATCGCCGGCTAATGGATGTAGAGCTGCGCGAGGCGCATAGCGGACAGCTCCTCAGGCGCACTACCCTGGCGGGCTCCGATCCGGCGCCTTTCCCATTCTCCGCGCCCGTGGGCCAGACGCGCATCGTCGGCGGCCAGGTCACTTACTGGCATCTGCAACAGTGGCTGACTTGCGAGGGAGGGTTACCCCTGGGGGTGTGCCTGGCCTGGCACATCCTGGCAGGGCATACGCAACCGGTGAACAGCGTGGCCTTTTCACCCGATGGACAGCTATTGGCCTCGGGATCCGGGGTTCCCGCTGTGATGGATGCCGGTCCGCCCGATGATACGGTGCGGCTCTGGCAGGTGCAGACCGGCGCGCTGCTGCGCACCCTGGAGGGCCATACGGGGCCTGTGCTCGCCGTGGCCTATGCCCCAGATGGCCAGACCCTGGCCTCCGCCTCGGGCGATGGCGCCGTGTGGCTCTGGCAAGTGGCCGACGGCGCGCACCTGCGCACCCTGGAGGGGCACACCGGGCCGGTGACCTCTGTGGCCTACGCCCCCGATGGACGGACCCTGGCGACGGGATCGGGCGATCAGACCGTGCGGCTCTGGCGCGCCCAAGATGGCGCTCTCTTGCATCCCTGGAGGGCCACAGCAATACCGTGACCGATGTGGCCTACTCGCCCGATGGGAGGTTCCTGGCTTCGGGAGCGAGCGACCATACCGCGCGGCTCTGGCAGGTGGAGGATGGCGCTCTCTTGCGTGTTCTGGAAGGGCATACGGACGAGGTGCTGAGCGTGGCTTTTGCCCCCGATGGACAGACCCTGGCGACAGGGTCGAGCGATCAGACCATCCGCTTGTGGCGCGTGGCAGATGGCGCCCTGGTCCGCTCCCTGGGCGGGTCCACAGCGCCGGTGTATAGCCTGGCCTATTCCCCTGACGGGCAAACCCTGGCCTCATCCAGCGGGATCACGGTGCAGTTATGGCGGGCCGGGGATGGCGCCCCGATCCAGGCCCTGGAAGGCCATACCATGAGCGTCAACAGCATTGCATTCTCTCCCGATGGGCAAATCCTCGCCTCTGGCAGCGGGATCTGGTTCGTCCTAGACCCGGATATGGTGGATCACAGCGTGCGGCTCTGGCGGATGGATGGCCTGGAGGGGCAATAGCGCGCCCTGCAAAACCGCGCACCCGAATTGACAGCCATTCAGGTCTGTGCTATTTTGTAGCCAATCTTTCGGGAGGCAGCCACGGTGCGTCACAGCACGGCCCATGAGGAGACGCTGGATCGCCATGCCAGGGTACAAGCCCCTGGTGCTGGCTGCCCTGCCCCTTGCAGCGCTTTTGAGGCCTACTTTTATTATCCCCGCTCCATAGCGGGGATTTGCGCGCTGCACCGTAGGGAGAGCTAGAGACCCTCCCAGAAACCCAAAAAGGTTACCCAGAGCGTGGAGCGCGGACTCTACGCTCTTTTTTTATACCCAGACCCGCCAGAAAGGATACAAGATGCCCGTACGCGGAATCCGAGGGGCCACCACCGTCGAGCTCAACCGCCGCCAAGAGATCCTGGATGCTACCCGCGCCCTGTTGCAGGAGATGGTCTTCGCTAACCAGGTCGCCGCTGATGACCTGGCCAGCGCCTATTTCACCGTGACCGGCGATCTGAACGCGGCCTTTCCCGCCGAGGCCGCCCGCCAGCTCGGCTGGCAGCACGTGCCGCTGCTCAATGGCTGCGAGATCCCCGTGCCCGGCAGCTTGCGGCGCTGTATCCGCGCGCTGCTCTGGTGGAACACCGATCTCCCGCCCACCGCCATCCGCCACATCTATCAGAACGGAGCGCAGGTGTTGCGCCCCGACCTGGCCCAAGCACCCCATTCAGAAGAGGAGAACCTATCGTGATCATCATTATGCGCAGCCACGCACCGGAAGAACAGATTCAGGCCGTTGTGGATCGGGTCCACGAGCTGGGCTTCAAGCCACACCGCTCATCTGGCGAAGAGCGCACCATCATCGGCGTCATCGGCGACGAGCGCACCCTGCAAGAGACCATGTTCGAGATCATGGAGGGCGTGGAGCGCGTGGTGCGCGTGCTCAAGCCCTTCAAGCTTTCCAGCCGCGATTTCCATCCGGAGGATACGGTCATCGCTGTCAACGGCTGCCGCATCGGCGCGGAAAAGGTGATCGTCATGGCCGGGCCTTGCTCGGTGGAGAGCCGCGACCAGATCTTTGAGGCCGCCGAGGTGTTCAAGAAGAGCGGTGGCCATATCTTTCGCGCCGGCGCATTCAAGCCGCGCACCTCGCCCTATAGCTTTCGCGGCCTGGGCGAAAAGGGGCTCTGCCTCCTGGCCGAGGTCAAGAACGCCTTTGGGCTGGCCATTGTCACCGAGGTGATGGCCCCCGATCAGGTGCCTATGGTGGCCGGGGTGGCCGATATCCTGCAGATCGGCGCCCGCAACATGCAGAACTATAACCTGCTGGAGGCCGTGGGCCGCACCGATAGGCCCGTGCTGCTGAAACGTGGTATGATGTCCACCATGGAAGAGTTGCTCATGTCTGCCGAGTACATCATGTCCAGCGGCAACCAGCAGGTCATGCTCTGCGAACGGGGCATCCGGACGTTCGAAACGTACACGCGCAATACCCTGGATGTCAGCGCGGTGCCGGTGCTCAAAGAGCTGACCCACCTGCCGGTGCTGGTGGATCCCAGCCATGCCTCGGGCAAGGCCGCCTGGATCAACCCGCTGTGCCGGGCCGCCGTGGCCTCGGGCGCCGATGGCCTGCTGATCGAGATGCACCCGCACCCCGAGGTGGCCCTCTCCGATGGCGGCCAGCAGCTCGCGCCGGCGGCGTTCCGCGAGATGATGGCGGACCTGCAGCGCGTCGCCGAGGCCGTGGGCCGCTCACTGTAGGGGTTGCGCGAGGGCGATACGAGTCTCGCGCCTCCAAGCGTCTGGATGCGGAGGGGACGAGGTAGGGGCACCCCTGGCGCATACCTGCGCAGGGTGCCCACAGGATGGACCTTTTTCAGAGGGAGTCGCTGTATGGATTTTACCAACGCGCGGGTGGCGATCGTCGGCCTGGGCCTGATGGGGGGCTCGCTGGCGGCGGCGCTGCGCGCGCATGATGCCTGCCGCGAGGTGGTGGGCGTGGCCCGCCGCCAGAGCAGCCTCACAATGGCCACCACCCTGCGCATGATCCACCGGGGCGCCACGGACCTGCGCGAGGGCGTGGCCGGGGCCGATCTGGTGGTGCTCTGCACCCCCGTGGGCGATATCCTGGCCAGGCTCGCCGAGATCGGCCCCTGGCTCAAGCCGGGCTGCGTGGTGCTAGATGTGGGCAGCACCAAGGCCGAGATCTGCCGCGCCATGGAGCGCCTGCCCGAGGGGGTGCAGCCCATCGGCGGGCACCCCATGTGCGGCAAGGAATCCTCGGGGCTCTCGGTGGCCGAGCCCAGCCTGTACTTGGACAAGGTCTTTGTGCTGGCGCCCCTGGAGCGCACGGCCCCCGAGGCCGTGGCTCTGGCCGAGGCCCTGGTGCGCGCCGTGGGGGCGCGGCCCCTCTACCTGGAGCCCGAGCGCCATGATCGCATCGTGGCCGCCATCAGCCACCTGCCTTATCTGCTGGCGGTGAGCCTGGTTCTCGCGGCGGAGCGCCTGGCCCAGCAGGAGGATGGCCAGCAGGATGCCATGTTGTGGGCCCTGGCCGCCAGCGGGTTCGGCGATACCAGCCGCGTGGCTGCCAGCAGCATCCCGATGATGAGCGACATCCTGCGCACCAACCGGGCCGCCATTCTGGATGCGGCTCGCGCGGCCCAAGGGGAGCTGGCCCGCCTGATCGAGCTGCTGCAAGAGGACGATATAGAGGCGCTCCTGCCGCTTTTGGGCGCGGCGCGCGAGCGCCGACGGGGGATGAACCGATGAACCTGACTTTTCAACCCGCTGCGCGCCTGGCCGGAACGGTAACCGTGCCGGGCGACAAGTCCATCACCCACCGGGCGCTCTTGTTGGGCAGCCTGGGCGAGGGCGCCGCGCGCATCGAGGGCTTTTTGGACAGCGGCGATTGCCGCGCCACCATCGGGTGCTTGCAAGCCCTGGGCGTCGAGATCGAGCGCCCGCAGGCCGAGACCCTGGTGGTCCACGGGCAGGGCCTGCGCGGCTGGCGCGAGCCCGAGGATGTGCTGGATTGCGCCCGCTCCGGCACCACCATGCGGCTGATGGCGGGCCTGCTGGCGGGGCAGCCCTTTGCCAGCGTGCTGCGGGCCGAGCCGCAACTGCGCCGCCGCCCCATGGATCGCATCATCGCGCCGCTGGCAAACATGGGCGCCAAGATCGCCGGGCGCGAAGGCAACCGGCTGCCGCCCCTGATCATCCTGGGGCGCCCGCTGCACGGCGCCAAGCATGCCCTGCCCGTGGCCAGCGCCCAGGTCAAATCGTGCCTGCTGCTGGCGGGGCTGTATGCCCAGGGGACGACCACGGTGCGCGAGCCGGGCCCCTCGCGGGATCACACCGAGCGCATGCTGCGCGGGCGCGGCGTCGCCGTGCAGAGCGCGGGGTTGACCCACAGCCTCTCCGGCCCTGTGGGCCGCCTGGATGCCGTGGATGTGCGCGTGCCCGGCGATTTTTCCTCGGCGGCCTATCTGATCGTCGCGGCCCTGCTGGTCCCCGGCAGCGAGATCGTCATCCGGCACGTGGGGGTGAACCCCACCCGCACCGGCCTGCTGAACGCCCTGTGGGCCATGGGGGCCGACATTACGCTGGAAAACGAGCGCGACGAGGGCGGCGAGCCGGTGGCCGACCTGCGGGTGCGCAGCTCCGAGCTGCACGGAACCACTGTTGGCGGCGAACTGGCGCCGCGCATGATTGACGAGTTCCCCATCCTGGCGCTGGCCGCCAGCCAGGCCCAGGGCGAGACCCGCGTGCGCGACGCCGCCGAGCTGCGCGTCAAAGAGACCGACCGGGTGGCCACCACGGTGGCCGCCCTGCGCGCCCTGGGCGCCCAGATCGAGCCCGCCCCCGATGGGTTCGATATCTGGGGGGGCGCGACCCTGGTGGGGGCCCCCGTGGACGGCCAGGGCGACCACCGCCTTGCCATGACCCTGGCCGTGGCGGGGCTCATCGCCCAGGGCGAGACCGCCGTGCTGGGCGCCGAGTGTATCCAGGATTCGTTCCCCGGCTTTGCCGAGACCCTGGGCCGGGTCGCAGGAGGCGCGTTGTGATGGGCCGCGACGCAACCCTCAAGATCGCCATCACCGGCCATACAAGCCTGGTGGGGCTGCTGGGCTGGCCCGTGGAGCACAGCATCTCGCCCCCCATGCACAACGCCGCTTTTGCCTCTTGTGGCATGGACTGGTGTTATCTGCCCTTTGCCGTGCCGCCGGGCGCCCTGGCCGAGGCCCTGCGGGGCGCCCGCGCCCTGGGGCTGCGCGGCCTCAATGCCACGGTGCCCCACAAACAGGCCTTGCTCTCCCTGGTGGACGCCCTCACCCCCGAGGCGCGGGCCATCGGCGCGGTGAACACCATCCTGATGGGCGAGGAACTAACGGGCCACAACACCGACGCCGCCGGGTTCATGCGCGCCCTGCGTGGCGCAGGGTGCGAGCCGGGCGGCATCCGCGCCTTGGTGCTGGGAGCGGGCGGCGCGGCCCGGGCCATCGGCTACGGCCTGGCCCAGGCGGGCGCGTACGTCGCCCTGCTGAACCGCACCCCCGAGCGGGCTGCGTCCCTGGCCGCCGACCTGCGGGCCGCCCTGCCGGGAGCCGCCGTGGAGCACGGCGCCTTGAGCGCCGCCCTGTTGACACGCCTGGCCCCCGGGGCCGAACTGGTGGTCAACACCACCTCGGCGGGCATGTGGCCCCACACCGTCGCCATCCCCTGGCCGGAGGAGGTGGCCTTTCCGCATGGCGCGCTCTTGTTCGACCTGATCTACAACCCGGCCGAGACCCGCCTGATGGCCCTGGCCCGCGCCCAGGGCGCCCGGGCTGAGAACGGCCTGATGATGCTGGTGCACCAGGGCGCCGAAGCGTTTCGGCTCTGGACCGGCGTCGAGCCGCCGGTGGATCTGATGGAGGCCGCCTGCCGGGCGGCGCTGAGAGGAGGAGGCGATGCTGCGCATTCTGACGGCCGGTGAATCCCACGGGCCCGCCCTGGTGAGCCTGATCGAGGGGCTGCCCGCCGGCTTGTCGCTGGATAACGAGGCCATTGACCGGGACCTGGCGCGCCGCCAGCGGGGCTATGGTCGGGGGGCGCGCCAGCAGATCGAGCGCGACCAGGTGCGCTTTTTGGGCGGCGCCATCCAGGGGCAGACCATCGGCGCGCCCCTGGCCATGCTGGTCCCCAACCGCGATTACGAGAACTGGCGTGAGCGGGTCGTGCCCCCCTGGACGCGCCCGCGCCCCGGCCACGCCGACCTGCCTGGCGCCGTCAAGTATGGCCTGGACGACATGCGCCTGGTGGCCGAGCGGGCCAGCGCCCGCGAGACGGCGGCGCGGGTGGCGGCGGGCGGCGTCTGCAAGCTGCTGTTGCGGGCCGTCGGCATCGAGATCGGCAGCTATGTGGAGGCCATCGGCGATGTGGCGGCCCAGGTTGCAGACGAGGACTTGGCCGCGCTCTGCCGCCGGGCCGAGGGCTCGGACGTGGCCTGCCCCGATCCGGCGGCGGCGGAGCGCATGCGCTCCGCCATTGACGCGGCGCGAGAGGCGGGCGAGTCGCTGGGCGGCGTGATCGTCGTCGCCGCCTGGGGCCTGTTGCCCGGCCTGGGCAGCCATGTGCAATGGGACCGGCGGCTGGATGGCCGCCTGGCCCAGGCCATTCTGAGCATCCAGGCCATCAAGGGCGTCGAGATCGGCCCGGCCTTTGAGAACGCCCGCCTGCCCGGCACCCAGGTACACGATGCCCTCTATGCGGGGCTTGCGAGGCGCGCCAACCGGGCCGGCGGCCTGGAGGGCGGCATCACCAATGGCGAGCCGCTGTGGCTGCGGGCCGCCATGAAGCCGATTCCCACCACCGTGTCGCCCATCGCCACGGTGGATCTAGAGACCGGCGAGGAGACCGGCACCCAATACCAGCGCTCGGACGTGTGCGCCGTGCCCGCCGCCGCCGTCGTGGGTGAGGCCATGGTCGCCTGGGTGCTGGCCGACGCCGTGCTAGAGCGCTATGGGGCCGATACCCTGGCCGCCATCGTCAGGAGGGTCCGAGATGACCGAGCGTCGTAACTTGATCATCACCGGTTTCATGGGCACGGGCAAGAGCTCGGTGGCCGCGCGGGTGGCCCAGCGCATCGGGCGCCCCTTTGTGGACATGGACGAGCTGATCGTCCAGCGGGCCGGACGCACCATTCCCGAGATTTTCAGCCAGTTCGGCGAGGGCGCCTTTCGCCAGATCGAGCGCGGGCTGTGCGAAGAGCTGTCCATGCGCGAGGGGGTGGTCATCGCCACGGGTGGCGGCTGCCTGGTGGACGAGCGCAACCGCGAGCTGCTGATGCGCAACGGCTGGGTGGTCTGTCTGGATTGCGAGGCGGAGGCCATCGTACAGCGCCTGCAGGGCGACCAGGGCCGCCCCATGCTCTGGGGGGATTCGCCGGAGCAGCGGGTGCGCGACCTGCTGGCCCAGCGCTATGCGGCCTATAACCAGATCCCCCAGCATATCGACACCACCAGCCGCACCGTAGAGGAGGTGGTAGAGGCCGTCATGCAGCTCTTTGGGGCGCGGCCCGTCGCCTGGCCCGTGCGCACCCCCACGGGCAGCTATCTGGTGCACTTGATCCCCGGCGGGCTCGCCTTGATGGGCGACCTGCTCAAGGCCCAGCGCGTGACCTCAGACCCGGTGGTGGTCAGCGACGAGCACGTTTGGCCGCTCTATGGCGCAACGGTGATGGAGAGCCTGCGGGCGCGGGGCTATCGGCCCGCCTCCGTGACGCTGCCCGCCGGAGAGCGCCACAAGACGCTGGACACGGTGCGCCTGCTGTATGACCGTTTCATCGAGGCCGGGCTGGATCGCGGCGGGGCGGTGATCGCCCTGGGCGGCGGCGTGGTCACCGATACGGCGGGCCTGGCCGCGGCCACCTACCTGCGGGGCGTGCGCCTGGTGCAGGCGCCCACCAGCCTGCTGGGCATGATAGATGCCAGCGTGGGCGGCAAGGTGGCCGTGGATCACCCCCGGGGCAAGAACCTGATCGGCGCCTTTGTCGAGCCGCTGCTGGTGCTGCTGGATACCGATACCCTGGCCAGCCTGCCCGAGATCGAGCGCCAGGCGGGCCTGGCCGAGATCATCAAGGCCGGGGTGATCGCCGATCCCGAGCTGTTCGCCATGCTGGAAGAGGGGTCACAGCAGCCAGAGATGCGCGAGATCATCGGGCGGGCCTTGCAGGTCAAGATTGACGTGGTGGAGGAGGACCCCTACGAGCAGGGGCGGCGCGCCGTGCTGAACCTGGGCCACACCTTTGCCCACGCCTATGAGGTCCTGGAGGGCTATGGCCTGCACCACGGCCTGGCCGTCAGCATCGGGATGGCCAAGGCGGCGCTGCTGGCCGAGCAACGGGGCCTGTGCACCGCCGAGACGCGGGCGCGCATCGTGGCCGCGTTGCGGGCCCACGGCCTGCCCGTGGATGCCCCCGAGCACGACCCCGAGGCCGTCTATGAGGCCATGTTCGCCGACAAGAAACGGCGCGGCAGCCGCTTGCGCTTTGTCCTGCCCAGGGCCATCGGCGATGTGGTCATCGCCGACGATCTGCCCGCCGAGCAGGTGATCGAGGTGCTGAGGAGGGATACGCCATGAGCAAACGACGGGTGAACATGACGCATGAATGCGTGGCGCATACATGCGCAGTTCTCATCTGCATGCAACCATACTATAGAGTAGAAAAGCACAGGAAAACGCCATGAGCCATAGCTATCTGGTGATCCACGGGCCCAACTTGAACCTGTTGGGCCGCCGCGAGCCCGAGGTCTATGGGCGCATGACCCTGGCGGACATGAACACGCGGCTACAACAGTGGGCCGATGCCCAGGGGGTCACGTTGCGCATCGTGCAATCGAACCACGAGGGGGCGCTGATTGACGCCATCCACGAGGCCGCCGCATGGGCCGATGGGATCGTGATCAACCCGGGGGCGTTCACCCACTATAGCTATGCCCTGCGCGACGCCCTGAGCGGCGTGGGCCTGCCCGCCATCGAGGTGCATCTCTCCAACGTGCACGCCCGCGAGCCCTTTCGCCACGTCTCGGTGACGGCGCCGGTCTGTCGCGGCCAGATCTGCGGGCTGGGCTGGCGCGGCTACCTGCTGGCGTTGCAGGCGCTGGCGGCGGAACCAGACGAACGATCTGCTCATGAACACACAGGGGAGCCCACAATGGGCTCCCCTGGATCGTAGAGGCGTTGCAGGGACTAGGACTTGCGGCGCAGGAACGGCGGAATGTCCAGGTCGTTGTCGTCCGGCGAGGGGGGCAGGGACGGGCGCGGCTCGCTGCCCTCGAGATCGGGCGCCTGGCGGATCTTGGCCCGCTCATCCAGGTCAAAGCCCGTGGCGATCAGGGTGATCTGGATCTGATCGCGCATCTCTTCGTCAATCACGGCGCCAAAGATGATATTCGCATCTGCCGAGGCCGTGTGGCGGATCAGGTCGGCGGCCTGAGAGACCTCATAGAGCGACAAGTCCTCGCCGCCCTTGACGTTGAACAGCACGCCCCGCGCGCCGCTCACGTTAATGTCCAGCAGCGGGCTGGTGATGGCCGCCTCGGCAGCCGCCAGGGCGCGCTCCTCGCCCGAGGCGCGGCCCACGGTCATGAGCGCCGCCCCACCATCCTTCATGATCGCTTTGACATCGGCAAAGTCGGTGTTGATCAGGCCGGTGACGGTGATCAGCTCCGAGATGCCCTGAATGCCCTGGCGCAGGATGTCATCGGCCACCAGAAACGCCTGTTGCAGCGGCACCTGGCGATCCACCAGCTCTAGCAAGCGGTCGTTCTGGACGGCGATCAGGGTATCCACATGCTCGTTGAGCTTCATCATGCCGCTTTCGGCCACGCGCCCGCGCCGCACGCCCTCAAAGCCAAAGGGGCGTGTGACCACGGCCACGGTGAGGGCCCCCAGCTTGCGCGCAATCTCAGCGATCACAGGCGAGGCGCCGGTGCCGGTGCCGCCGCCCAGGCCCGCCGTCACAAACACCATGTCGGCATCCTCCAACACGGCGTGCAACTCTTCGCGAGATTCCTGGGCCGCCTTGAGGCCCACCTCCGGGTCGCCCCCCGATCCCAAGCCCCGGGTGCTTTGGTTCCCGATACGCACGCGCACAGGCGCGTTGGAGAGGGCCAGCGCCTGGGCATCGGTATTGACGGCGATGAACTCGACGCCCCCCAGCCCTGCCTCAATCATGCGGTTGACGGCATTCGAGCCGCCGCCGCCCACCCCGATTACCTTGATGATCGCCTGCCTGTTATGGTGCCCCTGATAGTCGTCCAAAGCTCTCCTCCTGCTGTTTTCCCGTTACGCCGGCGAGATTGTGTGGCGTAGGCGCTTGCAACGGCGTTGCGCCAAAGTCACAACAGGCTCTGGCTGCTGGCACATCTCAGCTTGTTGATCGTAGCACAGCCGCCGAGATGCGTCAATGAAGCGGACATAAATACCCCGAATACACCCTGTTTTTCTGCGCGGCTCAGCGGCGCAGGCGCGTCGGGATATCCAGGTCCAACGAGTCGGAAGGACGCCGGTCCAGGTCGGTGGGCATGTCCCAACCGCGACGCGGCTGCGCCTCGGAACGATCCTCTACCTGATAGCCGGTGGCGATCAGGGTGATGCGGATCTCGCCCTTGAGCTCGGGGTTGTCCACATAGCCCCAGATGATGTTGGCATCGGGCGAGGCGGTGCGCGAGATCAGGTCGGCGGCGGCGTGCACCTCACCGATGGAGAGATCGCCCCCTTCGATATTCAGCAACAAGCCGGTGGCGCCCTGGAGCGTGATATCCAGCAGCGGGCTGGTGATCGCCTCTTGGGCGGCTGCCAGCGCCCGCTCCTCGCCCGTGGCGCGCGTCATGCTGACCATCGTGCGCCCGCCGTTGGTCAGGATCGCGATCACGTCTCGCAGGTCCACGTTGATCAGGCCAACCTTGAGCACAAAGTCGCACACGATCTGAACGGCCTTTTTCAGCATCTCATCGGCCATGCTGAATGCGTCGGTCAGCTTTAAATTGCGCACATCCAGGCTCAGCAGGCGGTCGTTCGAGATCACGATCTCGGCATCCACATGCTGCACCAGCTCGCGCAGGCCCTCTTCGGCGGCCTGGCTCCGGCGGGCGCCCTCAAAGCCAAAGGGCTTGGTCACCACGGCCACGGTGAGAATGCCCCGCTCCTTGGCGAGGCGAGCGACAACGGGCGCGGCGCCGGTGCCCGTGCCGCCGCCCAGGGTGGCGGCGATGAATACCATGTCGGTATTCTCCAAGAGTTTGGCGATCTCGGCCTGAGCCGCCTCGGCGGAGCGAACGCCCAGCGAGACGTCGCCGCCGGTGCTCAGGCCGTGGGTGATCTCGGCGCCAATTTGGAGGCGCGCAGACGCGCGCGAGGCGACCATCTCCCGGAGCGAGGTATTGATGGTGACAAACTCGACCCCTTCGATGCCCGCCTCGATCATGCGGCGGACGGCATTCGAGCCGCCGCCGCCGACGCCGATCACCTTGATGCGCTGCAAGCGCTCACGTGATGTCTCCACCTGACTCATCGCGTCCCCCTTGCCCTCGTGAGGGGTTGGAATCGGTCATTGGGCCATGCCCTGATGTCATCTATGCTAACATACCATAACCCCCGCGTCAATGCCTTGCGCAACCTGGTTCAGGGCTCAAGTCGTGGCTATTGCCAAATAGTTGCAGCGAGAAGCCGTCTCTGCAACCCTCACCCCCGCGCGGGAAATGCCGGTAGACAACATGCAAGCGCCCCTCTTCCGCAGTTTTGCAGGAGAGGGGCGCCGAGCGTTAGGGCATTGCGCAAGCATCAGGAACGGGCCTTGGTTCTCTCGCCTGCCCCTTGCCGTGGCTGTTCAACCCAAGCTCTCTTGCCACACCCCGTAACGCCCTCGTTGCCCAAAAGGCGCTAACGCACCATCTCCCAGATGGGCGGCTGGCGCTTTTCCCCCTCAGGACCCAGCACCACCGGCGTGATGCCCGCCATCTCGCACAGGTACACCAGGGGCCGCACCCGGTCGCCCACGGTACCCATGACGTGGTTGCAGGGGAACACGGCCAGGAACTGGTCAAAGGAAGCGTCCAGGCGCGCATGCACGTGGGGCCAGGTGGGATCGGTCTGGGCGTTGATCGCCCGCGCCTGCTCCTCGCTCAGGCCCACGCTCTCGCCCTTCATAATCGCCATGAACGGCTTGTCGTCCCAAAGGCCCAGGCGCGCATAGGTCATGGGGCCGGGCTTGGCGTTGAACTCGACCGAGGCGCCCCCCGCCTTGAAATAGAACTCGAGGGCGGGATGAAAGTTGATCCGCGCAAAGTTCTCGGCGGGGTCCATGCTCTGGGCGGCATACCAGGAGGCGTGGTTGCCCGAATTGCACCAATCCCACAGGCCCAGCTCGGGCAGGTAGAGGCGCACATCCATAAAGAGCGAGGGCAGCCCGCCGGTGATATATTTCAGCAGTTGCATGGTCACCGCCGCATAGGCGTCGGCCTCGGTGGCGCAGACTGTGGGCTCTTTGGTCCCGTTCCAGTCATAGGGGTCGTTGAGCAGCATCTCGGGCACATCGCCCAGGCAGACATACTCGGTCAGCTCGCGCTGGCCCTTGAGCCCGCAAAAGTCGAACCCCTTGTCCGCGTTGACGATCTGCATGGCGAGATACAGGCGGATCTGGGTCTTGAGGGTCTCTGGGGTGAGCATTTTGCCGTCGTAGCGCAGACGCTCGCCCAACAGCCCCTCGAACCAGCGCAGTCCCCTGAGCACCTCGGCCTCGTCCACCTCGTTCTCCATCACCTTGGTCAGCCAGAGCTGGTCAATCTGGCGGGTGGTGCAGCCCAGGGCCTTGATGGTAGGCACCATGTGAAAGTAACCCGTCTCCATGCCCATCGAGTGGCCGCCGTACATGCCATAGACCTCGTTGCGGATGGTGGTCAGGGCTTGGGCGGCGCGGATCCAGTCGAACACATCCTGGTGCAAGGCAGGGTCGTCCATCTCGCCCACGATACGATGGGTGCGCACGCCCGCCTGCCGCAGGGCGCCATCGGTGGCCAGCAGCCCCACGTTGCCGGGGTACTTGCCGTTGTTGTTGGAAAGGCTCAGGATGGGGATATCGCGCCCCAGGGTGTTGATAAAGGGCCAGACGAGAAAGGGAAAGTTCCACACGTTGTAGCACATGATGACGATGCGGCAGCCGGCGCGGCGCAGCTCCTCGCCCACTTTATGGGCCACCCGCACCGATTTGATGGTCTCCGAGGCGACCACGACCTCCGGCGCAGAGCCATCCGCATTTGTGAGGCCGTTGCGGATGATCTCGGCCCAGCGGTTGAGCACGCCCATGTTCAGCGCCTCGTTCTGCTCCCAAACGTGCTGACGCTCGTCGTTCATCATGGCGATGCCGATGGCGGTTGTTCGCATCGCGATCCTCCTATGCGCATCAATGAGAAAGGGGCTCGATCACAGGGCCATTGTAAGGGGAGCGAGGGCGAGCGTCAACCGGTTGCGGATAGGGCCTGTGGGCATAGGAGTAGCATCTATCGGGCGCATATGCTTGGGGCGCGAGCGAGACGCCCGCGCCCCAGCGAGGACACAGATCAGTCGGCGTGGAGCCAATCCAGCAGGCGGGCCACAATGGCCTCGGTGTTCCAGCCCAGCTCCTGCATCAGCGCCTGATAGGGCGCCGAATGGCCATAGGTGTCCTGGGTGATGAACAGGGCGTCCTTGCCCGCCACCTCGGCCCAGCCATAGCGCGTGCCCGCCTCGATGACGGCCACGCGGGCCCCCGAGGGGACCAGGCTCTCACGGAAGGCGGCATCCTGGCGCAAGAACAGCTCTTGCGAGGGCATCGAGACGACGCGCACCGAGTAGCCATGTTGCGCCAGGGCGTCCTTGGCTGCCACGGCGAACTGGAGCTCAGAGCCGGTGCCCACCAGCACCACCTCGGGGGCGCGCCCCGGCGTATCGGCCACGATGTAGGCGCCCCGGTTGAACGCCTCACAGCTAAAGGGCACGCGCCGCTCGATGGCGGGCACGCCCTGGCGCGTCAGGATCAGGGCCGTGGGGCCGTCCTGGCGGCGCAGGGCATAGGCCCAGGCGGCGGCCACCTCGGGGCCATCGGCGGGGCGGAACACGGTCATGCCGGGGATCAGCCGCAGCGAGGCCACGTGCTCCACCGGCTCGTGGGTGGGGCCGTCCTCGCCCACAAAGATGCTATCGTGGGTGAGCACATAGATCACCTGGGCCCCCATAATGTTGGCCAGGCGGATCGAGGGCCGCATATAGTCGGCAAAGACCAGGAACGTGGCCCCAAAGGGGATGAACCCGCCATAGACGGCCATGCCATTGAGGATGCCCGCCATGCCGTGCTCGCGCACGCCAAAGTGGAAATTGCGCCCGCCAAAGCTGCCCTTGGCAATGGCCTCGTACTTTAGCATATAGGTCGAGGTGGAGGGGGCCAGATCGGCCGAGCCGCCCACCAGGCCGGGCACGATCTCGGCGATGCGCTGGAGCAGCTCGCCGCTCAGGCGGCGGGTGGCGTTGGGCTTGGTCGGTGCGGCAGCCAGGAGTTGTTGCTCCAGGTCGTCGGGCAGGGCCTTGGTCATATAGCGGTCGTACTCGGCGGCCAGCTCGGGGTTGGCGGCGCGCCAGGCCTGATAGCGCCCCTGCCAAGCGGCATAGCCCGCCTGTAGCTCTTGCACGCGGGCGGCGCACAGTTGCGCCACCTCGTCCGGGATCAGAAACCGGGGCGTCTCGGGCCAGCCCAGGTTCTCTTTGGTGGCTGCCAACTCCTTGGCCCCCAAGGGCTCGCCATGCGAACTGGCCTTGTCTTGCTTGCCCGGGCTGCCATAGCCGATGTGGCTCTTGGCCACGATCAGGGTGGGGCGCTCTGCATCGGCCTGGGCCTCGGCCAGGGCGCGGCCGGCCTGCTCGCCATCGTGCCCGTCAATGTGGAGCACCTGCCAGCCATAGGCTTCGAAGCGCATGGCCCGATCCTCGGTAAAGGCCAGCTCGGTAGAGCCCTCGATCGAGATCTCGTTGTCGTCATAGAAATAGATCAGGTTGCCCAGCCCCAGGTGCCCCGCCAGCGAGGCCGCCTCTGAAGCCACCCCCTCCATCAGATCGCCATCGCTGACGATGCCATAGATAAAGTGGTCGAAAATGGGGTGCTCGGCGGTGTTGAAACGCGCCGCCGTCATCCTGGCGGCGATGGCCATGCCCACGCCATTGGCGAAACCCTGGCCCAGGGGGCCGGTGGTGGTCTCGACCCCAGGGGTGAGCCCGTACTCTGGGTGGCCGGGGGTGCGGCTCCCGAACCGGCGAAAGGTCTTGAGCTCATCCAGGGTCAGATCATAGCCAAAGAGGTGCAGCAGGCTGTAGAGCAGCATCGAGCCGTGGCCCGCCGAGAGGACGAACCGATCCCGGTTGGGCCAAAAGGGGTCCTGCGGGTTGAAACGCAGATGCTCCAGCCAGAGGGCCAGGGCATAATCCGCCGCCCCCATAGGCATGCCCGGGTGTCCCGAATTGGCCTCTTCGACGGCATCGGCGGCCAGCATCCGGATGGTCTTGGCGGCGAGTTCACGCTGTGCGGGGCTGATGGTGTTCGGCATCCCTATCACTCCTGTATGTATCGTCGTGGATGGCGCAGCGCTGCGATGCGCTCGCCCCCATTCTACCTGGCCGCCCCAGGCGCGGCAAAACCCGTCGGCGCGCAATCCAGGATGCGGGCATCGTTGGTGGGCGTGATGGCGCAGCCCGGCGGCGCCACCAGGAACCGCTCGGGGTCCCAACGGCCCTCCACCAGGTCGCGGATCAACAGCAGGCGGCCC
This sequence comes from uncultured Anaerolineales bacterium, assembly GCA_964482225.1. GTDB lineage: Bacteria > Chloroflexota > Anaerolineae > UBA1429 > UBA1429 > UBA1429. The sequence continues at coordinate 114,480 of CAYZWT010000006.1, forward strand.
TCTAGCTCCTCAAAGCGCCAGGAGCGCCGCGCGGCGACCTCGCGCACCTGGGCGCGATAGTCGGGCAGGGGCATATCGGCGTTCTCGATATAGGCGGCGCGGCTATAGTGCTTTTGCCAGGCGCCCATGACCTCCATCAGGTAATCGGCGTTGTCCTGGCCATATTTGCGCACATACTCCTCATAGGTGGCCTGTAGAGCGTCCTCGTCGGCGGTCGAGCCCAGGGCCACATTCTGGCCAGAGTCGGCGTCGTTGCGCTCGATATAGTCGGCCACGTACCAGTAGGTGCCCGGCGTCTCGCGGAACTCGTCCGCATAGCGCTCGGCCGAGCCCAAAAAGAGGGCGATGCAATCGTGGGCGCGGGGCGCCACCAGGGGCACCTCGCGGGAGACCAGCCCGGCAATCGAGTTGCTGCACAGGCCATAGCCCAGCAGCGTGGCGTCGTAAGCCTCCGCCACAACGGCATCCAGGCGCGCTTGCAGGTGCTGGCGCAGCGTATCGGGCTCGTTGTGCAGGCCCTTGGCGATCAGCTCGATATCCACCACATGGGGCGAGAGCGCCGCCGCATAGTAGGCCTGGCGCGCCAGCACCTCGCAGGCGATCAGTTTGAGGCGCACGAGCGGGCTCCTTTCACCGGCCCTGGCACATACATCTGGCAACATGGCGCCCGGAGCGCGGGATTCATCCCGCACCGGCTCGTGGCTGCGGGCTCAAGCCCGCGCTCCGCACCACATACGAAGATCTAGGCGTACACCGCAGCGGCGGCGGCCAGGCCCTCGTCCACGCGCTCGTTCTTGAGCAGGTCGCCCAGGGCGGCCAGCAGCAGCATGACGCTGGAGCGCTGCGAGGCATAGCCCATCAGCCCCACACGCCAGGCCCTGCCCGCGAACTTGCCCAGCCCGCCGCCGATCTCGATGCCATAGTCGTTCAGCAGACGCCCGCGCACCGCTGCATCGTTGACCCCCTCGGGGATCATGAGCGTCGTCAGCGAGGGCAAGCGCAGGGCGGGATCCTGGACCGTCGGCTCCAAGCCCATGGCCTGGGCCCCGGCGATGAGGGCCTGTTGGTTGCGGCGATGGCGCGCAAAGCGGGTCTCCAGCCCCTCCTCGTGGATCATGAGCAGGGCCTCGCGCAGGGCATAGGTCATGTTGATCATGCCCGTCTGGTGGTAGGCGCGCTCGCTGCCCCAATAGCGCCAGATCTGGCCGATATCCAGGTAAAAGCTCTGCACCGGCGTCTTGCGCGCCCGGAAAGCAGCCACCGCCGCCGGGCCAAGGGTCATGGGCGCCAGGCTGGGGGGCGCGCCCAGGCATTTCTGCGTGCCGCTATAGGCGATGTCAATGCCGTGGGCATCCACGCCCACGGGCACGCCGCCCAGCGAGGTGACGCAATCCACCAGGAACAGAGCGCCGGCCCCGTGGGCCAGCGCGCCGATCTCGGCCAGGGGCTGCAAAACGCCCGTCGAGGTCTCGGCATGCACGATGGCCACCAGCTTGGGTTGCACCGACTGCAAGGCCGCCTGCACCTGCTCCGGCTGCACGGCAGTCCCCCACTCGGCATCCACCCGGGTGACCTGAGCGCCGCAACGCTCGGCCACGTTGACCAGCCGCTCGCCGAATACGCCGGCCACGCACACCAGCGCGCGATCCCCTGGCTCTAGGAAATTGATCAGGGCCGCCTCCATACCCGCCATGCCGGTGCCGGGCGCGCAAAAGGTCCATTCGTTCTCGGTCTGGAACACCTCGCGCAAGAGCACCTGCACATCGTCCATCATCTGGACGTATTCGGGATCGAGATAGCCCAGCAGAGGCGTGGCGCAGGCCTGGAGCACGCGGGGCGCGATCTGGCTGGGGCCGGGGCCCAGCAGCAGACGGGGCGAGGGGTTCAACTGGCGCAGGGCGTCGGGCATGATGGCTCTCCTTTGATCTATCGCAAGCGATTGGGTCTCGATATCAAGCTGCCCAAGGATAGGCCAGATAGCGCAGGCGGGCAAGTTGCGCAGGGCAATCGCATCTGGCGATGCTGGTGCAATTGAAGAGCTTGACGAGACGGATGTGCTTCTTGGGGCGCGGAGTTGCACTCCGCGCACGCCGTTCTGACGGCGTCCGCTGCGTACGCAGCGTAGCGAACCCAGTCCGCGCTCCCATGGCCCGTCACGACCCCACATGCAATCGCCCTAAAGCGTCTGGCGCAGGTTCGCTATGCCCCTTGCGGCGCGCTCCCTTGCCCGGCTTGCCGGATATAGGCCACCGCCTGCTCCAGCCTACCCAGGCATTGCGCAGGCGACCAGGGGCGCAACGCCCAGGGGTTCACCTCCAGGGTCACGGGGCCTGCATAGCCATCGGCGGCCAGCCGCCGGAGCAGGGCCGCCAGCGGGGCCTGGCCCTGGCCGGGCAAGAGATGGTTGGCCATCAACGAGCGCTGCACCAGGCGCCGCTCGCCGGCGCCAATGTCGCGCCAGTCGCTCAGGTGCACGTTGACCATCTGGGGGCCAAGCGCCTTGTAGCTCTCCAGCAGGTCGGCGTGGCTGCGCATGGCGTGGCAGGTATCCAGGGTGACGCCCAATCCGCGCCTGGCAGCAAACCCCGCCAGGGCGTGCATCTCGCCCAGGACCACGGGCTTGTCCAGCCTGGGGTTCCAATCCACATTCTCGATGCTGATACAGGCGCCGGCCGCCGCCGCCTGCTTTTGCAGTTGCGCCAGGGTCTCCAGCCAACGCTCTCCGGCGGGCTGCGCCCAAGCGCGCACGTGGGGGCTGTGCAGCACGATGCGGGGCGCGCCAACGGCCAGCGCCAGCGCCACGGCATCGCGCGCACGGCGCTCCAGTGGCAGGAGGGGCCCATAGCCAAAGAGGGTCTGGTGCACGCTCAAAACGGCCAGGCCGTGGCGCCGGACCAGTTCCGCCAGCCGGGCGGCGATGCGCGCATGCACCACGGGCGGGGCCACCAGCTCGACGCCATCGAAACCGGCCCTGCGAATCAGGGGCAGGGCCGCGCGCAGCGGCAGGGGATACAGGCTAAAGGTCGAGATGCTGGTGAGCAGGCGATGTTCGGTCAAGGTTGCCTCTTGTCTATGCGAGAGCAGCCATCGGCTGGCGGCGCGCCTAGCGCGGCTGCGTGTGGGCATAGGCGCAGATGCAGGCCCACACCGCCTCGGGCACCTGATAGCGGATGGGCAGCCCCAGGCCGATCCGGCGGCGGATCTCGGTAGACGAGATGCCGATTTGCAGACCTGGGAGGATGTCCGTCGCCTGGCCGATGCCCGGGATGCTCTGTTCCAGCGGGGCGAAATCGGGCGCGTGGCCCGGGCGGCTGATCACCGCCAGCCGGGCCATCCGCAGCAAGCCCTGGGGATCGCGCCAGTGAGAGAGAAAGTGCAGCGAATCGGCGCCCATGATGAACCAGTAGCGATGTTGGATGCCCCACTGCTGGCGCAGCAAGTGCAGGGTGTCCACGGTATACGAGGGCGCCTCACGCTCCAGATCCACCCGCGAGATGGCAAAGGCCGGGTTGCCCTGGATGGCGCGCTGCACCATCTCCAGGCGCTGCTCCTCGGTAAAGAGGGTGCCGTTTTCCAGCTTGAGCGGCGATACGCGGGCGGGCACAAAGAGCACCCGATCCAGCGCGAGCCGCTGGCGCGCCTCTTCGGCGATGATCAGGTGCCCGATGTGGATCGGGTCAAAGGTGCCCCCCAGCACGCCGATGCGCAGCGACGCAGCCGCCTTCGATGCCGCGTTCACCGGGCTCACCGCCATTCCAGCTCGATATCGCCGATGAGCACCGTGTCGCCGGTATCCACGCCCAGCTCGTCCATCTGGCGGGTGATGCCGCGCGCGGCCAGGATGCGGTCAAAGCGATCCACGGCCTCCTCCACGGTCCAGGGCGTCATGGCGGCCAGGCGCTCGATCTCTTCGCCCGCCAGGCGATAGACTCCCTCCTCCACTTGGGTAATCGTAAACGTCGTATCCTCGCCCTGCTTGTGGGGCCGGAACACGTACAGCTCGGCGGCGGGCTCCTGCTTGGGCAGTGTCTCCAGCCGGTCTGCCACGGCGCGCAACAGATCCTGCACGCCCTGGCCCGTCACCGCTGAGATGACATGGATCTCGTCCAGCGCCAGATCCTCCAGCAATAGCTCGCGCATCAGCTCCACATCGGGCAGGTCGGCCTTGTTCAAGGCCACGACCTGGGGCTTGAGCGCGAGATCGGGCGAATAGAGCGCGATCTCGCGGTTGATGGCCCGGTAATCGCTGGCGGGATCCAGGCTGGCGCCATCCAGCAGATGGATCAGCAGCCGGGTGCGCTCCACATGGCGCAGGAACTGGAGCCCCAAACCGGCGCCCTCGTGGGCGCCCTCGATCAGGCCGGGGATGTCGGCCATCACCAGGGTGCGCTCGTCTATCTCAACCACGCCCAGATGGGGATCCAGAGTGGTAAAGGGGTAATCGGCGATTTTGGGGCGCGCCGCGCTGACCCGCGAGAGCAGGGTGGATTTGCCCGCGTTGGGCTTGCCCAAGAGGCCCACATCGGCGATCAGCTTGAGCTCCAACTCGAGCCGGTATTCCTCGCCAGGGGCGCCCTTTTCGGCGAATTGGGGCGTCTGCCGGGTCGAGGTCTTGAAGGCCTCATTGCCCCGCCCGCCGCGGCCGCCTCGGGCGGCCAGGAGCACCTGATCGGGAGCGCCAAGATCCCCCAGCACCTCGCCCGTCTCGGCGTTCCGCACCACGGTGCCCGCCGGCACGTCCACGTACAAGTCCTCGCCGCTGCGGCCCCGCTTGCCGCTGCTGCCGCCGGCCGCGCCCTTTTCGGCGCGGAAATGCTGCTGGCGATTGAACGCCATCAGGGTATTGAGTTGCTCGTTCACCCGCAGGTAGACGCTGCCGCCCCGGCCCCCGTGGCCGCCATTGGGGCCGCCAAAGGGCACGTATTTCTCGCGGCGAAAGCTGATGCAGCCGTTGCCGCCAGCGCCGGCGCGAACGGTGATTGTCGCATGATCAAAAAACATGGTACACCCTCAGACCAAGCCGCCACAGGCAGCTTGAAACGATAACCGACGCCGCCGCTCAGATGAGCATGACGCCCGCGAGAAGGCCGGGCAACATGCCGGTGGCCTCGTCGGGAGCAAAGACCGTGGCCAGCACGCCGCACAGCATGCCGGCGATCACAAGGAAACTGATGATCCAGAGGATGATCTGGTTCGTCTTGGCAGACCTGCGCCTCATCAAACGACCTCCCTGGGGGCGCTACAAGGCGCCGCCGCCAGAACTAGTAGTGACAGATGGCCTGTCGTCCGTTGCGCGCTAGCGGCAGAGATTGAGCCCCTGCTGCGCAGCGGACGACTGGGGGTTCACCTCCAGGGCCTTTTCGAACCAGGGCAACCCCTCATCGCACTGGCCGATAAAGGCATAGCAGAACCCAATGCTATAGTAGTACTCTTCCGAAGGGCCATCCAGTTCGATGGCCCGCAAATAGTTGGGGATGGCATCCTCATAGTTGCGCAGGAAATAGTACGTGGTCGCCAGTTGGCCATACGCGCGGCCGTACTCGGGATCGAGCTCGACGGTCTTTTTCAGCTCCGATGCCGCCGAGTGGTACTGGCCCAGCGCGAAATAGTTCCATCCAAGCTGGGCGTGCACATAGGCTTCCTCCGGATCCGCCAGGGTCGCCAACTCGAAATAATGGGTGGATTGCTCCGCATTGCGCAGCACGCGATAGTTGCGCCCCAGATCCAGGTAGAACGAAGCATGGTTCGGGTTCAGCTCTACCGCCACCTGATACTCTCGGATGGCATCGTTGTAGCGCCCCAGCAATTCGTACATATACCCCATCGTGCGCCGCACAAAGGGGTTCTCGGGGTCGAGCTCGATGGCCCTCTCTGCCGCCCGCATGGCGTCGGTCGGGCGCCCCTGGTCGCCATAGGCCTCGGCAAGGCAAGCATAGCCCAGGCCATAGCTCGGCGCCAGGTTGGTGGCCCGCAGACAAGCCCCCACCGCCTCCACTACCTTGCCGTTCCAATCCAGGGCGATGCCCAGGATCGCCTGGCTCTCGGCGGATTGCGAATCGGCCTCGACGGCGCGCCGGGCCAAGACCTCGGCCTCGGCAGGCCGATGGCGCAACACCAGAATGTGCGCCCACCGGGCCAGGGCTGCGGCATTGGTCGGGGCCAGCTCTGTCGCCCGCCGATAGGCAGCCATCGCCTCGGTATACTGGCCGCGCTCAAAGAGGCGATCTCCGTGGGCCACATGCTGGGCGGCGCTGATCTCTGTCGGCGTCGGGGTAGGCAATGGGCCACGCACGGTCTCCATAATCGCCGCCTGGCGCGTATAGATGTACCATGCGAGGCCAAAAGCGATCATGACGGAAAAGACCCAGGGCCATAGGGCCGGCCTCCCTCCACCTCGTCTGGGCTCTAGATACATGAGTCCATGTTCCTCGCGCGGCCGGAGCGATTTCAGACGTCACCCGTTCATTATAACATCCGCGAGGGGAGCCACAAAAAGCAGAGCGCGGGTCTGCTTGCGCGGAGCTCACCCCCGCGTGGAAAGAGGCGCACAGACGGCAACAGCGCCCCGAAACCGCAAGGTCTCGTCACCCTTGTCCCCACAACGCACATATGCATTTGCCCCGCCCGATGGCCTGCGCCCGATATTGTCCGCCGCCCCTCTCTGCGGTACAATCGCGTCCGTCCTGCTCAATGCACAAGTCGAGAGATGCCATGTCCACCTATCGCGAGGCCCTGGAGTACATTCTTTCGCGCGCCGATTTCGAGCGCGACCGTGGCACGCCCTATGGCCAGCGCGATTGGCGCCTGGCCCGGGTGGAAGAGCTGCTGGCCCAGTTGGGCGACCCACACCGCGCCTATCCCTCGGTACACATCGCCGGCACCAAGGGCAAAGGCTCGACCACGGCTATGGTCGCCTCGATCCTTCAGGCGGCGGGCTACCGGGTGGGCATGTATACCTCGCCTCACCTGCACACCTTTCGCGAGCGCATCCGGCTGCAAGGCGAGCCGATCGAGGAGCAACAGCTCACGGCCCTGGTGGACGAGATCCGCCCCCTGATAGACGCTCGCCCCAAAGTCTCGGTGTTCGAGCTGATCACGGCCCTGGCCATGTGGCATTTTGCCCGGGAGGCGGTGGATCTGGGCGTGTTCGAGGTGGGCCTGGGGGGGCGCCTGGACGCCACCAATGTACTCACACCCCTGGTCTCGCTGATCACCTCCATCAGCATTGACCATATCGGCGTGCTGGGCACCACGCTGGCGCAGATCGCCCGTGAAAAGGCGGGCATCATCAAGCCGGGGGTGCCCGTGGTCAGCTCGCCCCAGCGCCCCTCGCCGATGCGGGTGATCCGCGCGACGGCCCAGGCCCACCAGGCCCCTTTGGTGGTGGGCAGGCGCGACTGGCGCTGGCGCGACCTGGGGCTTGGGGATGGCGGCCAGCGGCTGGCGATCTATCGCGCGGGGAGCTATCGCGCGCCCGAGTATCCCGACCTATGGCTGCCCCTCTTGGGCAAGTTCCAGTTGGAGAATGCCTGCACGGCGGTGGCCGGCATCGAGACGCTGCGGGAGCAGGGGATCGCGCTCCCCGAGGGGGCGGTGCGCCAGGGGTTGGCCCAGGTGCGCTGGCCCGGACGCATGCAGGCGCTGAGCCGCGATCCTTTGGTGGTGGTGGATGGCGCCCACAACCCCTATTCCATCAGCCAGTTGCTCGCCTCGTTGCCCTCGTATTTTGCGTATGAACGCATCCGGCTGATCTTTGGCGCGGGCAATGTCCACCGTCCGGGGGCCATGCTGGAATTGTTGCTGCCCCAGGCAGCCCATGCCTGTGTGACGGCTGCGCATCACCCCAAGTCGGCCTCGCCCGAGATGCTGCGAGACCTGGGCCAGGAGTTGGGCTACTCGGTCGAGATCTGCGCCACCATCGAGTCGGCGCTGCGGCTGGCCGTGGCGCAGGCGGGGCCCCGCGATCTGGTGTTGGTCACCGGCTCGCTCTTTGTGGTGGCCGAGGCCATGTCCGCCTGGGCAGCCATGCAGGGGCTGCCGCCCTACCCCGCCGATCCCCCCGGCGTCTACTAGCCATACGGGGGCTGCGGCAAGGAGTTCTCCTGTCGCAGCCCCCGTTTTTGCGCGCTACAGGTTGACCTGGGGCAGCTTGGCCAACGACTCGGCGATCTTTTCCTCCGGATAGGCATAGTCTTCCAGCTTGCCCGCCAGATACGAGTCGTAGGACGAGAGGTCCAGGTAGCCGTGGCCGCTCAGCTCGAACACGATCACCCGTTCCTCACCCTTGGCCTTGGCGTCCAGCGCCTCGTCAATGGCGGCGCGGATGGCATGGGCCGATTCGGGCGCGGGGATGATGCCCTCCGACCGGGTGAACATGGCCGCCGCCTCAAAGACCGGGATCTGGAAGTAGGCGACGGACTCGATCAGCTTGTGCTCGTGGAGCAGCGCCAGGATGGGGGCCACGCCGTGGTAGCGTAGGCCGCCCGCATGGATGCCCGCCGGCACAAAGTCATGGCCCAGGGTGTTCATCTTGACTACCGGCGCCATCTTGGCCGTATCGCCATAGTCAAAGGCATAGGGGCCCTTGGTCAGGGTCGGGCAGGCCATCGGCTCGACGGCCAGCAGCCGCGTGTTGGCGCCATCCCTGATATTGCGCTGCAGGAAAGGCAATGCGATGCCGCCAAAGTTCGAGCCGCCGCCCACGCAACCGATCACCACGTCCGGCTCAAAGCCGGCCATTTCCATCTGCTTGATGGTCTCCTGGCCGATGATGGTCTGGTGCAGCAGCACATGGTTTAGCACGCTGCCCAAGGAGTACTTGGTATCGGCGTTCTGGGCCGCCACCTCGACCGCCTCGCTGATGGCCATGCCCAGGCTGCCGGGCGAGTTGGGGTCCTGGGCCAGGATCGCCCGGCCGGACGCGGTCTCCATGCTAGGGCTGGGCGTGACCTCGCCCCCAAATAGGCGGATGATCGAGCGGCGCCCCGGCTTTTGTTCATAGCTGACGCGCACCATATACACTTTGCACTGCAAACCGAAAAAGTTGCAGGCCATCGAGAGCGCCGAGCCCCACTGGCCCGCGCCCGTCTCCGTGGTCAGCCGCCGCACACCAGCGGCCTTGTTGTAGAACGCCTGGGCGACGGCCGTATTGGGCTTGTGGCTGCCTGTGGGGCTGGTGCCCTCGTACTTGTAAAAGATCTTGGCGGGCGTGCCAAGGGCCTTTTCCAGGCGCACGGCGCGCAGCAGGGGCGTGGGCCGCCAGAGCTGCAAGATCTCCCGCACCTCGTGGGGGATGTCAATGTAGCGTTCTTGGCTCACCTCTTGCAGGATCAGCTCCATCGGGAAGAGGGGCTCCAGGTCCGCGGGGCCGACCGGCTTGAGGGTCTGGGGGTGCAGTGTGGGCGGCAGCGGCTCGGGCAGGTCAGGGGCCACGTTGTACCACTGGGTCGGCAGATCGGACTGGTTGAGCAGGTACTGGCTTTGCATGGCGTTCTTCTCCTTTGCTAGCGGATGCAACAGAACGGAACAACGACAAGGTGTACGAGTCGGTGCCTTGTGCAACAAAAAAAGGCCCCGTCCCAAAAAGGGACGAGAGCCTCGACTCCCGTGGTACCACCCTACTTGGCCTGGCCCAGAAACGACAAAATCCGCCGTGATGGCGGATATCTGTGCCAGCCCCACTCTTGCAGATACGGGACCCCCGTCGTGCGCCGACCGGGTCCGATATCCTCGCCCTGATAACGGTGGCGACTCCGTCCTCGTCTACTCGTTACTTCGACGAGGCGACTCCTGGGCCCATTCGCTGCCTGCGCTGATACCGGGCTCTCACCTTGCCCCGGCTCTCTGGATCCCGCTCCGGCAGGTACTCTTCCCACTCGACGTCTTTACACAGGGCATTCTAGTCGAGAATCGCGGGTTTGTCAAGAACAACGCGCCTTTTTCAGGGCTTTGTCAAAGTCTCGGTTATGGTAAAGCGAGCTGCTTTTGCTTTGCTGCGGCCCGTCGCCCTCACAGAGCACCGAGAGCGTCTCTCGCCGTGAGGGGATCTGTACATAATGCCGACAATGAAAAGGCCCTGGACGGCTATCGCAACGGGTAGGCATTTCCCCCAGAACGTGCTATAATGCCCCCGTCAGACAACTGAACAGCAGTGTTTCTCCGAATCGCATCGCCTACCGGCGCGAGCCCAGGGCCTGCGATCGTGATGCCGCCACCCGCGGCCAACGGTAAGGTTGGAAACGGCCTTGCCCCCCGTATTCGGAAAGGAGAACCTCGCGCGGTCCGTATGCGTACCGGCGTTCTCCTATTGAGCGCCGGTTTTTTGCGTTCCGGGAGGGATCATGCGTTTTCAGGCAGCCGTCATCACCATCAGCGACAAGGGCTCGCGCGGCGAGCGCGAGGACCGCAGCGGCCCCCTGGTGGCCCAGGCTCTGGAGAGCATGGGCGCTGCCGTGGTGGCCCAGTTGCTGCTGCCCGACGAGCCCCCGCAGATCACCGCCGCCCTGCAAAAGCTGGCCGATGGCGGCCAGGTGGACCTGATCATCACCACCGGCGGCACCGGCGCAGCCTCCCGCGACCGCACCCCCGAGGCTACCCTGGCGGCCATTGACCGCGAGATGCCCGGCCTGGCCGAGTTGCTGCGCTGGCAGGGCTACCAGCAGACGCCCCGCGCCGTGCTCAGCCGGGGTGTGGCGGGCCTGCGCGGCCAATGCCTGATCATCAACCTGGCCGGGAGCACCGGCGCCGTGCGCGATGGCATGGCCATCCTGGAGCCGGTGCTGGCCCACGCGCTGCAAATGGCCCAGGGGGTGAACCTGGAGCATGGAGGCCACGAACATGGCCACGCGTGACGCCTACCCGACCCTGAGCGTGGAGGAGGCCCGGGCGCGCATTCTGGAACATGTGCGCCCCCTGGAGGCCGAGGGCGTCCCCATCCTGGAGGCCCTGGGGCGCGTGCTCTGCCAGGATGTCCTAGCCGATGCGCCCATCCCACCCCATAACAACTCGGCCATGGATGGCTATGCCGTGCGCCATGCCGACCTGATGGGCGAGGCGCCCCGGCTGCCGGTGATCGGCTATGTGGCGGCGGGCGCCGTGTGGGAGGGAACGCTCCGGCCGGGCCAGGCGCTGCGCATTATGACCGGCGCGCCCATGCCCGCCGGCGCCGATACCGTCGTGCGCTTTGAGGATACCGACGCCAAAGGCGGCGCCGATGGCGGCGCCGAGGGGGATTGGGTCGTCATTCGGCGCGCGCCCAGGGCGGGCAGCAATGTGCGCCTGGCGGGCGAGGATGTGCAGCCGGGGAGCGTCGTCCTGAGCGCGGGGCAAGCCCTGGGCCCCGCCGAGATCGGGATGCTGGCCTCCGTGGGGCAGGCCCAGGCACGCGTGTATCGTCGTCCCAGGGTAGCGGTGCTGGCCACCGGCGACGAGATCCTGCCCCTGGATGCGCCGCCGGCGCCGGGCAAGATCCGCAACATCAACAGCTATGCCAACGCCGCCCAGGTGCTAGAGGCGGGCGGCGAGCCCCTGGTGTTGGAGGTGGCCCCCGACCGCGCCGATTCCCTGGTGGAGCGCCTGCGCCGCGCGGTGGCGCTGGGGGCGGACCTGATCGTCACCTCCGGCGGCGTCTCGGTGGGCGATTTCGACCTGGTCAAAGAGGTGCTGGCCTCCGAGGGGGCCATTGATTTTTGGTGGGTGAACATGAAGCCGGGCAAGCCCATGGCCTTTGGCCTGCTGCGGGGCATCCCCCTGCTGGCGCTGCCCGGCAACCCGGTGGCGGCCATGCTCAGCTTTATGCTCTTTGGGCGCCCCGCCGTGCACAAGATGCTGGGCCGTCGCGCCTGGGAGCTGCCCACCGTGCAGGCCCGCCTGGCGGAGGCGATCCGCCGCAAGGACGGCCGCCGCCACTATCTGCGGGTGCACCTGGCCCAGGAAGCCAAGGGGCTTACTGCCCGGCTCACCGGCGACCAGGGATCGGGCATCCTGACTTCGATGGTCGTCGCCGATGGCCTGGCCGTGATCCCCGAGACGTGCGACCACCTGGCCGCCGACAGCCTCGTGGACGTGATCCTGCTGCACCCCGGGGAGTTCTGGTCGGCATGAACGAGTTCGCCACCCACAGCCCCTATCCCATGATCCCCTTTGAGCAGGCTATGGCCATCGTATGGCAGCAGATCGGGCCCCTGGCGCCCCGGCGCGTCGCGCTGGATGACGCCCTGGGGCTGGCCCTGGCCGAGGAGGTGCGCGCCGAGGGACCGCACCCGCCCTTTGCCGCCTCCACGATGGATGGCTATGCCATCCGCGCCGCCGATGGCGTGGCGCCGCGCCGCGTCCTGGCCGAGCAGGAGGCGGGCCGCGTACTGGATGTGGCCGTGGAGGCCGGGACCTGCGTGCGCATCATGACCGGCGCGCCCCTGCCCACCGGCGCCGACGCCGTGATCCCCGTCGAGCTGACCGAGGAGCGGGACGGCTGGATGCAGGCCCAGGCGGCGCTGGAGCCGGGCCGCAACGTGCGTCCCGTGGGGGCCGACCTGGCCGCCGGGCAGCGCGCCCTCCCCGAAGGGACGGCCCTGGGGCCCGCCGAGATCGGGCTGCTGGCCAGCCTGGGCATCTCACAGCCGAGTGTCTACCCCCGGCCCCGGGTGGCGATCCTGGCCACCGGCGACGAGCTGGTGGGCCAGGGCCAGCCCCTGGCCCCCGGCCAGATCCGCGATAGCAACTCGTACATCCTGATGGCGGCCGTGCGCAGCATCGGCTGCGAGCCGATCCGTATGCCCCGCATCGCCGACACCCGTGACGCCCTGCGCCAGGCGCTCCTGGCCGCTGCGCCCCAGGCCGACCTGGTGCTCACCACTGGCGGCGTCTCGATGGGCACCCGTGACCTGGTCAAGCCGGTGCTGGAGGAGCTGGGTGTCGTCCACTTTGGCAGGGTGGCCATCCAGCCGGGCAAGCCGCTGACCTTTGCCAGCGTACAGAGTACGCCAGTGCAAAGCACCCCGGTGCTCGGACTGCCGGGCAACCCCGTCTCGACCCTGGTGGGGTTCGAGATGGTGGTGCGGCCCATGCTGCGCGAGATGGCCAACCTGCGGGCGCGCCACCGGCCCGAGCGCGAGGTGCGGTTGCGCCAGCCCGTGCGCCACGATCCCGAGCGCCTCGAGTTTCACCGCGCCCGGCTGCAATATGAGGATGGCGGGTGGTGGGCGGTCACCACGGGCTCCCAGTCGTCCAGCCGGTTGCTCTCCCTGGTGGGGGCCGACGCGCTGCTCTGCATCCCCCAAGGAGTGGGCAACCTGCCCGAAGGCGCGCAAGTGCGGGCCATCCTGATCCACGAGCCCGAGAGCGAGGAGTTACCTGGCCTCTATGATGGATAGCTACCACAGACGGATTGATTACCTGCGCATCTCGATCACCGATCGGTGCAACCTGCGCTGCATCTACTGCATGCCGGAGGAGGGCATCACGCCCCTGCGCCATGAGGACGTGCTGCGCTTTGAAGAGATCGCGCGGCTGGTGCGCATCGGGGCGGGCCTGGGCATCCGCCACCTGCGCCTGACCGGCGGCGAGCCGCTGGTGCGCAAGGGCGTGATCGAGCTGGTGGGCATGCTGCGCCAGATCCCCGGCATCGAGACGCTGACCCTGACCACCAACGGCATCGCCCTGGCCCCCCTGGCCCACGAGCTGGCCCAGGCGGGACTGGATCGGGTCAACATCAGCCTGGACACCCTGCGCCCCGAGCGCTATACCGCCATCACCCGGCGAGGCCGCCTGGAGGACGCCCTGGCGGGCATCGAGGCGGCCCTGGCGGCGGGCCTCGCGCCCGTCAAGATCAACAATGTGGTGGCCCGGGGCCTAAATGACGACGAGGCGGTAGATTTCGCCCGCATGACCCTGGAGCGGCCCTGGCACGTGCGTTTCATCGAGTTCATGCCCCTGGGCGAGCACGCCGAGCAGGCCCGCCGCGACTATGTCTCCTCGGACGAGACCCGCGCCCGGATCGTGGCGGCGCTGGGAGAACTCGCGCCCGCCGAGATCGAGACCCATGGCCCGGCCCGCACCTGGCAGCTGCCGGGCGCCCAGGGCACCATCGGCTTCATCAGCGCCCTGAGCGAGCACTTTTGTGGCTTCTGCAACCGGCTGCGCCTGACCTCGGATGGCCGCTTGGTGCCCTGCCTGTTCAGCGACCGCGAGTACGACCTGCGCGGCCCGCTGCGGGCGGGCGCCGATGATGCGGCGCTGCGCGCCCTGTGGGGGAATGTCATCGCGGCCAAGCCCGATGGCCACCACCTGGAAGGGGCGCTAACCACCACCGAGCACCGCATGTCCCAGATCGGAGGCTGAGCATGGAACTGACCCACCTGGACGCCCAGGGCAAGGCCCGCATGGTGGACATTTCGGACAAGGCCGACACCCAGCGCGAGGCCATCGCGGCGGGCGAGGTGCGCATGGCCCCCGAGACGTTGGCGCTGATCCAGGAGGGCGGGCTGCCCAAGGGCGATGTGCTGGCGGTGGCGCGGGTGGCGGGCATCATGGCGGCCAAGCGCACGCCCGATCTGATCCCCCTGTGCCATCCGCTGCCGCTGACCCATCTGGCCATCGAGTTTACCCTGGACGCCGAGCGCTCGACGGTCGAGATCAGGGCGACGGCCCGCTGCACGGGGCCCACCGGCGTCGAGATGGAGGCCCTCACCGCCGTCAGCGTGGCGGCGCTGGCCATCTATGACATGTGCAAGGCCGTAGACCGCCGCATGCGCATCGGCGAGATCCGCTTGCAGCGCAAAACCGGCGGCAAGAGCGGCGATATCATTCTGGAGTAAGAGCATGGAAACCAACGGACGCGTCGTGGCCGTGTGCATTAGCGATCGGACGGGCATCCCCAAGCGCCAGATCGAGGAGGGCAGCCTGCGGGAAAACTGGGGGCTGGAGGGCGACGCCCACGCGGGCGAGTGGCATCGCCAGGTCTCGCTGCTGGCCATCGAGAGCATCGCCAAGATGCAGGCGGCGGGGCTCAAGGTCAAGCCGGGTAGCTTTGCCGAGAACATTACCACCGAGGGGTTAGTGCTCTATGAGCTGCCCATCGGAACGCGCATGCGCCTTGGCGACGCCCTGGCCGAGGTGACCCAGATCGGCAAGGAATGCCACGACCACTGCGCCATCTACCGGCTGGCGGGCGATTGCGTCATGCCCCGCGAGGGCATTTTCGTCAAGATCCTGGAGCCCGGCGTGGTGCGCCCCGGCAGCCCCATCGAGCTGCTGGACGCGCCGGAGCAACCGGAGAGCTAGCGTCCCCCGAACTGTCGCCGGGTGGCGGCCAGCTTGTCCGGGGTCAGCGCCGCCTCCAGGGTGAACACCAGCGCCCCCGCCGAAGCGGGGCAGCCCAGGGCGGCGGCCAGGGCCCGCTCGTATTCGCCGGCGGGCAGGGGCCGGGGGTGATCCACCGATTGGAGGATGGGCCACACGGGGCGGCCCGTGCGCGCGGCCAGTTCGCGCACCACCTCGGCGATCCAGCTCACCGGTTGGCCGCACATGGCATGGTAGACCATGGGCGAGAACAGGTCCACATAGGGCGCCAGGGCAGCGTGATCCTGGCCCAGCACCTCGATCAGGGCGCCGCCGCGCTCGGCGGGCTGCCAGGGCACGGCAAAGAAGCCCAACTCGGCGCCGGGGCGTACGGCATCCAACGCCTGCCGGGCCTGGGCCACCCAGTCCGTGATCCGCTCGCAACGCCAGGCGCGCCACTCATCGCGATGGCGCGCCCACAAGAGCGCGGCGCTCTGGGCCGGGGCGCCCACGTCCAGCGCCAACCCCCGATCTCGGGCAAAACGCCGCACCGTGTCGGCATCGAACGAGGTCTGTTCCAAGCGGGGCGCGGGCGTCTCCCAATGGCAGGGCCAGCGGATGAAATCCAGCCAGACGCCATCCAGCGGGTGGGCCCGCAAGAGCGCACCCAGGGCCTCTAGGCGCTCCTGGCGCACCACGGGGTGGCTGGGGTTGACGCCGTGGTAGCCCTCCTCCGGGGCCAGCGCCTCGCCTGTGGCGGTGATGGGCCGGCAATCGGGCAGCCTTTCCCACCAACCAGCCCCGGCGAAACAGGCGAACTCGGCATAGAGCTTGATCCCCGCCTCGCGGGCGGCCTCGGCAAAGGCGGGCTCGGCATAGCCGCCGAACACGGCATTCACGCCCCAGGAGCGCAGCAGCGCTGCCTGCTCTCGCGGCACAAGCCCCCGAAAAGGCGGGCGATCCAGTTGTAGGCCATACAGGCCCCGGCGCGTATCGGCGCTCTGGGTCATTGTGCTCTCCGTGGGATACGCCTTGGCACTTGCATTTCGGAACATGTGGAGCGCGCGGAGTACAACTCCGCGCTCCCAGGAGCCCCCCTACTGCTCCGGCAGGCCGCGCGGGTGCTCGAACAGCACCACGTCCGACGTATGCACGTACCAATCCAGCATGCGCTGCTCCAGCGCCTGGCGCACATCGGCCAGGGCGGGGTCGCCGTAGCGATTGTGCAGCTCAAGCGGGTCGGCTCGCAAGTCGTACAGCTCGTGGGCGCCCGACGTGCGGCGGATCAGCTTGTGCTCCATGGTGCGCAGCATGGCCGAGCGGCAGACGCTCTCCGGATGCTCCTGCTGCTGCAGGCCCTTGGGGTAATAGATGTGCGTCGCATCCCGGAACAGGCCGCCGCTCTCGGGGCGCCCCTCAAATGCCAGGGGCTCGTGGGGGTCATAGCCGCCCTCTGCATACACGGCCCGCTCAAGATCGCCCGGCGCGCCCCGCAATTGGGCCGCCAGCGACCGGCTAAAGTGGGTGTGGCGCGCCTCGATCCCCGCCAGCTCTAGCACCGTAGCCATGATGTCGAACGCCTCCACCGGCTCGCGCACCACGTGGCCCGCCGCTCCGCCCGGCGCGCGGATCAACAGCGGCACCCGGGTCAGCGTGTCATCCAGGCCGGTGGGCCACTTTTCCACCAGGCCATAGTCCCCCGCCCAATCGCCGTGGTCCGCCGAGACGATCAGGGTGGTCTCTTGATCCAGCCCCGTGGTCTCGAGGGCGTCCAGCAGTTGGCCCAGCATCCAATCCACATAGCTGTTCATGCCCAGATAGATGGCCTGCATCTGGCGAAAGAGGGATTCGTCCAGTTCGTTGAGGCGGCGGTACTGGCGGATCAGGCGATGGAAATCGGGCGCGCCCTCCAGCCCGGCGGGCCGCAGCGGGGGCACCTCCTCGGGCGCATACATGCTGTGGAACGGCTCCGGCGCGCCATAGGGCGGGTGTGGCATGCTCAAGGGCAGATAGAGGCAAAAGGGCGGGTCGCCGGGGCGCCGCGCGCGCAGGAACTCGATCCCGCTCTGCACATCGCGCATGTCGCCCGTCTCGTGCAGCCCGCCGGAAAAGGGTTGATGCAGAAAGGCATAGTAAGCCTCGTCCTCGGGGGTGTAGCGATTCTCGCCCGCGTGTCCGCCGCCCGCCTGCGACCAGGCATCCACGTTGGCGCGCATGGCCTCGGGCGCGTACAGATCGTTCTTGCCGCACCAGCGGATGGTATAGCCCGCCTCGTGCAGATAGCCGAACAGGCTGGGCTCCTCGGGCCGCAGCAGGTTCCACAATGTGCGGTGCCCCGCCACGTGGGGATACCAGCCGGTCATCAGGCTACAGCGCGAGGGCGAGCAGACGGTGTGCTGCACATGGCACTGGTCAAAGCGCACGCCCTCGGCGGCCACGCGGTCATAGTGGGGCATCCGCACCAGGGGGTGCCCGTAGCAGGAGACGCTCTCGGCGCGCATCTCGTCGGGGTAGAAAAAGATGAAATTCATGGCCAACTCCTCGTGTGGGCGTCACTGCTGGGGCAGTATAGCCGCAACCCTGGCAGGAGCGCCAGCCCGGGGGCAGGGCTGCCTGCGCGGCTGCCCCGAACGGTTTGACGCCCCGCCACCTTTGGCCTACAATGCCCCCGATCACAAATGAATAGCCTTCGGGGCAGGGTGAGACATACGTCAATTCCCGACCGGCGGTATGGCAGTCTTGGCTGCCGAGCCCGCGAGCCAGCAATGGTAGATCCGGTGCAATTCCGGAGCCGACGGTACAGTCCGGATGAGAGAAGGCAACAGCAAGGCTACACAAGCCTTTTTTCAACGCCCCGTTGCTATTCGGCACGGGGGGTTTTTCTTTTGGCAGCCTTTGAGCGCATCCGAGCCTATACGCCCTCGAAACCGGCCAATGGCCCGCGCCTGCGCCTGGAGCACTTGCTGGCGCCGGTGGTGCTGCTGGCGTTTCTGGGCCTCTGGGAGTTGATCGTAACCCTGGGGCGCTATCCCGCCTTCATCCTGCCGACGCCGCGCCTGGTGTGGCAGCGTGGCCTGGTGGCCCTGCAAGACGGCAGCCTGCTGCTGCACACCCGCGTCACCCTGCAAGAGGTGTTCGGCGGGCTGGCCCTGGGCCTCTCGGTGGCCGTGCTCCTGGGCTATGCCCTGGCCAAGTCGCGCACCGTCGAGCGGCTGCTGGCGCCTTACCTGGCGGCCTCCCAGGCCATCCCCATCGTGGCCCTGGCGCCGCTGCTGGTGATCTGGTTCGGCGGCGGGCACCTCTCCAAGGTCCTGGTCTGCGCCCTGACCCTCTTTTTCCCCGTGCTGATCAATACCATCGTAGGCATCCGTAGCGTAGATGCCGAGCTGGTGGAGCTGATGCGCTCGCTGCGAGCCACCCGCTGGCAGACCCTGCGCCTGCTCGAGCTGCCCGCCGCCCTGCCCGTGCTGCTGGGCGGCCTCAAGATCGGCGTCACCCTCTCGGTGATCGGCGCCGTGGTCAGCGAGTTCGTGGGGGCCGACCGGGGCCTGGGCTTTATGGTGAACCTGGCCCGTGGCCTGTTCGATACGCCCCTGATGTTTGTGGCGCTGTTCACCCTCATGGCCATCGCCCTGATCCTCTACCTGCTGGTTTCCCTTTTAGAGAGCCGGCTGCTGCGCTGGCGCTGGAAGGAATCCTGATGTCCCTGGCAAAAAGGAGCCCATGATGAAACGTCGTCTGCTGTTTGCTATCCTCGTTCTGTTCGTTCTGGCGGGTCTGGCGGCCTGCGCCAAGACCGAGCCCGTGGGGGCGGAAAAGATCACCCTGGCCATGGGTTTCATCCCCAACGTCCAGTTCACGCCGGTCTATGTCGCCCTGGAGCGGGGCTACTTTGCCGAGCAGGGGCTAGAGATCGTGCTGGACTATGGCATGGAGACGGACCTGCTGCAACGCCTGGCCACCGGCAATGTCAACTTTGCCATCGCCAGCGGCGATCAGGTAGTGCTGGCGCGGGCCAACGGCCTGCCCGTTACCTATGCCGCGAGCTGGTACCGTCGCTTTCCCGTCTGCGTCGTCTCGCTGGCCGAGAGCGGCATCCAGGCGCCCCAAGACCTGATCGGCAAGCGGGTGGGCATCCCCGCCCTGGAGGGGGCCAGCTATATCGGCTGGCTGGCCTTTCTCGATGGCGCGGGCATCCCCCGCGAGAGCGTAGACCTGCAGGTCATTGGCTATACCCAGGTGGCCAGCCTGACGGAGAAGCGGGTGGATGCCGTGGTCTCTTATGCCCTCAACGAGCCGGTGCAATTGCGCCAGTTGGGCTATGAGCTCAACGTGTTCTACCTGGACGAGTATACCCGGTTGGTCTCCAATGGCCTGATCACCAACGACCAGACCATCGCCCAGGAGCCCGATCTGGCCCAGCGCATGGCGACGGCTTTTGTGCAAGGTATCCAGGCCACCCTGGCCGACCCCGACGCCGCCTTTGCCATCACCCGCCAGTACATCCCCGAGATGGACGACCAATCCGCCGTGTTGCAGCGCGCCGTGCTAGAAGAGTGCCTGCGCTATTGGAGCGCCGAGCCGCTGGGCTATAACGACCCGGCTGCCTGGGCCGACTCGGTGGCGCTGTTGCGGAGCCTGGGTCTGATCACCACCGACCTGGCGCCGGAGACGCTTTACACCAACGCCTTTGTGACGCCATGACCGAACGCCCAATCCTGGCCGCCCGGCAATTGCAGATGACCTTCCAGGCAGCGGAGAGCAGCCTGGAGGTGTTGGAGGAGGCCACCTTTGAGGTGTTGCCCAACGAGTTCATCTGCCTCATCGGGCCCTCGGGCTGCGGCAAGTCCACCTTGCTGCGCATCCTTGGGGGGCTGGTGGCCCCCACGGGCGGCCAGGTGTTGCTGGATGGCCAGCCGCTGGACGGCCCCCAGCAGCGCATCGGCTTTGTCTTTCAACATCACAACCTGATGCCCTGGCGCACGGCGCTGGCCAATGTGCGCCTGCCCCTCGAGATCCAGCGCGTCCCCCGCGACGAGGCGGAGGGGCGCGCCAGGGCCATGCTGGAGCTGGTGGGGCTGGGCGAGTTTGCCGAGGCGCTGCCGCGCGACCTCTCGGGGGGCATGCGCCAAAGGGTGGCCCTGGCGCGCGAGCTGGTCTATGACCCCGACGTGCTGCTGCTGGACGAGCCCTTTGGCGCGCTGGACGCCCTCACCCGCGAGCAACTGAACTGGGAGCTGCTGCGCATCTGGCAGGCCCGCCGCAAAACGGTGATCATGGTTACCCATAGCATCCAGGAGGCGATCTTTTTGTCGGATCGGGTGCTGGTCATGTCGCCCAGGCCGGGCCGCATCGAGCGCCAGGTGGAGATTGACCTGCCCCGTCCCCGTTCCACCGACGACCTCTATACGCCCCGCTTTCTAGAGCTATCGCGCACGCTGCGGGCCGCGCTGGGCCAGCGCACCGAGGCGCCCCTGGGTTGAACGGCCCTCATCCTACGTTCTTGACGCACAGAGGGCGTTTTGGCGCCCCTCTCCCGCGCGCGGGAGAGGGGTTGGGGTGAAGGCGGTTCGGCTACGCCATGTGGGCCGAGATTCGCTGCGACCAGCTTCGCGCCTTGTTCTGGGCGAGGTCGCTATCCCACCCTGGCGTGGGCCTCGGCCTCGCGACGCGGGTCGCGCACCAGAACGTGCATATAGCCAATGCCCACCAGGCTGAACCCCACCGCCAAAAGGAACATGGACTGGTAACCCCATGCATCCACCAGCCAACCGCCCATCAGCGGCGCCGCCAGGATCGGAATGGCGTTGACGGTGCTGGCCAACGCCGAGTAGGTGGGCATCTCGGCGGGCGGGCCAAACTCCATGCTGATGTTGATGCCCGAGATCATGCCTGCGGACATGGAGATATTGGCCAGCATGAACACGGCATAGAGCCAATTCTCGCTCCGGACAACCAGGATCAGCCCCAGGGCGAGCACCAGGAACAGCCCCCCCAGCTCTGCCAGGAGCTTGTTGCCCCGGCGGTCGGCAAAGATGCCCAACAGAGGCGTGGCCACCGTTTGGCCGATCAGGGCGGCCATCGTCAGGTTGGCGGCAAAGGCGTCCGAGATGTTGAACGCCCAGCGGGCATAGACGATATAGAACGACATGCCCATGCCGCCCAGGATCATCAGATTGCGGGCGATCAGGAACCGCACAAAGTTGCGGTCCTCACGCAACAGGCGCGGCAGGCGGCGCCAATACTCTCTGCTGGGCGGTGGAAGCTCTGTTGGCTGGACGGTCGGCTCGCGGTTCAGCGCCATCAGCCCCCAAGAGATCAGTTGGACGATCCCGCAGAGGAGAAAGGCGATCCCAAAGGAGTAGGGATAGTCATAGCGGGAAAAGACCTGGCGCGAGATGGCCGCGCCGCCCATGCCCAGCAGCCCACCCAGGGCGTTGCTCAGGCCAAAAAGCAGGCCGCGCCGCCGCAGCGGGATCACCTTGGCGATCAGGCTCTTCCAGGCCGGGTTCACCAATCCGCCGCTGCCCATCGCCACGATCAACGAGAGGCCCAGGATGGCATAGGCCGCGCCGCGCGGCGCGCCGGGCCACAGCAGGATCGAGAGCGCCACCGCCAGGTAGGGCAGCCGCTCGAACAGGCTCAGGCGGATCACATAAGGCTTGGCGCGGGCCAGGGTCTGGGCCTTGCGGGCTAGCAGGAGCTGGGGAAAAAAGAACATGGCATTCTGCACCGCCGGGATCAGCCCGATCAGCACCGCCGTGTCGGTCAGGTAGCTGGCATAGAGGGCCAGCACCGTCGCGCCAAAGATGAAACTGTTGGCAAACTGCCAAAAGGCCGAAACCAGCAGGTTCACGCCAAAGTTCCAGCGCTGGTTGGCCTGGATATAGGCCTGGGCCGCGCTCTGCTCTCGTTGGCTCTCGCTCATCCGCTCCGTCATTCCCGTCATCCTTCCGCAAGCTCGACAGTTGTCCCTTGGGCCTGCGTGGCCCGTGCTTCATGGCGTGGTTCGCGCACGCCCCAGCGCATCATGCCCCAGCCGGCGGCGAAAAAGGCGATGCCGACGCCAAACAGCGCCCCAAAGCCTGCCGTATCGGCCAGCCAGCCGCCCAGCAGGGGCGCCACCAACACAGGGATGCCCGAGAGGGTGCCCGCCAGCGCCGTAAAGGTGGGCAGCTCGTCCTCGGTGCAGAACTCCATGGTGATCCCCATCGAGGCCAGGTGGATGGTGGCGGCGGCGGCGTTGACCAGCACAAAGGCAGGGTAAAGCGCCAGGGGCGAGCGGGCCAGCAGGATCAGCAGCACGGCGCCCGCGCCCAACAGCGCGCCCAGCTCCATCAGCCACTTGTTGCCCCGCAGATCGGCCAGGCGGCCCACCAACGGCGTGCTGATGATCTGCCCCAGCAGGGCGGCCATGGTCAAGTTGGCGGCAAAGGCATCGGTGATCTGCAACGTGCGCCGCGCATAGACGATATAGAGCGCGGTGCCCATGGCGCCCAGGGTCAACAGCGCATAGCCAAACAGGTAGCGGCGAAAGTTGGCGTTGCGGCGCAGGATGCCTGGCAACTGCCGCCAATAGGCGCGCGGCGAGGCCGCTGCCGCCTCGGGCTCGCGGGCAGGCTCCCGGTTGAGGCACAGGGCCGTATAGGAACAGAGCTGGAAGAGGAAACAGAGCAGGAAACAGATGGCAAAGGAGGTCGGGTAGGCATAGCTGGCCAGCACATGGCGCGAGGCCGCCGCCCCCGCCAGACCCAGCAGGCCGCCCAGGGCGCTGCTGACGCCGAACAGCCTGCCCCGGCGTTGCACCGGCACCACTTTGGCCAGCATGGTCTTCCAAGCGGGTCCCGCCAGGCCCCCGGCCCCTGTGGCGGTCACCAAGGAAAGGATCAGCACCAGATAGGCCAGCGGGCGGGGCGCCCCGGGCCAGAGCAGGATGGCGAGGCCCACCACCAGATAGGGCAGGCGCTCCAGGACGCTGATGCGCACCACCAGCGGTTTCTTGCGCGCCAGGGCCTGGGTGCGCTGGGCCATGAGCAACTGGGGCAACAAGAACATGACGCCCTGCACCGCCGGGATCAGACCGATCAGGATGGCCGAATCGGTCAGATAGCTGGCATAGAGCGAGAGCACCGTGGCCCCATAGATAAAGCTCATGGCCAGGTTATAGAAGGTCAAGTCCAGTACGTTGACCCAAAAGTTCCAGTTCTCGTGTTTGAGCAGGTAGCGCCGATATGCGTCGTCAGTCAACTCGTCACCTGTTTTATGCCTGAAAACCAAGAGACTCTGCCGGTCCCGGCAGAGTCTCTTCCTCTAGAGCCATACAAGGGGCCGCTGCACGGCTGCAACGGCCAAATCATAGCACAGAGCCGGCGGTCGGCAAAAAAACACTGGTCAGCAAAGCGCTCCAGCCCCACAGACGATGCGAGCGTATCGGCAGAGACCCTTGGAGGGCGGGCGTCTCGCCCGCCTGCCGCCGCAGGCGGCTCTAGTCTGTGCGGAGGCAAGACCTGCCCGATCTGCCCAGGACTCGGCGCGCCGCTTTGGCTAGAACAGCATCGCCTCGGCGAATTGCTCCTGGAAATCGGGGCGGCCCGATAGCTCCAGATACTCGACCTGAGCGGGCAGCGCAGCGGCGCGGGCGCGGGCCGCGCGTGAAAGCAACGCCATCTTGGCGCCCGATCCGGCGGCGTTGCCCACCGGCGTCAGCTCGGCGTTGCGAAAGCGCGGCATCAACCCGATGGCCACGGCGCTTTCGGGGCGGATATAGTTGCCAAAGGCCCCCGCCAGGTACACCTTGCGCACATCCGCCGCCCCCACGCCCAGCTCCTTCATCAGGATCTCGATCCCCGAGCGGATGGCGCCCTTGGCCAGTTGCAGCTCGCGGATATCGCGCTGGCCGAGCTGCACCCCTGGCGCAATGACGAACGCCCGATGGCGCCCCTCGCCCCGGATCTGCTCCGCCAGAGCCGAATAGCCCGCTGCGCTGACGGCGGCGGGCTCTAGCAGCTTGCCGCGCGGGTCTATGACGCCCACCCGCAACAGCTCGGCGATGGCGTCCACCAGGCCCGAGCCGCAGATGCCGCGCGGGGCGCTCCCGCCGATGGCGCTCCAGCGCACGGCGTGGTCAATCTGCACGGCGTCAATGGCGCCATCGGCGGCCCTCATCCCGCAAGAGATGTGGGCGCCCTCAAAGGCGGGCCCTGCCGCCGTGGAGCAGGTGATCAGCCGCTGGCGCGAGCCCAGGGCCATCTCGCCGTTGGTGCCGATATCTATCGCCAGGGCCAGCTCGTCTTGCTCACAGATGCCCGTGGCCAGCAGCACCCCCACCGTGTCGCCGCCCACCCAGCCAGCGATGCTGGGCATCACCCACACATGGGCGTCCGGATGGGCGTCCAGACCCAGTTCGCCCGCCCGCAGGCTCACCGCCTGGGTGATGGCGGGCACATAGGGCGCCTGGGCCAGGTGCGCCGGGCTGACGCCCAGCAGCAGATGTTGCATGGTAGTGTTGCCTGCGATGGTGACGGCCAGCACGTCAGCGGGGCGGGCCTCGGCCTGGGCCGTCGTCTCGCGGATGATGCGGCCCAAAGCGCCGACGATCTCCCGTTGCAGCTCATCCAGGCCCTGGGGGCGCTCTCCGGCGTACTGGATGCGCGAGACCACATCGTCGCCGAAGCGGGTCTGGGGGTTCAGCTCTGAGGCCACGGCCAGCTCTTGCCCGCTCTCCAAGTCCAACAAATAGCCCACGACGGTCGTTGTGCCCACATCAAAGGCGATCCCCAGCAGGCAGCCCGTGGGCGGCCCGGGGATGATGTCAACCAGCTCGCCATCCACCTGAACAAGCGTGATCTCGCCCCCCCTGTCGCGCAGCGCAGCAGGCAAGGCGCGCATGGCCCGCAGCGTGGGCCGCAAGCCACCCCGGCCCTCGCGCGCCCAGATGCGTTGCACGGCATCCAGGTCGGACACGGGGTCCTCCAGGCTGGCCGGGGGAACGGCCAGGGTGTGGCGCGTGACCCAGGGCTCGATGGGGTAATGGTTCGCAATGCCGCCCGTCAGGATGCTGACGCCCGCCACGCGGGACGCGTCGGGCACGGTGACATCGAGATCGGAGAGGGCCCGAGCCTGGCACGCCAGGCGATAGCCCTGGGCCAACTCTTGCGGCGAGAGGTGGCGCATCTCGGAGGCGGTGGGCTCCGAGAGGGCGCCGGAGACCAGCACACGGCACTTGCCACAGGAGCCGCGCCCGCCACAGACCCGCTCGATGGCCACGCCCGCCCGGTCGGCCGCCGCCAGGATGGTCTCTCCCATCGCGGCCTGGCCGACAACGCCCTGGGGCGCAAAGCGTATCTCCATCGGCTAGTGCTCCTCTCCGGCGGCCTGCCCGGCCGGGCCAGCCTGTCCGGCGACGCTGGCCTGTCCAGCGTCGCTCGCCTGTCCAGCAAAGCTGGCCTTGCGAAAGACCAAATAGTGGGAAAGGCCGAACCATTGCAGCGGCGTGGCCTCCAGGCGGTGGGTGATCCATCTGAGCAAGCGCCCCAAGATCGGGCGGCGCGAGGCCAGCATGTCATAACCGGCGAACACGCCGCGATGGACGACGATCTCGCCCGGCAGCCCGTCGAACAGCGCCCGCAGCTCGCGCCGCCGGTAGGCCCGCACATGGGGGCAGAGCCGATCGCGCCAACGATCGGGCAGATAGCTCACCAGCGGGATGTTGCCAAAGTGATACACGCCGCGCCAGTAGAACCCGTGGGTCTCGAACGGGTAGAGGCGGTTGGGGACAAACAGGGCCATGCGCCCGCCGGGGGCCAGCGCGCGCACCGCCTCGCGCACGGCCTGGCGATCATCCTGCACGTGCTCTAGCACCTCGTTGGAAAAGACCAGGTCAAAAGTCGCATCGGCGTAGGGCAACGCCTCGGCGGAGGCCTGTAGCGCGTGGGGGGTCACCTGGGCGACGGCAAGGGCGCGCTCGCCATCGTATTCGATCCCGTGGACGCTGGCGCCCTGGGCGGCGAAATGCGCCAGATAGAGGCCCAGGCCGCAGCCCGCATCCAGCACGCGGCGCCCGCGCACCGGCGCATCGCGCAGGATCATCTGCAGGCGGCGCTCCTGGCCCGCCAGCCAAACATAGCTGGGGTGCCCCAGGGTGATCGTTTTGTCTTTTGCGGCGTTGGCGTCCATCTGGGCTATCTTACGCGATTGCCGGGGCGCTGCAAAACGCCAGCAGAGCGGGGCGGTTGGCGTTTTCCGGCCGGCGACGCTATCATTGCCTGCGAGACTGCACACCCCAGCCAAATGCGTTCGAAGCGAGAGGCGACCATGACATCAGCCCTATCCGCTGCAACCGTACAGGCGTTGCACGATTCACACCATACGATCCTGGCGGCCCTGGCCGAGGCGGGCCTGGATTACGAGCCCTACCCGGCCTTTCCCGCGGGCGGGCGGCGTGAGGGCGTCGCCGCCGCCCGCGCCTATCCGATCCAGGGCATTCTCAAATACCACGGCATGGCCGATTGGGGCCTGCGCACCGCCTACTTGCCCAGCATCTCGGTCAACAACGACGCCGCCTATACCCTGACCCTGGTGGGCTATGAGGCGGGCCTGCATGAAGACCAGGTCGTGATCAACGGCGAGGTTGCCACGGGCCGCGCCAGGGAGCGCGTGGTACACACCCTGGACACGGTGCGCGCCCTGGCCCGCATCGAAACCAGGGCCAGGGTGGCCTCGCGCAACGTGGCGCGGGCCCAGCGGGTGGGCAAGGGCCTGGGCACCAGCGCCTCGGCCTCGGCGGCGTTGGCTATGGCCGCCATCGCCGCCACTCTGGGCGAGGCCGCCGCCCACAACCGGCGCTTTTTGAGCTGCCTGGCGCGCCTGCTGGCCGGTTCGGGCTGCCGCAGCGCCACGGGCGGGGTCTCCCTCTGGCTTTCCTACCCCGGCATCGCCCACGAGGATTCCTTTGCCCTGCGGCTGGATCGGCGCAGCGAGCTGGCGGATCTCGCTTTGTTGACCGTGCCGCTGGATTCGCGCATTGGCCTGGCCACCGAGGCCGCCCATGACGATGCGCCCCACAGCCCCTTTTTCGAGCCCTGGGCCCTGGGCCGGGGCGAGGAGATCATCGCATGTATGCAGGCCATTTTGCAGGGCGACTGGCGCACCCTGGCCCAGTTCGCCGAGCTGGATAGCATCCGGCTGCACGGCGTGACTATGAGCGGCAGCCGCGAGAACAAGCTCTTCGCCTGGGAGCCGGAGAATATCACCCTCTTTCGCCTGTGCAACGACCTGCGCGCCTCGGGCGTGCCGGTCTACTTTTCCACCGACACCGGCCCCACAACGGTATTCCTGACCCACCGGCAACACGCCGGCGCGGTAGCGCGGGCCATTGCGGGCCTGGGCATGGGCCTGGAGGTGATCCAGGGGGGCGTGGCGGGCCCGGCGGAGCTGGTACCGGTGGAGCAGGCGCAGCAGGAGCTGGGCGTCTGAGCAGTTTCGGCAGGGTGCCGGGCGCCCTGAAACAAAAATACCGCGCCATCTCACAGGGCTGGTAGCGCGGCAGAGGAAAAGCAGGAAAGGGTGTCAGCCGGTTGGCCACGCTGCCAACCGCCAACACGCCTATCGGCCGATCATCGGTTCTTGTCGGCCCGCGCCTTGATGCGGCTCGGCAGCACCACCCACATCAGCACCAAGACGACAAAGGACCCCAGAGCGAGCAAGGCTTCGGTTGGCATGGCGTTTCCTCCCGTGATCTGTTTCGTAGCAACCCTCATTGCGCTGCCAGTATATCCGGGCGCCAGGGCCAGGCCATCGGCCAGGGGGCACGAACCGGCGGGGCAGCCGCCTGTGCAGGTTGCACAGAGGCCCCATCCGTCTGGGTGGCGGCAACAGAACGTGATTGTTCGAGTATTGGTGGAGCATATTGGCACCTGAGAGGGAGGCAGGGA
>CAYZWT010000007.1:0-138530 GCA_964482225.1 uncultured Anaerolineales bacterium
CCCCCCCCCGGTTGGGGGGGGGGGTGGGGGTCGGCGCCGCGGGCGGGGGGGGGCCCCCCCCCCCCGGGGGGGGAGGGCATTCCGGACTGCAAGGTCCGGCCACGACGAACACACATCGTGATATGGGGCCATCGTCAGTCGCCCTGCCCACCAAAGGAGGTTTGCCATGCAGCTCGGATTCGTGAGCGCCATCCTGCCCGATCTCTCGCTGGAAGAGGTACTGCGCTTTGCCGCCGAGGCGGGCTATGCCTGCGTCGAGGTCATGTGCTGGCCCGTGGGCAAGGCCGAGCGCCGCTATGCCGGGGTCACCCACATTGACGTGGCAACGCTGGACGAAGCGGGGGCCGCCGCCGTGCAGCGGCTGGTGGCCGAGACGGGCGTGGCCATCAGCGGCCTGGGCTACTATCCCAACCCGCTCTCGCCCGATCCCGCCGAGGCCGCCGTGGCCGTGGGGCATCTGCGCCAGGTGATCATGGCGGCGGCGCGCCTGGGGCTGAACACCGTGAACACGTTCATCGGGCGCGATTGGACCCGCTCCATCGAGGACAATTGGCCGCGCTTTCGCGAGACCTGGCCGCCCCTGGTGGCCCTGGCCGAGGAGCAGGGCGTGCGTATCGGGATCGAGAACTGCCCCATGCTATTCACCGCCGACGAGTGGCCCGGCGGCAAGAACCTGGCCATTTCGCCCGCCATCTGGGAGCGCATGTTCGCCGAGATCCCCAGCCCCGCCTTGGGCCTGAACTTTGATCCCTCGCATCTGGTGTGGCAGGGCATGGACATCGCCCGGGCGGTGCGGGCTCTTGGCGAGCGCATCGTCCACGTGCACGCCAAGGATGCGCGGGTGGACCGCGACCGGCTGGACCGCGTGGGCATCCTGGCGCACCCGCTAGAGTACCACACCCCCAAGCTGCCCGGCCTGGGCGACGTGGATTGGGGGCAGTTCTTGAGCGCGCTGACAGACACGGGCTATGACGGGCCGGTGTGCGTGGAGGTGGAGGACCGGGCCTACGAGGGCTCGCTGGAGCGACGGCTGGCGGCCCTGCGGCAGAGCCGGCGGTTTTTGGCGCAGTATGTGGGGTAGGTAGGCGTAGGCGTCTAGGGGGTTGTCTCGGCAGTTTCGTCCTCATCAGGGGCGATGAGGATCACATAGACGGGCGCCGTCGGGAAACGCCTGCCCAGGCGCTCGATGTCACTTACCAACTGCTCCCCATACGAGACGCCGGAGGGCATCTCGTTGGCCAGGGCATGGCAGGGTGCGATCTCGACGCCGACCTGGCCCTGGCCTCGATCGCAAAAGCGCTGGAACTTGGCCATGTCATAGAACATGGCCGCATACGCGCCGAACTGGACCTCGACAAGCACCTGGTCCTTGGCCAGGTCTATCTGCCTGTACGCGCCAGGGATGACCACGTCGCTCTGCGGCAGCTCAATGATGTAGCGCTCTCTGATCTCGCGATAGCCTCTCTCGCGAAAGAGATCGCAGAACTGGCGGTTCATGTCCATCGGGGCATACAGCATGCGGCTTGGCGTTCCTCCCGCCCGACTCGGCTTGCTACGCCGCGCCTGCACCTGGGCGATCACGCCGTGGATATCGGCCAGTTGCTCAGGGAAGCGAGCCTGCAGGATCTCTTGGCCGCCCATATGCGAGTATTCGTATACGATTCGCATGGCATCCCTCCCGCAAGGTTCGATGTGCAAAAGAGATCATCTGGGCGTGGCGCGCCGCATAGGAGGAGAGCAGCGTGGGTTGGCCCACACGTCTCGCGCGGAGAGCGCCGAGAGCCCCGGAGGCGGGCGGGACGCCCGCCCTCCATACTCGGCCCGCTGTGCAGATCGCTCCCTCTCGCTGCGGCTCGCTCAGCCGCTCCGCAGCAGCCGCTGGGGCGACGCGCCCGGCACTCGCCGAATCTCGCCCCGCACCTCCAGCTCGAGCTTGACCGTGGTGGTATACCAGCCCACCGAGCCCAGGTTGGCGCGCTCCTCCGGCGTCAGGGCGGCGGCCACCAGATCGGGCAGGTCGGACATGAACGGCACGCCCTCGCCCTCCGTGGGCAGCGCCTCCAGGATGGCGCGGCGCACCGCGTCGAACTTCCAGCGTTCGATGCGCACCGGACGCTTGCCCGGCGTCGGCGTGCGGCAGGGCACCCGGTCGTCCTGGTCGCTCACGTCTCGCCTCCTCCCTATGCCTTGACCTTGCGGGGCCCCCAATCGCCCACGCGCTTGTAGACGCGTTCGCCCCGCGCCCAGTCCCGCTTGGCCTTGACCTTTTTCACCTTGTCATCGGTGGTGCGAACGTAAGCATAGGTCACGTTGCGGGTGGTCGTCGAGCCATCGTCGTCGGTGTCGGTCTCTTGCTCGACACGCACCCGCTCGATCATGCCTTCGTACACGCGGGTCAGTTGCCAGAGGATGAACAGCAGCGAGGCAATGGCCAGGCCCACCATCACCAGGATGGCATTCGTGTCGGCCTCGCCGCCGACAATGGCGCCATAGCCGACGGCGCCCCAGAAGGCGGCCCAGACCACCAGGCGCCAGATCAGGCCAAAGATGTTCTTGCCGCGATCGGGCAGGGTGACCCCGGCAGCCGCCGCAGCAGTGGGCGCCGCAACGGCGGGCGCGGGCTGTGGCATCGGCGTGGGCGCAACCGGCATCGCCGGGAAAGGCGGCGGTGGCGGTGGGGTCGCGGGCCGGGGCGGCTCGCCGGCCTCCCAGGCCTCGCCGTTCCACACGAACCAGGCTCCGGTGCGCTCTTGAAGCATCCAGGTGCGCCCCTGGTCATCCTGCACGCGCACCTCGTTCAGTCGGTCGCGATAGGTCTCTACATCCAGCTCGCTCGCCTGTAGCAGCGCTTCCAACTCGGAAAAGATCAGTTCCGCCTGTGCAAAATCCATGCTGTGGCCTCCCCCTTGTCTACCGGGTGCGTCCCTGTTGCGAAACTCTGTAGATCAGGTTCGCTCGACATTATGGGCGCGGCTCGCCCCCTGTCAAGTGGCCCGATGAGCCCGCTTCATCGCCTGCGCCGGGCCAGCGGCGCCCCGCGCACCAGCGCGTCAGCCGCGCCAGCATCTCCAGCCCGGCCTCACGCGTGGGCACACCCTCGACGCTGAGATAGAGCCCTTGCGGCGATAGATTCTCCATGACCGCGCCCACCTCATCATAGGCGCAGATCACCTCCACACCCTTGTCCGCCGCCTGTATGCGGCGGTAGACCTCGACCCAGCGGTGGAATCCCTCGTTGCCCGCACCATACACCCACTGGACGGCGTCCAGCTCGGGGATGGAGAGGATCGCGTCCAGGTGGCGCAGGGCGCCCGGCCCATCCAGGTGATAGATAGAGCGCTCCAGAAAGCGGCACTCGCGGGCCAGCCCCGGCAAAAAGAACTCGTTGAACATGGCGGGCGAGATCATGTACGCAAAGTCGTTCGAAGGCACATAGTAGCGCCCCTCGGCGGCCAGCGGCAGCCAGGTGGTGATGGGCTGGCCGTGGGCGCGCAGCTTGCGATAGAACTCGTCATACACGCGAAAATAGTCATCTTCGGCGCGGGCCAACAGCCGCTTGACGCCCTCCGGCTCCAGGATCAGGTCCATGGCCAGGTTGGCGGGATCGCGCAGGGCGGCCAGCCAGTCGCCCCCGGGGTGCCAGTCGGTCATGCCGGTGATGAACGTATCGCGCCCGACCTCTAAAAAGGCGTCGGTCATCTCGTGCAGCTTGCGCAAGTATGGGCTCGCCGGGTCCATGCGGATAGCGTCCATCTGGGCCCAATCAT
The DNA here is from genome assembly GCA_964482225.1 of uncultured Anaerolineales bacterium. Taxonomy (GTDB): domain Bacteria; phylum Chloroflexota; class Anaerolineae; order UBA1429; family UBA1429; genus UBA1429. The sequence goes on from CAYZWT010000007.1 coordinate 3,768, forward strand.
GGAGGATCGGCTCGGTCCAGCTCGTGCCATAATCGCCAAAGTGCAGGGGGCATCCATAAAAGGCCGCAAACAGCTCGGGCCCCAGATTGGGAAACGCCACGGGCAGCGTATCACCCAGGAACTCGTGATTGCTGAGCTTGGCCAGATGCCAGCGGGCCTGATACCCGGCGTCCAGCCAGCGCTCGCGGGCCGTGGCATGGCGCGATTCGGGCAGCGGCGTTTGCTCGCCTGGCGGGCGGGCCAGGCTGAACTGGACCACGGGCCGGTCTAGCACCTGGCGTTCCCAGAAAGCCTCTATGCGTTGCTTGCTCTGCTCGTAATCGGGTTTCAGGCGATACACGTGCCCTCCTTGGGCGGGCCAGGTTCTTGCGCAGGCCCCTTGTACCACAAGCGGGGACATTCCTCAAGCAACGAAACCGAAAAAGCGAGGGCTTTTCGGTTTGACACGAGCCTGTGACGCATGTATCATACGACCGGTTTGTGTTTCGAGAGCGCAAGTAGCACTTGCGCATTGTGTGCGTTTGCGCCAGCAAGAGTGTCGAGGATCGGCTTTCCGACCCTTGTTTCTACGGCGCCGTGGCGCTGCTGCGGCCCAGGCTCGCCAGTGCGTTAGCCGGCAGAGGATGCTTTAGCGCAGCTCTGAGCCGGTTCCAACTACTAACCCCTATAGGAGAGAAAAAAGATGCTTGTCTGGGAGATCGTAGCGCTCGTCGCTGGCCTGGCCTCCATCGGGATTGGGGCACTCATCTACAAGTGGGTGATGTCCCAAGAGATCGGCAACCCCGGCATGGAAGCCTACTCTATCATGGTGCAGGAGGGCTCGGCCGCCTACCTCAAGCGCCTGTTCCAGGTGCTGGGGATGCTTTCGATTGTCCTCACCATCGTCCTTCTGGTTGCCGTCAACTGGCAAACGGCCCTTGCCTACATAGTGGGGGCGACCTGCTCCGGCGCCGCCGCCTATGCGGGCATGGTCGTCTCGACCCGCGCCAACGCCCGGGTGGCATGGGCGGCCCGCACCGGCCTGGCCAAGGCCCTGCCCATCGGCTTTTTCGCCGGCGCCGTCATGGGCCTGGCCGTGGTAGGCTTTGCCGTATTCGGCATGACCGTCCTGTACATGATCTTTAAGGATCCCGAGGTGGTGCTGGGCTTTAGCTTTGGCGCCAGCCAGTTGGCGCTCTTGGCCAAGGCGGGCGGCGGTATCTTTACCAAGACCGCCGATATCGGGGCCGACCTGGTGGGCAAGGTCGAGTTCAACCTCGTTGAGGACGACCCCCGCAACCCGGCCGTGGTGGCCGATAACGTGGGCGACAACGTGGGCGACGTGGCGGGTATGGGCGCCGACATGTTTGACTCGTACGTGGCCGCCGTCGTGGCAACCATGATCCTGGGCGCCGCACTGCCTATCTTCTCCGGCAATCCCGCTTATGTTGTGTTGCCTCTGGTGCTCAGCGCCGCCGGTATCCTGGCCTCGCTCTTGGGCATGATCTTTGTGGGCCGCAGCAAAGAGACCGACGACCCGGGCCGCGCACTGAACATGGGCACCATCGTGACCACCATCATCTTTGTGCCTCTGGCCCTCGCCGTCGTGTTCCTCATGGGCTTTGAGGGCGCAATTGCCTGGGGCCTCTTGCTGCCCACCATCGCCGGCCTGGCGGCGGGCATCGTCATCGGCTTTACCTCTGATCGCTACACCGACATTGATCAGCGACCGGTGCAGACAACCGCCGCCTCTGCGGAGACGGGGCCTGCCCTTGTGATCCTGGAGGGGTTCTCGTACGGCCTCTTGAGTGTCGTACCTTCGATCCTCGGCATCTGTGTGGCCATGATCGCCGCCTGGGTGCTGGCCGTGGCCTTTGGCGTGCCGGGTACCTATGGCGTATCGGTCGCCGCCGTCGGCATGTTGGCCATCACCGGCATGATCATGTCCTCTGACGCCTATGGCCCCATCGTGGACAATGCCAAGGGCTGCGCCGAGTACGGCCACGAGGGCGAGGACACCATCGCCGTCTGCGATCGTCTGGATGCCGCCGGAAACACCGCCAAGGCGATCACCAAGGGCTTTGCCATCGGCGCCGCCGCTCTGACCGTGCTGGCGCTCTTTGCAGCCTATGCAGAGACCGTCAATATCGGGGCGCTCGACATCCGCGACCCGGGCGTCATCGTGGGCGTGTTCATCGGCGCCATGATGCCCCCGCTCTTTAGCGCGCTGCTGATGCTCTCGGTGAGCCGCAACGCGGGCCTGATGGTCGAAGAGATTCGCCGCCAGTTCCGCGAGATCCCCGGCCTGTTGGAGGGCAACGCCAAGCCCGATAGCGCCGCCTGTGTGGATATCGCCACCCAGGGCGCTCTCAAAGAACTGATGCTGCCGGCGCTGCTGAGCCTGCTGAGCCCCCTGGCCGTGGGCTTTATCCTGGGCCCCGAGGCCCTGGGCGGGTTCCTGGCTGGCACCATCGTGACGGGCATCCTGTTCGCCCTGTTCATGGCCAACGCTGGCGGCTTGTGGGACAACGCCAAAAAGTACATCGAGGACGGCGCGCACGGAGGCAAAGGCTCTGAGGCCCACGCCGCGGCCGTCATCGGCGATACGGTGGGCGATCCCTTCAAGGATACCGCCGGGCCTTCGCTGAACACCCTGATCGTGGTGATGTCGCTGAGCGCAACCGTGTTTGCGCCGCTCATCGCCAAGTTCAACCTGTTCGAATGGCTGAACCTGGCCCGGTTCTTTGGCCACTAGGCCGCACTATCGAGAGCGCCCATACCAGTGGTATGGGCGCTCTCTTTTTTCCCCCTGCGCGGCCCGTGGGGATGCCCTCTCGCGCCGACCAAGGGCGCTGCCTCAATCGTGACCGTAGCCCTACTTGCCGTCTGCAGCGGGGTCGGTCATCCAGAATAGATCCCAGACATGGCCATCCGGGTCCGCAAAGTAGCGTTCGTACATCCAGCCCTCATCGCGGATAGGGCCCTCTGCGGTTGCCCCTGAGGCCAGCGCCCTTTCGAACAACTCGTCCACTTCCTCTCGGCTCTCGCACGTTACTGCCAAGAGTAGCTCCCTACACTCGCCCGGCTGGCAGATCTTGCGGGTGGTAAAGCGCGCCATGAAATCCCGAGTGAGGAGCATGGCATATGCCCCCTCATTGATCTCGATACATGCAGCGTTCTCATCGGTGTACTCGGGAACCAACTGGAACCCGAGTGCGCCAAAGAAGGATACGGAACGGTCAAGGTCTTGCACGGGCAGGTTGACGAATAACCGCTTCATCATCTGGTCTCCCAAGGTGTTTGCAGCTGCCTGCGCTGCGCCATCGCTCTCCGGCCACCGAAGGATGGTGGCGAACCAGCCTTGAGCAGGAGGCACGGTGCAGCATAGGCCCCATACTTTATAATCTCACACTATATTATCGAGTATACCCTGTCTACCATGCGCTGTCAATGATCATCACGCCGGTATCAGTTCAGAATGGGGGGAAAGCGGCCAACACGTTGTGGACGGCGGCGGCGAACCTTGGAGCGCGCCCGACAGGTGGCTGATTTCGCACGGAGCCGAAATCCTGGACAAAGCAAGCACAGCTTGCTTTGTTTGGTGCTTTGCTTTGGACAAAGCTACGCTTTGTTGGCGGGCGAGACGCCCGCCCTCCATAGCCGGGTCTGTGTGCTCGCCGATTGCAGGATAATGGCATCATCGTCCTGGTCAGTCAGGAACTCGTCCCCTCGAATCTGAACTGATACGCACGCCGTGGGCCCACATGCTCTCCTTGTCGTCTCGCCTCTCTTGCCCTATCATTGGCCCGGTGTGCGCGTCATCTCGCATCCACGGAGGGAACGGCCATGACCCAACCGTACCGGGGCATCTTTACCATCCCCGCCACGCCTTTTGACGAGGACTGGCAGGTGGATTGGGAGGGGCTACGTAGCATCGTCGCGTTCTGCATCGGCTGCGGCGCCCACGGGCTGGTCTGGCCCGTCAACGCCAGCGGCTTTGGCGCCCTTTCGGATGGGGAGCGCCTGGAAGGCATGCGCGTCGTGACCGAGCAGGCCGCCGGGCGCGCGCCGGTGGTGCTGGGCGTGCAGGGCCTCAGCGCGCCCCACGCGGCCATGTTTGCGCGGCACGCCCGCGCCGTCGGCGCCGATGCCGTGATCGCCATGGCCCCCTATGTCGCCAAGATGGCCGACCCCGATGGCCTGGTGGATTACTTTCGCAGCGTAGCCCAGGCTGCCCGCCTGCCGCTGTTCATCCAGAACCACAGCGTGGGCACGGAAATGTCCGCCGCCCTGCTGGAACGCATCGTGCGCGAGGTCGAGGGCGCCGACTATATCAAGGAGGAGACCCTCCCCGTCACCCACAAGATCACGGCGCTGATGGAGGCGGGCCTGCCCACCCTCAAGGGTATCTTTGGGGGCGCGGGCGGGCGCTATATGCTGCTGGAATACCCGCGCGGCGTGGCGGGCCAGATGCCCGGCTGCCACGTCACCGATGTCATGGTGCGCTTTTGGGACGCCCTGGAGGCGGGCGACCTGCCCGAGGCCAAGCGCATCTATGGCCTGCTGGCGCCCCTCTACGCCATCGAGATCCAGTGCCCGGGGGCCATCTACAAAGAGGTGCTGCGGCGGCGCGGCGTGATCCGCAGCGCCCGCTCGCGCAACGCCTCGCCCCATGTGATGGACGAGCAGGACCACCGCGCCCTGGACGATATCCTGCGCGACCTGGAGCCCCTCTTTGCCTGGCCCGGCGGCCGGCCCCTGGCCTATGGCGTGGAGCATCTCGAGGCTTCTGGCGCGCCGCCCCACACACAGAGCGCAACCAGCAGCGGCGGCCCCGAGCCCTTTGACCGGCAATAGGAAACACACCCGATGAAGATCACCGAACTCAAGACCTTTATGGTGGGCAACCCCTGGAAGAACTGGATTTTCGTCAAGCTGCTGACCGACCAGGGGCTGACGGGCCTGGGCGAGGCCACGGGCGGGCTGGCGACCAAGCCCAACCTGGGCGATCTGGAGGAGCTACGGCCCCTGGTCATCGGCGAGGACCCGCTGCACCCGGAGCGCCTCTGGCTCAAGCTGATCAAGGCACGCTACCACCGGCGTTCCACGGGCATCGCTGCCATCGAGCAAGCCTGTTGGGACATCCTGGCCAAGAGCCTGGGCGCGCCCATGTGGCGCCTGTTCGGCGGCAAGCACCATGAGCGGCTGCGGGTCTATGCCAACGGCTGGTATCAGGGGCCCCGCGACCCGGTGTTCTTTGCCGAGGCTGCCGCCCGCATGGTCGCCAAGGGCTATACGGCGCTCAAGTTCGACCCCTTTGGCGGGGCCTACAAGCAGATCGAGCCGGAGAGCGAGTCCCTGGCGGTGCGCATCGTCTGCGCCGTGCGCGAGGCCGTGGGCGACCAGGTGGACCTGCTGATCGAGGCCCACGACCGTTTCACCGTCTCGACGGCCATCCGCCTGGGCAGGCAACTGGAGCCTTTCCGCCCCTTTTGGATCGAGACCCCTGTGCGCACCCACGATCTCAGGGGACACATCGAAGTGCAGCGGGCGTTGGGCTATCCCGTCGTGCTGGGCGAGGGGTTCCACGAGCTGCGCGACTTTGCCGAGCTGCTCCACGAGCGGGTGATAGACATCGTCCAGCCGGAGCCGATGCACCTGGGTCCCTCGACGGCCCGCAAGGCGTTCGCCGTGGCCGAGGCGTACGACGCGCTGGTGGCCTGCCACCAGGCCCAGAGCCCCCTATGCACGGCCATGAACGCCCATTTCCACTGCTCCATCCCCAACTTTCTCATCCAGGAGAGCTTTGACGACTCGTTGGAGCCATGGACGTGGGACCTGTTGCAGGGCGTGCCCCGGGTGGTGGACGGCTACCTGACAGCCTCCGACGCGCCCGGTTGGGGCGTGGAACTGAACGAGGACGAGGTGGCGCGGCACCCCTACGGCGAGCGCAACTTTTTGCGGCTGTTCGAGGAGGGCTGGGAGACCCGCAAGCCGCCGGAAGGGGCGTGATGATGGGCGCCCCGCCTAAAAGCTGCTGTGCTCTGTGCGGGCAATGATCTCGTCCTGTAGGGCGCGGCCCAGGTCGCAGAAATAGTCGCTATAGCCCGCCACCCGCACGATCAGGTTGCGGTGGCTGGCGGGATCGGCCTGGGCGGCCCGCAGCGTGGCCGCGTCCACCACGTTGAACTGGATGTGGTGGCCGTCCAGCCCGAAATAGGCGCGCACCAGGTGCACCAGGTTGTCCAGGTCCTCTTCGGTGCGCAGCAGTTGCGGCGTCAGCTTTTGGTTGAGCAGGGTGCCGCCGGTGCGCACATGGTCCATCTTGGCCGCCGAGCGAATCACGGCGGTGGGGCCGCGCCGGTCGGCGCCCTGGACAGGCGAGATGCCCTCGGAGAGGGGCGCGCCCGCCTTGCGGCCATCGGGGGTGGCGCCCGTCATGGCCCCAAAATAGACATGTACCGTGGTGGGCAGCAGGTTGATGCGGTAGACGCCGCCACGGGTGTTGGGCCGCCCCTCCACGGCGCGGTAATAGGCCTCGAACACGGCGCGCATCAGGTCGTCGGCGGCGTCATCGTCGTTGCCGTACTTGGGCGCGCGGTTGAGCAACTGCTGGCGCAGGCGCTCCTGCCCGGCGAAATCGGCGTCCAGGGCAGCCACCAGCGCGGGCAGCGCCAACGTCCCTTCGGTGTACACCTGATGCCGGATGGCGGCCAGGGCGTCGGCCATGGTGCCCAGCCCCACCCCCTGGATGTACGACGTGTTGTAGCGCGCGCCGCCATCGTGATAATCCCGTCCTTTGGCAATGCAATCATCAATCAAGACCGAGAGGAAGGGCGCGGGCATCTGCTCGGCATAGAGCCGCTCGATCACCTGGTTGCCCCGCACCTTGACATCCACCCAGTGGTTCAGTTGCGCCTCGAAGGCGGCCATCAGGTCTTCAAAGGTAGCCCACTCCGCCGGGTCGCCGGTGCGCGGCCCGATCTGGCGGCCCGTGCGCGGGTCTGCCCCGTTATGTAGTGTCAGCTCCAGCACCTTGGGCAGGTTGAAATAGCCCGTCAGGTTATAGTTCTCTTTGCCAAAAGCGCCCGTCTCGACGCAACCGCTGGTGCCGCCCTGGCGCGCATCCAGGATCGTCTTGCCCTGGCGCAGCAGCTCTTGCACCACCAGATCGTTGTTGAACACCGAGGGCTGGCCAAAGCCGGTGCGGATGATGCGCCCCGCCCGCTTGATGAACGCATCCGGGTTCTTTTGGCTGACCTGGATCGAGGCGCTGGGCTGCAAGAGGCGCATCTCCTCCACCACGTCCAGCAGCAGGTAGGTGACCTCGTTGACGCCGTCCGAGCCATCGGGGCGCACGCCGCCCAGGTTGATCTGGGCGAAATCGGTATAGGTGCCGCTCTCCTCGGCGGTGACGCCCACCTTGGGCGGCGCCGGTTGGTTGTTGAATTTGCACCAGAGGCACTGGAGCAGCTCCTCGGCCTGCTCGCGGGTCAGGGCGCCCTCGGCCAGCCCGCGCTGATAGTAGGGCCAGATGTGCTGGTCCAGCTTGCCGGGGCTGAAAGCATCCCAGGGGTTCAATTCCAGGGTGACGCCCAGGTGCACGAACCAGTAGGCTTGCAGCGCCTCGTGGAAATCGCGGGGCGGGTGCTCGGGGACGTGGCGGCACACGGCGGCGATGCGCGCCAGCTCGGCGCGGCGGGCGGGGTCTGCCTCGGCTTGGGCCAGGGCCTCGGCATCGTCGGCATAGCGGTGGGCCAGGTGGATCACCGCCTCGGCGCAGACCGCCATCGCCCGCAACTGCTCCTGCCGGGCGTACGCGCCAGGGTCGCCCAGGAAATCCAAGGCCTCCAGCGCCCGGGCGATCTCGTCCAGCAGACCGCGCAGCCCGATGCGGTAGAGCTTGTCATCCAACACCGTGTGGCCCGGCGAGCGTTGCTCCATGAACTCGGTGAACAGTCCGGCCTCATAGCCCGCCAGCCAATCGCCGGTCATCTGGCACAAGATCGCCTCGCGCAGGGTGCGCCCCCGCCAAAAGGGGATGATCTCGCGGGCATAGACGGCCCGGACGTCGTCGCTGACGCCAAAGGCGGTCTTGTCCCGGGTATCCAGGATTTCGAGATCCCCCAGGGTGTGGCAGCACAGCTCCGGGTAGGTGGGCGCCGCCTTGGGCGCGGGACCTTTTTCGCCCACGATCAGCTCGTCCGGCCCGATATAGACGGTGACGCGCTCCAGCAGGTAGCGGAACGCCAGGGCGCGGCGCATGGGCGCGGAGAGGAGCCGGGCGTTCTCACGATGAAAGGCCGTCATCAGCTCAGCCCGCTCGCTAGAGAGGATCGGGACGGCGTCCAGGCTACGCTGGCGCAAACGGGCCACACGCTCGGTCATGGGCATGGGACGGACCTCCGGGCAGATGTGCGATCCTGCGACTACTATACCACAGGCGGCGAGAGAAGAGGAAAGGTGGCTCGGCGGCGTATCAGTTCAGATTCAAGGGGACGAGTTCCCAATTGACCAGGAAGTGATGTCAATATCCTGCAAACGGTGAGCGCACAGCGTCGCTATGGCCGCATACATGCGTTTGGCGTCAGTCTTGCCTATACGTGTTTCATGCGTTTTTCTATGGTTTTATTGTAGGGGCGCGGCATGCCGCGCCCCTACAAGGCGGGCGAGACGCCCGCCCTCCACGGTTCGCTGCCGCCGTCCTCAATGTGTTGGCCTCTTCCCCCCCCAAAAAAAATCCTGAACTGATACTCGGCGGCGCACTAGCGCGCAAAGCTGATCGTCGTTCGCCGCCCGCCGTCCGGCTCCTCTACCCGCAGGCGGCCTGACTCTACCGTTTCGTTATGGTAGCAGGCGCGATACAGGTGGAAACTCACCATCCGGGTCTCTCCCGGCGGCACGCTCACCAGCCTGGCCTCGCTGTTATCGCCCCCAAAGCTGCGCCCCGACTCGGTGGAGAACAACATGCTCACTTGATACTCACAGTTGGCGCCGGCATCGGCGTCGCAAGCCACTTGCACACTGGCGCAAGGAAAGCCGCCCGAACGGCAGCGCCAGCCCTGGCCCTTGAACTCGCCCTGGCAAAAGCCCGCTCGGAGATTGCCGAACGTGGCCTCGCCGATCTGGTAGCTGCCGTCGGCCAGCGCATCGTAGGCCAGGGCGCGCCCCGCTTCCCAGCCCGATACCAGCGCAATGGAGACCCCCAGAAGGACGAGCAGCGGCAGGCCCAGCCACCCCAGACGACTCCCCCTGGGCGCCATGCCCTGGCGCGGCATGGCCAGCGCAATGAGGATCCCGATCCACGCCAGCAGCAGGCCCAGGATGAACCCGACCGCGACCGGGCGCCCTTTGCGCCGATAGATGAGGGCCGAAACCCAGCCGCAGAGCAGGAGGGCCGCGGCGATGAGCAGAATCCAGGGATTGTCCATTGCCCTTCCTCTCGCGTGCTTCCGTTGTGACGCCCGGCCTCGCCCTATGGGAACTGGGCGGGGTTCACCGTCTGCGAGCCCACGTTGCCGCCCACCACGCCGTACAGCGTCACCTCCCAGCCGGTGTACTGGCTCGCCGAGGTCGTGAACTCGAGGGTGGCGTCCAGCCGCCGGTAGGTGGCGTTCCGGGTAAAGCGGAGTGTTGCCTCGCTCAAGCCCTCGCCCTTGCTGAAATACAGGCGATAGACGCCATCCGGGATGCCGGTCATGTTGAACGATTCGGCGCTGCGAATATAGGCCGTCATGACGGCTTGATCATCCAGCCCGGCCAGCACCACCAGGGCATCGGCGTCGGTGCCGTTCTTGACCAACAGCTCGCCCTGGCCGCCCGAGGAACGGTCTTCGAGCATGCCCGTCGGCGGACGGAAGGGCGGCGGCGGGGTGTCTGTGGGCAAGGGGGTAGCCGATGGCAACGGCGTCAGGGTAGCTGTGGGAGTTGATGTGCGCGTAGGACGAGGGGTGCGCGTGGGGCTGGGAGTGCGTGTGGCGCGAGGGGATGGGAGAAGTGTCGCCGTGCGGGTAGGCGCGGGCGAGAGAGGCGGAACAAGGGCGGCGACCGCTGCGACCTGTGTCTCGACGGTGATATCCCGGTACGACGCCGGCGCGCTGCCACCATACTTGGCCAGGGCGATGTAGCCTTGGTGGTTGCAGCGAGGGCAAAGAGGCGCCGACAGGAGCAACCGCTCATCCAGGTAGAGGCTGGCCTCGTCTCCTGCGATTCGGACCGTCATCCGGTGGCGCTCGCTGCCGAGATCCAGCATCTCCTCGCGGACGGCCAACCACTCGATCTCGGGGTCATAGATCGAATGGGCGCGGATGGACTGCCAGTAGCCGGTGATGCTAAAGATCAGGCAGCCCGGCGACCAGCCCTGGCCGTCGCCATAGACCACGACCATCGCCTCGCCATAGTTGCCCCAATCGCTCTTGATCTCGGCGCTAAAGGTCAGGTCGCCCTGCACAGGTTGTTCAGACCAGGCAAAGCTGTCCTCTCCTCCGGAGGCAGAGTAGACCCCGCCGGGGGCCTCTTGCCATTGGCCATCGCGCGGGATCACCCAACCCACCCCAGCGGCGGGCACTTGCTCCACGACCGTGGCTTGGGGCGCCTGCGTAGGCGGCGCGGCCCGCGTGGCCCTGGCCGTTGGCGACGCCGGAAGGGTGGCCATCGCCACCTGGCTCGCTTCGGGGGAGCAACCCGCGAGCCCGGCAAGCAGGAGCCCTGCGGCCAAGAGCGCCAACAACGACAGCACGCGCGCGGATAGGACCCTCATGTGATTTCCTTGGCCGTGTGTCCGTTGCGATAGGGACGGGCACGTTTGCCAGCATCATATCACAAAGCGTAGCGGCATAAAAGGCCGGCTCGCCACATCTGCACAAGAGTCGCATCCCCGCGCGCCGCGCCCGCCCTGCCCATTCGACAGACTCTTGCTTCCCGCGTATAACTAGGCGACATCGCGTCCGCCCTGCACGAGTCCTAGATAGAAGGATTCACTGTGCGCCGAACGCCCCGCTGCTACCCGGCTGCCAAAGACAAGCTGCGCCCTCCCGCGACACCCTGTGCGGGCCGGGCTGTGTGTGTGCGCACGGCCGCACGGCCTGCTCGCCCATGAGCGTCCCGCCCCCAACGCGGCCCGATCCGAAAGCGCGCGAGGACGCTCCCCCTCCCGTCCGGTTTGCCCAGAGCGTGCTACAACTGACCGCCGGCGCCGCCGCCACCCAGGTGCTCGCCTTTGCGCTGGCGCCCATCATCGCCCGTCTGTACTCACCCGAAGCATTTGGCGCCGCCGCCACCTTTGCCTCCGCGCTGGCCATCCTGGTAACCATCGTCACACTGCGCTACGAGTTGGCCATCCTGCTGCCGGAGAGCGCTCGAAAAGCGGCGGCCGTCGCCTGGGGCGCCCTGTTGATCGTGGTCGTCTTGAGCGCATTGCTTTTCTTGCCGCTTGTTCTGCTGCGCGCCCGCACCTGGGATAGCGTGCCTTGGTCACTGCTGGCATATCCCAAGTTTCTTCCGTGGGCGGTGTTGCTCAGCGGCGTGACCGTCGTACTCGTCTACTGGGGCATACGCCATGAGAAATTCGGCTTGCTCTCGACGAACCGGGTTGTCTCGGCTTCGGTAGCGGAGGCCGGGCGGCTCGCGCTTGGCCTGCTAGGACGCGATGCAGCCTCCAGCCTGATCGTCGCCAACATGGTGGGGGTGCTGGCGGGGATCATCGTCCTGGCTCGGGGGATGCGCAACCAGTTGGGGCTGTTCTTGCGGGTACGCCTGCCCGAGGCCGCCTCTACCCTGCGCCAGTACTACAAGTTCCCCCTCTTTGCCTCGTGGGCGGGCGTGCTGAATACCCTCTCGCACCAGATCACCCCACTGGTGCTGGGCGGCTTTTTCGCCGCGCAAGTGGTCGGCTACTATGCCCAGGCCAACCGCGTCACCATCACCCCCTTGATCCTGTTGAGCACCGCCATCACCCAGGTATTCGCCCGCAGCGCCGCGCGCGCTCGCTTACAGGGCGGGCTCGACGCCCTGACGACGGCCACCGCCAGGAACATGCTGCGCCTCGCCTGGTATCCTGCCCTCGCGCTGCTCTGCCTGGGCCCCGAGCTGACATCCTGGTTCTTGGGTGGGCCCTGGGCCGAGGCAGGGCGCTATGCCCAGATCCTCTCGCTCTGGATGCTCACGACGCTCATCAGCGATCCTCTCTCGGCCCTGTACGCCGTGCTAGAGCGGCAGGAACTCGGGCTGGCGCTCAACCTCGTACTCTTGGTTCTGCGCGTGGGCGGGCTGGCCATCGGCGGGCTGCGTGGCGACCCGGTCCTGGCGCTGGCCCTGTTCGCCGGTAGCGGGGCTGCGGTCAACTTGGCGCAGACCGTGTTGTTGGTGCGTCTGGCGCGGGGCCGTTTGATCCCCATGCTGTCTACGGGCGTCGTCTGCCTGGTCTTTACAGCGCCCCTGTTGCTGCTCACGGCGGCCAGGCCATTCTTGGGGGGCGCGCCAGGCGTGGCCGTCTATATCACATTGGCGGGCGGGCTGTGCTATGTGGGGCTGTGGGTTGCCAGCGACCGGCAGATCAGACGCATGGCTGCGGCCCTCTGGCGAGACCTGTGGCATCGCCGGCCAAAGGCTTGATACGAGGCGCGCCCGACGCACAGGTTGCAGCCCCGCCCCTTCGCTCTATAATGGCGGCGATCCCTTGTTGGCTACACGCGCGATTCGACCCGAATCCGGAGCTGCCATGCACATGCCCGATGACGATCCGAGGCGCCAGAGCCTGCATGCCTTTGGCCGTTATGTTACGCCAGAACGGTGGGGCAGCTATTGGAGCCAACTTGGCGAGGTACTGGCGCTAAAGCCCCGGGCCGTCCTGGAGGTAGGCATCGGGGTCGGCGTCGTCTCGGCGCTGCTGACCCACCTGGGGGTGCCCACCCACCGGATTGACCTGGAGCCGGAGCTGGCGCCGGATTGCGTGGCGTCGGTGCTGAGTCTGCCCTGCCCCGATGCGGCCTTTGACGTGGTCGTCTGCTGTCAGGTCTTGGAGCATTTGCCCTACGCGCAGTTGCCCCAGGCCCTGTCCGAGCTCCGGCGCGTTTGTGAGCGGCATATCGTGCTCTCACTGCCCGATGCATCCCATAGCTTGCAACTGATGCTGCGCATGCCGCTCCTGGGGACCGTGCGCCTGGCTCTCTCGCTGCCGCGCGTGGTGCGGCGTAACCACGCTTACGACGGCCAGCACTATTGGGAGATCGGCAGGCGGGGCTATGGCCTGCGACGGGTGCGCACCGATCTGGAGCGGGCCGGCTTGCGCATTGTGCGCACCTATCGAGGATGGTCAAACCCATACCATCGGTTCTTTCTCCTGGAACGCACGCGCCAGGAGAGCTGATCGGGCGGCGCAGTTGCACGAGGGAAGGATCCACAATGCGCATCGCTCTGGATGGCCGCTATATCCAAGATCACTTTCCCGGCATCGGGCGCTATACCTATGAGCTGGCCCGTCACCTGCCGCCTCTGGCGCCCGAGATCGAGTTCCTTTTGCTGCGCAACCCGGGCGCGCCCAACAGCCGCTTTGCCCTGGATGGCATCCTGGCCGGGCCCAACGTGCGCGAGGTTCCGGTTCAAGCAACGCCCTTTGGGCTGCGCCAACAGTGGGAGCTGCGGCGCACCCTGGGCCGGCAGGCCGTGCACCTGTACCACTCGCCCTACTACCTGATGCCCTATGCGCTGCCCTGCAAGACGGTGGCCACCATCCACGATCTGATCCCATCGCGTTTTCCCGGATCGCTGCCGCAGCCACGCCTGGCGCCTGTGTATAGCGCCCTGGTTCGGCTCTGCGCCCGTCGCGCCGATCATCTGATCGTGGATTCTGACGCGACCCTGGCCGATCTGGCCCACGACGGGCTCAGCGCCCGCACCGGCGCAACGCGGGTCTATCTCGGCGTAGAGCCGCGCTTTGGCCCGCAGCCGCCCGACGAGGTGGCGCGCCACCTCGCCCGCGCGGGCCTGGCCGGGCCCTATGTCCTCTATCTGGGCATCAACAAGCCCCACAAGAACCTGTTGGCGCTGCTGCGCGCCTGGGCCCAAGTCGCAGCGCCGCTGCGCCAAGAGCATACCCTGGCGTTGGCCGGGCACCAGGACGCCCGCTATACCGAGGGCCACGACCTGGTCGAGTCCCTGGGCCTGGGCGAGAGCGTGCGCTTTGTGGGGGGCGTCTCGGAGGCGGACCTGCCGCTGCTCTATGCAGGCGCGACCTGCTTTGTGTTCCCTTCGCTCTATGAGGGCTTTGGCCTGCCTATCCTGGAGGCATTGGCGTGCGGCGCACCCGTGGCCTGCAGCAACGTCTCGTCCATGCCCGAGGTGGCGGGCGATGCAGCCCTGCTCTTTGACCCCACCAGCGAGGGCGAGATCGCCGCCGCGCTGACCCGGCTGTTAACCGACGAGGCCCTACGGGGTCGCCTGGCAGAGCGTGGCCGCGCACAGGCGCGCGCGTTCACCTGGGAACGCACAGCCGCCGAGACCCTGGGCGTCTATCGGCGGCTGTTGTCACGAGGCGCTTGAGCGCGTCGCTATTGCCGGTCGAACTTGAAGCCCAGACAGGGCGCCGATGGCCCCGACCCGCTCATGGGGCCAAAAACCACCCGCTGGATTTCGGCATAGTACTGGTTGCGCAGCGTGGCTTGCAGCCCGCCCGCGATATAGTCGTTGAGCAGCGAACGCCAGACGTGCTCACGCAGATAGATCTGGTAGACAACCTGGGCCGAGGGCGCCGGCTGCATGGAATAGTTGTCATAGCAGGCGTTCTTGTCTCCCGTACAGGCCACCCAGTTGATACTTTCCACCACCTGGATGATGCCTTTCCAGTTGGCCTCCCCAAGCCCCTGAGCAGCCCACTGCTGCTGGATCGCGTTGCGCGCCTCGGGGCTGGTCAAAAAACCTATCTCGGCCCGATAGCGCCCCCCGTCAGAGCCGATCACAAAGATGGATTGCATGTGCCAGATCTCGAGGGTGTTGGTGCCATACGCACCATTGTTCACGGTCGCAGAGCTGGACACGGCGAGGGGCGCCACCGTGGGTTGCGGCGTGAGGGTGGGCGCCGGCGTGTCGGTCGGGGGCGGCGTGATCGTGGGCGGCCCAGAAGTAGCCGTGGGCGGCGCTACGGTCGCCGTAGGCTCAGGGGTATCCGTCGCCGTCGGCTGGGTGGTGTGCGTAGGCGCCAGGGTGGCCGTCGGAGGGACGTTAGTGGCCGTGGGCGTCACAGTCGCCGTGGGCGACTCCTGGAGGGTAGCCGTCGCCGAGGGTTCAGGCGTAGCCGTGGGCGTTGCCGTTTCGGGCGGCGGGAGCACAACGGCCACGGTATCGGTTGGGCTGGGGGTGGGCGTGGGCGAGACGGCGGCGCCGCCGTTGCGGCCCAGCAAGTTCGCGGCCAGGGCATGGCCCGGCGCGCCTGGGATGGCCGAGGCCAGGGCCACCAGCGCCACGCCGATCAGAACCACGCCCGCCACGACCAGGGCGATGGTCAGGCCCTTTTTACGGGGCTTGGGCGGGGGCGCCTCCGCGGGCGTACTGACTCTGGTGGGCGGCGGCGCGACGGGGACGGGCGCCGCGACAGGGACGGGCGCCGCGCGGGGCGACGGTGGCGCCACGGGGCGGGGCGGCGTGGGCTCATCAGAGGAAACCACCGGCGCCACGCCGGGCGCGCCCGCGATAGCAGTGGGCTGCGCGGCTGGTTGGGGTGGCTCAGCGGAGAGCGGGTGGCCGCACCCGGGGCAAAAGTGCACGCCCAAGACAATGGGCGCCCCACAGTTGGGGCAGGCCGCAAGCGGCTCTTGTGCGCCCGCCTGCGCCTGCTCCTCGGCGGCCTGGGCCGCGGGGACAGCGTCGGCTGGTGGATCGGCCTGCACCCAACGCCCCTCTTGGGCCACATACCATTGGCCCGTGCGCGCGCCGATGGTCCACCAGCGGCCCTCGGCATCCTGAAAGCGCAAGGCGCGCACCTGTTCCAGATAGGCCTCGTCATCCAGTTCGCCCCGCTCGTGGCGGCGCGAGAGTTCCTCAAAGGCCCGCTGCATCCCCTCAACGGTCATGGCCCGCTCCTTTCTTGCACGCAGGTTCCGGCTCCCCCAATGACGCTATTGTAGCATGGGCGGCCCGGCGAGGCCAGGAGCAGCAAGGATCGCCCGCATACAAAACGCAGCTCCCCTAATTGGAGCTGCGCTGTGTGCGATTCTGGCTGGCAGCGAGGGCCGGGCTCAGGTCTTGTAGCGATAGACGATGCGCCCGCGCGTCAAATCATAAGGCGATAGCTCGATGCGCACGCGGTCGCCCAAGAGGATGCGGATATAGTACTTGCGCATCTTGCCCGAGATATATGCCAATACCTCATGGCCACTGTCGAGTTCAACTCGGAATTGGGTGTTGGGTAGGGCCTCGACAATGGTGCCCTCCACAACCACCTTTTGTTGGCTGGCCTTGGTCATTAGATTCGGTTCGCTCCCCTCTCGGCACAAAAAAGCGCGCACAGACGCGTGCTTGCGACGGCGCACACGGCCACATATCCTAGTATACCACTCGGCAGGGCGAACGTCAAGAAAAACGCGACGCGCTCTGGCGTCACCGCCGCCCCCGCGCATCGCTTGACGCTTGCCGTCCCCTCGGCCATAATCCGCGCACACAGCCGCCCACAAGGAGGGAATCCATGCTCAGATACCGACTCACCCACCCCCAGATCCTGGCCGCGCTGAGCACTGCCGGCCACGGCGCCCAGGTGCTCATCGCCGATGGCAACTATCCCTTTGGCACCGGCGCCAACCCGGCTGCCGAACGCGCCTACCTGAACCTGACGCGGGGCAGCGCGCCGGTGGACGAGGTGCTGGCCGTGATCGCCGACGCCATCGTCATCGAGGCGGCGCATGTCATGGTGCCTGACGTGGGCCCCGAGCCGCCCATCTTTGCCTCTTTCCGCCAGCACCTGCCGGCCGGCATGGAGCTGCAATCCCTGGGCCGCTTTCAGTTCTACGAGGCGGCCAAGAGCCCTAACGTGGCCCTGGTCATCGCCACGGGCGAGCAGCGCATCTATGCCAATATCCTGTTGACCATCGGCGTCGTTCCGCCTGACGCCTAGCCGCAGCATGACACGTTGCGGGCGCCCGCTGCCGATTGCAGCGAGCGCCCGCAACGGCTGCTTTGCCTCACGGCTGCGCGGGGGCGGTATGCCAGCCGTCGGCGATGGTCAGCATCGGCGTGTTCACGTCGAACGATAGGGTGTCCTCGGTGATGTTGGTGGCGAACCAAAAGACGTGCTTGACGTAGGGGTCGTATAGCGTGGCGATATCATAATTGCGCACGTCGGCGGCATACGCCTCCGGCGACGTGCCATAGTCGCGATAGCCGCGCTGCCAGTGAGGGCCGTCCTCGGCCTCAATGTCCATCAGCACCTCGCCATCCACGCACACATCCAGGATCAACGGAGGCACCCCCTCCTCGCCCAGCACGGCGCGCAGTTCCGCCACCAGGTCGCGATAGACCAGGGTGGTCACGCCCATGCTCGCGGTGAGGGTGGGCGCGCCTGACTCGGCCAGGAACAAGTAATCGGCGTCGCGAATCGCCTCTGTCAGCCAGACGATCTCGCCCGAGCCAAAGAGATGGGCCTTCATGCCCCCCACCCCCGCCAGATGCCCGTCAGCGTGCATCAGCCGCAGCCACTCGCGCTGAAACGCCACCCAGTCCTCTGCAAAGTCGGGGTCGCCGAACGTAAACGCCCAGGTGGACATCCAGGCGTGGATCTGGCCGCGCCCCTGCTCGTAGGTGGGCCGAAAGCGGTCATAGTAGCCCCGCGCGCCCTGCTCGCGGCGCCGGATGTAGGATAGCTCTTCCTCCTCGGCCATATAGTTGCGGCCATAGCCCTCCAGGTTGCGCAGGGCATCGGCGGGCGCCCAGTGGGCCGGGTTGATGGCCATATAGGCCCGCATGCGGCCACCCTTGAGCAGGGTGTGGGTGGGCTGGCCCGCCTCGGGGTTGGCCAGCAAGTAGGGACCGATGTTGCTATAGTAAGCCAGCTCGCCCCCAGGCAGCGGGATCGGCGTGGGCGCTGGGGCCGCCGTTGGCTCCTGAGTCGCCTCGGGCTGCTCCGTCGCAGTCTCCGCCGGCTCCACCGTTGGCGTGGGTGGCGCGGGCGACGCCGTGGCCGTGGGCGGCGGCGAGGTGGGCAGCACCCAGCGGGTGGCCGTGGGGCTCTCGATGCCCTCGGTGCAGGCCACCAGCGCGACCAGCGCCAGGGCGAGCAGGACAACGGCAGAAATCAACTTGCGCATACGATACTCCTTATGTCATGGCGCGGCAGCCCGCGCCGGTACGATCACCTCAAGTATACCCCAGACGTGCGCCGGGGCCATACGGTTCCGGGGTGCGTCTGGGCAACAGAATGCGGGCGGCTTCCTCCGCTTGGCCTGCCCACCCTGCCGCGTATAATGCCCACATCACACGCAGGAGAAACGCCACATGCCTTGGGATGCGCTCTTGGGGGCCTTTGGCCTCGTCTTTGTGGCCGAGCTGGGCGACAAGACCCAACTGGCCGTGCTCTCGCAGACCTGCAAACACCGCGCCGGGCTGCCCGTCTTTATCGGGGGCAGCGTCGCCCTGGTGCTCATCACCGCCCTGGGCGCGGCCTCGGGCCACCTGCTGGGCCGGGTCATCCCCCAGGGCATCCTGCAGGGCGTAGCGGCCCTGGCCTTTGTGGTCATGGGCGTCCTGATCTGGCGCGAGGCGGCGCTGGGCTGCGAAGAGGCGTTGGGCGAGGAGTGCGAGCTGGGCGATGCCAGACCCTCACTGTGGAACTGGCGCGCCTTTGGCACCACCGCCGCGCTGCTCTTTGTGGCCGAGCTGGGCGACAAGACCCAACTGGCCGTCTTGGGCCTGGCCAGCCGTGAGGCCCTGCCCTGGGCCGTCTTCCTGGGGGGCTCGCTGGCCCTGGTGGCGGTGACGGCCCTGGCGGTGCTGGGCGGCCAGCAACTCTGCCGCGTCGTGCCCCGGCGGGCGCTGCTGCGCGCAGCGGCGATCCTCTTTGTCGGCATGGGCGCCCTCATGGCCCTGGGCGTCATCTAGCGGCGCCATCCACCTGTCAGAGTAGGCGAAATCCGAAAGGAGCCCGAGATGCGCATCCTGGTCATTCAATCGAGCCCGAACACCGACGGCCTGACGGCGGCCTGCGCCGAGGCGGCCATTGCCGGCATCCAGGCGGCGGGTGGCGCCGCCGAGAACGTACGCCTCACCGATCTGCGCATCGCCTCGTGCGCCCAGTGCGGCAACGGCTGGGGCAAATGCCGCACGGAACACGAGTGCGGCGGCGTCCTGGACGATTTCCAGGCGTTGCACCAGCGGGCCATCGCCGCCGACGGCCTGGCGCTGATCACGCCGGTCTACTGGGGCGATCTGAGCGAGCGCATGAAGAACCTGACCGACCGGCTGCGCCGGTGCGAGGCCACCCTGGGCGACGAGAGCCGCCTGGCCAACAAGCCGGCGCTGCTGGTAGCCGCAGCGGGCGGTGGCGGCGGCGGCATGATCAGTTGCCTGACCAACATGGAGCGCTGGGCCCAGCATGTGCGCATGCGCCCCGCCGATCTGATCGGCATCAAGCGCATCACCCGCGAGCACAAGCTGGCGGCCATCCGCGCGGCAGGCGAGGCCCTGGTAGCCCAGAACAGCTAGCGTCGCCTGCGCTACACCGGCGCCCGCAGCGCCTGGACGAACCGCTTGAGCGACAGGGGCTCGCCGCTCAGCAGCACCTGGGCGTGGAACAGCCGCGCCATGATCGCCATGACGGCGATGGCCGTGGGAACCATGAGGCCCAAACTGATAGCGATCTGCCATGTGGGCACGGTCGCCGTGGTCATGCGCAGGATCATGGCCGTGGGCGCGGAGAACGGGAACAGGCTCAGCCCCACGGCCAGGGGGCCGTTGGGCGCGCTGGTGAGGGCCATCCAGAGATAGAACGGCAGCGTCATGGGCAGGGTGATGATGAACACCCAGTTCTGGCTGCTGTGCACGTCAGGCGCCACGGCCCCCAGCCCGGCCATGATGGCGGCATACAGGAAAAAACCGCCCACGCCATAGAGCAGGGCCAGCAGCGCCTCGCCCACGCCCAGGTTGAGATCCTGCAAGGTGGAACCCAGGCCCCCGCCGGTCAACGGCATGGCGATGGCCAGGATCAGCGCCCAGGCCAGGTATTGCACCGCCACGAGCGCCCCCATGCCCAGCACCTTGCCCGCCAGCAACTGGGTGGGGCGCAACGACACCAGCAAGACCTCGATGATGCGCGATTCCTTTTCTTGGGCCAGGCTGCGCAACAACAGGCCGCCGCCCGTCAACAGCGGCACCATGACGGCAGCCGTCACCACAAAGGGCAGCATGTCAAGATTCAGGCCACCTCCGCCCTCGCCTCCGATGGTCACAACCTCCAGCCCTGTATCACCCATCGGGGCCAGCAGCCGCTGCCCCACCTGGGGAGAATGGTCGGCCACCAGTCCCATGCGCAAGAGCGCCGTCAAAATCCCCGTATCGGGCTCGCCGCTGGGCAGCCTCTGGCTGATGCGGAGCACACTCCCCGTCTCTCGATAGTCCGGCGCGATCAGGTAATAGGCGTCAATCTCGCCCTGGCGCAGCGCTGCAGCAGCGGCGGCCTCATCGGCATAGGGGGCCAGGGTCGGCCCGGGATCCATGTCGCCCATGATACCCGCCAGATCCACATAGCCCGTCACCACAATGCGGGCCTCGGCCTCGGGCCCTTCCGTGGCCGGCGCGCTCAGCTCCATCTGGCCTTGGCCGGTTAGCATCGAGATCACGATCAAAAAGATCGGCATTGCCAGCGAGCTCAGGATGAAACCCCGCGAGCGAATCCGCTCGCGGAACTCGCGACGGGCCACCAGCAGCGTATTGCTGTTCATTCTCTTTCTCCTATGCGCGCTCTAGCGGGCCACCAGCGCGCGCCAGATCTGGCGCGGCGCCAGCCGTTGGCCGTATAGCAGGGCCGCAGCGCGGAACAGGCGCGCCACGACCAGCACGCCCAGGCTCACCGAGACCCACAAGATCCCCAGGGCGGCCCACAACTGCCAGACCGGCACCTCGGCCATCGTCATACGCAGCAAGGCCACCACGGGCGCAAAGACCGGAATCAGGGTCATCGTCACGGCGAGGCCGCCATTGGGCTGGGCCAAGATCAGGCCGATGAACCAGACCGGCGCAATCCCCATCACAGCCACCAGGCCCGCGATCTGCTTGGCTTGCTCGCGGTCGCCCGCCAGGATGCCCAGGCCGGCGCCCAGCGCGCCAAAGAGCAAATAGTTCGGGACCGCCAACGCCAGGCCCCAGGCCAGCGAACCCCAAGGCAAGAGCGGTATGCCGCTCTGCCCCTGTTGCGACCAGAACAACCCGATGGCGATGGCCGCTCCCAGCCCCCAGATGACCGCCTGGGTCAGGGTGAGCAGCGAAAGGCCCAGGATCTTGCCGCCCACCAGCTCGATGGGCCGCAGCGAGGTGAGCACGATCTCCATGGCCCGCTCTTCCTTCTCGCGGATGATGGCCGGGCCCATGTGGTTGACGGTGGTCAGCAGCATAAAGGCGTACAAGATGCCCAGCAGAGGCGGCACAACATACCAGAGGGTGAGTTCGAGGCCATCGTGCAGCGCCACGTCCCTGTCGAGGGCGCGAAACTCCCACACGGTCGTGCGCGTCAGGCGCGCATAGAGCCACTCGGGGGCGTCGGGCGTCAACGCCTGTCGCAGGGCCAGGCGCAGCGCAGCCGATGCGCTCTCGTTGGGGCCTCGGCGCCCATGATAGGCGGGGCTGGCGCCTTTCAGATAGCCCGCCGGAATGACCAGGTAGGCGTCCACAGCATCGGCCTCCAGAGCCTGGGCCGCCTGCGCCTCATCCACGAACGGCGTCAGGATCAGCTCGGGCTGGTCCGGGGGCAGCGCCAGGGCGCCCGTCTGATCCACCCAGCCGAGCCGGATGACGGTGGCCCGCTCAGCCATCAAAACGGGGACCATGCCGGCCCCAATGGAGAGCACGGGCAGAGCAAAGGTCATAATCAGGAACAGGGTGGAGCGCACTTGCTGCTTGTAGGTGCTTATTGCCACCAGCCAGAGTTTGCGCAGGTTCATCGGCGCGCCTCCGCCGGCTGATCCTCGCCGGTCTCGACCCTGTGGCCCACCACCTGCACAAAGATCTCTTCCAGCGAGGTCTGCACGCGCTCGAAACGCTGCACGCGCACATCGGGCAGGTTCACCAGCGCCCGCAGCACATCCTCTGGGGCGGTGCCCGGCGCCAACTGCATGCGATAGCCGCCATCTCGCCGCTCCAGGCGCTGGACGCCGGGCACGGACTCGATCTCGCCCTGCAGCGTCACCTCGACTGTGTTGGTGGAGAACCTCTCGCGGATCTCGCCCAGTTCGCCATGCAGCATGGCCGTGCCCTTGTCCACCAGCATAATGCGTTGGCACATCTCCTCGACCTGGTGCATCTGGTGGGTGCTCATCACCACGGCGGCGCCCTGGTCGCGCATACGATAGACGAGCTGCTTGATGACCTGGGTGTTGATCGGGTCCAGCCCGGAAAAGGGCTCGTCAATAATCACCAGATCAGGCTCGTGCAAGGCGGCGGCCACAAATTGGAGCTTTTGGCCCATGCCCCGGCTATACGCCTCGACCTTGAGGTCGCGGGCGTCCCACAGATCCACCTCACGCAGGTAACGCTCGGCCCGGCGGCGCGCCTCGGCCATGCTCAGCCCCTTGAGCTGGGCCAGGAACAGCAACGTATCCCAGGCCTTCATATCGCGGTAGAGGCCGCGCTCCTCGGGCAGATAGCCGATGCGGGCCTTGGTCTGCTCCGACATTGGGCCGCCCAGGACACTGATCTCGCCCGCATCGGGCTTGATCAGATCCAGGATCATGCGGATGGTCGTGGTCTTGCCCGCGCCGTTGGAGCCCAGCAGCCCAAAGATCTCGCCGTGCTGCACGACCAGGCTCAGATCGCGCACGGCGCGCACCGCACCAAAGCTCTTGCTCAGATGCTCCACCCGAATCGCTGCTTGTGACATGGCAACCTCCTGCATGGCGTGGCGCGAACGGCGACAGACCCATTCTAGTACAGATAGCGCGAAAATACACAACAGGGCTCGGGCGCAACCTGTTTCTATACGATGGCAACGCGGCTCCGGTTGCGCACCGCCGGCCCATTTTGGCGCACCGCGCCCCTGCCGCTATCATACGGCTAGTGATGATACCCTAGTGGCAATTCTGTTCATGCGCTTTTTATCGTCTCAATTACCGCACATTACACGATGATCCAGCGCTGGCGCGCCGGTGCGGGATGAATCCCGCGCTCCATGTGCCTGCTGTGGAACCAGAACCAGATCATCCCACGGGAGTGCCGGATGCCCCTTATTGCGCTGCTGATTGACCTGGACGACACCCTGCTGATCGAGTATGCCTCGGCGGACGAGGCCTTTCACCAGGCCTGCCTGCTGGCCCACAAGCGCCACGGCGTACACCCCGATCGGCTGCACGAGACGGCCCGCCGCACGGCAGGCGCCCTCTGGTACGCCGCCCCGGCCCACGAGTATGCCGCCGCCATCGGCATCAGCTCTTGGGAGGCGCTGTGGGCCTGTTTCGAGGGCAACCACCATCCCGCCCTGGCGACGCTGCGCGCCTATGCGCCCACCTATCGCCGCCAGGTGTGGCGCCAGAGCCTGGCCGCCCACGGCATCCATGATCCCGCCCTGGCTGACGCCATGAGCCAACATTTCCAGGATGTGCGCCGCACATTGCATGTTGTCTATCCCGACGTGCGCCCGGCGCTGGAAGCGCTGGCCGCCCATTACCGGCTGGGGTTGGTGACCAACGGTCTGGCCTGTCTACAGCGAGAGAAACTGGCCGCCAGCGGGCTGGGGGGCTACTTTCAGAGCGTCACCGTGGCGGGTGACGTGGGCGTCCGCAAGCCCGATCCGGCGGTCTTTCGGCAGGCCCTGGCGAGCCTGGGCGCCGAGGCGGCCGAGACGGCGATGGTGGGCAACAGCCTGCGCTCCGATATCGGTGGGGCCCGCGCCGCCGGGTTGCGCGCCGTGTGGGCCAACCGGCAGTGCGAACCCCTGGGCGATGCGCCGCCCCCCGACGCCGAGATCGAGAGCCTGGACGCCCTGCCCCAGACGTTGCGGGAGATGGAGGACAACGACCCAGGCGATTAGCCTGGGCCCGGCATTCTCCTGGTTTGCGGGGGCTGTGCCCCGCACAGGGCATGGGCGTTAGCCGCGATCGCGGGGGCCGCGCCAAAGGCCCCGCCCCGCATCGGGCCGCCAGCCACCGGATGCGATGCCGGCATCCAGGCGCTCCCACGGCGCCGCGAGCCGGGCCTGGGTCTCTTGCCAGCTCCGCACGCCGCTGGTGGCGTCGGCGGCCTCGACATTGCAGGCTCCCACCGCCGCCGCCGAGATGGCGGCCTCCTCCGGCCCCTGGCCGCGCAAGATCGCCGTCAGGAACCCGGCGATGGTCGCATCTCCCGCCCCCACCGTGCCCACCACAGCCACCCGCAAGGCCGGCGCCCATAGCTCCCGCTCGCGCCAGCGCGCCACATCGGCGGGCGCGCCGCGCCCCAGCGCGCGCCCCATCGCCCCGCTCCGCAGGTAGAGGCCGCGATGCCCCAGCTTGATCATCACCATCTGCGCCCCCAGAGCCAGCGCGTCGGCAGCCAGATCAGAGACCAGCTCCGGCGACGCCAGATCCAGCAGCGAAGCGCCCGCCGCCTCGCGCTCTAGCGCGTCAAAGCGGGGGCGATCCAGCATATAGAGCAATTCTTCCAGGCTGGGCGCAAAGATATCCACATGGGGCAACGTGCGGGCCAGGATGGCGCGCCAATCGGCTTGGCCGCCGGGCTGGGCCGGGTCCGGCATCACCAGGTCCAGCGACGTGGTGGCCCCGCGCTCCTTGGCCCGCCTAAAGAGCTCGGCCAGGGCGCGCCCGCCCCGCTCGTACATGCGGCGCATCAACGGGGGATAGCCAAAGTGCAGCATCTGCGTCCGCGCCAGCAACTCCTCGGAGACGTCCTCCGGGCCAAAGGTGTGGTTGGTGCCCGGACAGTGCAGGAAGCAGCGATCCACACCGGGGGGGCTGATGACGATGGTGTAGGAGCTGGCTTCGCCCTGGGCGATGACAAAGCTTTCGGCCAGGTGCGGATCGAATCCGGCGATGATCTGGCCGATCAGATGGCCCAGCAGGTCGTCGCCCAAGCGAGCAACCAGGCGCACGTCCACGCCCAGCTTGTGAAGCGCCAGGCCGGTGTTCGAGGCCGAGCCGCCGGTGGTGAGCACCGCCTCGCCCACCTCCGTCAGGCGGCCCGGCGCCAGCCAGCCGGCGCCAGAGGCCGCGCCGGGCGGGATACGTGGGATGATATCCACACAGAGGTGGCCTGCTGCAATGATCTCCGGCATCGTTTCCCCCTATTGGCAGCCCTGCGGCGCGCCGGCGCTGGGAGGGCAGGCGCTCATCCTGGCCCTCAGCGCGCGGGCTGGATGTTTTGCATCTCGCTGACGTTATGCTACACTATGCCCGTAATCCCTGCGGTGAGCGTGATATCTCTTTTGTACTGAGCCAACGCTTTGGTCCAGGGGGCCTTGCTCCAGTGGCGATTCCGGGGGTCTATCCCCCTCGCCGGGTGGCACCCACTTGTGATTCAAGGTTCAAGTACTTCTGAGGCACACGGCATCGCGGGGATTTCACATGCCCGCCGGGCGCTGCCAGAGGGCTTGCCAGGCTAGCGGCGCCGGGAACGCGCGATCAGCTCTTGCGCTTGCTCCACAGCCATCCGGTGGTCGTCCAGCGCCTGGGGATCTTGCGCGGCCAAGGTCTGGATCAGCGCGTCAATCAGGATCGCCACCCCCGCCACAGAGCGCACGGGCAGTTGCTCCGAGAGCGGGCAGACCAGCGCCAGGTTGGAAGCCAGGGCGCAAGGGGAGATGGCCGAGCAGGTAATCGCTACGGTGGGCGTGCCTTTTTCGCCCGCCAGCCGCAGTGCGGTCGCAACCTCTTCGCTCTCGTCCCAGGCCGAGATGCCGATCAGCAATGAATTGGCATTGGCCTCATCCACAATCATGGCCAGGCCGGGCGCGTCGGCTTGAGGGCTAACGGCCGAGACGCCCATATAGCGTAGGGAATAGGCCAAGAGCTGCGCCAGAGGAGAGGCGATCCCCTGCCCCACGGCATAGACCCGCTCGGCGCCGGAGATCAGGGCGACAACCTCCTGCGCCACGGTTGCCGAAAGGTGGCTGATGAATCGTTGCACGCCATCCAATTCGGTGGCCAGCAAGGTATGTAGCGGATCCTGGGCATGCGGCCCCTCTGATCCTGTCGGCAACAGCTCCTCATGCACCAGATCCCGCACTTGGCGGATCAGATCGGGATAGCCGCCATAGCCGAGGCGTTGCGCAAAGCGGATCACCGTGGCCTCGTTCAGGTCGAGACTCCTGGCCAATTGGGAGGCGGTCATAAACGCGGCCTCGCGATAGTGGCTGGTGATATAGTCCGCCAGCAGTTTTTGGCTCTTGGTGAGTTGAGGATAGATCTGTCTGATCTTTTCCAGAATCACGCTGCAACTCCTCCATCGGTTCTCGACACAGGATCTAGCGGTGGCATTGCGCTTGGGCGCGACGCGGAAACGGTCTAGTAGAGTCAGTATAGTCGCACCGACCGGCTCTGTCAAAAGGGATAGCAGCTTTTCCTGCTTTTCTTGACACGACAGGTTCAGCGTGTTATGCTTGCGGCGCCTTTAGGAAGGAGTGGCATTGCGTTGAGACGCGACAGGGTGTCCGAGGATATCTTTGTGTTTGTCAGTGACCTGTATGTCCAGGTCACCTCGACGGTGATGCTCACCGAGGAGGGCGCGCTGGTCGTGGATGCGATGCCCTTTCCTTCGGAGGCGCGCGAGATCATCGCCTTTATCGAGGCGCGGCTCGGGCCTGATAGCGTGCGCTATCTGATCAACACGCACCACCACGCCGACCATGTGTATGGCGCCTATCTCTTCCCAGGGGCCGAGGTCATCGGCCATGATAGCTGTCGTGAGCTGTTGGCGCGACTGGGGCCTGCCAGCCTGGCCCGCGCCAAGCAGCAAACCCCCTCACTGGCGGAGGTGGCGCTGCGCTTGCCGGATATGACCTTTCAGGAAGAGATGCATGTACACCTGGGGCACCGGCACCTGCACCTGCTGCACACCCCCGGCCATACCCCCGATAGCATCAGCGTTTACGAGACCTCCGAGCGGGCGCTAAGCGCGGGCGATTTGGCGATGCCCGTGCCTCACATCGTCACGGGAGATGTGGCGCAGTTTCGGGCCTCTCTGCTGCGCATTCAGGCCCTCGAGCCGGATTTTGTCGTGCAGGGGCATGGGGACGTGCTCTTGCGGGGCGAGGTCGGTGAGATGGTCGAGGGGCACCTGCACTATCTCGATGCTATTACCGAGCGGGTGCGCGAGCTGCTAGAGCGCAACGCTTCGCCGCGCGATCTGCAACAGATAGATATCGAGTCCTGTGGGCTCTCGCGCATCCCCCTGGATGGCGCGGTCAGCCGGCTGCACCTGGACAACTTGATCCATCTGTACAAGGCGATGGCGACGGCGTGAGTGGCGCGTCCAGGCTTTAGTTGCGATCGAGAGGCAGCCAGCCCGCTTCATAGAGCGCCCGCTGAATCTGCTCGCGGCGCAGCTCTAGCCCCTTTGGATCCTGCTTCATGCACTCTTCGAGCACACGTTTGGGCGGCAGGTTCCCGAATACATCCTGCTTGTTCAGGCAATCCCCCAACAGCTCGATATCACAGCGCATGACGTTGAGCAGATAAGAGATGATCAGCCCGCGATCCAGATCGCTCTGTGGCGGCCCCTCGACCTCCTCGTACTCTTGCAGAAAACGGTCTATCAGCGCCACGAGTTCGGATGCAAAGTATATGGTCCCATCCTGTCTGATCATGCCGGCAGATTCTCCCCCGCTTTTCCCCATCTTGACCACGGCGACATTATAGACGCGCCGCCAAGTGGTGACAAGCCCATGCCGTGTCAGGCCAGACTGACCGCATTCTGGCGCCAGGGCAGGCACGCGCGCCCGGCGTTAGTTCTGGCCCACCATCTGGTGCAGATAGGCCTCGATCAACCCATCTATCTCGCCATCCAGCACGGCCGTAGTATTGCCCGTCTCCCAGCCGGTGCGCAGGTCCTTGACCATGCGGTAGGGGTGCAGTACATACGAGCGGATCTGGTTGCCCCAGCCCGCCGAGACCAGCTCGCCCCGGAGCTTGGCCCGCTCCTCTTCCAGCCGTTGCTCCTCCAGGGCATAGAGCCGCGCCGTGAGCACCGCCATGGCGCGCTCGCGGTTCTGGGCCTGCGAGCGTTCGTTCTGGCAAGTGACCACCAGCCCGCTGGGGCGGTGGGTAATGCGCACGGCGGTCGAGTTCTTTTGCACGTTCTGGCCGCCGTGGCCCGAAGCCTTGAAAAAGTCCAGCTCCAGATCGTCGGGGTTGATCTCGATGCTCACCTCGTCCGCCACATCGGGGATCACCTCTACCATGGCAAAGGAGGTGTGGCGGCGGTGGGCATTATCAAAGGGAGAGATGCGCACCAGGCGATGGACGCCGCGCTCGGAGCGCAAATAGCCAAAGGCGTTGCGCCCGCTGATCTCGACGGTGGCGCTCTTGATCCCGGCGCCATCGCCCTCGGTCTCGTCAATGATCTCGACGCCGAACCCGCGCCGCTCCGCCCAGCGCAGATACATGCGCAGCAGCATCTCGGCCCAATCCTGCGATTCGGTGCCGCCGGCCCCGGCATAGACGGTCAAAATGGCATTCGCATGGTCATGGCGGCCGGAGATCATCAGCTCCAGGCGCAAGCGGGACAGCTCGCCGGCGAGCTCTTGGGCTTCAGCCTCGATCTCTGCGAGCCAATCGCCCTCTTCTTGCTCCTCCTGCGCCAATTCGAGCAGCTCGGCCAGCTCGGTCAGGCGTTGCGCCAGGGTGCGCCAGGTGTTTGACGTCGCCTCTAGGCCCGCCAGCTCGCGCATGGCGGCCTGTGCGGTCTCCGGGTCATCCCAAAAACCTGGCTCTGCGGAGCGTTCGCGCAGCTCGGCAATCTGCTGTTCGATGGCAGGCAGGTCAAAGACGCTCCTGGAGGGCGTTCACACCCTGGCGCATCTCGAGGATCGTGTTGCTCAAATCATCCATTATGGGTAATCCTCCCCTGAGTTCGAGATCAGTCGGGCGCAAACAAGGCGTCCACAAAGGCTGCGGGAGCAAACTCGGCCCAATCATCCAGGCCCTCACCCGTGGCGGCAAATAGCACAGGCAAGCCCAGATCGCGCCCGATGGCAAACACCATGCCGCCCTTGGCCGAGCTATCCAGCTTGGCCAACACCACCCCCGTCACCCCGACGGCCTTGGTGAACTCTTGGGCCTGCTTGAGGGCGTTCTGGCCCGTGGTGGCATCCAGCACGAGCAAGGTCTCATGGGGTGCGCCTTCCACTTGCCTGCGAACGATGTTGCACACCTTGGACAGCTCTTGCATCAAGTTGTGTTTGGTGTGCAGGCGGCCGGCCGTATCCACGATCAGGACGTTTGCGTGTCGCGCTTGGCCGGCCTGGATGGCGTCGTACACCACGGCGCCCGGATCGGCCTTGGGCTGGTGCGCGATCACCTCCACGCCCACCCGCTGCCCCCACACCTGGAGCTGGTCAATGGCGGCGGCGCGAAAGGTATCCGCCGCGGCCAGCAGCACCCGGTCGCCACGCTCGCGGTGATACTGGGCCAGCTTGGCGATGCTGGTGGTCTTGCCGGAGCCATTGACCCCCACGACGAGCACCACGCTGAGCTCGCGGGGCGGGCCTACCAGATAGGCGCGCTGGTTGGCCACCAGCAAATTGACCAACTCTAACTTGAGGAGGTCTTGCACCTCCGCAGGTGCGCGCAGCCTCTGGCGGGCCACTTCCTCGCGCACGGTCTCGATCAGATCGAGGGCCGTGGTCATGCCGATGTCGGCCTGGATGAGCAGCATCTCCAACTCATCCCAGGTTTCCGGGGTGATCTCGCTGGCGCGAAAGAGGTTGGCGATGCGCCCGAATACCGACTGGCGCGTCTTGGCGAGCCCGTTCTCGATCTTGGATCTGCCGATTCGCAGCACTGGCGTCCTCTCGTTCTGTACCTAGTTCCGGCACTCGATTATACCTGGGCTCCACAGGATGCACAAAAAACGGGCAGGAGCCCCCGTATCTTGACAACGCGCGGCAATCGCGCCACACACGCACGATGCATGCTGGGCGGTCATTCCCAGCGGAACGTCAGGGCCGCAACGAGCGTCCCAACGACCAACATCCCGCCCAGTACGACGACCTCGACGAGATGCTGGCCAACGGGCTCGCCGAACCAGAGCCCTCTCAGCAGTGTCACCACATGGGTCAGAGGGATGGCATCGGACACACGCCGCACGGATTCGGGCATGATGGCCAAGGGTACGGTGGCTCCGGAAAAGAACACCATCAGGTAGAGCAACACATTTCCTACCACCGTCGCGGCTCGGCCATTGGGCACCAGACTGGCCAGCACATAGCCCAGGGCGAGAAAGGCGCCTGCGCTCAGCAAGGCCCCCGCAGCCCAGGCCAGCACGTTCCCTTGGAACGGCACGCGGTATATGACCCGGCCTACCAAGACGAGGAGCAAGATGCCCAGCGCGATCATCACCAGGTAAACCAGCACGTCTCCGATCATATAGGTGATGGGGCGTAGCGGGGTAGCTCGAAAGCGGCGCAACGCCCCGAGCTCTCGCAGTGTCGTGATGCCGATCGGTATGGCAATCAGTCCGACCATGCCGATGACGATGGCGGCATAGCCCGGCACATTGACATCCAGCGCGCCTCTGCCTCCGAACTCTGGCGCGGGGGCGTTCCCAAGGACAAAGCCCATCAGGATCAGTAGCATGGGCGCGAAAAGGAGCGTGAAAAACACGCTCACGGGCTCTCGCAGATAGAGCTTGGATTGTACGACAACGAGCTTCCACAGGGCACGTGTTTGTAGCATGCTACTCCCTCATCTCTCGCCCGGTCAGCGCCAGGAACACATCCTCTAGCGTCGGCTGCTCTGTGCGCAGATCTGCAAAGGCGACGCGATGCTCCTCTAGGACAGCGACCAATCTGCCTAGCAGCCCTTCCCTTTCCCCATACACGATGACGCGCTCCCCGATCCGCTCCACCCGCGCCACGCCAGGGACGTTCCGGAGCAATGCCTCGCAGGAGAGATCGTCCGTCGAGAGAATCACCCGGTGCTCGGCCTGCAGAGAGGCGATCAGGTTGCCCGGCGTGTCCAGGGCCACGATCTTGCCGTAATCCATGATGGCGATCCTGTCGCAGAGCCGCTCGGCCTCCTCCATAGAGTGGGTCGTCAAAAAGACCGTCTTTTCTCGGGAACGCATGTCGCGCACCAGATCCCACATGGCGCGCCGCGCCTGCGGGTCCAGTCCCGTGGTCAACTCGTCCAAAAAGACCACCTCTGGGTCGTTGAGCAGGGCCAGGGCGATGAATACCCGTTGTCGCTGGCCGCCAGACAACTTGGCAAGATAGCTTGTGCGCCGTTGGGCCAGCCCCATCTGTTCCAGCAAGAGCCTCCAGTCCACACTGCTGCGGTAAAAGGCGGAAAAGAGGTCGAGGGCCTCGCCGACCTTGATGCGGGGGGGCAAGGCCGCTGCCTGCAACTGGATGCCCATGCGCTGCCGCAATTCGTAGCCATCCTTGATCGGCGACAGGCCCAACACCCGGACGGACCCCTCATCGGGGCGCCTCAGGCCCTCGATGCACTCGATGGTCGTGGTCTTGCCCGCCCCATTCGGCCCCAACAGGCCAAAGACCTGGCCCTGGCCTACATCGAAGGAAACGCCATCTACCGCCCTGATCTCTCCATACCTTTTGGCCAGATCGCGCACCTGAACCACAGTCTCGCCCACGTCCGTACGCATTCGTCCACTGCCTTTCTATTCGCGGCACGAGGCTGGCAGACGTCCGGGCCTGTCACTCATGATCCGCAAGGCCCGCCATGAGGCCCGCAACCAGCCTACCCTCTGGAAACTCGACGATCAACCTCCGGAGCAGATCCCGAAGCCTGTTCGACTCGGCGCCGAGGGATTGCAGCGCCTGGTACAGGGGGTCCTCACCGGCTATCACCGGGACGTTCACCACAAGCTCGGTGCCCTTTTCGGTGATTGTGATGGGACTCTTGCGCCGATCATCCGGATCGCTGCCCCGGCGGGCCAGGCCCTCGCGCTCTAGCGCGTCTACTGCCCGCACCAAGGTAGAGAGGTCCAGCCCCATGCGGCGGCCGATCTCGCTGATGGACAGCGTCTCGAACTGGAGCATGCGCAAAACGCCGTGTTGCAACACACTCACCCGCGCCCCACGTGCGCGCAGCCGTTCCTCCAGCGCCTGGTTGGCGAACTTGAGCAGCAGAGCCGCATAAATGTGTATCTCGTTTGCCATCAGGTGCAGATCGCCTTCTCGCATGGGGTCGGGGCTCTCCTTGAATACTTGCGCTTGCAATTATTGCAAACGCAAGTATATACTATAGGTACTCGAGTGTCAACAAGCAATCGGACCTTTGCCCGCATCCAGGGCCCGATCCGTTTGACGCCCCCTGCCGCGCCCCCTACAATGGGCGCGTGAACCACCTGGGAGCAGCACGGCGATGACACCCCCGAACGACAAGCCTTCCCCCCACCAGCGTTCCTTCTCCTTGGGCACCCAGGGAGAGCCCATTGAAGGCGACTATGCAGTGGCGCGGGTCACCTTTCACAACCCCGACAACGATTACGCCGTGGTGCAGCTCACCCCCGCCGATTCGGATGACGACGCCATCGCGTTTACGGCGGTGGGCGCGCTCCACAACCCCGAGGCGGGCGCCTGCTATCGCATCCAGGGAACCTGGCACATAGACCCGCGCTTTGGCCCCCAGGTGCGCCTCAGCTCCGCCATTCCCCAGGCGCCCACCACCCTGGCGGCCATCGAACGCTACCTGGCAGGGGCCAGTATCAAGGGACTGGGCCCCCACTATGCGCGGCTGGTGGTGCAGCAATTTGGCGAGGAGATCCTCAAGGTGCTGGACGAGGGCGGCGCGCGGCTACGCGAGGTGCCGGGCATCGGGCCGGTGCGGGCGCGCCAGATCCAGGAGAGCTGGGCCGAGCACCAGGGCATCCACGAGCTGATGGCCAACCTGCAAGGGGTGGCAGGGCTGACCCCCGGCCAGGCCCAACGCATTTACCGGGAGCTGGGGAGCGACGCCTGGCAGGCCATCACCAGCGACCCTTACCTGCTGGCGGAGCAGGTGCGCGGCTTTGGGTTCAAGACCTGCGACCGCATCGGGCGCTCCCTGGGGTTGGACGCCCTGGCGCCCCAACGCTTGCAGGCCGGGCTGCTGCACGCCCTCTCTCAGGCCCTGGACGATGGCCATTTGTGGACCGCGCCCGACGACCTTCTGGCCCAGGCCGCCGAGCTGCTGGACGCCCCCCCAGAGCTGCTAGCGGGCCAGCTAGAGGCACTGATCGCCCAGGGGCGCGCCACGCGGGTGAACCTGGGGCCGGGGCCCGATGCGCCGCAGGGCATCTATCTGCGGGCGGCGGCCCAGGCCGAGGAACGCATCGCGCGGCGCCTGGCCGCCTGGCTGGATGCCCCGCCCGCCGAAGCGCTGCAGCTCACGCCCCGCGTAGCCGAAAAGCAGGTGGCCGCCGCCAGCCCCGGCGCCCTCACCGACGACCAGCGCCGCGCCATCGTGCGGCTGCTCTGCGGCCAGCGGCTGGTGGTGCTCACAGGCGGCCCGGGCACCGGCAAGACCACCACCATGCGCACCCTGATCCGCTGCCTGGAGGCGTTCGAGATCTCGTACGCCCTGTGCGCCACCACCGGCCGGGCCAGCAAACAGCTCGCCGATACGGCCGAGCGCCCGGCGGCCACCGTCCACCGCCACCTGGGGATCGGCTTTGGCCCCGAGGCCCAAGAGGCGCAGCCCGTGCGCGAGACGGTGCTGATCATTGACGAGGCATCGATGATTGACCTCTGGCTGATGGATCAGATCGTCGAGCGGCTGGCGCCCCACACCCACCTGTTTCTGGTGGGCGATGTAGACCAGCTCCCGCCCGTGGGCCCCGGCGCCGTGCTGCAAGACCTGATCGCCCTGGCCGAGAGCCGCGCCGCGTCCGGCCTGGAGGTGGTGCGCCTGGATACGATCTTTCGCCAGGAGGCGGGCGACCGCAGCCTGATCGTGGTCAACTGTCACCGGGTGCGCGGGGGCCAACGACCCCTGGCGGGCGCTCCTGAGAGCTCGGACTATTACGAGATGCTGCGGGCCACGCCCCAGGAGGCCCGCGACCTGATCGTCGAGCTGGCCGCCGAGCGGTTGCCCCGCTACCTGGGCGTGCCCCCCGCCGAGGTGCAGGTGCTCTCGCCCATGCACGGCGGAGATGCCGGCGTGCAGGCCCTCAACGCCGCGCTGCAAGCGCGCCTGAACCCGCCCGCGCCCAGCAAGCAAGAGCTCTCCCTGGGCCGGGGCAACGATGGCCCTCGCCTGACCCTGCGGGTGGGCGACAAGGTGCGCCAGACCCGCAACGACTATCGCAAGGGCGTGTTCAACGGCGACCTGGGCGTCATCGCGGGGATGAACCGCGAGGAGCAGACGATCCAGGTGCGCTTTGACGACCAGGCGCTACCCTACACCCTGGCCGAGCTGGATGACCTGGTGCACGCCTGGGCCATGACGGTGCACGCAGCCCAGGGCTCCCAATGGCCCGCCGTGGTGATCGCGCTGCTGACGAGCCACTATGTCATGCTGGAGCGCAACATCCTATATACCGCCCTCTCGCGGGCGCGCCGGTTGGCCGTGCTGGTCACCCAGGAGCGAGCGGTGCGCACGGCGATCCAGCGCAGCAATTCCACAGCGCGCCGCACGGGCCTCACGGCGCGCATGGCGGGCCAGACCCATCGGTAAGCTCTTTGGGCCGGGCGCCGGTGATTTGTCGGATCGGAGTGCGGAACCTATA
Source organism: uncultured Anaerolineales bacterium (assembly GCA_964482225.1). GTDB lineage: Bacteria > Chloroflexota > Anaerolineae > UBA1429 > UBA1429 > UBA1429. The sequence goes on from CAYZWT010000007.1 coordinate 38,814, forward strand.
ATAAGGCGACTTTGCCCGCGACTGGCCGCGCCATGTCGCATGGCACGTCACACCAAGCATTCCCAAACGCTCAGGAGGATCGTTTCAATGGCAGAAAAGTGGGTCTATCTATCTTCAGAGGGCAACAAGGACATGCGCGAATTGCTGGGTGGCAAAGGCGCTGGCCTGGCGGAAATGACCAACGCCGGCTTGCCCGTGCCCCCCAGCTTTACCGTGACCACCGAGGCTTGCCTGGCCTTTTTCCGCGAGGGCAAGCAGTTCCCCCAGGGCATGTGGGAGCAGGTGCAAAAGGCCATGGCCGTGCTGGAGGAGCAGACCGGCAAGACCTTTGGCGATGCGACCAACCCGCTGCTGGTTTCGGTACGCTCGGGCGCGCGCCTTTCGATGCCGGGCATGATGGATACAGTGCTCAACGTGGGCCTCAACCCCGAGACGTTGCAGGGCCTGGCGGCCCTGGCGGGCGAGCGGTTCGCCTATGACTCGTACCGGCGCCTGATCTCGATGTTTGGCCGCATCGTCAAGCGCATCGAGGGTACCAAGTTCGAGGAGGTCCTGGATCGCTACAAGGCCCGCACCGAGGGCCGCCGCGACACCGATCTCACCGTCGAGATGCTCAAGGAGATCGTGGTCGAGTTCAAGGCGATCTACAAGGCCGAGTTGGGAGAAGAGTTCCCCGACAATGTGTGGGAGCAGTTGAGCCAGGCCATCGAAGCGGTGTTCGCCTCCTGGTTCGGCCCTAATGCCACCACCTACCGCCGCCTCAACAACCTCTCGGATGATTGGGGCACCGCCGTCAATATCTGCACCATGGTCTTTGGCAACATGGGCGAGGACTCGGGCAGCGGCGTGGCCTTTACCCGCAACCCGAACACCGGCGAGCACAAGCTGTATGGCGACTATTTGCCCAATGCCCAGGGCGAGGACGTGGTGGCGGGCATCCGCACCCCCATGCCCATCGCCGAGCTGCAGCGCTCCAACCCCGAGATTTATGCGCAGTTCGAGGATGTCGCCAAGATGCTCGAACGGCACTATCGCGAGATGCAAGACCTGGAGTTGACCGTCGAGCGCGGCAAGCTCTGGATGCTCCAGACCCGCACGGGCAAGCGCACTGCCCGCGCCGCCGTCAAGATCGCCGTGGACCTGGTCAACGAGGGGATCATCACCCGCGAAGAGGCCGTCACCCGCATTCAGCCCGGCGATGTGGACGCGCTGCTACACCCCATGTTCGATCTCAACGCCAAGCTGGCCGCCAAGGCCAAGGGTGACCTGGTGGCCACCGGCCTGAACGCCTCCCCTGGCGCGGCCACGGGCGTGGCCGTGTTCGATTCCGACCGGGCCATGGCCCGGGCCGAGGCAGGCGAGGATGTGATCCTGGTGCGCCCCGAGACCTCGCCCGATGACGTGGGCGGCATGTTGCTCTCCAAGGGCGTGCTGACCCAGCACGGCGGGGCGACCTCTCACGCCGCAGTGGTGGCGCGCGGCAACAACCTGCCCTGCGTCGTTGGCTGTGAGGAGATCAGCATCAGCACCGAGGCGCGCCGCTTTACCATCGGCGACGTGGTGGTGAGCGAGGGCGATATCATCTCCATTGATGGCGGCACCGGCGAGGTGTTCGCGGGCGCCATCCCCACCCTGGAGGTGGACCTGGAGGAGAACCACGAGCTGGCCGAGCTGCTTTCGTGGGCCGACGGGATGCGCCGCCTGGGCATCTATACCAACGCCGATTATCCCCGCGACGCCAGGCGCGCCCGCGTCTTTGGCGCCCAGGGCATTGGCCTCTGCCGCACCGAGCACATGTTCTTTGAAGAGGAGCGTCGCCCCGCCGTGGTGGGCATGATCATGGCCCGTAACGATGAGGAGCGCACCAAGTATCTGGATCAACTGCTGCCCTTCCAGCGTGATGACTTTGAGGGCATTTTCGAGGCCATGGATGGTCTGCCGGTGATCATCCGTCTGATTGACCCGCCCATGCACGAGTTCCTGCCCAGCCGCGAGAGCCTGCTGGAGGAGGTGGTGCGGCTGCGCACCACGGGGGAGAACCCGGAGGAGCTGGCCGAGAAGCAAAAGATGCTGGAAGTGGTCGAGTCCATGTGGGAAGTCAACCCGATGATGGGTCTGCGCGGCTGCCGCGTTGGGCTTATGACCCCTGGGCTGACCGAGATGCAGGTGCGGGCCATCTTCCAGGCGGCCTGCAACCAGACCCGCAAGGGCGTCACGGTCAAGGTCGAGGTGATGATCCCGCTGGTATCGCACCTGAACGAGCTGCGCGAAGAGGTGGGCAAGCTGCGCGCCGTGGCCGAAGAGGTCATGGCCGAGGAAGGCATCCGCGTCGAGCACAAGTTCGGCACCATGATCGAGACGCCGCGCGCCGCGCTGACGGCCGGCGACCTGGCGCAAGAGGCCGAGTTCTTTAGCTTTGGCACCAACGACCTGACCCAGATGACCTTTGGCTTTTCGCGGGACGACTCGGAGGGCAAGTTCCTGCTCCAATATCTGGAGCGCGGCATCCTGCCTGCCAACCCGTTCCAGAGCCTGGATCAAGAGGGTGTGGGGCAATTGGTGGCCCGCGCCGTGGCCGAGGGCCGCAAGACCCGTCCCGATATCGAGTTGGGCATCTGCGGCGAGCACGGCGGCGATCCCGATTCGATTGACTTTTTCCATCGCGTCGGGCTGGCCTATGTGAGCTGCTCGCCCTTCCGTGTGCCGGTGGCGCGCCTGGCCGCCGCCCAGGCCGCCCTGCGCCACGATCATCAGGTCTCGCATTTCCGCGACGTCTAGTCTCTGACGGTAGCCGCATACAAGAGGCCGGGCCCCCAGGTGGGGGGTCCGGCCTTTTTTCGTTGTGTGCGGAGGGGAAAGCGAATGCGCTTGCGAGTGCGGCGAGAGATATGTACAATGCAGTCAAAGAGCCGCAGCCAGAGGCAGGAGGGAGGCGTATACTCATGGCCCAAGTAACCGGACATCTGCGCGAGGATGCCACCTATGGCGAAAAGGTCGTGCTGGAACGCCTGCGCACCCGGCTTCCGCCCCGCTTTCACATCTATGTAGAGTGTCCGATCGCTGGGGGACACCTGCCGCGCTTTCCTGATTTAGTCGTGCTGACCGATGGTGGTGTAGTAGTGCTTGAGGTCAAGGACTGGGTGCAACTCCTGGAGTGCACGCGCGACAATGTGCTTGTGCGCCCGCGACAGGGACAGCCCATGTGGCATCGCAACCCGGTCATGCAGGCCTACAGCTGTGCTACCGCCTTGTCGCGCCAACTGGAGGTCGTAACGTTGCAGCGCGGACAGAGGCGCCGCAGAGTCCCTTGGGGCTATGCCGCCGTACTGCCCAATCTCAAGGCAGCCACAGGCTTGAGCCATCTCAAGCAGCTCTGGGGCGATCACTTGGTGCTATCGCTGGACGACCTGGAGAGCCAAGATACCGCTGAGGCGCTGCACCGGATCCTGCCGGAGCGGATATTGCACCTCACCCCGGAAGAGAAGGACTTGATCCGGCGAGTCATCTATCCTGTGGTTCGCATTGAGGCCCCTACCCCCGAGCGCCCCAGTATCTTGCTGGACGAAGCGCAGGAGCAAATCGTGGCCGAGGCCCCGGGGGCCCTCGTGGCCACAGAACCGGTTAAAGAACCACAAACGCGCCAGGCTGCCCTCCTCACGCTCGATGAAGCCGTTCAGGAGCAGGATGCGCTACCCGCAGAGGCTGCCCACATCGTCCACAGCGGCGCCGTGCGTTTGGTGCGCGGCGTGGCGGGCAGCGGCAAGACGCTGGTGCTCACCCAGCGGGCACGCTACCTGGCGGCGCAATACCCCGAGTGGCGCATCTGCGTCCTGAGCTATAACAGAGCCCTGGCGGATGCCTTGCGAGAGAACCTGGCGGACGCGGACGGTTCGATTCGGGTCAACACCTTTCACGCCATCTGTCGCGAGCTCTGGATGCAGGCTTTTCGAGGCGCCTGGCGCGATCCGATCCAGCCCGAAGCATGGGCGCGCGGGCACGCCGAGGAGTGGGAGATCATCCAGCGCCTGGGCCCAGAGTACGTGGCAGACGAGATCACCTGGTGCAAAGAGGCCGGCGTGGGGACCAAGAGCGAGTATCTGGCCACCGAGCGCAGGGGCCGGAGAGTGGCCTTGCACACCTCGCAGCGTGAGGATCTCTGGGCCGTAATGGTCGCTTACCAGCAATACCTGGACGAAAACCGTCTACACGACTGGCCCGATGTGCCCGCCCGCGTCTGGCAGGCCCTGGGGAAAGGTCGGATCAAGGCTCCGCAGTATGACGCCGTGTTAGTGGACGAGGCCCAGGACATGGCCCCGATCTGGATGCGCGTCATATCGCGCATGGTACGGCCAGGCGGCTTGCTCTTTCTGGCGGACGACCCCTCGCAGAGCATCTACCGATTCTACTCCTGGCGCGAAAAAGGCGTTCACGTCGTCGGGCGCACCCGCTGGTTGCGTGTGCCCTATCGCAACACGCGCGAGATCTATCGGGCCGCCTACGAGGTAATCCGTGGAGACGAGGTGCTGGTGCAGCAACTCGGCGAGAGCGGGCGTTTGATGGAGCCCGACCTGGCATCCGAGAGCCTGGTCGAGGGCTCCAGACCCATCCTGCAACGATTCGCCTCCCAAGCCGATGAGGATGCATGGATCCGGCGTGAGGTCGCAACCCTCATGTCATCCGGCCTGCGTCCGGGCCAAATCGCCGTACTGGCGCGCCACCGCAGCCAGGAAGACCGCCTGGCCCGTAGCTTGCGCGATACCGGCGTCATGGTTGCTACCATGCACCGCCTCAAAGGGCTCGAATTCGAGGCCGTCTTTTTGACCGAGATGCAGACTACATTCCAGGAGGCCGCCACTCCCGAGGCTGAGTCCGCCGAGCGCCGCCTGGTCTACATGGCCATGACCCGCGCCCGCAGGCGGCTCTACCTCAGCTACCAGGGGCGCTGGCCCGAGCAACTGGATGCGATGCGCGCCTGTGCAGACGAAACGCCAGGCCAGGAGAAGGCTTCCTGGCCCCGATAGCCTGGCGTCGCTACGAGCCGAACTGCCGGACTAGATGCGCTTGGCCGGAACAGACATCTGGGTGCGGATCTTTTGGGCGAGCTCCTCAGCTCCCACGATCTGCCGGTACTGTACCCGCAGATTCCCTTCACCTCGGGCGCTGACAATCAGAGTGCCATAGCCCATCAATCTCCCCAGGATGCCGCGCCTGACCTCGACCCTGTCCACATGGTTCAGCGCCGGCGACATACTCTTGTGGGGGAACAGGCCCGCCTCGCAGAGAAGCCGTTCGTCTGTCAGCACCAGCTTGGTGGTACGCCACATAGCCACGGACGAAACCAGCTTCCAGAGCCCGATGATGCCGACCAGATACCCCAGCATGGAGACCCAGTCCGCAACCGACTGCGGTATGGAGATAATCACAAGGACGACGCCCACCACAAACACGATGGCGGGTATGATCACCGAGGCAGCGTGAATCTTGGCTGTTGCGAGGACATTCTCCCCCGGACGCAAGGTCGTCTCCACGTTCTTCATTCTGCGCCTTCCTTCCATTGGCGGCTGCCAGGCAGCCTTGATGCATGGTATGAGCAGATCGCGCGCAATGGCCCCACCGGAGGCCCCTGCTCGAACGGTTTGGGCAGCCGATCTTTTCGCGGCTACGCGGATCGGTCTTCCAGCGCGATCCCATTCTGGTCCGATTTATGGTAACAATGCAATTATACGTCCAGTTCCTTTTTTTGTCATTGTCCGCAGAATCGCGCGAAATCACCGGAGAATGGCGCGAAATGCGCTCTTGTAGAAGCGGATCAGACCATTTTGATTCCAGTTGCCGCAAGGGGCTGGCTGGCAGGGGAAGAGCGCATGACCATTGATACAAAGCGCCAGGCCTGACCGGCGCGAATCGCCGATCTAGCCTGGCGCACATATCTACTATCTACCTGTGCTGCCGCGCGGGCGATGCGACGTTTATTGACTTGCCATCTGGTCGCGAATCTGTTGGGCCAGCTTTTCGACGTCAGCGATGTGGCGAAAAACCACATTCTGATTGCCAAAGCCGCGAGCCGTCACCACCAGGTTGCCATAGCCCATCAGCCGCGCCTGGGGGCCCCTCTTGGCACCGACGCGATCCACATGGCCGATCACGACATCCAGCTTGGTGCGGCCAGAGGGGCCGTTCTCGGCGATGAGCCTCTGGTTGGTGAGCACCAAGCTGGTGCTGCGCCGCACTCTCAGGCTATGGATCGTTCGCCAGATCCCTATCGCCATCAGCACCAAAGAGGAGAACTGAAGCAGCTCTGCATCCTTTGGCGTCACGAAATACATGATGACACCGATCAGAAATACGACAATCGGCGAGATCAAAGCCGCCAAGTGCAGCTTGGCTTTGGCCACCACATGCTCGCCATCGTGAAGAGCGACACCGATCTTTTCCACTCGAACCTTCCTTTCAGCAGGGGACTGTGCCATACAGCCCATATACGAGCACGAATACGAGGTCTGCACATGCCCGCTCCGGCGCACCGGCCCAACCTGCTCGAGTACCCGGGCCGGCCACCCGGCCGACGTGGCAGCATAAAAGTCAGTATACACCGGATTCCAGGAGCTGTCGCATCGGCAGGAGCATGGTGTGTGGCATTCATGCCCAGATTGGCGAGCTCACTTCAATGGTGGCTTCGAAAGAGGAGGCTCCCTATCCGGTATGATTATCAATTGAGTGACCCATCCGCGTTCGGTACGATTATCATTTGAGTTGACACGGGGTCTTGTCAAAATCGGGATTATGTATACCCAGTCTCCGGCCAGAGGCACCTCTGCCTTGAGCCGAGTAGTGGGGCGCATACGCGCCAGATTGAGGCAAGGCATAGTTGACATGCAGGGACCCTGATGGGCGCGCCCTATTCCCCCAATCGCACGGCCAACACCTGCAACGCGTCGCCCCCATCGGGGAGCAGCGCGCGCTCGATGGTATCCGAGGTATACAGCCCCACCACCAGCGCGCCCGTTTCCGGCGCGGCCAGATCGGGGATGGTGAGAGTGTGCCGATCCAGCACCAGATCGCCCGGTTGCCAGGTGGTGGTGGGGCGTGTGCCCCAAACAGGCGCACCATCGTGCTGGGCCAGCAGGCGGCCATCCTGGCCCAACAGGTGTATGAACACGGTATAGCCCTGGGGCGCCACCTCTATCGCCTCCCAAAGCAGGGTCAGCGCGAGCTCAGCCCCCGTGTGCAGGCGCAGGGGTTGGGCTGCATCCCCCGCCGGGGCGCCATCCACGGCCAGGTGATAGCCGCGCAAGAGGGCCGCGCCCGGCCAGGATGCCTCCAAAGGCTGCATGGCCGCAAGGGTGCTCTCCAGCGGGATATAGGCGTACAGCGTGTGGTAGTTGTGTTGCCAGCGCCCTTGCAACAGGGCATGGTACGTCAGCCAGTGGTCCACCGCGCCGTCGCGGTCCCAACCTGGGCTGCGCAGGGGCACAAACCAGATGCGCTCGTAGGAGAAGGCCAGGTTGGCCACCTCGGCCTCGATCTCGTCTCTGGACAGGCCGGGCCCCTGGGGCTGCATGGCGTAGGCGATGGGAACGTCCCGCAGATAGTAGCCCCAGCAGGGATCGGGAAAGTTGGCCAGAAACAGGTCGCCCGCGCGGGCCTGGGCGGCTATGTGGGCTGCCGTGGGCCGATAGCCCACCGAACGCGACCCGGCGCCCGCGTCGCGATAGTAGCGGCCAAGCTGCCAGCCGTTGATGCCCACGATCAGCGCCAGCAGAGCCAGGGCCGCGATCCGGCCCAGGCGCGCCCGCCGCCAGAGGGTATCCAGGCCGGAGGCGAGCAGCATCCAGAAGGCAGGCGCCGCCACGGCGGCATAGTAGGCGTTGAATGTGGCCCGCACCAAGCGCACCGCCCAGATGCCCAGCAACGCACCTGCCGCCCAACTGCCCAAGAGCAGGGCCAGGGGCCGGTCGCGGCGCCAGAGGGCCACCCAGCCCAGCGCTGCCAGAGCCCAGCCGCCCAAGGTCAGGCAGAGCGCCAGGCCGGGCGCCATGCCCGCGCCGGCCATCAGCCAGGCGCCGGTCTCGACCCAGTGTCCCAGCAGCGCGGGCCGCGCCGGATCGCCGAGCTGCCCCGCCGCCACCAGCCCCGGCCACATGGCCAGCAGCCAGGGCGCAAAGAGCAGGCCCGCCAGCAGCACGGCCCCACCCCACGGCAGGAGCAGGCGCCGCCGGTCGCGCTGCGCCAGGACATACACGGCGTGGGCCGCCAGTGCGAACGCGCCGTGGTAAAAGCCATAGATGCACAAGGCGCACAGGCCCGCATAGGCCAGCCACCAGCCCCAGCCGCCCCGCCGCACGGCGCGCAACAGCGCCAGGCTGGCCGCCACGGCTGCCAGGGCTGCCAGGGTGGGCTGGTTGCGCACATCCTGAGAGAGCCACACCAGCCCCTGCGTCACGGCGGCCAGCCCCGCCAACCACAGCGCGGGGCGGCGGCCCAGGGTCTCGCGGCCCAGTTGCCAGAGCAGGGCCACCAGGGCAATGCCCATGAGGGCCGAGGGCAGCCGCAGGGCGAACTCGCCCTGGCCCAAGAAGGACATGATGCCGTGCAACAGATAATAGTGCAGTGGGGAATGGGGGTCGCCCTCGCGCAGCAGCGCAGGCGCGATCTCGGCCAGAGGGATACGGGCAAAGAGATAGGAAAAGGCCTCGTCGCCGCGCAGCTCTTGGGCGCCCAGGCGATAGAGCCGCAGTCCCCCGGCAAGGAGCAAGGCCAGCCAGGGCAGCGCCGCGCAACAGACCCGCAACAGGCGACCGGCAGGGGCATTCTCGACGCGAGCCGAAAGACAAGGGCCTGGCAGAGAGATGGCAGACCTCCTCTTGATCGCGCCCCGCCGCGAGAGGGGCGCTTGCCGGGCTATTCGCCCGGCGCCCGCAAGGCCCTGGGCTCCAGCCGGAAACGTTCCTGGGCTTCCGTCGCCAGGCTCAGGTCCCCCCAGCGATCCAGGGCCAGGGCGAGGCACACGGTCTCGCCGGTGGCAAGGGGGAGCCGGGGGAGGCCCAAGGTCCAGAGCAGGTTCTCCAACGTGGGGTTGTGGCCGACCAACAGCACAGACGCCACGCCATCCGGCAGGCCGCGCAACACGCCCAAACACTGGAGCGGCCCGCCCTCATAGATAGTCTCTTCTTGGCGGATCTCTTCCTCATAGCCCCAGGCGCGGGCCACGCGGCGGGCGGTAGCCCGGGCCCGACGCGCCGTCGAACTGACGATCAGGTCGGGGGGCGCGGCCCGTTCAGCCAACGCGCGACCCAGCAGGCGGGCATCGCGCTTGCCCCGCCCGGTCAGGCCGCGCTCGTGATCGTTGGCTTCTGGCTCGTCCCAACGCGATTTGCAGTGCCGCATGACATACAGAGTGCACATCTTGCCCCCTGCCCCGCCGTGGGGCTATGCCAATGCCTGGTTCAGCGCGCGCTCCAGCTCGCCCAGTCCCTCGTCCACGCTACCTTGGAGATCCACGCGCACCACGCGGCGCTCCCGGTCGCGCAACGCGGCCAGGTCGCCGGCAGCCTGGCTGGCCTTGAGCACGCCAAAGCTATAGCCGCGGCCGGGGATCTCGAGATCCAGCTCGCCGGTATGCGTGATCTGCAGAAACAGCCCTGTATTGGGGCCACCCTTGTGAATCTGGCCGGTGCTGTGCAAAAAGCGCGGGCCAAAGCCCACGGTCACGGCCAGGCCCAGCCTCTCGCCGATGGCCTGGCGGATGCGCTGCAACGCCGCCTCGTTGGCCTCGTTGCGATCCACATAGGCCATGAGCGCCACATAGTCGCCCGGGCGCGCCCCGCCCAGGAACTGCTCCAGGTAGGCAGTGATTGTGTCTGCCTGCGCCTCACCCCTATACACGGCCAGGCGCCCCTCGCGCAGAGCCGGCTTGGCGGCGTCGAGTTGGCCCGTCTCCTCATAGCGCTCCAGGGCCTGCAAAGCCCGCTCCTTGGCGGCATCCACATTCGGCTGGTCAAAGGGGTTGATGCTCAGCAGATAGCCGGCGATGGCGGTGGCAAACTCCCAGCGAAAGAACTCGCCCCCCAAGTCATAGGGATCATCCAAGGGGAGCGCCACCACAGGGTGCCCGGCCTCGGCCAGGCGCGCCGCCAGGTCATCGGTAGCCTCGTTCGCATCATCCCGACGCCGCACGTACACGAACAGCCGATCCTCCCCATAGCGCGCCAGGTCCATGGGCGGCTCGCCCTCCACGGGCACAATGCCTTTGCCGTCCTTGCCGGTGCTCTCGGCGATCAACTGCTCCACCCACCAGCCCATCGAGGCCAGGCTGGGCGAGGTGAGCAAGGTGAGCTTGTCGCGCCCCTGGCGGGCGCAGGCGCCCAGGATAGCGCCCAGAACGGCGGCGGGGTTTTCGCGGTCGGGCACGCTGGCGCGACAGCGGTGAGCCATGGCCCGCGCGCTCCGCAGCAATCGGCGACAGTCCGCTCCGTTGAGGGCCGCAGGCACCAGGCCGAACAGCGAAAGGGCTGAATAGCGCCCCCCGACGTCGGGCGGGTTGATGTAGCAGGCGCGCAGCCCCTCGTCCTGGGCCAGGGTCGCCAGCGGGGTGCCCGGATCGGTGATGACGATAAAGTGTCGGGGCCACTCTCCCCCCACGATGGGCTCCAGTTGCCCAGCAAAGTACTCCATCAGCGTGCGGGTCTCGGCGGTGGTGCCCGATTTGCTGGCGGCGATGAACGCCGTGGCCTCCAAGTCATCCTGCCGTTCCACGCGAGCGATCTGTTCGGGATCCGTAGCATCCAGCACGGTGACATCAATCAGGCCGGGCGCGACGCCAAACACGCTGCGCAACACCTCGGGGGCCAGGCTACTGCCGCCCATGCCCAGCAGCAATGCCCGCCGGATGCCGGCGGCCTGCAACTCCAGGGCCAGGGCCTCCAGACGCGGCGTCTCGATGCGCATCGTATCGGGCAGATCCAGCCAGCCGAGGCGTTGCTCGATCTCGCGCGCCTCTTGCGGGTCGTCGCTCCACAGCTCGCCATGCCGGCCCCAGATGGCGTCGGATGCGCCCCTGGCCTCCAGTTGCGCCAGGGCCTCTTCGACGGCCGCCGCACAGCTTCCCAGATGCAGCCAATGATCGCCGCTCGCGCGCTCCAATTGCTCTCGTATCGCCGCCATGTATACACTCCCCAGAATAGGTATTGGCCTGCTATCGCCTCTGAAAGTATCACGTCCGCGCCAGCGCGTCAAAACGGATTGGCCAAGGATTGGCCATCTGGCCCTTGACATTGGGCTCCCGGTGGTTCATTATGGAGATGAGCCAGCAGCCAAACGATAACAACCAGACCTATCTGCCCCATGAAGGAGGAGAGACGGTGTGAGCAAACGAGTCAATCGGAGAGCGATTGACTCGTTTGCTGTTCGGCGGCCAGGTCGCTGCTACGCATCGCGCGCCACTCGTATGTAGAAAGGAGGTCCGGCGAGTAACGTCCCAATCCCGGCAGCCTCGACATGGCTTCTCTACCCCCACGGCTGCATTGCCTGGCTGTAGTGTATGTACAGGGAGGTATGTCATGGAACCGCAAAGGCACACCCGTCGGGAGTTCATCCGCCTCACCGGCCTCGCCACCGCGAGCGCCATTGTGGCCGCCTGCGCACAAGAGCCCGAGATAGTCGAAAAGATCGTCAAAGAGACGATCGTGGTGGAAAAGGAGGTCGAGAAGCAGGTCACCGTCGTGGTGGAAAAGGAGGTGCAGGTAACGGCCCCTACTGCGACGCCCCCTCCGGCGGCCAAATATCACGAATCGCCCATGCTGGCGAGCCGCGTGGCGAGCGGCGCTCTGCCGCCGGTGGACGAGCGTCTGCCCGAGGAGCCGCTGGTGGTGCCTGTCATCGAGGGCATCGGGCGCTATGGCGGCGCGATCCAGGCGGGGTCCCTTTCGACAACGTTGAGCGGCGGTGACGTGCAGCGCATCTCGGAGCAGCAGGACTATTTGCGCTTCTCCAAGGACCTCACCCACGCCGTGCCCAACGTGATCAAAGAGTGGGAGTTCACGCCCGATTTCATTGACCTGACGCTCTACATGCGCAAGGGCATGAAGTGGTCCGATGGGGCGCCGCTAACGGCGGATGACGTGGTGTTCTGGTATGAGGACATGCTGCTCAACAGCGAGATCACGCCCCTGGCGGCCCTGGGCTTTCGCCCTGGCGGCCAGATCATGGACCTGACCAAGGTAGACGACTATACGGTCAAAATCCACTTTCACGCCCCCAACCCGTCGTTCATCCTGGTGAACATGGCCCACCAGTATGGCCTGGGCGGCGGCGCCTTCAAGCCGGCCCACTATCTCAGGCAGTTCCACATCAAGCATAACGCCAATGCCGAGGCGCTGGCCAAGCAAGCCGGGTTCGATTTCTGGTACCAGTTGTTCAACCGCGAGGCCAATATGTGGCAAAGCGTCGAGCGCCCCAGGCTGGCCTCCTTTGTGCCCGTGCGCGATTCGCCCCAGACGGTCTTTTTCGAGAGGAACCCGTTCTTTTACATGGTGGATCCGGAGGGCAACCAACTGCCCTACATTGACACCATGATCCATGACCGGGTGGCAGACCTCTCCCTGTTGGATGCCAAGGTGGTGGGCGGCTCGTACGATTTCGCCGGCTTTAACAACAACATCCAGAACTATACTACCTATGCTCAGGGCGCCGAGGAAAGGGACTGCCGCATCATCCTTTGGGATTCGGGCAAGGGCAGCGAATGCCAGTACACGCCCAACCAGAACTATGAGGATGACGAGTGGCGGGGCGTCTTTACCGACGACCGCTTTCGGCAGGCCCTCTCGCTGGCCATCAACCGACAAGAGATCAACAACGTGATCTATTTCGGGAACGCCGTCAACCGCCAGATGACGGTGATCGAGGCCTCGCGGCACTATCGCCCCGAGTATGGCGCGGCCTATGCGGATTTCGACCAGGAGCGCGCCAACGAGATGCTGGACGATATGGGGCTGGAATGGAACGCGGCCCGCACGCACCGTCTATGGCCTGTCAGCAAGCGCCCGATCATCATCTCGTTCGACTTTGTCGAGACCGAGACGCCCAAGTGGGCCATCACCGAGTTGGTCTCCGAGTACTGGCGGCAGATCGGCATCGAGATCCAGTACAAATCCATCACCCGCAACCTGCTGACCCAGAGGGTGCTGGCCAACGAGGTGCCCATGACCCTGTGGCACGGCGGCTCTATGTCGGACATCCTGTTCCTGCGCGAGCCCAAGTTCCTCACCCCCAACTATGGCGACGAGTCCTGTTTTGGGGTCCTGTGGGGCTTGTGGTATCGGACCGGAGGCGAGCAGGGGATCGAGCCGCCCGAGTACATCAAGGCGTTGTACAATGCGCTGGACGACTATAACCGCACCGACAATGACGAATCGGCGGCCATCGTCCTGCGCGCCCAGGCCGAGCATATCTGGACCATCGGCACGGTGGGGCAAGCGCCGCACCCGCTGGTGGTGCGCAACTCGCTGCGCAACGTGGCCGAGTACGGCTACTGGGTGTGGGATTGCCTCTGGTGCTATCCCGAATACCCGGAGCAGTGGTATTTCGAGAGCTGAACAGAGCGTCTGCGCCTCTTCCTGGGCCACCAGGAAGAGGCGCTTCCTCGGCAGCGCCCGAGTGCGCTACAGATAGATGGCGGCCAGGATATGCGGTAGCACGTTCACAACCACAGCGCCCACCAGGATCGAGACCGAAACCAACGAGGCGGCCAGCTCGGCATCCAGCCCCTCATTGCCAGAGAGCACCAGCACCGTGGTGCCCGCCGGCAGCGAGGAGCCGACGGTCCCGGCGATCAGGCTCAGGCCATCCAGGCCCAGCAAGAGGCCCAGGCCCCAGCCCAGCAGGCCGCCGATCACCATGCGGATCAGGACGAACTGGGCGACCAGAGCGCCATAGGCGCGTTGGGGGCGCAGGAACACGCCCACAGCGATCATGGCCAGGGGGGTGTTGGCCACGGCCAGCCGGTCGCAGAAGGAGGCGAACGGCCCCGTGAGGGGAAGCTCTGCCACGGTAAAGACCACGCCTGCGATGGCGGCCACCAGGATGGGCGAGGTCAGCACGCGCCGCCACGAGATGGCGCTGCCATCGCCCCCATCGCGACCAAAGTGTCGCGCCAGGGTGACGGCCACGATGCCCGAGTAAAAGGCGTTGCCCACATCATATAGGGCGATGCGCGCCAGGCCGCCGGGCCCAAAGAACAACTCCATAAAGGGAAAGGCGAACACGCCCAGCACCACCATGCCCACCAGCAAGGGGCCGCGCTGCCGGGGCCGATCCGCCAGGCGGCGGGTGGTCAGGTACATCAGCCCGGCCAGCAGGATGGGCACGACAAAGCCTAGCACCGGCATCCAGAGCAGGGTCGGCTCGAAATCGGCCCGCGCAATCGAGACAAAGATCGCCGCCGGAATGGTGACGTTAAAGGCCAGCCGGGTGAGGGCCAGGCCGCCCCGCTGGTCTAGCATGCCGATTTTGCGAATCACGACGCCCAGCGCGATCAGCATCAGGATCGGCGCGGCGTCGAGTAGCCCGTTGAGGCCCATGGGCAGTTCCTTCCCTTTTGAATGCGCCCATTGTAGAGTGAGGCCGCCCGTTCTCCAAAGCGGGGCGCGGGCACGCCACGCCCAGGTGGCGGCCTGGCGGCGGAGATCGCCGAGGGCCACCGCCCTCAGAGGAACACCACAGTCATGGAGGAAGCAACATGAAAGCCGTCTTGATCCTGCTCGATAGCCTGAACCGCCACCTGCTGCCCGTCTATGGCAGCGACTGGGTCATTGCGCCCAACATGCAGCGCCTGGCAGAGCGCTCGGTGCGCTTTGACAACCACTTTATCGGGTCGGCGCCCTGCATGCCCGCCCGGCGCGATATCCTCACGGGGCGCCTCAACTTTTTAGAGCGCGCCTGGGGCGGCGTCGAGCCGTTCGATGTCTGCTTTACCGAGACCCTCTCGCGACAGGGGATATTCACCCACCTGGTGACCGACCACTATCACTATTTCGAGGTGGGGGGCGAGAACTATCATTGCACATTCGACACCTGGGACCTGCATCGCGGCCAGGAATCGGACAAGTGGATCTCGACGGTCAAGCCCCCGGTCGAGCCGCCGCACCTGGGGCGTTGGGCCAGGCCCTATGCCCGCAACCGCACCGCATTCAAGCGCGAGGAGGATTACCCCAGCCAGCGCACGTTCGCCGCGGCCATTGATTGGGTGCGCACCAACGGCCAGGAGGACAACTGGTTCCTGATGGTGGAGGCGTTTGATCCCCACGAGCCCTTTGACGTGCCGCAAGAGTACCTGGACATGTACGGCGACGATTGGGAGGGCCCCGAGCTGATCTGGCCCACCTACGGACCGGACGACCTGGACCCCGAGGCGCTGCTGCACCTGCGCCGCCAGTACGCCGCCTGCCTCACCATGACCGACCGCTGGGTGGGCCTGCTGCTGGACGAGCTGGAGCGCCAGGGCTGCATGGAGGACACCCTGATCATCCTGACCACCGACCACGGGCACATGCTGGGGGAGCACGGCCTGTTGGCCAAGAACTATATGCACTCGTATGACGAGCTGGCCCACATCCCGCTGCTGGTACACTTGCCCGGCGGCGAGCGCGGCGGCGAGCGGCGCGACCAGATCACCCAGAACATTGACCTGGCCCCCACCCTGCTGGAGCATTTCGGCCTGGCCTGGGAGCACCCGATCCACGGCATCTCCTGGTGGCCCTGCCTGCGCGATGCCCAGGCGCCGGCCCGTGAGTATGCCCTGTATGGCTGGCACGGCTCCACCATCAGCGTCACCGATGGGCGCCACGCCTACCTGCGGGCGCCCGCGACAGAGGCCAACGAGCCGCTCTACCAGTACGGCGCCATGCCCGCCAATTTCATCCGCTACTGGCCGCC
This sequence comes from uncultured Anaerolineales bacterium, assembly GCA_964482225.1. Lineage (GTDB taxonomy): Bacteria > Chloroflexota > Anaerolineae > UBA1429 > UBA1429 > UBA1429. Next base: position 54,744 of record CAYZWT010000007.1, read on the forward strand.
CACGACCTTTGCATCCATCGAGGCGGGGCGTTTTCTGCCCTATACCGAGATGCCCGTCTTTCGGCTTCCCATGCACCGCCCGCGCTCCCAGTTCATCAGCGAGACGCTGCTCTTTGACCGGCGGAACGATCCACGCCAGGAGCACAACCTGGCGGGCCAGCCCATCGAGCAGCGCTATATCGAACTGCTGTGCAAGGCCATGCGGGAATCCGACGCCCCGCCGGAGCAGTACCTGCGCATGGGGCTGGTGTAGAGGCAGAGGGCGACGGACAATAGACGATGCGCCCCCTCCCCCACGATGCTTGTGGAGAGGGGGCGCTCACTCGGTGGTTCCGGTGGCTGGCCCGTTTACCGGCTACCTCGGCGGCACGATGACCGCCGTGCCGTGCTCGCCGATCCAAAAGCGCAGGTGCGGGTATTTCAGGCTCATATAGTCGGCGAACAACTGGGGGTTCTCCGAGTTGTTGCTGAACATCTCATAGTGGCCGGGCACCGTCAGGCGCGGCTCGAGCTCGCCCGCCAGGTCCACCGTCTCTTGATAGGTCATGTTGCCGATGCAGTTGCGGGCCAGGCGCTCGGCGTCGCGCCCATTGATGGGCATGAACGCCACATCCAGCTCCCAGCGCGCCAGGCGGGGCAGCAGCCCCTCGTAACGGCAGGTGTCGCCCGCGTGATACACGGCCACGCCGTCCATCTCGATCACAAAGCCCAGGTACGGATAGCCCAGGTCGGGATCGCGATCCAGGAACTCGTGAGCGGAGGGGATGGCGGTGATGGAGAGGTCATCATCGGCCCAGGTGAGTCCGTCATCCAGGGCGACGATGCGCTCCTCGGGCACGCCCAGCTCGGCCACGTGTTTGGCGGCCACTTGCGAGCAGACAAAGCGCGCCTGGGGCGAGGCCTGGGCGATGCGCGGCGTGGCATAGGGATCAATGTGGTCGCCATGATCGTGGGAGCCAAACACCCAGGCGGCATGGGTGATCTCGGCAGGGTCCAACAGAGGCGGCACGTTGCGAAAACGGCCAGGGGCCAGGTAGGGGTCCAGGTAGAACACCGTATCCCGGATTTTCAGGACATAGCTCATCTGGCCCAGCCACCAGAAGGCCAGGCTCCCCGGCTCGAGCTGTAGCGCGTCAATCTCTTGCAGCAACGCGGCTCCGGTCTTCATCGCGGTTCCTTTCTGCCCCACAGGGCAACGCTAGACAAGGGACTCTACGCGGCATAGAATACGTCCGCCGGGCCAGAGATTCAAGGGCAAGAGATGGGAGAGAGGCCAATGCTCGCGACCCCCTGCATCATCAACAGCGTCGCGCCGATCCGCGTGTGCGACAATGGCGGCTGGACCGATACCTGGTTCGCCGAGCGCGGCAGCATTTTCAACATCGGCGTCTATCCGTATGTCGAGGTGCAGATCGAGGTGCGGCCCCGCGATGGCGCCCGCCACCGGGTGATCCTGAATGCCGAGAACTTGGGCGTTCGCTATGCCGTGTTCCCGCGCCACGAGCGCCATGAATGGATCCAGCATCCGCTGCTAGAGGCGGCCATTGACTATATGGGCGTGCCCGAGGGCCTCTCGGTGCAGATCTCGATCTATTCCGAGGCGCCGGCGGGCTGCTCCACCGGCACCTCGGCCTCGGTGACGGTGGCCCTCATCGGCGCGTTGGACCAACTCACCCCCGGCAGGCTGACACCGCTGGAGGTAGCCTATGCCGCGCACCGCATCGAGACCGAGATGCTGGGCCAACAGAGCGGCATCCAGGACCAGCTCTGCGCCGCCTATGGGGGCATCAACTATATCGAGATGTTCCAGTACCCTTATGCCGCCGTCTCTCAGATCCTGGTGACCAATCCGGTCTGGTGGGAACTGGAGCGGCGGCTGTGCCTGGTGTTCCTGGGGCGCAGCCACAGCTCGTCCGCCGTGCACGAGATGGTGATCCACGGCCTGGAGGATGCCGGACCGGACAACCCCCAGCTCGAACGTCTGCGCCACGAGGCGCGGGCCTCGCGGGATGCGGTCTATGCCGGGGATTTCGCGGCGCTAGGCCAGGCCATGATCCGCAACACCGAGGCCCAGCGGGCGCTGCACCCCGCCCTGGTAAGCCACGAGGCGGAGCAGATCATCGAGATCGCCCAGGCCCACGGCGCCCTGGGCTGGAAGGTGAACGGCGCGGGGGGCGAGGGCGGCTCGATCACGCTGCTGTGCGGCGCCTCCATGAGCCGCAAGCGGGCCATGCTGCGGGCCATCGAGGAGACCAACCCCCTCTTTCAGAACATCCCCCTCTACCTGAGCCGCTATGGCCTGCGGGTGTGGGAGCGGGAACTGGACGAGCCGGAGCGGGGCGAGGGGGCGTAGCGTCGTCTACGCCAGCGGCTTCTCAAAGCACCAAAAGGCATCGGTGACCTCGGCGCCCACGACGCGCGCGTAATAGTCCACCGGGCCGGCCCACGCCATGCGCGCCACAGGGTGCCCCGCTACCCGCATGTCCCCCAGGCAGAGCTTGAGCAGCAGGCCGCCGATCCCTCGGGAACGCTGTGCAGACAGGGTGCCCGTGGGCCCAAAGTAGGCTGGGCCCAGGGCCTCGTGGGCAGCAAAGGCGATCAGGCGCGGCCCCTCATGGGCCACAAAGAGGGCGGGTGGGTCATAGTGCCCCGCATCCAGTACCTCCGCCCGCCAGGCGTCCGCAAAGTGTTCTGCCGCAAAGGCAGCCACCTGCTCTACCTCGTCGGACCGGGCCCGCCTCACGGCGATCCCCTGGGAGGCCAGTCGCGCTTGCTGTGCCTCGGTGTCCCAGTCGGCTCGGGCCAGGTTGGCCTGCATATCCACCCGGGCCACGCGGTCGGTGGTGTAGCCCCGGCGCATCAGCAGTGCGATGGCAGGCATCTGGCGCAGGCTGACGCCGGTGGCGAAAAAGTTGGGCCCCACCCCGCCCACATAGGCCGTCGGCAGGCTGCGCCGCGCCAGTCGCGCCTCTAGCTCGTCCAGCAGGCGTGTGGCAATCCCCTGGCGGCGGTAGGGTCCGGCCACGGCGAAGGCCTTGATGACGCCCTGCGCGCCGCGCACACACCCGATGGCAAAGCCCGCCAGGTCATCGCCGCAGCGAGCGGCCAACATCAAGTCCAGGGCCACGCTGGGATCGCCCAGGGTGCGGTGGCGCAGCCAGGCCAGATCGGCGTCCCCGCCGCAGCAGCCGGTCTCGCGACAGAGGGCCAGCAGGGCGGGTAGCTCATCGCGCCCCAGTGCGTCAAGGATCAGTTCTGGCAAGAGCGCCTCCCCTTTCGGTAGTCTGCCATCCCAGCGCCAAACAGGGGCGACGTCCGGTGGCGGGCCACCGTAAGCATCACCCCTGCCGCGTCTTGCATCTCTGCGCGCTGCGCTCAGTGGTGCACGTCGTCCGTCACCCGCAGATCGGGGCCCGTGGCCTTTTTGCCATAGTTGGACGTGGCGACCAGCCCCGCCAAAAAGGCGTCATAGCGCTCCCGATCCACGGGCACGCTCACCGGCTCGCCCGCGTGGCCCGAAAGGATGATCGAGTTGATCATCTCGACGGTGGCCAGGCCCTCGACGCCGGGCGAGAGCAGTTCCTCGCCGTGCAGCAGGTGGCGCGCCATGTTGCGCAGAATGGCGATATGCCCCGCCTCGCGCTCGGGGATCTCGACCGGCACCTCCACCGCGTCGGGGCGCGTCCACATCTCGGTTGACGCGTCCGAAAAGCCGCGCACGCCCTTGGGGACCTCCCAGAAGCGCAGGTCCTTGCCGATCACCTGCAGCTTGCCCCGCTCGCCCGAGAGCTCCAGGATATCGGTGCCCGGGGCCTCGGTGGTGGAACAGTAGATATAGCCCACCGCGCCATTGGGGTATTCGAGCAGGGCCGCCGCCACGTCCTCGACCTCGATCACATGGCCCTTGGTGGCGGTATAGCCCGTCACCCGGCTGGGCAGGCCGGCCAGCCATGTAAAGCGGTCAATCGAGTGGGGCGCCTGGTTGATCAGCACGCCGCCGCCCTCGCCCGCCCAGGTGGCGCGCCAGCCCGCCGAGTTGTAGTAGGCCTGGCTGCGAAAATCGGCATAGACCAGCATCGTGCGATAGATCTCGCCCAGCCGCCCCTCGGCCACCAGCTTGTGGGCCGCCTGCCAAACCGGCTCGCTGCGCTGCTGGTGCATGACGGCAAAGGGCGTGCCTGTGCGCTCATAGGCCGCCAGCATGGCATCGGCAGCCGAGACCGTCACGGCGATGGGCTTTTCGCAGATCACCGGCTTGCCCCGCTCCAGGGCATAGATCACGATCTCGGGATGGTGGTAGTGGGGCGTCGCCACAATGATGGCGTCCACCGTGTCGCTATCCACCAGGTCGTGATAGTCCACAAAATAGGGCACGTTGAACTCTTCGCCCACCACCTCGGCCACCTCGGGCGCCATGTCTGCCACGGCGGCCAGGGCGCACTCGTCAATGCGCTGCATGGTGTGGGCGTGCCCCGTGCCCATGCCTCCGACGCCGACGATCCCGTAACGCACGCGTTCCATTCTTCTGGCTCCTTTATCTCTCGAAATCTCCACTGCGCACTGCTACCAGGTGCCTTGCCGCACCAGAACGCACAGGCCCCCATGCGGCAGGTTTGCCAACAACATCTCCAGATCGCGCTCCTCCATCGGGCCATCCACGATCAAGGGCTTGGCCGCCAGGATGCGCCGAAAGGCGGGCAACAGCTCGGCCAGGGGCGGCGAGCTGGGAGGCGGGTCTATGCTCACTTGCACGGCCTGGGGGCTGGGGCCCGCCAGGATCGGCTCCAGCACGTGCAGGCTGCCCGAATGCAGGTGAATGACAGCATAGTCCGCCGCCTCGCAGGTGGCCCGGTCGTGGGGCCAGATCCAATGGGCATACTGCCTGGGCGAGAGAAAGGCCGAGGCGTCGCACTGGCTGCGCGCCACCGTGCCGGGCGCCCAGATGCCAAAAGGGTTCACCATGCCGCCCTGAATGCGAGGGATGCGCGCCAGTTGGTCTTGCAGCACCGAGATGAACAGCTCGGCGGCCCGCTCCAAAAAGGCGGTCAGCTCGCGCGGATGGTCGTAGAGGGAATAGCTCATCAGCTCGGGGCCCAGGGCCGCCTCGGCCAGATCCGAGGGGCCACGCATCAGCGTCTGGGTGATGGCGATGCGGCCTGCCGCCCTCGCGACCATCCTCTCCAGCAGCTCTAGCAGGGTTGCGCGCCACGCCGGGCCGCGCGAGCGGTCGGCCAGCGGCCACTCGTCCCACGACGAGGCCATTTTGAGCGCCCGCATGCTGCCGCCCTGAATGGTGGCGTGGATGCCGCACCCCAGGATCGCCTCTAGCCAGGGCACCCGCACATAGGGGGCATCGCTCTCGACCACATGCTCGACAAAGGCCAGCGGGCCCGGCTCGCGCTGCGGCCCTGCCAGCCGGTCCAGATCCAGCATCTCGGGCGCGAGATCCATATCACCTGGGGCCACAGAGCCATCTGCCAGGGGCAGCCAAAGGTCGCCCAGGCCGGGGTGGGGGCTGCGAGAGACCAGCAGCGCCTGGCCTTGCCACCAGGCCGCATGTTGGGCTAGGCGTTGATCGAGTGATGCGGGTTCGTCCATCCTGCTTCCTTTGCGCGGCAATCGGCCTTGCAGTTGCCAAAGGCTATCGCTCTGGCTACAATGCACATGGTAGTCAAAAGACAGCAAACTGGCAAGGGTTGCGCCGCCAAGTTTGGCGGCGCGCACATGAAGGAGTCTATTGTGAACAGGTTAGCGATATTCGTGCTGTTGTTCGCCGTGGTTGCGCTGGCCGCCTGCGGCCCCAAGGCCACGCCAGAGCCCACGCCCACTCCTACGACAGAGGCTGCTCCCACCCAGGTCGCACCCACGCCCACGCAGGCGCCCCCCACACCCACGACGCCGGTCGAGGCTGAGGAAGCCTACCCTGCGCCGCCGGAAGAGGAGGAGATCGGGGAGTATCCTGCGCCGGAGCAGCCCGTAGCGCCCGATAGCGAGGCCTATCCAGAGCCCGAGGAGGCCGGAGACCCGGACGCGACCAGCCGCTGGGTATTCGATGGCGTGATCTCCGAGGGCGAGTACTCGGGCCAGCTCGTGTTCGGGCCGATAGCGGTCTTTTGGGCCAACGACGACACCTATCTGTACCTCGCCGCCGAGGCGCAGACCCAGGGCTGGCTGGGCATCGGCCTTGACCCAGACCGCCAGATGCAAGGGGCGGATTTCACCATCGCCGCGTTCGACGGCGAGCCCAAGATCTGGGACGCCTGGGGGCAAGGGACGACGGGCGCAACCCATCCGCCCGACACCGAGCTGGGCGGCTCGATGGATATCCTCGAGTGGGCCGCCGTGCAGGATGGCCCGTTCTTCCGCTTTGAGGCGCTGCGCCTCCTGAACTCGGGCGATCCGTATGACAAGCCCCTGGAGCCGGGGCAGACCTATGACATCATTGTGGGAGTCGGCACCTCGGCTGCCTTTGACGCCCCCCACGCCTACCGGGGCCAGGGCCAGATCACGCTGGATTGATGCAACCATGACGGCCGGTCTGGGGCAAACGGCGACACGGGATGCGCTGGGCGAGGCGGCCGAACTGGCCGGCCGCTTTGGCCGCTGGCCGTTCTTTCGCGATGCCCCAGCGGAGGCGCTGCGCGACCTGGCGCAGCATCTGAGCCGCCGCACGGCCTCCACAGGCGAGATCATCTTTCTCGCGGGCGACCCTTGCCGGCGCCTGTATTGGGTGGAACACGGCTTTGCCGCCTTGCGCCAAATCTCGGCTGAGGGGCGCGAGCACATCCTGGACTATGTCGGGCCAGGGCACGCCCTGAACCTGGCCGCAGCCCTGGATGGGGGCCCCCAGATCGCCACCGCCGAGGCGCTCACGGATCTGGCGCTGCTGGCCATCGAACGCAACGCGCTGGTAATGCTATTGAGGGAGCACGCCGGGCTGGCCTGGGTCTTGGCCCGACGCTTGGCCCGGGATGTGCGCGGGCTGAGTGAAACGGTGCGCGGTTTGGCGCTGGATACGGTGCGCATGCGTTTGGCGGCCTTTTTGCTGGAACACGCCGAGCAAGCCCCACCCCAGGAGCGCTGGACCCAGGAGCGCATCGCCGCCCATATCGGCACCGTGCGCGACGTAGTGGGGCGCATCTTGCGCGATTTCGTCCAAGAGGGCTTGGTGCGCCGGGAACGGGGCCAGCTCGTGATCCTGCAACGCGAGGCGTTGGAACGAGAGGCGGGGGGGAGCGGTGGCTAGCGTTCTGCGCGGCTGCGCCAGCCCCACGCTGCTACGGGAGCGTTGCACCGGTTGCGGCCTCTGCGCGGCGGCCTGCCCCTGCGGCGCCATCGTGCTGGGCGAGGATGGCATGCCCAGCTTTGCATGTGAGCATTGCTGCACGGGAGAGGCCAATTGTGTGGCCTGTAGGGCAGGGTTTCATCCCTGCCAGGCCGTCTGCGATGCCCAGGCCATCGAGTTCGCGTTCGCCATCCGGCGCTGGCCGGAGAAGGGATAGAACGATGGAATACACACGTTTGGGAACTGCGGGCGTCAAGGTGAGCCGCATCTGCCTGGGCACCATGACCTTTGGCCGCGAGGCCGATGAGGAAGCCTCCTTCCAGATCCTGGATCGCTATGTCGAACTGGGCGGCAACCTGATAGATACGGCGGATGTCTATACCGCCGGCGCCTCCGAGCGGGTCGTGGGGCGTTGGCTGGCCCAGCGCGGCAACCGCGACGAGATCGTGCTGGCGACCAAGGTATATGGCCAGACGGGCAGCGGCCCCAACGATGGCGGCCTCTCGCGGCTACACATCATGCGCGCCGTGGAGGCCAGCCTCCATCGCCTGCAAACCGATGTCATTGACCTGTACCAGATCCACCGCTGGGATCCCACCACGCCCCCCGAGGAGACCCTGGCCGCGCTGGATGACCTGGTGCACCAGGGCGTCGTGCGCTATATCGGCTGCTCGAACCTCAAAGCCTGGCAGCTCTCCAAGTATCTACACATCGCCCGGCGCGACGGGCTGACGCGCTTTGTCAGCCTCCAGCCGGTTTACAGCGCCCTCAACAGGGGCATCGAGATCGAGCTGCTGCCCCTTTGCGCGGATGAGGGCCTCGGGGTGATCAACTACAACCCGCTGGCAGCGGGCATGCTCACGGGCAAGTACCGTCGCGGCGGCCCCATGCCCACCGGCGCGCGCCTGGAAGCGTTCAAGATGTACCACGAGCGCTACTATACCGAGGGGGCCCTGGACATTGTGGAGGCCTTTGTGCAGGCAGCGCAGGAACGTGGCGTTACGCCGGCACAGCTCGCCGTGGCCTGGGTGTTGGGCGATCCGCGCATCACTTGCCCCATCATCGGCGCGCGCAACCTGGAGCAGTTCAACGATACGGTGCAAGGGGCGGCCATCGCCCTGACGCCCGAGGAGCGCGCCCAGATCCCGGCCATCGCGCCGAGCGCCTGGGTCGGCCAAGACCCGGTGTATGGGGCGAGATAGAGCATTCATACAGCCATTCAACCCGGCCAGAGCAGGAGAGGCGCTTTGAGGCCACCCCATATCGGCCTGCCAATGACGGTAGCGATCGCCGGAGGGCGCGAGCAGTGGGCCCTTTCTCCTACCTATGCCCGCGCCGTGCAGGCCGCCGGGGGCGTTCCCACGCCCATCCCCCTGCTAAGCGAGGCCGAGGGCCTCTGGGCCGTCTATGAGCGCCTGGATGGCTTGCTGCTGTGCGGCGGCGGCGACCTGGCCCCCGAGACCTATGGCGCTGGCGACACGGGGCTCTGCTCGGATATCGTCCCTGCCCGCGACACGCTAGAGCTGGCGCTGACGCGCCGGGCGCTGGCAGATGGCCTGCCGCTGTTGGGCATCTGCCGGGGCATCCAGGTGCTCAATGTGGCCGCCGGGGGCAGCCTGATCCAGGATATCCCCACGGCGCTGCCCCATGCCCTGCCCCATCGCACGCCCCCCACCTTGCCGCGCGATCACCCGGCCCACACCGTGCGCATCGAACCCGATAGCTTGCTGGGCCGCCTATACGATGGCGATGGCAAAGAAACCTCGGGCGAGTTCTGTGTGAACAGCACCCACCACCAGGCCATCGAGGCCCTGGGCCAGGGGTTGCGCATCACGGCGCGCGCCTCTGACGGGGTCATCGAGGCCATCGAGGGCGCTGCCCCGAGCTGCTTTGTGCTCGGGGTCCAGTGGCACCCCGAGGAACTGCAGAACGCCCCCGACGCACTCCACCGGGCGCTGTTCGCCAGCCTGGTGCGGCGCGCCGCCGGCATCTGGGAGGAGTGAATTGGCAAACAGCCTGCCAACAGAGCACATCGGCGTATTCGATTCGGGCGTAGGGGGCCTGTCGGTGCTGCGCGCCCTGTGGGAACACCTGCCGGGCGAGCGGTTCTATTACGTGGCCGATAGCTTTCACTGCCCCTATGGCGACCGCGACCCTGCCGAGATTCAGACCCTTGCCCTCGGCATTGCCGAGCACCTGCGGGCAACCGGCGCCAAGGCCATCGTGGTGGCCTGCAATGCCGCCTCGGCCAGCGCGTTGCCCGCCCTGCGAGAGCGTATGGGTAGCCTGCCTATCGTCGGCATGGTGCCCGCTCTCAAGAGCGCTGTCGAGTTGACGCAGCAGGGCGCAGTGGGCGTGCTGGCCACCCACGCCACCATCTCGGGCTATCTCTACCGCGAGGTGCAGGAGCGCTATGCCTCCGGCATTCAGGTGGTCTCCCAGGCTTGCCCTGGACTGGTGGAGCAGATCGAAGCCGGGGAGGTGGACGGACCGGAGACGGAGGCTCTTCTGCGGGCCTGCCTGGCGCCCATCATCGCGGCGGGGGCCGACGTGTTGGTGCTGGGATGCACCCACTATCCCTTTGTCGCACCGCTGCTGCATCGCATCCTTGGGCCAGACGTGACACTGCTGGAACCCAGTGACGCCGTCGCATGGCAGACTGTACGAGTGCTGGCGCAAGAGGGCCTGTCCGCAGATAACCAGACACCAAGGGGCCAGACTGCGTTTGCTACTACGGGCGACCCTGTCGCTTTTCGGCGATCGCTGCAGCAGCTCTTGGGGGTGCAGAGCCCAGTGGCCCAGTTGATCTGGGAACAGGGGCGCCTGCAGAGCACCGAGCCCCCCCTCATCTGTTAGCGCAAAATCCTGCAGAATCCGAACAGATTTGCATTGACCTAACACGCCCTCTTCGCATATAATAGATTCAATGCGTGTGTGTGTTGCGCCATCATGCCCACGGCGGGCAGATGGCTTGGGCTTACGCTTCTGTGTGTACGGCAACCCTCTAGCCAAGCGGAAGGAGCGCGAGTATGGCAGTCTGGCACACCCAACGGATTGAGGACACGCTGCGCGAGCTGCAGACGAGCCCACAAGGGCTGAGCGAGCAGGAGGCCGCCCGCCGGTTGGCGGAATACGGCCCCAACCAGCTCGATGAACGCCCCGGGCGCAATCCCCTGTTGATTTTCTTGGGTCAGTTCACCGAGATCATGGTCATCGTGCTGATCGTAGCTGCTGTGATCGCCTTCGCTTTGGCGATCATTGAGCGCAGCGGGGAGTATGTTGACGGGATCATGATCCTGATCATCGTCATCCTCAACGCCATCCTGGGCTTTACCCAAGAGTACCGCGCCGAACGGGCCATGGCCGCGCTGAAACAGATGGCGGTATCGCTGGTGCGCGTGCGGCGCGAGGGCCAAATCCGAGAGCTGCCCGCCACTCAGCTCGTTCCTGGCGATATCGTGTTGATTGACGCAGGACTGCGCATCCCGGCGGATGGCCGCGTGATCGAATCAGCCAACCTGCGAATCGAAGAGGCCGCCCTCACAGGCGAATCGGTGCCGGCGGAAAAGGTCGAGGACGCGCTAGATGACGAGACGGCCCCGGTGGGCGACCGGCTGAACATGGTATTCATGGGCACCACGGCGGTCTATGGTCGCGGCGCAGCCATCGTTACGGGAACCGGCATGCGCACAGAGTTGGGGCACATCGCCCATCTGCTCCAAGAGGTCTCGGAGGAGAGCACCCCGTTGCAGCGGCGCATGGCCGAGTTGGGCAAGTGGCTGGCCATCGGCGCCTTGATCATCGTCACCATCGTGTTCGCCGAGGGCATCTTGCTGGGAGGGGAGACCATCGCGCACATGTTCCTCCTGGCCGTCAGCCTGGCGGTAGCTGCCGTCCCTGAAGGACTGCCCGCCGTGGTCACGATCTCACTGGCCCTGGGGGCGCAACGCATGGTGCGGCGGCGCGCCCTGATCCGCAGGCTCCCCGCCGTCGAGACCCTGGGCTCCGTCACGACGATCTGTTCCGACAAGACCGGCACGCTGACCGAGAACCGCATGACGGTGACGGCACTGGATGTGGCCGGCGCGGAGATCAACCTGACGGCGAGGCTGCGCCAAGCCAGCGCTGTGATCAGCCCTGACGAAGCCCCTCTTGGCGCGCCTGACCCAGATATGGCTCTGCTCTTGGCAGGCGGAGCGTTGTGCAACGATGCAGTGCTAGAGCCGAACGACGATGGCCAAGAGGGCTATCACACAGTGGGTGACCCCACCGAGGGCGCCCTAATCGTGGCGGCGGCACGCATGGGGCTCTGGAAAGCGCACATGGAAGAGTTCATGCCCCGCGTACGAGAGGCGCCCTTTACCTCAGAGCGCAAACGCATGACCACCATCCACCGCATGCCTGCCCAGGGCGCCGAGATCGGCAACGGCCCGCTGCGCCAACTGCTGGGCTACTTGCCGTCCGCGCCCTATATGGCGTTTGCCAAGGGCGCAGTGGATTCGCTATTGGCCGTATCCGACAGGGTCTGGAACAATGGACAGATCGAGCCGCTGGACGATGCCTGGCGCGAGCGCATCCAGGCCGCCAACGACAAGCTGGCGCAGAACGGCATGCGCGTGCTGGGGGCCGCCATCCGACCCTTTGACGCGCTTCCGGCCAAAGTAGACGAAGCGACGGTCGAGCAAGAGCTCATCTTTGTGGGTATGACGGGCATGATTGACCCGCCACGCCGCGAGGTGCGCCAGGCCGTGGCCCAGTGCCGCACCGCCGGCATCCGCCCGGTGATGATCACCGGCGACCACCCGCTGACGGCGCTGCACATCGCCCGCGATCTGGGCATCGTGGACCCGAACGACCCCAACCCCCGGGTGCTCACCGGCGTCGAGTTGGAGGCCATGTCGGTGGCCGACTTGGAAGAGATTGTCGAGTCGGTCAGCGTATATGCCCGCGTCAGCCCGGAGCACAAGTTCAACATCGTCGAGGCCCTCAGAGAAAGAGGGCACTTTGTGGCCATGACGGGCGATGGCGTCAACGACGCCCCGGCCCTCAAACGCGCCGACATCGGCGTCGCCATGGGCATCACGGGCACCGATGTCAGCAAAGAAGCGGCGGATATGGTGCTGCTGGATGACAACTTTGCCACCATCGTGGCCGCCATCGAAGAGGGGCGCACGATCTATGAGAACATCCGCAAGTTCGTCAAGTACCTCATCTCCTGCAATGTGGGCGAGGTCTTGCTGATGATGGCTGCCCCGCTGCTGGGCCTGCCGTTGCCCCTGACGGCCGTGCAGCTCCTTTGGATCAACCTGGTGACGGATGGTCTCCCTGCTTTGGCCCTCAGCGTAGAGCCGCCGGCGCCCGACATCATGGACCAGCCGCCCAATCCGCCCAATGAGAGCGTGCTTTCGCGTGGCATGGGCAAGTACATGCTGGGGATGGGGCTCCTGCTGGGTCTTGCAACAGTGGCGGTCCAGTGGGTGGGCCACAATCTGGCCAATGTGAGCGGCGAGGCTTTGCAGACGATGGTCTTTACTACTCTCTCGCTCTCCCAATTTGGCCGCGCTCTGGGAGTACGCTCGGATCACATCCCAATCCTCAAGCTTGGGTTCTTTACAAATAAGCCATTGCTGGGCGCCGTGCTGCTGTCCGTTGTGATGCAGGGTGTCGTGATCTATGCCCCGTTCCTGCAGGACATCTTTGGCACCGAACCGCTCACGCCCATTCAGCTCTCTATTTGTGTGGGCGTTAGCGTTATCTTGTTCATCATTGCCGAGCTTCCCAAAGTCTTGCGCAAGAGACCTGCGCACTAGTCCAAGCGCCACCGGCTACAGACCAAGCGCCCCCTCTCTCGACACCAAGCGAGAGAGGGGGTTATCTTGTGGTAACCGAGAGCATATCCCTGCTTGCCGGGCGAGACGCTTTGCGCTAGGATAGCTCAAGCATGATAGGAGGCACCCTATGGGGATCGCGACAACCGTCCGAAACTGGCTCCTGGGGTCCACGGCAGAGGCGCGGGCGGCCACACGGCGCTTTTGGCAGGCGGGGCGGGCGGCCGGGCTCTCTTGGCAGCGGCGGCTGCACGGCCACGTCTATGCCCGCTGGCCCTATGCCTATATCGGGTCGGCCATCGGCGAACGCCGCGAGTTGCGCCGCTATCTGCCGCTCATGGCGCCCTGGCTGGCGTTGGCCCTCTTTCCCAAGCGCTGGGGCGCGAGCTATCATGGCAAGGTGCTGCCCACCGAGCAGGCCACGCGCCTGGTGCAGATCCGTGAACCGGTGGAGGTGGCTCTCTCCGAGCAGGTGATCCCCTTTGAGACGGCCCGCGACCTGATCCTGGTGGATCCGGACCACATCGTGGCGCTGGATTGCCCCTGCCGGGTGGCTCGCCGCGAGCCCTGTTTGCCCCTGGATGTCTGCCTGATCGTGGGCGAGCCTTTTGCCAGCTTTGTGCTGGGGCACCATCCCGAGCGGGCGCGCGCCATCTCGCCGAAGGAGGCGGCGGCCATCCTGGTGGCCGAGGCCGACCGGGGGCACGTCCATCACGCCTTTTTCAAGGACGCCATGCTGGGGCGTTTTTACGCCATCTGCAACTGCTGTTCCTGTTGCTGTGGCGCCATGTCGGCCCATCGCAGCGGCACGCCCATGCTGATCTCATCGGGCTATGTGGCCCAGGTCACGCCGGAGGCCTGCCAGCGGTGCGGGCTGTGCGTCGAGCGCTGTCCCTTTGGCGCGTTGACCCTGGATGGCGCCCTGTGCGTGGACGAGGAGGCCTGCATGGGATGCGGCGTGTGCGTGCGGGCGTGCCCCAGCCATGCCCTGGCCCTGGCGCGCCACCCGGCCAAGCCGGAGCCGCTGCTGATCTCCGAGCTGGCGCCGCCCCGCGAGATGGCGCTCGCCCTGGCGTTTGACGGCGGGGAGCCTGTCGAGTAAAATCTAGACAGACTAGACAGGAGGCGGCTATGGGCGCGGTCTGGCAGCTTCAGGAGGCAAAGAACAAGTTCAGCCGCGTTGTGGAGCAGGCCGTGAACGACGGCCCTCAGATCATCACCAAGCGCGGCGTGGAGGTGGCCATCGTCCTCTCCATGGCCGAGTATCGCAAGATGATCGCCGCCAGGGGCGCGCTCTCGGACTTTTTCCGCGAGTCGCCGCTGGCCGGGGTTGATCTGGATCTCGCGCGGGACAAGAGCGGCGCGCGGCAAGGTTTGGACTTGTGAGCTATTTGCTGGACACCTGCGTCATCTCGGAGCTGGTCGCCAGGCAGCCCGACCCGGCGGTGGTGCAGTGGGTGGATGGCGAGGACGAGAACCGGCTCTTTTTGAGCGTCATCACCATCGGCGAGATCCAAAGGGGCATCGAGAGACTGCCTGCTTCAGCCCGGCAGAGCGCCCTGCGCCACTGGCTCGATGACGAACTCGTCATCAGGTTTGATGGGCGCGTGCTGCCCATCACCAGCGCGGTGATGCTCCTATGGGGGCAGATGACCGCCGATCTGGAGCGTCAGGGCTGGCCCATGCCAGCGATGGACTCGCTGATCGCGGCTACCTGCCTGCACCACGGGCTGGCGCTTGTTACGCGCAATGAGGACGATTTCGTGCATAGCGGCGTTACGCTGGTCAACCCGTGGAGCCGATAGGGCCGCTCCGCGAGATGGGGACCCTGCTGGATCCCTTTTTGGCCCAAGCCCAGGAGGAATAGAGTGAACGAGTTTGGCACCAAGGCCTATTCCAAGATCGTGCGCTGGTTCTCCCGTTTTTTCGTGGCGTTCCTGTTCGGCGCGTTTCTCGCTATCCTGGCCTATCTGCTGCGCCGCTGGGATGATCTGGACATCATCCGCGTCTATGTCTATTTTTTCTTTTTCATTCTCTATGTGAACATCGAGTTCCGCACCTTTCGCGGCCCGGACGAGGCCGCTTATGCTGACTTTATCTGGGTGCGCTACTTGCTCACCTACTCCTGGTGGTTCTTGATCGTCGGCAGCCTGCTAGAGCACGCCCTCACCCTGCGCACCGTGCCGACTCTGTCTATCATCGGCATTGTCCTTTCCCTCGCAGGCATCGTCCTGGGATACAGCGCCCGGAGGGCAATCCAGGGTGAGCTCAGCCCCCGGGTGGATACCTGGGCCAACATGCGCATTGTGGAAAAGGGGCCCTATGCCGTCATCCGGCACCCCTCCTATGCCGCCAACATGCTTTTGGTGATCGGCATGCCCCTGATCCTCAGTTCGTTGGTGTGCCTCGTCTTTTCGGCGATCCTGATCGTGCTCTTTCTCCGGCGGCTGCTCTGGGAGGAGCAGGTCCTCATCGAGCGGCTACCAGAGTATGCTGAGTATGTACAACGCACGGATCGTCTCATCCCACGGGTTTGGTAACAGGAGGATACATGTCTCAGGGTTCAGATGCCCTGCAAATCATCCGCGAGCGGCGCAGCATCCGCCGCTTTCAAGCGCGCCCTGTGTCGCCCGAGTTGATCGAGGAGATACTGGACCTCACAGTGCAGGCGCCCTCGGCCAAGAACGCCCAGCCCTGGCGCTTTGTCGTGCTAGAGGGCGAGCGGGCCGCCGAATTGGCCAGCCGGATGCAGCGCAAGGCCGAGAAACTGGCGAGCCTGAACGCCGATAGCGGCAGCCTGGCCTGGAGCGCCCAGGTGGTGGCCCAGGCGCCGGTGACCATCATGGTGTTCAATGTCGGGGCCCCCTCCGAGATCCCGGTCGAGTTCCACGATGATTACCAATTCGTCATGACCCAATCCACGGGCGGCGCCATCCAGACCATGCTGCTGGCGGCGCAGGCCCTGGGCTTGGGCAGCCTCTGGATCTGCGATGTCCTCTATATCTATGACGAGATACGCCATTGGCTGGGCCACCCGGAAGATGTGCTGATCGCCGCCGTAAGCCTGGGCTATGCCGACGAGGCGCCCCGGGCGCGCCCGCGCCGCCCTTGGCAGGAGGTAACAGAGTGGGACGGCGACCTTTCATAGCCGCGAGATCCGTTGCCCCGATGCACATACTAGACCCCAGATCCCATGCGCGCATGAAAGCCGCTGCTGACCCCCGGGGAGGTACGGGATGATGGAACGCCCCATTGCGGGGGCAGAAGAGGCCACCCCAGAGTGGCTGACGGCCGCCCTCTACCAACAAGGGGTGCTCCATCAGGGCCATGTGACCCAGGTGATGGCCAGCCCACCAGAGGCTGGCTTTTCCTCTCTCACATGGCGCCTGCTCCTTTCGTATTCCAGCGATGCCTCCTCAAACGTCCCTGGGAGGCTTTTTCTCAAGTGCTCGCGGGCAGACCTGGTTCCCGGCGAGACGGATACGGACAAGGTACGCAGGGAGATCGACTACTATCAGAGGCTCGCGCCCCTGATGATGCGCAGCCCATCGGTGCCGTGCTACGCAGCGGCCTATGACCCACACGCCGAGACGTCTCACCTGTTGCTTTTGGATGTCAGCGAGACTCACAACGCCTGCGTGGACCCTTGTCATCCAGAGAACCCACAGCGGGCCGTCCGAGCCCTCGCTCGCCTGCACGCTTTCTGGTGGGATCATCCCCGATTGGAGAGCCTTGTTGGTGAGTTACCCACGCAAGAGCGGCTCCATGCGGACTGGGCAGATGGCGCCCGGCGCACAGAGGCATTCGTCGAGATGCTCGGAGACCGACTGCCCCGGCATTGGCGCGACACCTATGCCCGTGTGCTGCGGTCGTTGCCCAACCTGTGCCGGCGCCACCTATCGGGACAGAACCTGACGCTGGTGCACGGAGATGCGCACCTGGGCAACTATTTGTTCTCTCGCACACCCAACGTTGATGAAACCTACATCATTGATTGGCAATTCTGGCACGCCACCATCGGGGGCACTGATCTTGCGTTCATGATGGCGGCCAAGTGGGAGCCCGAGATCCGACGCCGCATGGAGAGGCCGCTCCTCCAGCGCTACTATGACACGTTGCTGGAACAGGGTGTGAGCGGCTATCCATGGGATCAGTGCTGGGATGACTATCGGCTCTCGGTGATACTGGTTAGTATCTTTATTCCCGTCTGGCAGTGGTCCCTATTCGGCTGGCAGGCCGATCTCTTGGCTGTGGAGAGGGGCATGAGAGCGCTGGATGAGCTGGGATGTGCAGAGCTCCTCGACGCTTGACCGATCGGCCAGCTGTCGTGGCCACACGCCTGAGGTAGCCATATTCTAACAGGCGCCGGCGGGGGAGCGAGGGCCCGCTCGCCCGCAACTCGCTCCCCCGGCGTTGGCATCGAGTCGCTCTTGTCGTGATTTAGGCGCCCCCCTTGCGCGCCACTACCTGGCGCACCGCCCCCAGGATGTGCCCCGCCGAGAGGCCATAGCGCTCCAGCAGCGCCAGATAGGGCCCGGATTCGGCAAAGGTATCGCCCAGGCCGATGCGCCGCATGGGCACGGGCTCATGCTCGATGAGCAACTCGGCCACGGCGCTGCCCAGCCCCCCCACCAGCACATTGTCCTCCGCCGTGACGATGGCGCCCGTCTCGCGGGCCGCTGCCAGGATGGCTTGCTCGTCCAGCGGCTTGAGCGTATGGCAATCTATTACGCGCACATCCAGCCCCTCGGCGGCGGCCATCTCGGCGGCCAGCAGCGCCTGGGCCACCACGTCGCGGTTGGCGATGATGGCAGCGTCCTGGCCGTCGCGCACCGTCACGGCGCGCCCGATCTGAAAGGGATAGCTCTCGTCATACAGGAACGGCATGGGCTCTTTGGTCATGCTAAGATACACGGGGCCGGACCACGCGGCGGCGGCGTGCGTCGCCCGGCGCGTGCTCAGCTCGTCCGCCGGGGCGATGACCGCCATGTAGGGCATGGCCCGCATGATGGTCAGGTCTTCCTGGCCCTGGTGGGTGGCGCCATCCTCAGCGGGCGTGATCCCCGCGTGGCTACAGGCGATCTTGACGTTGGCCCGGGTGTAGCACACACTGTTGCGGATCATGTCCAGGCCGCGCAGCGTGGCAAAGATGGCATAGGTAGAGACGAACGGGATCAGGCCAGCGTGGGCCATGCCCGCCGCCATCGCGATCATGTTCTGCTCGGCGATGCCCAGGTTGAACTCGCGCTCGGGGAAGCGTTGGGCAAAGGTAAAGGTGCCCATGCCTTTGGAGACATCGGCGTTGAGCATGACCACACTCTCGATCTGTTCGCCCAGCTCCAGCATGGCATCGGCATAGGCAAAGCGGGTGGAGCGTTTCTGCCCCTGGCTGAACAGGGTTCCGGCGCGCAGCAGCTCGGGCACCCCGGGCCGCAGATGGCGGTAGCGATCAGCGTACATCGTCGTCCTCCAATCCGGCGGCGGCGCAGATCTCGCGCAGGGCCTGGGCGGTTTGGGCGGCATCGGGGGCGTTGCCGTGCCAGAAGGGGTTGTCCTCCATAAAGCTGACCCCCTTGCCCTTGGTGGTGTGGGCGATGAGCATCACCGGCTGGGGCTCGGCGGCACGGCTGGCCTCCAGCGCCCCCACCACCTGGGCCATGTCGTGGCCGTCTATCTCCATCACATGCCAGCCAAAGGCGCGCCATTTGTCCGCCACCGGCTCCAGGGGCATGATCTTGTCAACAAAGTCATCGTTCTGGATGCGGTTGCGATCCAGGATCACGGTCAGGTTGCGCAGGCCCAGGTTGGGCGCGGCCAGGGCCGCCTCCCAGATCGAGCCTTCTTGCATTTCGCCATCCCCGATGATGACCCACACCCGATAGTCCAGGCCGCGCACCCGGGCGGCCAGCGCCATGCCCAGCCCGGCGGAAAAGCCGTGCCCCAACGAGCCGGCGGTCATATCCACGCCGGGGGTCTTGACCATGTCGGGGTGGCCCTGCAACACGCTATCCAGGCAGCGCAGGGTGCCCACGCACTCGGCCCCCATATAGCCGCGCCGGATCAGGGCGGCGTACCAGGCCGGGCAGGCGTGGCCCTTGGAGAGGATGAACCGGTCGCGCTCGGGCCAATCAGGGCGCGCCGGGTCAATGCGCATGACGCGAAAGTAGAGGGCCGCCAGCAGATCGGCGGCGGAGAGGGAGCCGCCCGGGTGGCCCATCTTGGCCGTATGGATCATGCGGATCAGGTCGCAGCGGATCTGGGCGGCGACGATCTCCAGTTCGCGGATATCGGTTGCCCCCGGCGGAGCCGTATCACTCATGGTTGTCTCTCCTCATCGTGCGGCGCGCATCAACCCCGGAATCATATCGCAAGGCCGCATAGAACCGGCCTCGGGCCGGTCGCGGGCGGGACGCCCGCGCTCCATCACATTCACATTGGAGGCGCCGCCTATAGCAGCGACTTGAACAGATGGGTGTAGGCCGTGGCGGGATTGCCCTCAGCGATAAAGCCGGCGATCTCCTCCGGGCCCATGCGAGCCACCAACTGCTCGGCCATCTTGACGATGGCGATGGTGGCGCTCATGCTCTCGATGGGCGCGCTCTGGCGCGAGTTGACGTCATAGGCCACCCAGCCATCCCAGTTGACCCGATCCATGTAATAGATCATCTCGATCAGATCCCAAAAGCTGACCGTGCCGGGGATCATGTCCCAGTCCCAGTCGCGGGCGTTGTCATTCAGGTGCACATAGAACAGTCGCCCGGCCTGGTGGGCCAGGGCCAGGGCCTCGGCAGGGGTCTCGCGGGCGATCAGGGCATGGCCCACATCCATGGTAACGCCCACATTGGGCAGCCCCAGGTGCTCGCACAGATAGAGCGAACGCCCCATATCGCCCAGCACGCAATAGTTGCGCGATTCGTTGAGCTTGTATTCCAGGCTGATGCGGATATCGGCCCGGTGTCGCGCCGCCTTGGCGATGCAGGCCTCCAGCCAGCCCCACTGCTGGAGATAGTCGGCCTGAAAGTGATAGTTATGGCCATCAATCAGGGGGCAGCAGGTGACCAAGTCCGCGCCAAAGGCGGCGGCCAGGTCCATGGTGATCTTGAGATTGGCCACCGCCTGGGCCCGCACCTCGGGCTTGGGAGAGGTGAACGAGCCCTCTTGCCAGATCTTTTCCGTCTTGACGTTCAGATTCACCGCCGAGACGGGCAGGCCGCTCTCCCGCACCTGGCGCACCACAGCCTGGACGTCAGCGCCGAAATCCTGCGGATAGACGATCTCGATGCCATCGGCGCCGGGCACCTGCCGCACGGCCTCCAGCCGCTCGGCCAGGCTGCGCGCCGGATGGTATTCGTGAAAGCGGTCGGCGTGGCGCCCCATCAGCCCGACCATGACGGAATGCTTCATCTTGAGTGTCATGGGTATCCTCCCCTTGTGAACCTAGCGCCACTGCAACGGCGTGCGCGCCTGAATGCGTTCCTCGTCCAGCACGATCCCCAGCCCGGGCTCCTGGGGCAACTGCACCATGCCGCCCTCCGGCATATACTTGTCCCGGTGGAACCACTGCTTCTGGGGGTTGAACATGATCAGGTATTCGAGCCACGGGCAGGTTTCAGGCGATTGGGCGGCGATCAGGTGCAGGGCAGGCAGCACCGAATGGCCGTGGGGGAACACCGGCTTGTCATAGGCCGAGGCCAGGGCGCAGATTTTGACCATCTCGCTAATGCCGCCGGTCCAATCGGGGTCGGCCTGCACCACATCCACGCCCTCTGCGTCCAGCAGCACCTTGAACCCCCAGCGGGTGTATTCGTGCTCGCCGCCAGCGATGGGGATGCCCGCCTGGCGTCGGATCTCGGCATAGGCGCCAATCCGGTCGGGGGGCACGGGCTCCTCCAGCCAGCGCGGGTTGTAGGGGGCCATGGCGCGCCCCATGGCG
Source organism: uncultured Anaerolineales bacterium (assembly GCA_964482225.1). Lineage (GTDB taxonomy): Bacteria > Chloroflexota > Anaerolineae > UBA1429 > UBA1429 > UBA1429. The sequence goes on from CAYZWT010000007.1 coordinate 75,790, forward strand.
ATGGCATAGTTGACATCCCAGCCCAGCCAGGCGTCGAACATGAGATCCACATCCTCGCCCACGGCCTCGCGGGCCGTGCGCACGATCAGCAAGTTGCGCTCCATGCCTGCGCGGCCATCGCCAGGCCCGTGGGGAAAGAACCACTTTTGCGCCACATAGCCCTCTTGCTTGAGTGCCAGCGCCTGCTCGTACACCTTTTCGGGCTCGATGGCGAACCCCAGGGCGCTGGCATAGGCGGGCACAGCCTCGCGGGTGGGGCCGCCCAGCAGCCGGTAGACCGGCAGGCCCAATGCCTTGCCGCGAATATCCCACAGGCACATGTCCACGGCGCTGATGGCCATCATCATATAGCCCTTGCGGGCGTGCCGGTCCTGGCGCGAGAGAATATCCCACAGGCGCTCGCTGGCCAGGGGGTCCTGGCCGATCAGGTGCGGGCGCAGATGGGCCTCGATCTGGTAGGCTTGATCCTCATAGATTGGACCGAACAGGCCGGTAATGCCCTCGTCGGTATCAATCAGGACGTATGTCTCGCGGATAGGCATGCTGTCGGCGTCGTTCACCGGTCGGGGATGGCGAACCCGGCGCTGGCGGTACTCGGGATAGAGGTCGAGCGCCCCCACCTGACGCGCCACGGCGTATCCCGCCGCAAACTCGTAAGCGCCCTCCAGGCGTTCGTAGCGGATGTCGGTGATCTTCATCAAGAGCCTCCAAGTGCGCAGATTGTCGGCGTTCGAATAGTGATACAACACGCGGGGCTAGAGGAAGGATACGCGTATCAGTTCAGATTCGAGGGGACGAGTTCCTAACTGACCAGGGCGATGATGCCATTGTCCTGCAATCGGTGAGCGCATAGACTAGGCTATGTAGGATGGGCGAGACGCCCGCCCTACAAGGTTCGCCGCCGCCGTCCACAACGTGTTGGCCGCTTTCCCCCCCATCCTGAACTGATACGGATGCGCGTCGAAACGGCCCATCCGCGTGCCATTTGCGCTAGCTGGGGTACTTGTCCTGCTCGTCGGGCGCCTTGAGATCGCCCAGGGCGCCCGTGACGAAAAAGACGATGCGTTCGCAGATATTGGTCACGCGGTCGGCGGCGCGCTCCAGGTTGTGGGCCGCCCACAAGAGCAGGTTGGCCTGCTCCACCTTGGCGGGATCGCTGAACACGATGGTCATCAGCTCGCGGCGCACCTGGTTATACAGGTCGTCCACCTCGTCATCCTCTTGCGAGATGGCAATGGCCGCCTCCATGTCGCGGGCCAGATAGGCATCCAGGGCGCGGGAGAGCATGTCCAGGGCCTTGTCCGCCATGCGTGGGATATCCAGGAGCGGCTTGATCAGCTCTTGCTCGCCGATCAGCAGGTTGATCTTGCCGATGCCCTTGGCATAGTCGCCGGTGCGCTCTAGCTCGCGGATGATCTCCAGGATGGCCGCCAGGGCGCGCAGGTCGCGGGCGATGGGCTGCTGGGTGGCGATCAACACCAGCACATCGGACTCGATCTGGAACCGCTTGGCGTTGATGCGCACATCCTCTTCGATGACCTGCCGAGAGCCCTCCAGATCGCGGGTGCGGAGCTGTTCCACGGCCTGGCTCAGGGCGTGTTGCACCATATTGCCCAGGGCGAGCACTTCGTTTTCCAGACGCTGCAACTCGTTCTCGAACCGTCTTCTTAGCATCCAACTCCTCACTGGACGGGGAGGTCCGGAGCGCTAACTAGCCAAAGCGGCCGGTAATATAGTCTATGGTACGCTGATCCTGGGGCTGTGTAAAGAGCCGCCCCGTCTGCCCATACTCGATCAGCTTGCCCACCTGGCCATCGTCGGTTAGGAAGAACGCCGTCCAGTCGGAGACGCGCGCCGCCTGCTGCATGTTGTGGGTCACGATGACGATGGTATAGTCGCCGATCAACTCGCGCATCAGGTCCTCGATGCGCAAGGTCTCGATGGGGTCCAGGGCCGAGGCGGGCTCGTCCATCAGGATCACCTCGGGCTTGATGGCGATCACCCGCGCCAGGCAGAGGCGCTGCTGCTGCCCCAACGAGAGCGCCAGAGCGTCCTGCTGCAAGTTGTCCTTGACCTCACGCCAGAGGCCCACATCCTGCAGCGCTTGCTCAACCATATCTTCCAGGCTGGCGCCCCTGTGCATGCCCAGCACGCGCGGCCCAAAGGCCACATTGTCATAGATGGATTGGGGGAACGGATTGGGGCGCTGAAAGACCATGCCCACCCGCTGGCGCAGCTTGACCACGTCATAGCCAGGGGCATAGACATCTTCGCCATCCAGCAGAACTTGGCCCTGCACCCTGGCGCTGCTAATCGAGTCGTTCATGCGGTTCAGGCAGCGTAAGAAGGTGGATTTGCCGCAGCCCGATGGCCCGATCAGGGCCGTGATCTGGTTCTCTTTGATCTCGAGCGATACATCTTCCAACACGGCCTGGCCGCCATACAGGACCGAGACGTGGTGGATATCCATTCTGCTCATGGCGTGCTCTCGTTCCTATCTTGCATCGCGCTCAGCCAAAGCGCCCGGTGACATAGTCCTCGGTGCGTTTGTCCTTGGCCTGGGTAAAGACCTCGACGCCGGTCCCGGATTCGATCAACTCGCCCATCAGGAAAAAGGCGGCGAAATCGGCTACCCGCGCCCCCTGCTGCACGCTGTGGGGCACCAGGATGATGGTATAGTGCTCCTTGAGCTCCAGCAGGGAACGTTCCACTTTGGCCGTTGAGATGGGATCCAGTCCAGAGGTCGGTTCGTCCAGCAGCAAGATCTCGGGCTCTACCGCCAGGCTCCGGGCGATGCACAAGCGTTGCTGTTGCCCGCCGGAGAATGAGCTGGCCGGTTGATCCAGCCGATCCTTGACTTCATCCCACAAGGCGGCCTGTTGCAAGCTGTTGTAGAGCAGCTCATCCAGCCGGCTGCGATCCCGGACCCCCGCCAGGGTGGGTCCATAGAGCACATTCTCGCGCACGGTGCCAGGCAGGGGCAGCGGCAGCGCAAACACCATGCCCACGCGCCGCCGCAGGGCCGGCACATTCACGCCGGGCGCATAGATATCCTCGCCATCGATCAGCACACGCCCCGACATGGAGGTATGTTCCACCCGGTCATTGAGGCGGTTGACCAAGCGCAACAGGGTGGTCTTGCCGCCGCCTGCCGGCCCGAAAAAGACCGACACGGCGTGCTCGGGGACCTCCAGGCTAATGCCTTTGAGGGCCTCAAAGCTGCCATAGCGATAGGTAACATCGCAGATCTGGATCTTGTTGCGGGTTACCATTCGCGCCTGCGCCGGAAATAGCTACGGATCATGGTCGCCACCAGGTTCATCGAGAGCACAAACACCAAAAGCACCAGGGCCGTGCCGTGCTGGATCTCCAGCGGCATGTGGGGCACCTGGGTGCTGATCACATACAGGTGATAGGGCAGGGCCATGGTTTGGTCAAAGGCCGAATGGGGCAGGCGCGGCAGGAAAAAGGCCGCCACGGTGAACATGATCGGCGCCGTCTCGCCGGCGGCCCGCAACAGCCCCAGGATGATGCCCGTGATGATGCCCGGCAGGGCCTGGGGCAGCACAATGCGCCGGATGCCCTGCCAATGGGTGCCCCCCAGGCTGGCGCTCACCGTGCGATACTCCATCGGCACGGCCCGCAGCGCCTCCTCAGAGGTGCTGATGATCACCGGCAGGGTCATGATCGCCAGGGTCAACGAGCCCGCCACGATGGAGGTGCCGAATTGCAGGATCAGGACGAACAGCCCCAGACCGAACAGCCCATAGACCACCGAGGGGATGCTGGCCAGGTTGACGATGGCCAGCCGGATGGCGCGGGTGAGGGTGTTGTCGCCGGCGTATTCCGAGAGGTACACGGCGGCGCCCACCCCCACGGGGATCGCTACCAACCCTGTGCCCAGGGTGAGCAGCAACGTGCCTATGATCGCCGGAAAGATGCCGCCCGCCTTCATGCCGTCGCGGGGCATGGCGGTCAGAAACTCCCAACTCACCGCGGGAAGGCCGTTGTAGATGATGGCCCCCACCACCAACAGGATGGGGAACACCACCAGCAGGCTGATGAGGCCCAGGCCCACAAAGCCCAGCTTTTGCGTCAGGTGGCGATCCATCAGCGCAGCCCTCCCCGCGAGCGCCTGCGGAACATGACCGAGGCCGCCGCCAGAGTGATGGAGAAGGTGAGGATGAACAGGATCAGGCCCACGCCAAACAGCACATGATAGTGGGTGCTGCCGTGGGCCACCTCGCCCATCTCGGCGGCGATGGTGGCCGTCATGGTGCGGATGGGCAGGAACAGCGCCCGCAGCGAGCTGGGCATGCGCGCCGCGTTGCCGGTCACCATCATCACCGCCATCGTCTCGCCAATGGCCCGGCCCATGCCCAGCATCAGCGCCATCAGGATGCCCGAGCGGGCCGCCGGCACCACCACCCGCCAGATGGTCTGCCACTGGGTGGCCCCCATGGCCAGCCCCGCATCGCGATAGCTCTTGGGCACCGCATCCAGCGCATCCTCTGCCACGCTGATGATGGTCGGCAGCGCCATATAGGCCAGCAGCAACGCGCCGGTAAAGGCGGTCAGGCCGGTGGGCGCCCCCAGCGATTCGCGGATGACGGGCGCCAGGGTGATCATGCCGAAAAAGCCCAACACCACCGAGGGGATGCCCGCCAGCACCTCGATCATCGGCTTGAGCACCTCGCGGGCCCAGGAAGGGGCGATCTCGCGCACAAACACCGCCGTACCCACCCCCAGCGGAAAGGCGATCAGCATGGCGACGATGGTGACCACCAGGGAGCCGGCGATGAGCGGCAGAGCGCCGTATAGCTCGCTGGTGGGGTACCAGCGCACGTTAAAGAGATTATCCAGGGGCACCTGCACAAAAGCAGGCACCCCCTCCATGAGCAAAAAGACAAAGATCATGGCCACAAAGCCGATGGCCGAGAAGCCGAGCACGCGCACCAGCGTTTCGATCAGCCACTCTAGCCTTTTGCGCAATGGAATGCCGTTGACAGGCGCCATCTCACCTCATGCAACAAGAGGGATCAGTCCAGCGGGACAAACCCCAAGTCTCTGACCATCTGCTGGCCGTCGCTCAAGATCCAATCCAGAAACGTCCTGATCGCGCCGGAGGGCTCGCCGGCGGTATACATATAGAGGGGCCGCGATATGGGATAGCTGCCATCGTTGACCGTCTCGATGGAGGGCAGCACGAACGGCCCACCGGGCTCGATGCCCACGGCGACCACCTTTTGATCGGGCGTCACATAGCCCAGCCCATCATAGCCGATGGCGTTGCGGTTCTGGCGCACCTCGGCGCTGATCCCCTCGGACGAGGGCATGAGCAGCGTATCGGGCGAGAAAAGCGAGTCATCATCCTCCCAACCCTGACGGATCACGTTCTCCAAAAAGTAGACATAGGTGCCCGAGTTGGATTCGCGGGAGAGGAGCACGATGGGGCGGTCATAGCTGCCCAGCTCGCTCCAATTGGTGATCTTGCCGGTATAGATATCCGAAATCTGTTGCAGGGAGAGGTGATCAATGGGGTTATCGGGGTGTACGACGATAGCGATGGCATCCAGCGCGACCGTGAACTCGATGGGCTCGATGCCGTTGGCGCGGGCCGCATCCAGCTCTACCGTCTTCATGGCGCGTGAGGCATTGGCGATATCCACGGTGCCGTTGATCATGGCCGCAATGCCGGTGCCCGAGCCGCCCCCCGTCACCGAGATACGCACTTCGGGATGGACCAGGGCATACGCCTCCACCCAGGCCAGCGCCAGGTTGACCAGCGTGTCGGAGCCCTTGTTCTGAATGGTCTGAATGGCCCCATCCGACCCTGTGGATGCATCACCGGAGGGGCGGCAGCCCGCCAAGGTAGCCGCGAAAACGATCAGGAACGCACAGCAGGCGCAGAGCAGCGCTGCGCGGGGCGGGATCATCTGGGGCTGACGGTGGCTTGGTCTCAACACAGAACTCCATCCGAGATGCCAAACTGGCCAGGGTGCATTCTAGCGACAGCTTCCAGGGTTAGCAAATCCGGCCACAAAGCGAGTATACAAGAGCTATGGCGCTCTGCGCAAGGCCGCGCGCGAAAATCACACATCGCCTTGACCTCTCTGCCACGCTCCGGCTAGAATGCTCGCGTTGAGCCGCACCCCGCTGACAAGGAGAGTCGCCATGAGTGACAAGATCCGCATCGCCCTGATCGGCACCGGCCAGATCGGCACGCGCCACCTGGAGCGCTATGCCAAGATCGAGGACGCAGAAGTGGTCGCCATCTGCGACCTGCGCGAGGACTATGCGCGCAGCCTGGCCGCCCAGTTCAACGTGCCCGATGTCTATGCCGACTATCGCGAGATGCTGGCGCGCGATGACATTGACGCTGTGGACGTGTGCCTGCACAACCGCCTGCACCGCCCGGTAGCGATCGATGTGTTGGAGGCGGGCAGACACTGTTATTGCGAAAAGCCCATGTCCTGGACCTATGCCGATGCCAGGGCCATGTACGAGGCCGCCCAACGCACGGGGCGCAAGCTGCACATCCAGCTCGGCACTATCTATCAGAACGAAGCCCGTGCTGCCAAGCGCATCATTGACGAGGGCCACCTGGGCCAGATCTATTTCGCCAAGACGATCCACTACCGCCGTCGGGGGCGTCCCTTTGTGGATGGCTATGGCACGCCCGCCTTTGTCAATACCGCCACCTCGGGCGGCGGCGCCATGCTCGATATGGCCGTCTACCACATCTCGCTGATCCTCTACCTGTTGGGCAACCCGACCCCTGAGACCATCTCTGGCGCCACCTACCAGATGCTGGAGAACATGTACCCCGGCCGCCGAGAGGAAGCGCGCTATAACGTCGAGGAGCTGGGCATGGCCTACATCCGGCTGGCGGGCGGCATCAGCTTGATGATGGAGGAGGCCTGGGCTATCCAGTCGGACAACCCCGCCAATGACCAGATCATGGGCTCGCGGGGCGGCCTGCGGGTGGACCCGCTCACCTATTTCACCACCCTGGCCGATCTGGAGATGGACGGGACCTTTGACGTCAAGCAGGGGCTCTGGCGCTGGGAGCAATGCGACCCGCTCCAGGCCCACTATTCCGAGTCGCAGCGGCACTGGGTGGCAGCCTTGCAGGGCAAGGTGCCGTTGATTGATACCGCCGGTGTGGCCCTGAACACGGCGCTCATCACCGAGGGTGTATACCTCTCCGGCCATCTGGGCCGCGAGGTGACCCGCGCCGAGATCGAGGCCGCCGAGCCGGGCCTGGGCCGCGAACAGGCGTAGACAAGTTTCGCGCAGAGACGCCAAGACGCAGAGCGGAGAGCGTAGAGGCCGTTTTCGAGGTGATCGTAGTCTATTCGCAAAGGAGCATCCTATGGCCCAGAACAAGCTCAGGGTCGGATTGATCGGCACGGGCATGATCTGCAACATCGCCCATGTGCCCGCCTGGCACGCCCTGGCGGACCAGGTCGAGATCGTGGGGGCGGCGGACGTGGCCGCCGAGCACGCCCGGGGCACCGCCCAGGCCCACGGGATCCCCCACTGGTACGACGACCCACAACGCATGTTGGACGAGCTGCAACCCGATGTCGTCTCGGTGTGCGCGCCCAATAGCTATCACAAACCCTGGACCCTGGCCGCTCTCGCGGCCGGCGCCCACGTGCTCTGCGAAAAGCCGGTGGCCACCAGCTATCCGGACGCCCTCGAGATGTACGCCGCCGCCGAGACCGCGAACAAGCTGCTGATGGTGGGCCAGAGCTTGCGCTTTCGCAGCGAGAATCAGGCGGCCAAATCCCTGGCCGAGGCGGGGTTCTTGGGCGAGCCCTACTATGCCGAGGCGGGCGCCATGAGGCGGCGGGGCGTGCCCACCTGGGGCCAGTTCCACATGGCCGAGCACTCGGGCGGCGGGCCCATCTATGACATCGGCGTGCACGCCCTGGACCTGGTGTTGTGGCTGGTCGGCAGCCCCAGGGTGGCGGCGGTCAGCGGGGTTACCTACACCAAGCTGGCCAACCGCGACGAGGGTCTGGTCACCTCTCAGGCCGATAGCGGCGCACCCCAGGGGGTGCCCAACGCGCGCCCGTATGACTATCACGAGTTCGACGTCGAGGATCTGGGCGTCGGGTTCCTGCGGCTGGAGAACGGCATGACCATCGTGCTGCGGGCCTCGTGGGCGGCCAACATCCCCGAGGGCACCGGCAGCACCTTTATCCTGGGCACGCAAGCGGGCATGGCCCTCAGCCCGCTACGCATCATCGGCACCCTGGGCGCCTATCAGGCCGATACCACGCCCCTGGTGCCAGACCGCAACGAGCCCTTTTCCATGGGCCACATCCGCGAGGCGGCCCACTTCCTGCGGGCCATCCGTGGCGAAGAGGCGCTGAGCGTCAAAAAGGACGAGGTGCTGAATGTGATCCACGCCCTGGACGGGCTCTATCGCTCGGCGCAGACCGGCGCAGAGGTGCGATTGGATTGGTGACTATCCGTTCACAGCGAACGTGCAAAGGAGCGCTCCCATGACCAAGACCTATCGCCTGGGGATCATCGGTTTCGGGCACATGCACATCAACAACGTGGCCCAGCTCTATGCGGCGCACCCGCAGGTCGAGTGGGTGGCCTGCTCCGATACGACCCCGCTGACGCCCGAGCTGCGCGTCGCGCCCTATACCCGCGCCTGGAACCGGGACAACGTCATGGCCCGCACGGGCCTCTCGACCTACTATGACCTGTTCTACGAGATGCTGGTCAAGGAGGCGTTGGATATCGTCATCGTCACCTGCGAGAACGCCCAGCACCCCGAGGTGGTGGAGGCGTGCGCCGCCGCCGGCGTGCACGTGTGCGTGGAAAAGCCCATGGCGGCCAGCCTGGCCGACGCCCTGCGCATGGTGCGGGCCTGCGTGGCCGATGATGTGACTATGCTCGTCAACTGGCCCCTCACCTGGTCTCCGGCGGCCCGCAAGGCCAAGGAGCTGATTGACGAGGGGGTCATCGGCAAGGTGCTGGAGGTCAAGTGGCGCTCGGGGCACACCGGCCCGCTGGGGCCGGGCGCGGCCCATGCCGGTGTGGACGAGGCCGCCCAGCCCCTCAGCGGCCCCGAGCGCGCCGCCACCTGGTGGCACCAGACCGAGGCGGGCGGCGGCGCCATGCTGGACTATTGCTGCTACGGCGCCATGGTGAGCCGCTGGTATATCGGCCAGCCCGCCCAGGCCGCCCTGGGCATGCGCGCCAACCTACACAGCCAGTGGGGCGACGCCGAGGACAACGCCGCCATGTTGGTGCGCTACCCCGGCGCCATGGCCCTGCTGGAGGGCTCTTGGACGACGCTGGATCATGGCGCGCCCACCGGCCCCATCGTCTATGGCGCCAGCGGCACGCTGGTGGTGGATCGGGACGCCGAGGGCCCCTGCGTGCGGCTGGAGCGCGGCGGCGGCGATACCACCATCTACCGGCCCGAGCCGCTGCCCCAGGGCCGCCACGACGTGGCCCACGAGTTCATCCATCACCTGGAGACCGGGGAGCCGCTGCACCCCACCCTGGACATGGGCCACAACCTGGAGTACATGGCGATTTTGGATGCGGGGCTGCGCTCCGCCAACAGCGGCCGCATCGAGATGGTGGACAACGCCGCCTGGCGCATCGGATAGGAGAGGACTATGGACAAGGTCTCGCTGGCATCCTACGCCTTTCACGGCCTGCTGGCCGAGGGCAAGATGGACGTATTCGGCTACCTGGAGAGCTGCAAGTACCGCTACCAGGTGCAAGCCGATATCTGGAACGGGATGCTGCTCAGCACGGACAAGGACTATATACGGAAGGTCAGGGAGGCGCTGGACGCCCGTGGGCTGGCGCTGGCCAACCTGTGCGTGGATGGCGCCCACATCTGGGAGGACGATCCCGATGCGCGGGAGGCCAACCACCGCAACGCCCTAGCGCACCTGGAGGCCGCCGAGCTCTTGGGGGCGCGCACCGTGCGCATTGACGCGGGCGGCGCCCACGATGCGCGCACGTTCACCGAGGAGCAGCTCGATCTGATCGTGGCCCGCTATCGCGCATACGCCCGGCGCGCGCTGGATAACGGCTACCGGGTGGGCCCAGAGAACCACTGGGGCCCCGAGGTTGTGCCGGAGAACATGCTGCGCATCTGCCAGGCGGTGGATCACCCCGCCTTTGGCGTGCTGCTGCACTTTCGGGGCGATGCCGGCGACCGGGTGATGGCCCCCTGGGCCATGCACACCCACGTCTCGTGGGAGATCACCGAGGGGCCGCTCACGGCCTGCATGGGCCTGTTGCGCGATGCGGGCTATGATGGCTACTGGGGGGTGGAGCACCACAGCGGGCGCAACGAGTACACCGAGGTGGCCGTGCAGATCGCCCGGGTGCGCGATGTCCTGTGGCGCTGGCAGTGCGGCGCATGATGGGATGAATCTCGCGCAGGGATGAAGAATCTCGCGCAGAGGCCGCAGAGACGCAGAGAAGGGCGAAGACGAGCTTCGCCCGTACGTATAGTGCGCCGTCTCGACCGTACGTGCGAATTGCGCATACATGCGCGGGGCGTGTATGCGCCACGCATTCATGCGTCACGCATGTATGCGTCATGTTCACCTACATCTAGACTGTGACGTGCATTCAGGAGGCAAGATGCAGATTTCGCTAATGTCGTACACGTTCAACCCCATGACCCGTGACGGCACCATGGATGCCTTTGGCTATCTGGAGACGGTGCGCTATCGCTATGGCCTGCGCACGGCGGACCTGTGGAACCGCACCCTGGCCAACGTCGAAGAGGGCTATCTCAAGACGGTGCGCCAGGGCCTGGTCGAGCGCGAGCTGGAGCTGGTGAACCTGGCCGTGGATGGCGCCCACATCTGGGAGGATGATCCTGACGTGCGCGCCCAGCATCACCAGGTCGCCCTGGAGCACCTGCGGGCCGCCGAGATCCTGGGGGCCAAGAGCGTGCGCATTGACGCGGGCGGGGGCCGCGACGAGCGCGACTGGACCACCGAGCAGTTTGACCATATCGTGGCGCGTTTTCGCGAGTATGCCCAGCGCGCCCACGACAATGGCTATATGGTCGGCCCGGAGAACCACTGGGGCGCCGAGGCGGTGCCCGAGGTGCTCAAGCGCCTGTGCGAGGCGGTGGATCACCCCGCCTTTGGCGTGCTGCTGCACACCAAGCGCTGGCACGGCGAACTGGCCGCCCAGGGCGACGAGATCGTGGCCCCCTGGACCATGCACACCCACATGACCGCCGTCCTCTCGGACGAGGCCCTGGCCGAGACGATGACCATGCTGCGCGACGCGGGCTACCAGGGCGTCTGGGGCATCGAGCTGGGCGGCGCCAGCTATGCCGAGGCGGGCGTCATTGTCGCGCGGGTGCGCCGCGTGCTGGAAAGCTGGCGCCTGGCAGAGGCGTAGGCGCGTTGTCGGTAACGTGTGAACGTTGGCGCGCGCCAACGTTCACACGTTCACATGCTCACACGTCCGGCTCGACATAGTGGATCAGGCCGCGCTCGCCGTTCACTAGCCAGGCGGGGTCCTGGGCGGCGATGGCCTCAGCCTCGCCAGGGGCCAGGCCCACCATCAGCTCGGCCTTGAGCGTGCGCAGCGTGACATAGGGCGCGGGCATGCACCGGGTCACCGCCGCCAGATCGGTGGTGTGGGGCCAATGGCGATCCTCCAGCAGACGGCGATAGTTCACATCCCCCTTGAGCAGGATCAGATCCGCCCCCGCCAGGTGCGCCGCCAGATCGTCCGGCAACCCGGTAAAATGGCGGCCGGTGGTCCAGAACCAGTGGCTCTCGATCCGGATGCGCCCGTCCTCCTCGGCGCGGTGCAACAGCGCCCCCAGCGCGGCGCTCGCAGCGTCGGGCATGGCCTCCAACGCCTGGCGCGCCAGCGCCCAATCCTTGGGCATGGTGTCGGAGACGAAAAAGGGCTGGGGTTTGAGGTGGAGGTGCACCTGCTGCACCAGTCCATGCGCCAGCAGCAGACCGATCAGCCCCATATCCGCCAGAATCTCGGGGCCGCTGTTGTCCGCCACCCAATCCAGCCGCCCCACCCGGCCCGCCGCCAGCCGCTCCCACACAGCGCGCCGGTGGTCTATCAGGATGCGGTGGGTCTCTTCACCATCGGCCTCGCTGCTAGCGGCCACGGTGATGTTGCTGAGATCGGCCCGGTTGCCCCACAGGCAGCGGGCGATGCCCGCCATGAACCGGCTTTCCAGGTCGAGATCGCCCAGGGCCGCATAGTAGCGGCCTGTGGCGCCCAGCCCCTCGCCCAGGGCCTCGCGCTTTTGCGGCTCAAAGAGGTCCAGCAGGTAGAACGGGCCGGGCTCGAAATAGCGCACCGCATGCAGCAGGCGCCGGTAAAAGTAGGTCTCGGCCAGGAACCAGGGCAGCTCCAGCCAGGCCGCGCCCGCCCAGGGGGCCAGGGCCGCGCGCCATTCATCGGCGTCGTGGGCATCCTCGGGCAGCGGCGCTACGGACCCGGCCGTGAGCTCGGCGGCCAGGGCCTCCAGCGCGGCCAGGATCTCGGCCGGATAGTGTTGGGTGGCGATCACCTGGGCGATGACGCCCGGTTTGCGGCGCTGGATCGTGTGCCGGGCAAAGGAGCCGGGCTCAGAGACCATCAGGTAGGGTGGCAACATGGCTTTCTCCTCCTCTGCAGTCGTCGCATTGTACACCCGACGGCCCGGGTAAGCCATTGGAGGGCGCGGCAGCGTGGGTTCGGCGGCGCCTGCCAAAGGTTACCAGTTCAGAGCTGGGGGGGGAAAGCGGCCAACACGTTGTGGACGACGGCAGCGAACCTTGGCGGGCGAGTCGCCCGCCCTCCATCGGCTTGAGCGCCCCTGGCTGTCAGCACACGGAGGCATGATCTCATTCCCCCAACCTGAGCAGTTACGCCGCAGGTCGGCCCATCCCCGCGTTTTGACAGCCGCGCCTTACAAGTCTATACTTGTTTTTTGAATCCCTTTGCCCGAGCGCATGGAAACGACGGCCATCTATATGCAAGAGCATCACCTCAAGACCCTGGAATACGACAAGATCCTGCAGCAGCTCGCCGAGCACACGGCCTTTTCGGCCAGCCGCGCGCTGGCGCTGGCCCTGCGCCCGGTGGCCGACGCCGCCGACGTGCGCCGCCGCCAGCAGGAGACCAGCGAGGCCAAAGCCCTGCTGGCCACCCGCGTCGAGCTGAGCGTGGGCGGCGCGCGGGATGTGCGCCCCTCGGCCAGGCGCGCCCAGTTGGAGGCCATGCTGCCCGCCGAAGAGCTGCTGGCGATCCACAACACGCTGCGCAGCGCCCGCGATCTCTATCAAAAGCTGGCGCCCCTGCACGCCGAGGCGCCCCTGCTTTCGGATATGGCGGGCCAGATCCGCCCGCTGCACCATGTGATCGAGGAGATCGAGCGCTGCCTGGACAACGACGGCCAGGTGATGGATTCGGCCAGCCCCGAGCTGGCCCGCATCCGCCGGGAGAGCTTTGCCGCCAAAGAGCGCCTGCTGGAGCGCCTGCGCCGCCTGGTGAGCAGCTCCGAGACGGGGCGCTACCTGCAAGAACCCATCGTGACCGAGCGCAACGGGCGTTATGTCATCCCGCTCAAGGTCGAGTTTCGCGGGCGCATCCCCGGCATCGTCCAGGATCAATCCTCCAGCGGGGCAACCCTGTTCATCGAGCCGCTGGCCACCGTGGAGCTGAACAACCACTGGCACGAGCTCCAGATCGCCGAGCGCCACGAGGTGGCCCGCATCCTGCGCGCCCTGAGCGCCCTGGTGGGCGACGAAGCCGACAACATTGTCAACAATGTGCGGTTGCTGGCCGAGATTGACCTGGCCCTGGCCAAGGCCCACTATAGCTATGCGCTCAACGGCATCTCGCCCGCCCTCACCGAGGGCGAGTGGCCCCTGGCCGAGGAGCCGCTGCCGCCCCACCAGCAGCCGGTATACCTGCATAAGGCGCGGCATCCCCTGTTGGACCCCGCCACCGTGGTGCCCATTGACGTCTACCTGGGGGGCAACGACACGGTGGTGGTCATCACCGGCCCCAACACGGGCGGCAAGACCGTCTCGCTCAAGACCGTGGGGCTGCTGGCGGCCATGCACCAGGCCGGGCTGCACATCCCGGCCCGCGAGGGCTCGCGCCTGCCGGTCTTTTCCGGCATCTATGCCGATATCGGCGACGAGCAGAGCATCGAGCAGAGCCTCTCGACCTTTTCGTCGCACCTGACCCATATCGTTGCCATTCTGGAGCAGGCCGACGCCCGCTCGCTGGTGCTGCTGGACGAGATCGGCGCGGGCACCGACCCGGTGGAGGGCGCGGCCCTGGCCCAGGCCCTGATCGGCGAGTTCTTGGCGCGGCGCTGCCTGACCCTGTGCTCGTCCCACTATGCCGAGCTCAAGGTATTCGCCTTTGGCACGCCCAGGGTGCAGAACGCCAGTGTCGAGTTCGATGTCAAGACCCTCTCGCCCACCTTTCACCTGAGCATCGGCCTGCCGGGGCGCAGCAACGCCCTGGCCATCGCTGAACGCCTGGGCCTGCCCAATCGGATCCTGAGCCAGGCCCGCAACCTGGTTTCGCCCGATGCGCTGGGCGCCGACCTGCTGCTGGAGAATGTGCGCAACGCCAGCGAGGCCGCCGACGCGGCCCAGCGCGAGAGCGAGGCCGCCCGCGAGCGCGCCCAGGCTATGGAGCGCGAGTTGCGCTTCAAGCTGGGGCAGATCGAGGAGGCGCGGCGGCTGGTGATCGAGGAGGCGCGCCAGCAGGCCCGCGACGAGCTGGAGCAACTGCGCGACGAGCTGCGCCACTGGCGCCAACGCGCCGCCCAGGGCGGCGGCCAAGGCGCTGCCGAGCCGGTCAAGGAGATGCTGCGCGCCCTGGATCGGCTGGAGGAGCAGGTGCAGCCGGTGGCGCCGGTGAGCGAGCCGGTAGCGGCCCCTGAGACCGAGCTACAGGTGGGCGACCGGGTGTACCTGCCGACGCTGGGGCAGGAAGGCCAGCTTCAGGAGATTGACGGCGACGCGGGCCAGGTCAGCATCGGCGGGTTCCGGGTGCGCACCGAGCTGGATCGCATCGAGTTTCGTGGCCGCGAGCGCCGCCCGGCTGCGGCGCAGCCCGAGGCGCCGGCGCGGCGTCCCGTGGGCGCCTCGCCCGGCATGGAGCTGGATATGCGGGGCCTGCGCGTCGAAGAGGCCGCCCCCGTGGTCGCCAAGTACCTGGAGGACGCCTATCTGGCCGCCCTGCCCTGGGTGCACATCATCCACGGCAAAGGGATGGGCGTGCTCAAGCAGGTGGTGCGCGACCAGTTGCGCGGCCATCCGCTGGTGCGCTCTTTCCGGCCGGGCGAGCTCTCGGAAGGGGGCGACGGCATCACCGTGGTGCAGTTGGAGAGCGCCGAGTAGGCAACCGGGGCTGGCACCGCCCTCAAGTGCCGAGGCCCTGACGGCCGGCCTCGGAGCGAGGTCGCATCGGATACAGCCTATTAGCTGCATTACGAGTTCTACACCCCATACGCGCCGAACCTATTTGGTTCAATGGCACGGCATCTGTCATGCACGCTTGGCTGACTATGAGTCTCGCCAGCGAGAACCTGTTTTCTACTACGGCTATAGTCTGAGTAGATACCGGATCAATTGTCTCTTGTCACGCTCTCCGTGACTGTCTTGCGTCCGGAATCATCCCTTGAGGCAACTATACGGGCCGCGAATAGAGTCTGTGCCCCAATCCTACGTCTAGTCCCCTGTTTCACGCATGGGCATCAGCCGCTAGCGCCCCAGCAGGCAATCGGTCTACGTCATCAAAAGGAGGCTAGAACATGGTGAACGCAGCAGAGTTCGCAGCATACGCTGGCGAAAACCTGGAGCATTGGCGATCTATCGAGGGGCAGCGTATCATGCACTCTATGTGGGGCAATGGCACGATTTGCCAGGTGAGAGGCAAAGTCGAGACCCTCGAAATCCATGTGCAGTTTGACCAACCAGTGAATGGTTCCACAGAGGCCAGGAGGTTTTTGAGAGAGGCCTTCAACGGTGTCCACATCAAGGAGGTGTCACTACCCGATGCTGTCGAAGCAAACCGTTCACAGCTTCGAGAAGAGCGTGAACGTCGCAAGGCGTCGGCGGAGCTCAGGGAGAAGTACGGTGTCGGCAGTTACAAAGACGATGCAGAACCATCTCGATTGGACTCCATTCTTCAGAAGCTTGAGCAAGCGGCGCGCTTGTCTCAGGAGGATATCGATTGGCTCAACGCCCGCGCGCTATGGCCGGTTCTGGCAAAGCACTACGAGCTGATTGGGCGGCTCGCTTCCGCGGGGAGGTGCTGGAGACAGGCCAAACAGCCGCGCAGAGCCCTGGAGATCACAGAGGGCGAGACGAGTAATCCAAGCGTCTTGACGATGCGCGGCGGGGCCTACAAGGACCTGGGCGATCTGGACAGCGCAGAGAACTGTGCCAACATAGCCATCGATCTCGCGCCAGACAGCTATTACCCTCACAACTTGCTGGGCGCGATCCATTACGTTCGCGGGGAGACCAAGAAGGGCGATGATTGTTTCTCAAAGGCCATAGAACTGGGCGCGCCATCCCATTCGGTTGATCGGACAATTCGCTCTGCTCTGGAACAACTTCCCAAGTCTGAGCAGAGAAGAGCAGCAGAGTACCTGGTTGCCAAGGACAGAATCAGATATGCATGGGCGCTCAAGTATCTGAAGTAAGGCGAGTCGCAATCAACACCGGCTTGACGGGCCAGCAGCAGAACTAATGACGGCTCAACCGTTGAGGGCGATCTGTCCTCGCAAAGCATCGCTATGTTTCCGCCGCTCCTACAGATACGCGGCCAACTGCTCCGCCATGGCCCGGTTCATCCCGGGCACGGCGGCCAGCTCCTCTACGCTGGCCTGCCGGATCGCCTCTAGCGAGCCGAACTGCTTGAGCAGCGCCTGGCGGCG
Source organism: uncultured Anaerolineales bacterium (assembly GCA_964482225.1). Taxonomy (GTDB): domain Bacteria; phylum Chloroflexota; class Anaerolineae; order UBA1429; family UBA1429; genus UBA1429. The sequence continues at coordinate 92,729 of CAYZWT010000007.1, forward strand.
CTTGGGGCCGATGCCGGGCACCTCGTCCAGCAGCGAGCGGGTGCTGTCCCGCTCGCGCAGCTTGCGGTGATAGCCCACGGCAAAGCGGTGGGCCTCGTCGCGGATGCGCTGCACCAGATAGAGGGCCTGTGAGCCGCGCGGCAGCCGGATAGATGTGGCGCGCCCCGGCAGGAACAGCTCCTCCTCCTGCTTGGCCAGGGCCACCGTGGCGATTTGGCCCATGCCCAGGGCCTCCATCACCTCGCGGGCCACGCCCAATTGCCCCTTGCCGCCATCCAGGATCACCAGGTCCGGCAGGATGGCCCAGCGCTCGCCCTTGCCGCCCACGGCCCGTTTTTCCTGGGCCTCGCGGGCGCGCTGAAAGCGCCGGGTGAGCACCTCGCGCATCGAGGCATAGTCGTCGGTGCCCTCGACGGTGCGGATGCGAAAGCGGCGGTAATCCTGCTTGTTGGGCGTCCCGCGCTCGAACACCACCATACTGCCGGTGGTGTTGCTGCCCTGGATGGTCGAGATATCGTAGCACTCGATGCGGGTGGGCGGATGGGGCAGGCCCAGCGCCTCCTGCAGCTCGGTCAGCGCCTGGGTCTGGCGGTTGGTATCCACCTCCCACTCCATGCGCAGACGCTCTAGCGTCTCGATGGCGTTCTCATAGGCCATGTTGACGATGGCGCGCTTGTCGCCGCGCTTGGGCACCTTGATGGCCACCTTGTTGCCGCGCCGGGCGCCCAGCCAGGAAGAGATCACGGCAAACTCGTCCAGATCGTGCTGCAAGAGGATCTCGGGGGGGATCTGGGTCGCCTCGCTGTAGAACTGCTTGATGAACGAGCCCATCACCTCGGCGTCGCCCTCTTCTTGCGCGCCGGTGAGTACGAAATACTCGCGCCCGATCAGCTTGCCATCCCGGATGAAAAAGACCTGGACGCACGCCTGACCGTCATCGCGGGCCATAGCGATGATGTCATGGTCGCGCAGGTGCTCCGAGACGATGCGCTGGCGCTCGATGACCTGGTTGATGGCGCTCACCTGGTCGCGCAGAGCGGCGGCCCGCTCGAACTCCAAAGCGTCGGCGGCCTCGTCCATCTGGCGGCTCAACTGCTCTAGCACCTGCCCCGAGCGCCCCTCTAGAAAGAGACAGGCCTGATGGATCACCTCACGATAGCCCGCCTGGTCAATGGCCCCGATGCAGGGTCCCGTGCAGCGCTTGATGTGATAGTACAGACAGGGTCGGGCGTCGTGGCCGGTGATCTCGCGGTTGCAGGTGCGATAGGGGAACAGGCGCCGCAGCACCTCCAGGGTCTGGTAGACCGCCTGGGACGAGGTGAACGGGCCGAAATAGCGGGCGCCATCGCGCCGGGCCTGGCGCACGATCTGGATGCGAGGAAAAGGCTCCTGCAAACTGACCTGGATGTAGGGGTAGCGCTTGTCATCCTTGAGGCGCACATTGTAGCGCGGCCGGTGCCGCTTGATCAGCTCGGCCTCCAGGATCAGCGCCTCTAGCTCGGATTCGGTGACGATCCACTCGATATCGGCGACCTCGGCCACCAGGCGCTCGGTCTTGGGGCTGTGGCCCGCCGAGGCGTGGAAATACGAGCGCACGCGGTTGCGCAACACCACGGCCTTGCCCACATAGATGACGCTTCTCTTGGCGTCCTTCATCAGATACACGCCCGGCTTGTCAGGCAGGCCGGCCAGGCGCGTGGTGATCTGCTCATCTACCATAAGGGGCTGCTCGCTCCTCTGTCAGAGGCGTCTCATCCAGCAAATGCTAGACGGATTATACCCCCAGGGGGCCGGATGGGCAACCGGGAGGATAGCCCAAGCGCGGGCAGGCCACCTTTGTTCCGCAACGGGGTGCACCCCCTGCCCCAGCCTTACCAGGTGCGCTCGCTTAGGAAATCCTGAATCGTCTCTCTGGGGACGGGCAGCTCGTCCATGTGCCCCTCCAGCCAACGAGAGAAATCCTCTTCGATGTGGGCCTCCCAGCGCCGGTCAATCTCGCCGGGGGTGTAGCGCCCCTCTTGCAGGCAGAGCTTGCCAAAGATGTCGCGCAGGCGAATGATCTCGGCGGTGGTGACCACGATTTCCGCCAGGTGCGGCGGAATGAACACCGCGGCATCGTCGCGGCCCAGCACCACATCCCCCGGCATAACCGACACGCCGCCGATGCGCACGGGGCAGTTGACGCCCATCAGGACGATGGTGGGCGTGGCGTAGGAGGGGTGGTATCCCCGGCAAAAGGAGACGAAATCCTCCATCTCACGCACGCCCTCGATATCGCGTATGCCCGCATCGTGGACGACGCCGTTGCCGGTCTTGGCATAGATGGAGGTGGAGAGGTTATCGCCAATGACGGGGCCATCGGCCAGCTTGCCGAACACGTCGGCCACATACACATCGCCGCGCACCAGCGCATCAATGGGCCAGGAGACCTGGTCGCCCACGCAGCCCTCGGCCTGGGCCAGGGCAAAGACCTGGTTGCGCACATCGTCGCGGCGCGGCATATAGCTGGCGGTGACGGCGCGACCCACCAGGATCTTGCCCGGCTGGGTGCAGCAGAAATCGCCCTCGTACTGCCAGTGGTAGCCCTCGCCCCGCAACACGCCCCACGCCTGGGTGATGGTCACCTCGCGCATGCGCGCCAGGATGCCATCGGGCACCCGAGGGCGGCCATCGGGGGTGCGCTCGCCCTGCCACAGGGGGGTAAAGGCGATGATCTCTTCTGGGGTCAGGTTCAGGGGCGCGTATTTGGCCATTGTGCCTCCCAGGTAAGCCCGGTGATTTTGACCACTATTGGGGCGCGAGCGTCTCGCCCGCGACCGGCCCAAGGCCGGTGCAGCATGCGCAAGGCAATGCAAGCGCCAAGATCAGCTAGAACTCGAAAGGCGGGCGAGACGCCCGCCCTCCACACTGTGACGAGGCAGCACGCCCAGCACATCCAGCGCCATGTCGTGCCGGTTGTACGAGGGCATCAGGTAGACGCCCTGGAAGAGGCCCTGGGCCTCCAGCAGCATCTCCTGAGCCAGGCGCACGCCCTCGTCGCGACCATTGGCCCCGGCGGCCCGCATCCGCGCCAGGGCCTCCTCGCTCAGGTTAATGCCCGGGATCTCGTTGTGCAAGAATTCGGCGTGGCGCTGGCTCAGCAGCGGCAAAACGCCCAGCAGCACCGGAATGGGCATCGGCTCGCCATAGATCTGGACAAAGCGCCGCCAGATATCCAGGTCATAGATCGGCTGGGTCATGATGAACTCGGCCCCGGCGGCGATCTTTTCCCGGAGGCGGCGCGCCTCGGTCTCCAAATCGGCGCGGGTGGGGTCCACCGCCACGCCCACGCAGAACCCCGCCGAACGGCCCATCTCGCTGCCCGAGATGTCGTGGCCCTGCTTCATCTGGGCGATGACGCGCACCAGCCCGATGGAATCAATATCATAGACGCCGGTGGCGTGGCCCATGTTGCCCACCGAGGGAGGGTCGCCCGTCAGCGCCAGGATGTTGCGCACGCCCAGGGCGTGGGCGCCGATCAGGTGGGATTGGATGCCCATCAGGTTGCGGTCGCGGGTGGTCAGGTGCAGCACCGTCTCGATGCCTGTGTGGGCCTGGATCAGGTGGCAAGAGGCCAGGGCATCCATGCGCACCCGCGCCATGGGGCTATCGGTGACGTTGATCAGGTCTACGGCGCCGCTCTCGGCCAGGGCCCGGGCATGGCGCAGCAACCCCTCGGGGTTGAGGCCCTTGGGCGGCGAGAGCTCGACGGCCGCCACGAACTGCCCCTCGGACAGCCTGCGCCGCAAGCCGGTGGGCTCGGGGGCCTGCTCGGCCTCGGCCCTGGCCGTGGGGATGCGCACGGCGGCGGGGGGCGTGGGCCGGGCCACCGCGACGCCCGCCACGGCATCCAGGGCCTCGCGCATGGCGGCGATGTGGGCAGGGGTGGTGCCGCAGCAGCCCCCCAGGATGGTGACGCCGGCGGCCACGAAATCGGGGGCGCGCTCGGCAAAATAAGCCGGATTGGCCAGGTAGAGCAGGCGCCCGGTGGCGTGGGTGGGCATACCGGCGTTGGGCATGGCCGAGACGTGGCGGGCGCCGGCGGCGATCATCTGGCGCGCCACCGCCAGCACGCCCTCGGGACCCACGCTACAGTTGACGCCGATCACGTCGGCGCCCAGGTCCATCAGCGCGGCGGCCACCTTGACCGCCGATTGGCCCCAGGGGGTGCGCCCATCCTCGTCAAAAGTGGCCTGGGCGATCACGGGCAGGTCGCAGCTCTCGCGCACCACCTGCAGCGCCAGGCAGAGCATATTCAGGTCGCCAAAGGTCTCCAGCAGGATCAGGTCCACGCCGCCATCCAGCAGGCCGCCGATCTGCTCGCGAAAGAGGGCGCGGGCGCGCTCCTCATCAATCTCGCCCAGGGGGCCCAGGGGCGCGCCCAGAGGCCCCACGGCCCCGGCGATGAATGCCGTGCTCCCGGCAATGTCGCGGGCATAGCGGGCGATGCGCCCGCCCTGGCGGTTGATCTCGCGCACCTGCTCTGCGAGGCCATAGGCGGCCAGCTTGCTGCCGTTGGCGCCAAAGGTGTTGGTCTCGATCAGCTCGGCCCCGGCGCACAAATAGTCCATGTGCACCCGCTGCACCAGCTCGGGGTCGCTGAGATTGACGGCGTCATAGCACTGGCTGGGAGCCACGCCCCGGGCGTATAGCTCGGTGCCCATAGCGCCATCGGCCAACAGCACGCCGCGCTCCAGACGTTCGACAAAGGGATGAACGGACATCGGTTTGCTCCAGAATCGTGGGCCTGCGTGCACAGCCACGCAAGCGGGCCGTTGGGACATGGTTCGGCGAGGACGGCGCTGTCGGGGCGCCCTGTTGCACCAGGGCCGGGCTCGCATGCGGCGCTGCACCGAGGTAGACGCCATTATAGGCCAAAGGGGGTAATGAGGCGAGAAGGGGAATGATAGACGATGGATGATGGGCTGGGCGAGCGCAGGTTGGGAAACAAGGCGCTGGGCCAAGGACGCTGCTGCGCATCGGACGCTGCATACGCATACATGCGTCTAGCGTCAGTCTGGCCCATGCGTGTTTAGTGCGTCCTTCTATGGTTTTTCTGTAGGGGCTAGGGATGGTGGTTGCGCCACCGTTGGCCTAGTCCCTACAAGGCGGGCGAGACGCCCGCCCTCCATACAAGAGATTGCGACGGGGCGCCAGGCAATCGGGGGCTTTACTCTCCCACTCCAATCCTTAGCAGCCGGTCGTCGTCCGCGGCCGGGTTGCCGCGCCCGTCACGGTTGCTGGTGGTCAGGTAGAGATAGCCGTCGGGGCCCATGAGCGCCTCGCGGATGCGGCCATAGGCGCCGCTGTAGAGGGCCTCGTCCTGGTCGAGTTGGCCCAGATCGTCGCCGCTCAGGACCACGCGGCGCAGGTGTTGGCCCCGCAGCGCGCCAAAGAACAGGTCGCCCTGCCAGTCCGCCAGGGGGCCACCGTCGTAAAAGGCCAAGCCCGCCGGGGCCCAGGTATCCCTGCCGCTGCTGGAGACCGGCGCAACAAGATCATGGGCGGCGGCCTGGGCCGCGTCCACCACATCGGTCCCGGAGACGTAAGGCCAGCCATAGTTGCCGCCGGGGACGATGCGGTTCAGCTCGTCGCGGCAGCACAGGCCAAACTCGCCGCTGGGGCCGTGCTCCACGGCAAAGAGCACGCCGGTTTCGGGCTGGAAGGCCAGCCCCTGGGGGTTGCGGTGTCCCAGCGAATAGACCGGCGAGCCGGGAAACGGGTTGTCCTCGGGGATGCTGCCATCCAGGTTGATGCGCAGGATCTTGCCCGCCAGCGAGTCGAGATCCTGGGCCAGTTGGGGCACCAGGGCGTCGCCCGTGCCCGCATAGAGCTTGCCATCGGGGCCGATGGCCAGACGCCCGCCATTGTGGAACCGGGCGCCGGGGATGGCATCCACCAGCGCGACCTCGTCCACCAGGCCCGCGCCGGTCAGGGTAAAGCGCGAGACGCGGTTGCGAATCTGGCCGCCCTCGCTGTAGGTGTACATGAGATAGAGCCGGCCATTGTCGGCAAAGGCGGGGTCCAGGGCCAGGCCCATCAGGCCGCCCTCACCGATGGCCTCCACCGGCACAACAGCCAGGGGCTCAGCGCGCAGCTCGCCGTTCTCGATCACGCGCAGGCGCCCGGCCCGCTCGGTGATGAAAATGCGCCCGTCAGGGGCGAACGCCACGGCCCAGGGGATCGAGAGGCCGGCAGCCACCACCTCTACCTGGGGGGTGGCGGGCTCCGGCGGGGCTGCATCGGTCGGCGATGGCGTGGGCGTGGCTGGCTGGGGGCTGGGTGTGGCCGTGGGCTCGTCCACCTGGGCGGTTGCCGTGGGCGCAGGTGTCGTGGGTATTGGCTCGGACGTGACGCTGGGCTGCGTGCTGACGCTCGCCGCAACAGCCGTCGTTTCGGCGTCCGTTGGCACAACGGCCGTTGTACCAACGTCGGTTGCCGGGCTACACCCGGCCAATGCCAGCAACGCGATCAATAGAATCAAGGGTATCCATCGAATCATGAATGGCCTCCATGCGCCATACTATAGATAACAGATCAACTTTCTGCATTATAGCACAGGGCAGGGCAGCATGTCAACGCCCCGAGCTTGAGGCTCGGGGCGTTGGTTCCCACGGGGAGGATCTGGCTTTAGCGGTAGAACCGCCAGGAGGCGGCAATGTCCTCCCACAGCTCCTCGGCATAGGCCGTCTGCCGGGCATAGCCCCGATCTATGGGCGTCAGGGTCAACAGAAAGTAGCTCTCGCCATCGGAGACCAGGGCCTGGCGCCCTACCATGCGCCCCGGGATCCCATCGGCCACCAACACGGGCGCGTCGCCGAACTGGGCCTCGCTGCGGGTCAGCCGGATGCCCCGGCTTGTCAGCGTCCCCCACTGCTCCTCGGCCAGCGTCTCCAGGTCGCGCCCGTTGACGGGGCCCATCTGCTCGATCAGCAGCGACACGATGCGCGCCTCGGGGAGGTCGCTGCGCTCCATAGCGGTGATGAGCAGCGCCCCCGGCGCCAGGATGCGCCCGGTATAGATCTCTGGGTAGGCCAGGCAGTAGCCGTCGGCGATATTGATCAACTGCCGTTGGCCCTCTTGCGGCGCAGGGCACACGTCCGAGCCCTCGGCTGCGACGATCATGCTCTCATCCAGCGCCAGCTCCTGGGTCAGCCCGTGGATCTCGACCGTGTACTCGCCAAGCGCCAGCCCACGGGTATCCAGGCGCACCGTCTCGCGATAGGGCACCAGGGCCAGGGTGCAGATGGCGTCTCTGGGCCGCTCGGTATAGACGATGAACTGGATCGTGCGCCCCTGCACCACCTGCACGATCTCGCTCAGGCGGGTGCAGCCATCGGCCATGTGCCCCTGGATCACGACGTTGATCTGCACCGGATACGATTCCAGGAAGAGGATATCGAACCCCTCGACGACGCCCTGGCGCACGGGCAGATTGCCCTGGCGAATCGCTGCGCGGCCCGGCTCGGGTGGGGCCGTCGCCTCTTCCGAGAGGTTCAGCGTCGTGGTCACACCCTGCACGTCCACAGTGTATTCACCCGGCTCCAGACCGGCCACATCCAGCGGCATGGTGTGGGCAAAGGGCACCAGCGCCTCGGTGCACAGGGCGTCCTGCGGGCGCACCGTATAGACCGTGACCACAATGCGCCCCTGCTCCACCGTCTGCACCACTGAATCCAGCTCGGTGCAGCCATCGCGGAACTGTCCCTCGATCTCTAGCCTATAGGGCGCATCGGGCGAGACGCGCACGGCGTCGATCAGCGCGTCTTGGGCCACGACCATCTCCTCATCCTGGGGCTCCTCTGCGGCCCCAAGCTGCAGCGTGGCCGTCGCGCCCTGTACGTCCACGGTATACGCGCCCAGGGCCAGGCCCGCCACATCCAGCGCCAAGGTGTGGGTAAAGGGCACCAGCGCCTGGGTGCAGAACGCTTCGGGGTCGCGCAGGGTGTATACCGACACGACGATGCGATCCCCCTCGACCGCCTGGGTCACCGCATCCAGCTCGGTGCAACCATCGCGGAACTGGCCCTCGATCTCCAGGGTGTAGGGCGGCTCAGGCGACAGGCGCACGGCGTCAATCAGCGCATCCTGGGCGCGTCCGGCCCCGTTGCCCGTCGGCGTATCTGGCGTCTCAAAGCCCGGGACGGGCGTGGGCTCGACCGGCAGCGCGCAGGCGGCCAACACCAGCAAGAGCGCCCCCATGCATAGCGATATCCATATTCGGCTTGTCATCTGCTCTTGGCCCCTTCCTATCCAGAACAACCAGGCTTATCTGATTATAGCACAGCTCTATCTCTGTAGACGTCCCCGGGCGCGGCTCGGTTCCGATGTGGCGCCCGCTGCGCCCTCGCGGCGCAGGCGCTCGGCCTCATAGTCGGAATAGCCGCCTGCATAGCCGGCCAAGCCCCCCTCATCCAGCACCACCACGCGATCCACGATCCGATCCAACAGGTAACGATCGTGCGAGATCACCAGCACCGTGCCTTCAAAGCCCTCCAGCGCCTCTTCCAGCACCTCGGCGCTGGCGATGTCCAGGTTGTTGGTGGGCTCGTCCAGCAGCAACAGATTCGCCCCCGAAAGCATCAAGAGCGCCATCTGCAAGCGCCCCTTTTCGCCGCCCGAAAGGGTCGCCACGGGCTTGCGAACCTGCTCGTAGGGAAAGAGAAAGCGCCCCAGGAAGGGGATGGCGGCATGCTCGGGCAGGTTGGCCTGCTTGATCACCGTCTCCACCAGCGAGAGGGCGGGGTCCAGGGACTCGTGCTGTTGGGCATAGTGGCCGATGCGCACGCTGGGGCCGATGCGGACCTCGCCCTCGGTGGGCGTCTCTTGGCCCAGGATCAGGCGCAGCAGCACCGACTTGCCCGCGCCGTTGGGGCCGATCACCCCCACGCGCTCGCCATGCCAGAGCAGCAGGTTCAGCCCGGCCAACACCAGGTCCTCGCCGCCGGCGGGGTTCGCAAAGCTCTTCCAGAGGTCGCTGATCTCGAGCACCTTTTCGCTGCCGCGCCAGCCCGCCAGTTCCAGGCCCATGCGTCGCCGCTCCAATACGGGCCGGTCAATGCGCTCCATGCGCTCCAACCGCTTGATGATGGCCTGTCCGCGCCGCGCAAACTTTTCGTTGTCAAAGACCTTGCCCCAGGTCATCAGGCGCTCGGCCGAGCGCTCCAGGCGGCGGATCTGGGCCTGCTGCGATTGGTAGTGCTGCTGCTGGCGGGCCAGGCGCTGGGCCTTGGCCACGGCGTACTCGGAATAGTTGCCCGGGTAGCTCGTGAGGCGCCCATCCTCTAGCTCGACCACCTCGTCCACCACCATATCCAGCAGGTAACGGTCGTGAGAGATCACCACCACGCCACCCTTGTAGCCCCGGATGTACTGCTCCAGGAACGCCTTGGCCTCCAGGTCCAGGTGGTTGTCGGGCTCGTCCAGCAGCAACAGGTCGGGCTGCACCACCATCAGCTTGGCCAATGCCAGGAGCTTGCCCTGCCCGCCGCTCAGGGCCTCGACCGGCAACGCGAAATCGCGCTCCTCAAAGCCCAGGGAGAGCAGCGTGCTGCGCAGGCGGCTCTGGTAGGCGGGGCCGCCCAGGGCCTCGTATTCGGCCAGCAATGCCTCCTGGGCGGCCAGGGCGCGGGCCAGGCGCGCCTCGTTGCCATAGACATCCGGGTCGCCCAGGCGGGCCTCGATCTGGTGCAGCCGCGCCTCGGTCTCGCCCAGGGCTGCCGAGGCGGTCAGCGCCTCGGCCCAGACCGAATGGCCGGGGCCAAAGGTGGGCTCTTGGGGCAACAGGCCGATGGTGAGGCCCCTGGCGCGCACCACACCGCCCGCATCGGGGGTCAGCCTGCCCATCATCAGGTGGAGCAGGGTGCTCTTGCCGCTGCCGTTGGGGCCGATCAGGCCCACCACCCGATCATCGTGGATCTCCCAGGAGAGATCGGCAAAGACGGGCGCACCGGAATAGGTAAGGGTGACGCGATCCAGACGCAGGGCGATCATGGGCTTGATACCTCAAAACTGACTCGGACATTCTCGCGCAGAGAGCGCCAAGCCGCCAAGCCGGAGAGAAAACCGGTTCGGGCCTCCCCTCTGCGCCTGACGCTCGGAAGCGTGACGAGAGACTCCGGCAAGCGACAAGGACCCACTCTCATCCCTTGTGGTGTGCTATGCGCATGTCCATCTATTCGTACTTGGCGTTCTTGTGCCTGGCGCGGCGCTTGCGCGGCTCGTACTGCTCCCAGTGGACGCGGCGCTCCTCATAGCGATCGCTGGGCGGCTTGGTCTCGGCAGGATAGCCCACATAGACCAGCGCCAGGGGCGTCACCTCCTCGGGCAGGGCCAGAATCTGGCGCACCGGCGCGATCACGCTGGGCAGCGGGTAGACGCCGATCCAGACGGCGCCCAGGCCCAGGCCCGTGGCCGCGATCAGGATGTTTTGCGTGGCGGCGCTGCAATCCTGCACCCAATAGAACTTTTTTGACACCGAGCTATGGGCGATTTCCGGGTTGCCGCATACGGCGATGGCTGCCGGCGCGTTATAGCGCGCGAACAGGAGCTTGTCCCGCAGGCGATCCATGATCTCGGGCTGGGTGACTATGACAAACTCCCAGGGCTGGCTGTTGCAGGCCGAGGGCGCGGCCATGGCCGCTGCCAACAACTGCCGCAGCAGCTCGGGCTCTACAGGGCGATCCTCAAAGGCGCGGATGCTGCGCCGCGCCCGCAGCAGGTCAATGATCTCCATACGCACATGGTCCTTTCCAGATGCCAGGCTCTGCAAGCATAGCGCTTTTTGACCGTCCCACCAAATGGTGGGCGCCCGATTCGGTTGACGGCCCTGGCGCGCCTGTGTTATAACCAACCCGGATGGGTTGTCGAACCGGTTCAAAGGAGAAAATGGCACCATGAAGAAAGCGTTGATCATTCAGGGCGGTTGGCAAGGTCACGAGCCCCAGCAGGTATCCGACATTATGGCCAAGGCGCTGCGCGAGCACGGCGTCGAGGTCGAGATCGTGGATACCCTCGATGTGCTGACCCAGCGCGACCTGACCGAGCTGGACCTGATCGTGATGGAATGGACCATGGGGCGCATCGAGCGCGAGCAACTCCAGGCCCTGTTGGAGGCCGTCGAGGGCGGCGTGGGCATTGGCGGCTTGCACGGCGGCATGGGCGACTCGTTCCGCGAGGCCACCCCGTACCAGTTCATGGTGGGCGGCCAGTGGGTGGCGCACCCGGGCAACGATGGCATTGACTATGACGTGCACATCATTGACCGGGACCATCCCATCACCGAGGGCGTGAACGACTTTCACGCCAAGTCCGAGCACTATTACATGCACGTGGATCCGGGCGTCCGTGTGCTGGCCACCACGCCCTTTGGCTCGGTGCAGATGCCCGTAGCCTGGACCAAGATGTGGGGCAAGGGCCGCGTGTACTATTGCTCCATGGGCCATGTGGCCCAGGTGTTCGACCAGGACCCCAACATCTTGAAGCTGGTGACCCGGGGGCTGCTCTGGGCCGCCCACGCCCTGGAAGGCGCCGACTAGGGTTGCAGTGCGCCCTCGGCGAACTCGGCCAACCTTCGACCGTGGCCGAGTTCGCCGAGCCCCAGGTGTTGCGCTTATCGGGAGCCAGGGTTCATGGCGGGTTTCTTGCGGGCCTGGTTGGCGGGCTATTCTAGCCCCGGGCGTTTCGCGGAAGCGCTGGAGGCCAAGTCCACGCCGCTCTGGGGCCTGTGCGCCGTGGGCTTGCGCGGCCTGTTGGATGCGCTCCTGGTGTACCTGCCCGTTGCCCTGCTGGGCCGTACGCCGCCGGAGCCCTCCTATCTCACGCTGTTGCCCACCGAGGGATACTATCTCACGCTGGTGTGGCTTGCGCCCCTGGTATTCCTGGCCCAATGGCTGCTGGGCGCCGCCGTGCTCCATATCGGCCTGCGGCTGAGCGGGCGGCCCAGCGACATGGACCGCATCCTCAACCTCACGGGCATGGCCAGCCTGGTGGTGGGCGCCGTCCTGATCCCCTGGGATTGGTTCTGGCTCCTGGTGGGCGGCGTAGACCAATACTTGCTGGGCGTCAGCCATTTGCTCATAGATATCTGGTGGTTCGTGCTGGTGGTGACGGGGCTGCGGCGCAGCCTGGGGATCGGCGCCGGGCGCGCCATTGCGCTCAGCGCCCTGGCCTTTGCGGCGGCGTTTCCCCTGGCCGTGCTGCTCATGCGCGCGCCGTTCTAGCGCGCAACCTGGGCGCCAGCGCGCCCGTATAGCCATTGCCAGCCCGCGTTGTTTGTGGAAAGGAGCTCGCCATGTCTGAGCATACCGAACTGCGCCCCAGCCCCAAGTATCAGGTGCAACTCTGGGCGACCATCGCCTGCGTGTTCGTGTTCCTGATCCTACCCTTTATCCTGCTGGGCCTTGCCCCTGGCCTGGGCTGGCTCTATGTGCTGCTCTTTATGCTGGCCAATGTGCTCTGGCTCGCGCCCGCCATCATCCTGGTGCCGGTGTACTATCGCTCCGTCCATTATCGCCTCACCGAGCGCGACCTGGTGGTGCGGCGCGGCATCCTGATCCGCGCCGAGGACGTGGTGCCCTATACCATGATCACCAACATCGCCGTGCGGCGCGGCCCCATCGAGCGGCTGCTGGGCTTGGCCACGCTGCACGTGCATACGGCGGGTTATAGCCAGCAGGCCGGCGCCGAGGCCAAGATCGTGGGCATGCAAGAGTGGGATACGGTACATGCGCAGCTCCTGGGGCTGATCCACCGCCATCAGAGCCAGGAGGGCGCGGCGGCGCCTCTGCTCGCCGAGGCAGGCGCGACGGCGGAGTTGGGCGCAACGGCGCCCGCGCTGCTGGGCGAGATCCTGGCCGAGTTGCGCCAGCTCCGCGTCGAACTGCGCGACGAGGACCGTTCGTAGGATTCGCCCCCCCGGCGCTAACCAGCGGCGATCTGGCGCACGGCGGCGATGGCGGCGTCCATCTCCTCCACGGTGTTGGAGAGGCCCGCCGCCAGGCGCACGGTACCCTCGGGAAAGGTGCCCAGGGTGCGATGCGCTGCCGGGGCGCAGTGCAGCCCCACCCGGCACAGGATTCCGTGCTCCTCATCCAGGCGCCAGCCCACTTCAGAGACGCTATGCCCCTCGATGCGCAGCGAGATGGCGGCCGTGCGCAGGGCCGCATCCGGCGGGCCATAAACCGTGACGCCGGGGATCTGGCGCAGGCCGTCAATCAGCCGTTGGGCCAGGGCCTGCTCGTGGGCGCGCACCGCTGGGATGCCGCGCTCCAGCAGATAGCGCACCCCGGCGCCCAGCCCGGCGATGCCCGGGCCGTTGCCCGTCCCGCATTCCAGGCTATCGGGCAGCATCTCGGGCTGGCGTTCCTCCTCGGAGCGGCTGCCCGTGCCCCCCATGTAGATGGGCCGGATCAGGTCGGGGGCCAGGTGCGGCGCGATCAGCAGGCCGCCGGTGCCTGGAGGTCCCAGCAACCCTTTGTGACCCGTAAAGGCCAGCAGGTCAATGCCCAGCGCCGTGGCGTCAATGGGCAGCACGCCGGCCGTCTGGGCCGCATCCACCAGCAGCAGCGCGCCCGCTGCGTGGGCCAGCGCCGCGATCTCTTGCACCGCCAGCAACGTGCCCATGACGTTGCTGGCGTGGCTGGCCACCACCAGACGCGCGCCGGGCCGCAGGGCCGCCGCCAGCGCATCCAGATCGAGCTGCCCATCGGGGCCGCAGGGGACCACCTCCAGCGCCAGCCCGCGTTCCTCCAGGGCGCGCAAGGGCCGCATCACCGAGTTGTGCTCGATGCCCGTGGTCACCACGCGGTCTCGGACGGGATCCAGCAGCCCCAACATGGCGATATTGAGAGCATAGGTCACGTTGGGCGTCAGCACCACCCGCAGCGGGTCATCCGCGCCAAAGAGCTGCGCCAGCAGCTCGCGGGTCTCGTATACGATGCGCCCCGCGTCAATGGACAGGCGGTGTCCGGAGCGGCCGGGGTTGCCCCCGGCGCGCTCCATAAAGTCGGTCATCGCCCGGATCACGGCGGGCGGCTTGGGCCACGACGTGGCGGCGTGATCCAGATAGATCATCGGGTCAACACCAGCCGGTAGCCGCCCTCGGCGCGCTCTTGCACCTCCACCTGGCAGCCCTCGCGCTCGGCCAGGCGCGTCACATTGTCCCGCGACGTGCCGGTATCCACCAGGACGGCAATGGCGTCGCCGGGGTGGGCGCGCAGGGCCTGACGCGTCAACAGAACGGGCTGGGGGCACGAGAGCCCACTGGCATCCACAAGAATCGGTTCGTTCATGGTATCACCTCAGATTCACGCACCCACGGGCTCGCGCATGGTCAGACCCACGAGCACACAAAAGATCAGGCCAACAAGGACGCCTGCGGGGCCATAGAGCGAGGGGCCTGCAGGCGAGCTGGCCAGGTTGAAGGTATGGGCCACGCCCGCGCCCACCAGCATCCCCAGCACAAACACACCAGCGTCGGCATCGCCCTCGCCGGACATGAACACCTGCCGCCCCGGGCAGCCGCCCGCCAGGGTAAAGGCCAGACCGGCCAACACCATGCCGCCGAAATTCCAGAGCGCGTTGGTGTGAGCCACCGGCTGGCCCTCAAAGCCGGGCTGGAAGAGCCCCAGCGCCAGGCTGGTGAGGAAACCGGCGATCACCAGGGCCACGATGCCGTTAAAGAGGTGCGGGTCGCGGGTCAGGATCAGATCACGCACGGCGCCCACGGTGCAAAAGCGGCTGCGCTGGGCCAGGAACCCGATCAGCAGCCCGGCGGCCAGAGCGATGGCGATGGGGGCGGCCTGGGAGCCAGGGCCGCTTGCGGAGAAAAAGATGGGGCCAACGGGCTCGCCCTCGGCAGAGCGCCCAAAGAGGGGCGCGGCCAGCAGCAGGGCCAGCAGGCCGATCATCAAGACGGGCATGATCCACCCCACAGCGGCGGGGGCCGGGCGTGTGCGCCCCAGACTATAGCCCATCTTGAGGAACAACACGCCGATCACGATGCCGCCGACCAGGCCCAGGATGCCGGGGATGGCGTTCCAGTCGCCCCCGGCCAGGCGCAGATAGGCGCGCCAGGGGCACCCCAAAAAGACCAGCGCCCCGATGATGGAGAACATGCCCAGGAAAAAACGCACCAGAGGCGCCGAGCCGGTGCGGGGCCGAAACTCGCGAAAGATCAGCGCGGCGATCAGCGCGCCCAGCACGAACCCGATGATCTCCGGGCGAATGTATTGGACGACGGCGGCGCGGTGTAACCCCAGTGCGCCGGCGATATCGCGGGTAAAACAGGCCACACAGATGCCCATGTTGCCCGGGTTGCCGAGCTTGGCCAACACGGGCGCCAGGATGCCCACAACGACGCCGGTGATGATGGGTCCCCAACGCGAGATGAACAGACGGCAGAGTCGGGACATGAGAAAAGCTCCTCTCCTTGTACGAGCGAGGTTGGGCCGCAACAGGGCCCGTGACGCTCGACCGGATCAGAGCCAGCAGGTGAGGCGCAGGCTAGCGAGGCGGCGGTCCGTCGGGAGGGCCGTGTGCGGCAAGTCGGTTGTCGTGATGCACACCGTGCAACTGCGACTAGCAGCTCACGTGCGTCGCTGTACGCTGCTGGCAGCGTCCAACATAGGTTTGCCCTCCTTTCGGCGAGGATGCGAACTGGGGCCAGTATAGCCCGCGAGGTTGATGTGTCAAGCCGTTTGCGGGGCCAGGCGCGGCGCAATAGAAAACGGCGCGAGAATCGCTCTCGCGCCGTTCGCTCTACGTGCTGGGGGCTACCAGCGGCTGGAGCCGCCACGGCTGCCGCGGTCGTCCGAATCGCGCCGGGGGCGCGCCTCGGCCACGGTGATGTTGCGGCCATCCAGGGCGGTCTCGTTCAGCGTTTCGATGGCCTTTTGGGCGTCGGCGTCGTTTGCCATCTCCACAAAGCCAAAGCCGCGCGAGCGGCCGCTGTAGCGATCGGTGATCACGTCCGCCGTGTTGACCGGGCCGATGGCCTCAAAGGCCTGGCGCAGGCTATCGTCGGTCGTGTCATAGCTCAAGTTTCCAACATACAGCTTCATCGTACCATTCTCCCTTGTCATACCAGGCGCGGTCTCTCCGCACCTTGCTCGTTCTAAGATTGGGGCCGCACCCAAATGAAAAACCCCTCCAGGAAGAGGCCCTGGCGGGGTCAACCGATCAAGTGCTTCCCAATCCTGTGGACAGTATGCCACGCTTTGGCCCAGCGTCCAAATCGGCCTTGTGCATGAGGCGCTGTACGCCTGTCAGGGCTGCTGTCCTGAAAACGTCTGGAATGGAGGGCGGACGAGACGTCCGCCCCTGCCCCAAGGGAGATTGACCCCAGACTCTGTTTGGCGCACATCCTTTGCCGTAGAGGGGCCTTATCCGGCGCCAAGCGCCGGAACGCGGGCGGGACGCCTGCGTTCCTTGTTCCGCGCCCACACGGGTTGCCCCGGCCGGGGGCGGCTGGTAGAATGACCGCGTTGG
This sequence comes from uncultured Anaerolineales bacterium, assembly GCA_964482225.1. Classification (GTDB taxonomy): domain Bacteria; phylum Chloroflexota; class Anaerolineae; order UBA1429; family UBA1429; genus UBA1429. The sequence continues at coordinate 109,256 of CAYZWT010000007.1, forward strand.
CCCACCACAGGAAGGAGCAAAAACCACATGCATCAGGACTACCTGCTGAGGCCCAATGAGCCGGCGCGTCTGAGCGAACGGAGCGCCCTGCCCACCGAGGAGGGCTTGCGCAAGCGCGAGGCCCGCGCCCAACTGGCCGAGCTCCATCCGCGCCTGAACGAGCTGCAGGAGCTGCTGTATGCCAACCGCAGGCATGCCCTGCTCATCGTCTTGCAGGGGATGGACACCTCGGGCAAGGACGGCGTGATCAAGCATGTGGTGGGGGCGTTCAACCCCCAGGGCTGCCGGGTGGCCAGTTTCAAGGCGCCCACGGCCCTGGAGCTCTCCCACGACTATCTCTGGCGCGTGCACCGGGTGACGCCGCCCAAGGGCATGGTGGGCATTTTCAACCGCTCCCACTATGAGGACATCCTGGTGGTGCGGGTGGAGAATCTGGTTCATCCCGAGGTTTGGGGCCAGCGCTATGACCAGATCAACGACTTTGAGAGGCTGCTGGCGGAGAATGGCGTGATCGTCTGCAAGTTCTTTTTGCACATCTCCCACGACGAGCAGCGCAAGCGCCTCGCCGAGCGGCTGGCCGACCCCACGGCCCATTGGAAGTTCAACCCAAGCGACCTGGAGGCGCGCAACAAGTGGGATGATTACATGGCGGCCTATGAAGCGGCGCTGGAGCGCTGCAACACGCCCTATGCGCCCTGGTACATCATCCCTGCGGACAAGAAATGGTATCGCAACCTGGTGATCTCGCGCATCCTGAGGGATCGCCTGCAAGAGCTGGATATGCAGTGGCCGCCCTTGGTCGAGGCCTGGCGCGGCATCACCATCGCCTAGCGGCGAGGCGCGAGCCGGTCGTAGAGGGGATAGAGGCGCGGCACGATCTGCCGCCAATCATAGTGTTCCTCGGCAAAGGCGCGGGCCTGGCGGCCCAGGCGTTGGCGCAGCGCCTCGTCGTGGAGCAGGCGCAGGGCGGCTTCGGCAAAGGCCCCAGGCGTATCCGCCAGCAGCGCATGTTCCCCATCCACCAGCTCGATCCCCTCGGCGCCCAGACGCGTGCTCACCATCGGCAAGCCCGTGGCCAGGGCCTCCAACACCTTGAGGCGGGTGCCCCCGCCCACGCGCAACGGCACAATATACACGTCCGCGCCGCCGAAATAGGGCAGGATCTCGGACACATAGCCGGTGACGGTGATGCCCGGCTCCTCAGCGAGGCGCTGCACCTCCGGGTGGGGCGCCTTGCCCACGATATAGAGCTGCACCTGGGGCGCGCGGCGGCGGATCTCGGGCCACACCTGGGCGTGAAACCAGCGCATGGCATCGATGTTGGGCCGAAAGTCCATCTTGCCCGTAAACACCAGGTTGGGGTGGCGCAGGGGCAGGCTATCGGGCAGATCGGTGCGATAGCCCTGGGTATCCACGCCGTTGGGGATCGCCAGGGGTTCGATCTCGGGGGCTAGCCGCCGGATCGCCCGGGCATCCATCTCGCTCACCGCCAGCACCGCGTCGGCCCGCCGGCAAACCTGGCGCTCAAAGCGGCGCAGGCGTAGCCACTGGGCGCACGAATAGGCGGCCTGGGGCCAGCGCCGGGGGCGCCGCAGGTCGGTGGCAAAGGCACGCTGTTGTAGCAGGTACTCGGCGTTGTGGTCGTCGAACACCAGGGCCGGGGCGCCCGCCTCGGGCCAGTCGTCCAGCATCAGGCCATAGGCGGCCAGCTCGATCCCCTCCACCTGCACGGTGTCGTACCTACCCTCGGCCAGCATGCTGCGCAGAGTTCGGGCGAACGGCTCCGAAGCCAGGCGGCGGGCCATATCGGGGGCGCGGCTGGCCAGCAGGGTGCGCAGACGCTGGGCCAGCGAGCGCCGGGGCGCGGGCACGACCTCGACGCGGGAGCAGATCTGCGCCAGCGGTCCCGGATCTGTGGCGCCCGGCTCGGCAAAGGAAAGCAGCGACACGTCATAGCGCGTCGCTGCCTGGGCGATCAGGTGATAGTTGCGGATGGCGGTGCCCTGCTCCGGCGGATAGGGGAGCTGGGGCGTCAGGAACAGAATGCGTCGTTGCATTGGCATACCACACGATCTTATGTCAGGCTGTGATAGAGCTCCGAGGTCTCTTGGGCGGCCTTGTCCCACGAGAAATAGGCGGCGCGCTTGAGCCCCTTTTCAATCAGGCTTTGGCGCAGCTCGCTATCGGTCAGGACGCGCCACATGGCCACGGCGATCTCGTCGGCTTTGTAGGGATCAATCTTGATGCCGGCATCGCCCACCACCTCGGGCAGCGAGGAGGTGTTGGCCACGATGACCGGCGTGCCGCAGGCCATAGCCTCCAGGGGCGTCAGGCCAAAGCCCTCATAGATCGAGGGGGCCACCAGCGCCTTGGCCACGTTATAGAGCCACAGCAGTTCCTCCGAGCTGACGCGCCCGGCGAATATGGTGTGCTCCTCCAGGTCCAGCTCGGTCACCAGGTCAAAGACCTCTTCAAAGAGCCAGCCCTTTTGCCCGGCCAGCACAAGCTGCACATCCAGCCGATAGTCGTCCAGGAACTGGCGAAAGGCGCGCAGCAAGGTGGGCACGTTCTTGCGCGGCTCGATGGTGCTCACAAAGAGCATGAAATCGGTGCGCACGCCAAAGCGCCGCTGCACCTGGCGCTCCAGATCGGGGTCATTGAGCTGGCGGAAGGTGGGGCTGGCCGCCTCATAGATCACCCGCACCTTGGTCTCGGGCACGCCCAACAGCCGGATGATATCCGCCTTGGTCGCCTTGGAGACGGCGATGATGGCGTCGCTACGTCGCACCGCCTGGTCTATCTGGCCATAGTAGCGCGCCGAGTCCTTGGTCAAAAAGTGCGGGAACAGCAAAAAGTTCAGATCGTGAATGGTGATCACCGACCGGCACTTGGCCCGAAAGGGCGGGATGAAATCAGGACTGTGCAGCACATCCAGCTTGAGAGGCGACAGCTCAAAGGGAAAGATCAGTTGCTCCAGGCGGTGGTGGGCCGGGGTGATCACCTTGCGGTGGGTGAACCGGTCGTGCTTGATGATGGGCTGCCGCGCGCGCACGCTCTGCAAGAGCGTGTACTCGTCATCCGACTCGATGCGGGCCAGCCCCTTGACCAACTGTAACGTATACCGACTAATGCCCGCCTGCCGATAGTGCAACAGACGAGCATCAATACCGATATGCATCGCCCCACTCCCTTCCCATCGCCCGTCGCCTGCGATGGGCCAGCCAAACAAATAATAGACCCCCTTGCCGATCGCCATGTTGCGATAGGAAATGGGGGCCTCTGTGCTTCCCAACCCGTCGGAATGATACCATGCTTGTCATGTTACGTCAAAGACCTGGGGCCTCAAGGAGCAGCGCTAGCCAAACGACTCCCAGTGCACGTTGGCCTCGTCGTATTGGGTGCGGGGCGGCTTGGTCTCTGCCGGGCGCCCCACCCAGATCACGGCCAGGGGCTGCACCTGCTTGGGCAGGCCCAGCAGCCGCGCCACCAGGCCCATCACGGGTCGCAGGGGATAGACGCCGATCCACACCGTGCCGAGCCCCAGCCCGGCGGCGGCCAGCAGGATATTCTGGGTGGCCGCGCTGCAATCCACCACCCAAAAGTCCTTGGCGATGCTGGGGGCCGCCCGCTTGAGATTACCGCAGACGACGATGGCCGCCGGCGCGTTGTACTTGCCCAATACCAGGCGCCGCCGCAGCGCCGCCAGCCGTTCCGGCTCGGTGACCACCACAAACTCCCAGGGCTTGCGGTTCATGGCCGAGGGCGCCGCCATGGCGGCCTGCAACAGCGTGGTCAACTCTTCCCGCGTGACGGGCTCATCGGTGTATTTGCGGATGCTGCGCCGCCGCATGATCTGTTCGAGAATCTCGGCCATGCTTCTGCCTTTCGCGGTTGGTTCGGCTCGCCCACGATGATATAATAGGGTGCGCCGTTGGGCAAGCCCTGGCGCATGGCACCATCCAAATCGGCGCCGCAAGAGCCCCCATGGCGCGCGCCCGACGACGAGAGCACTGTCAGAGGAGGCCCAGCAACATGCGGATCGCCATCACCGGCAGCAACGGCCAGCTTGGCCTGGCCCTGCGCAAGACCCTGGCCGGACACGCCTTGATGAACATTGACCTACCGGAGCACGACATCACCGACCTGGGCGGCATCGTCGCGGCGGTGCGCCTGTTCGGGCCCGAGGTCATCATCCACACGGCGGCCATTACAGATGTGGATGGCTGCGAGCGCAACCCCGAGCTGGCCTATCGCGTCAATGTGTTGGGCACCCGCAACATGGCCGTGGCGGCCCAGCAGTGTGGCGCGCCGATGGTCTGTATCAGCACCGATTATGTGTTCGATGGCGCGCGGCAGGAGCCCTATTGGGAGTGGGACGCCGCCAACCCCCAGAGCGTGTATGCCCGTACAAAGTGGCTGGGCGAGGAGCAGACCCGCCAGATCCTGCAAGAGTTCTATATCGTCAGGGTGGCCTGGCTGTACGGCGCGGGGCCACGCAATTTCGTGCGTGGCACGGTCCTGCGGCTGGCCCAGGAGCGCGACGCGATCACGATGGTCACCGACGAGCTGGGCTCGCCCACCTTTGCCCAGGATGTGGCCGAGGCGCTGGTTCGCCTGATCGCCCTGCCCGCCTATGGCGTGTATCAGTTGCCCAACGCGGGCATCTGCTCGCGCTATGATTGGGCCGCCGAGATCCTGCGGCTGGCGGGCCTGGCCGAGAGGGTCAATCTGATCCCCTCCGAGAACTATCAGCGGGCCGCTGTAGTGCCCAAGCGCGTCGAGATGCGCAATTTCGCCGCCGCCGAGCTGGGCATCACCATGCGGCCCTGGCGCGACGCGCTGCGCGACTATATGGCGCAAGAGGGGCTGTTGCATGGCTGAGCCCGTCGCGCCCCGCGCCTCGGTGATCATCCCCAACTGGAACGGGCTGCGCTACCTGCGCCCCTGCCTGGATGCGCTGGCGCGCCAGTCCTATCGCCAGGCCGAGGTGATCGTGGTGGACAATGCCTCGCAGGATGACTCGGTGCCCGTGATGGAGCGCGAGTACCCCTGGGTGCGGGTGGTGTCGCTGGCGTCGAACCGGGGCTATGCCGGGGGCTGCAACGCGGGCATGGCCGCCGCACGAGGCGAGATCCTGGTGCTGCTGAACAACGACACCGAGGCCGAGCCCGGCTGGTTGGCGGCCCTGGTGGCGGCGCTGGATGCCCACCCCGAGGCGGGGCTGGCCGCCTCGCGCATCATGCTCTGGGACCGGCGCGATACGCTGCACTCGGCTGGCGATCTCTACCGCGCCGACGGCACCGCCGACTCACGGGGCGTCTGGCAACCCTACGGCCCGCCCTATGACCAGCCCGCCTATGTGTTTGGGGCTTGCGGCGGCGCCATGGCCGTGCGCCGCCAGGTCATCGAAGAGGTTGGCCCCTTTGAAGAGTCTTTTTTCATGTACTGCGAGGACATTGACCTGAACTGGCGGGCCCAGCGCGCCGGCTGGCGCTGCATCTACACCCCGGAGGCCGTGGTCTATCACCACTTGAGCGCCACGGGCGGCGGCCCGCTGGCCAGCTACTATGTAGGGCGCAACAGCCTGTGGGTGCTGGCACGCCACTATCCCGCCAGCCTGTTCCGCCGCCACCGGCGCGCCATGGCAGCGGCCCAGGCGCGCATCGCCTGGGAGGCCCTCAAGAGCTGGCGGGGCGCAGCGGCCCGCGCCCGGCTGCGGGGCCAACTCGCCGGGTTGTTCTCCCTCTTGCGCTGGCGGCGGCTGCGCAAGCAGGCGGGCGAGCAGCGCGTGAGCGACGAATATCTGGCATCCATCCTGAGTTAGGAGGCGCTGTGGCAGCCCCGTACCTGACCGTCCTGATCCCCTGCTATAATGAGCGCGAGAACCTGCTGCGCGGCGTGCTGGACGAGGTGCATACCTACCTCGCGTCCCAAGCCTACAGCTATGAGGTGCTGATCTCGGACGACGGCAGCGGCGACGACAGCCGCGAGATCGTGCGCCAACAGATCGCGGGAAAACCGGGCTTTCGCCTGCAAGAGAACCCCCACGGCGGCAAGCCCTCGGCCCTCTGGCTGGGGCTCCAGGCCGCCCAGGGCGAGATCACCCTGTTCACCGACATGGACCAGTCCACCCCCATCCACGAGCTGGCCAAGCTGCTGCCCCATTTCGAGCGCGGATACGATGTGGCCATCGGCTCGCGGGGGATCGAGCGCCAGGATTTCCCCTGGTACCGGCGGCTGGGCTCCAGCGTGTTCCGCCTGATCCGCCAGGCGCTGCTCCTGCCGCGCATCTCGGATACCCAGTGCGGGTTCAAGGCGGTGCGCACGGCCGTGGCGCGCCAGGTATTCCCCCTGCTGGAGCCGATCCGCAGCCCGGTGCAGGTCTCCGGCTGGCGGGTGACCGCCTTTGACGTGGAGTTGCTGTACCTGCTGGAGCGGAGCGGCCACCGCATCGCCGAGGAGACGGTGGCCTGGGCCAACCGGGATGTGGCCACGGGAAAGGGCAAGAGCTACCTGCGCGAGTCGCAAGAGATGCTGGCCCAGGTGATGCGGGTGCGGCTCAATGCCTGGCGCGGCCTGTACGACAAGCTCTAGCGCTGCGCGTCCTCTGCGGCCTTTAGCGCCAGGGCCGTGATCTCGCGCACCAGGGCGTCCTTGCCGTCCATGTAGGCCTGCCGGTCGTTGCCATGCTGCAAACAGAGTTCCCATTTGAGGGAGCTGAGCCGTTCGCGCCAGGCGGGGTGGGCGCGCAAAAAGTCGCGAAAGGCCACCTGCTTGCGCAGCTCGTAGGCGCCCTCTTGGCACACGTACATGTGCTGGGCGGGCAGGGCCAGCAACGCCCGGGCATCCAGCAACTCGAACGCCTCGCGCCCGGCGATCCCCAGGTCGCCCCGGTGCCGGTAGCCCAGGGCCGCCAACCTCTCGCGCACCTGCTCGAATGTCTCCGGCGGAATGACGATGATGAGATCAATGATCGGCTTGGCGGTCATGCCGGGGATCGAGGTGCTGCCGGTGTGCTCGATGCGGCACCCCAGCCCTGCGAGACCGGGCTCCAGATAGGCGCGGATCTCCTCGAACCAACGGGGCCAGGCCGGATCGTAGCGCTGCACCAGGGTCACCCAGGGCTCCGTCCCCTCGGCCAGGTCGCCCTGCTCCGCCAACGCGATGGCATAGCGCACGAACGCCAGGGTGATCTGCACCTCTTGCGGGTCCGCTGGCTGCCACACCTTGCGCCAGGGGTCGGGGCGCTCGTCCCAGGCGCGCCGGATCAGCCCGCTCCAACGAGGGTGCAGATTGCTGTTGCCCCAGCGGGCACCCGCCGGTTTGGAGTGGATGCGGCCCGTGGCCAGGGTGTGCAGCATGCGGCAGTAGCTCAGCACCACAAAGGGCTGGTACCAGCGGTTGGCGATCACCTGGGGCGTATCCAAAAAGGTGGCCGCCCAGTCGCGCATGGTATCCAGCACTTCCTGACGCAGGGCCTCGACGGGCACCGGCTCGACCAGTTCCGTCGCGGGCGGGCCGATGAGGGCGACGCCCTGCTCTCGCACCTGCCAGCGCACCACCAGGGTGTTGCAGTGGTCGGAAAAGATCAGCTCCTGGCTGCCGTTGTCCAGGTACCACAGGGGCTCATGGGCCGGGTCCATGCGGCGCAACATCGCCAGGGGCATGTACGAGCCCTCCAGGTGTTGCGCCCAGGGACAATCCAGGGCATAGAGGGCGCGGTGCATCGCCTGGAGGGCCGCTACCTCGACCTCAGACAAGGGCTGCGTGACGATGGCGAGCCAGTCCACATCGCTGTAGGCGTCCCAATCCCCGGCGGCAAACGAGCCCTGGAGATAGAGGCCCACCAGGTTGTCGCCCAGGATGGCGCGCGTCTTCTGGGCCAGGGCGTGCAGCACGCGGTTCAGTTCCGCATCAGGGGTGGGTGTACGAGTTTGCATGGGCGCTATTGTACAGCCTTTGGGCCGGGCGGCCCAAACGAGCGTGACGGGACAGCCGTGCCGGAGCGGCGGAGATGCGTTCGCAAGAGCATTGGCCTTTGGCGCTTTGGGGCGTATAATAAGCAAGACAATGAGGCTGGCGCACCGGATTCCGGAGGAATCATGCATCCTTTTGATCGCGTGACCTTTGATCCCGGCACTATGGGAGGACGCGCCTGCATTCGTGGGATGCGAGTGCCTGTCTCTCTCGTGGTGAATCTGCTCGCCAATGGCATGACCCCGCAAGAGGTCGTGGCCGAGTACCCCTACTTGGAGCTAGAGGACATCCGCCAAGCGCTGGCCTATGCCGCTTGGTTGGCTGACGAGTCAGTCTATGCGCTAGAGCTCGGCGCGCAATGAGATTCCTGGCCGATATGGGGATCTCGCCCCACACGGTGCGATTCTTGCGCCAGAGCGGCCATGATGCTGTGCACCTTCATGACTTGGCGTTTGATAGGCTGGATGATGCGTCTGTACTAGCTTGGGCACGCCAGCAGGCTCGAACCCTCTTGACTCATGATCTCGATTTTGGGGAACTGATGGCCGTAAGCGCGAGCGCTCTACCCAGTGTAGTAACCCTGCGCCTTCAGGATATGCGCCCGGACAACGTGAATCGTCATCTGGAAGCAATCCTCGCCCACCATGCGGGCGAGTTGGAGATGGGTGTGATGATGACGGTAACGGAAAGACATGTCCGGATTCGCCGCCTTCCGATTTAGCGGGCACTAGCAAACAGACACCAATGGACGATTCTGGATAGCTGTGTTGAGCAGCGCCTGCGAGTTCGCATTTCGATTGCCATTCCCCTGCCCTGATGCTATACTGGCCTCGCGTTGTGATGCTGGCACGCTCGTCGGGAGAGAGACCAGGTGCTGAGCCCGGGTGATCTGCTGGTTGGCAAATACAAGATCGAGTCGGTCATCGGCCAGGGCGGCTTTGGCCAGGTCTACCTGGCCTATGACGAGGCCATGGATCGCCATGTGGCCATCAAGGAGCTATCGGGCCGCACCGCCGATACCTCTCCGGACCAGTGGCGCGAGTATCAGCAACGCTTTGCCAAAGAGGCCCAGGTCATCAGCCACCTCTCGCACCCCAACGTGGTCACGACCTATGCCCTGGAAAGCGACGCCGCAGGGAGCCTCTATCTGGTCACGGAGTATGTCGAGGGCGGCAGCCTCCGAGAGATCCTCAAGGATGGGCCGCTGGATATCGGGCGCGCCGTCAGCATCGCCCTGGACATCGCACAAGCCATCGAGGCCATCTACCGCTATGATATCGTGCACCGCGATATCAAGCCCAGCAACATCCTGATCGGCAGCGATGGACATGCCAAGCTGACCGATTTCGGCGTGGCCCAGGTGGGGCGCGAGACCTTGCGCACCCAGGAGACCACAGAACACCCCGGCACCCCGGCCTACAAGTCGCCGGAGCAGGCCACCTCCAGGGGCTATCTCGACCAGCGCTCCGATCTGTATGCGTTGGGCCTCGTGCTGTACGAAATGCTGACCGGCGCGCTCTATGTGCGCAACCGGGTGCCGCCGCACCATCTGAATCCCCAGACGCCATTGGCCCTGAGCCGCGTTGTGCTCAAGGCGCTGGAGGAGGAGCTCGCCCGACGTTACCAGACGGCCGCGGCCTTGTGCCAGGACCTGGAGCACGTGCGCGACCAGAGCACCCTGGGGCAAATGGGCATCCTGCTGCAAGGCATATCCTCCCGCCGGCTGCTGGCCGTTGGCGGCGCGCTCTGCGCCTTGGTTATCATAGTCGGCCTCTATCGCATCGGCAGCGCCTTGCAGGGCCTGTCGTTGCCCGCCAGCGCCCCCCTCACGCCGGTGGCGGCCTCTGTTCCCGAAACGGACCTGGCGCTGCTGCCCGCCTCTGAAGGGGTACGCTCGGCGTTGCTGCTGGCCTCGGCAGGGAACGGGTCGCCACTCGCGGCGCAAGCAGAGGGCGCATCTCTAGTGTCCGAGGCGCTCGCGCTAGAGGTAGAGGGCCCACATCGGGCGGAGGGCGATCTGCCTACCTCGATCTCGATCGGCGAGCGGCAGACCTGGGTGTTTGACCGCGAGGGCGCGGCGCATAGCGTGGTCTTTCGCGTCAAGGCGGGCAACGCCTATCTGGTCTCTACCTCAAACCTGGCCATCGGGGTGGATACCCGCCTGGAGGTGGTGGCCGATGAACGGGTGCTGGTCAATGACGATATCGCGCCGGGCACCCTGGCTTCTCAGGTGAGTTTCACTGCGCTAGAGGACGGCACGGCGCAGGCAACGGTCTACAACCAGGACCAATACGGCTCTGGGCGCACGTATGACCTCAGCGTGATCATGCTCGAAGCGACGCCGACATCAACCCCGGCTGCCGCGCCCGAGCCGACCGTTCTGCCAACGCAGACCACCGCCTTTGGACAACCGACTCTCAGCACTGGATCGCCCACCCCGCGCCCCACTTTTACGCTGCGCCCCACGTGGACGCCGGCACTGCAAACGACGGGCACGCCGACGGTGAGTACAACGCGCACGCCGACCATCACACCATCGCCTACCTGGACGCGCCGCCCCACGTGGACCCTGGTGCCCACCTGGACGCGCACGCCCACGCTCACCACCACGCCGACGATCACGCTGACCCCGACCGCCACGGGTACACCGACGCAGACGCTGACGCCCAGTGCGACCGAGACGGTGGCGCCGACGAGTACGCCGACGCCGACCGTGACGCCCGTGGGTCCGACGCCGCTGCCCACGGCGAACCCGAGCTTGCCTCCGCCCACAGAGTAGGGCCGTACGAGCGGGTTGGTGAGGGAAGGTGGTGGGGCCTGTTAGCGCGCTGCGCGCCTGGATACCCCCTAACCTATCTTGCAGAGGGAAAAACGCGTCTCTGATCGAGCATCTCGATCGGAGGAGGCAGGGGCAAGCGTCCAGAGGGCGTACGCCGGACGGGCACAAAGCGTTGCGGGGTGGGTGAAGCGAGGGGTCGAAAAAGCTGCCGGCTCTGCGGACCGGTCCCAGTCAATGCAGAACGGGATGCGCTCAAGGGCGAGCGTTCGCGTAACGCTCGCTATAGGGCGGATTCCTGTTCCTCTGCGGCCTCTTGCAGTAACCCGGTGACGCGCAGTTCGGCGTCATCCAACTTGTCGCCGCAATGCCTGGCAAGCTGAACGCCTTCTTCATACAAGGCGACCGATTCCTCCAGGCTCAGCTCCCCGTCTTCGAGGCGTCTTATTACTTCCTCAAGACGATCATAGGAATCCTCAAAGCTCAATGATCGGATATCCTCGACGTTCATACCCCCTCCAGAAGCTCCTTTCTGCCGCAATCGGCGCTCGCTATCAACGAATGCTCAGGCGACAGTGATCGAGCGAATATCGGTGACCTCGGCATCTATCTGCCCATCGCGCAGATGGATCAGCAAGGCATCTGCAGGGCGCGCCTGCGCCACGCTCGACAGGCGTTGGCCCGTGGCGCGCTGTTCCACCACCGCATAGCCGCGCCCAAGCACCAGGCTTGGGCTCAGGGCCTCTAGCCGCGCCCTGCCGTTCGCCACCTGCGCCCGCCGGAGGGCCAACCGATGGCCCAATGCGCGGCCCATCCTATCCATGTTCTGATCGACACGCTGCATCTGCTCGGCCACGGCGCGTCGCGGGTGATGCAAGCGCAACATCTGTTCTGCGTGCGCCAGACCGCGTCTGAACTCGTCAAGCCGCCGGCGGGCGGCCATATGCAGGCTCTCCAACCCCAGGCGGATCTGCTCGCGCAACACGGCCCCATCAGGCGTTACCATAGCAGCCGCCCCCGATGGCGTGGGCGCCCGCAGATCTGCCACCAAGTCGGCGATGGTATAATCCGTCTCATGGCCAACGCCAGATACGACAGGAACCCGCGACGCGGCCAGCGCGCGGGCAACGCCTTCATCGTTAAAGGCCCACAGGTCTTCGAGGGAACCGCCTCCGCGCGCCACGATCAGGACGTCAATGTCCGGCTCTAGACTGATGCGCTGGATGGCCCGCACGATCTGTCGCGGCGCCTCGCTGCCCTGCACCAGCGTGGGCGCCAGCACCAACTCGGCCAGCGGATAGCGCGCTTGCACCACGCGCTGGATATCGTGCCAGGCTGCCCCTGTAGGGGAGGTCACCACGCCGATGCGGCGCGGCCAGCGCGGCATCGGGCGGGCGGGCTTTGAAAAGAGGCCCTCGGCCGCAAGCCTTTCCCGCAACCGCTGGTACTCTTCCCAGAGCTGCCCCTCGCCCACCGGCGCCAGGCTCTCGGCATAGAACTGGTAGGCGCCGCCACGCTCATATACCGAGACCGAGCCGTAGGCATCCACCAGGTTACCCTGGCTCGGGAGCCAGTTCTGCTGGATGGCGACGCTCCGCCACATGACGGCGCGCAACTCGCTCTCGCTATCCTTGAGGGTGAAATAGCAGTGCCCCGACGTGGCGCGCTGGAAATTGGACACCTCGCCCCTGACCCAAAACCCGCTCAACTCCGGGTCGCCGTCAATCAGGGCCTTGATGTACCTGGTCACCTGGCTCACCGATCTCACCCACATACGGCCATTATAGCACACTTTCGCCTGCCAGGGGCACATTTTTACTCGCGCAGAGAGGGCAACCGTGATTGCCCTCTCTTGAGCGCCTGCTCGGCCATGATGCTAGCGCTACACCGGCTCGCGACTCTGCGAGACGCGGCTCGAAGGGTGGCCGAGGCCCCGACGCTGGCCCCGCGCTATAGCGGCTGGCAGCCCGGGCAGTAGTAGATGCTGCCGCCCAGGTAGGCCTCCTTACGGATCGTTGCGCCACAGGCAGGGCAGGGCGCGCCCACCGTGTTGCGGCTCAGGACGGTACGATAGCCGCCGGTGTCGCCGAACAGGTCGCGCTCGGTATCGCGCCCCCCCAGGGCCACCATTTCGGCCAGCACACCCTTGACCGCACCGTACATGGCCTCCAGGTCCGTCTCTGGCAGATCGCCCATCTTGCGCTTGGGATGGATGCGGGCCGTCCAGAGGATGTCCTGCAGCACGCCATTGCCCAGGCCGGGGATGCGCTGTTGCGTGGCCAGGAAAGCCTTGGCCGAAAGCGCGGGCGTCTCGTCATTCAGGAGCGCGGCAAAATAGGCGCGGTCAAAGGCGTCGGCCAGCGGCGAGGGCCGCTCCAGGGCCACGTCCCAATCAGGCAGGCCGCTGGGGCCGCCCAGGGGGAAGCACATAAAGGCGCCCCACATCTGGGCGCTGGAAGTGATGGCCGCGCCATCGTCGAACTCGATCAGGAGCTGGTGCTTGGCAGGACGTTTGGCGCCCTGGGGGTGGTAGCGGATCGGGGCGCTGATGGCGAGCTGCATGTCACCCGCCGCGAACTGGATATTGCCGCCGGCATAGCCGGATGCGCCGATCACCTTGCCCGCCAGCCGCTCGTTGTACTCGGCCGGGTCGCCGGTGTACCAGGCGAACTTGTGGGGCGAGGCGTTGGCCACAGCCCGTGCGATGCGCTTGCCGCTCAACGTCTCCTGAATCTGTTGGGCAATCACTGCCGCTTCGGGTAGCTCGATCATCTTGCCGACCTCCTTCATGGCACCATGGTGGACAAACCAGCGCGGCCAACCCGAAAAGTGGGCAAAGACGAGCTTTGCCCGTACCTTGTCTTCTTGCGAGCTTGCGCTCGAAAGCGAAGCGCGCCATGCCTAACGGGCCTACTCCAGCCTCAAGAGGGCCGCCGCGTTATCGTGGTAGACCTTTTGCAGCACATCATCGGGCAGGTTGACGCCATAGATCTTCCAGCGCCCCTGGGGTGGGATGCGAGCGCCCACGGCATAGTCAAAGTGCTCGTCCTCGGTCTCTAGAAAGCGGTAGGTGTTGCGGTACATCTCGATGGTGGGGGTGACATCGGTGCCGTACAGGATACGATCCGCATGGGCCAGGAACCAGCGCCGTGCGCTAAAGGGCGCGCGCCCCAGCTCGGCAAAGCGCGCCGAGATGTCGGTGTACATGTTGGGGTAACGCGCCAACATGCGCGAGACAAAGCCCAGATTCTCGGGATAGCAGCCCACGTGGGCGGTGATGAAGATGGTTTGCGGGTGGGCCGCGATGGTGCGGTAGAGGGCGGCGATCAGCTCATCAAAGACGGGGAAATCGCCGCCGTAGAAATGCCAGTCGGGGTGGCGCTGGAGTTCGTCCCAGCGCTCGTTATGGCGATCCAGGGGCCGGAAAAAGGCCACCGGATCGGCAGAGTGGATCAGGACGGGCACGCCCAGGGCGCCCGCTTGCGCCCAGACATCGGCGATGCGTGGGTCGTCGGGCGAGACCAGACGGCCCTCGGTGTCGCGATAGCGCAGCCCCAGCTCTTTGAACACCTTGAGCCCCCTGGCGCCAGCGGCGACATCATGGCGCAACTGGGCTGTGGCCCGCTCGGCCCAGCCGGGCTCGCCCACGCCGCGCCAGTCCACATTGCAAAAGGTGACGAATCGCCCCGGGTAGGCGCGGTCCAGGCCATCCAGGGTGCGCTCCAGGATGCCGCCGGAGCCGCCGCTCAGGTTGACCACGGCCTGCACGCCGGCGCCATCCAGGTCTTGCACCAGTTGGGCCACCCGCGCTGGCTCGCCGGCCCAGGCCTCCAGGGGCAGGTGGTTATGTGCATCAATGGCAGGGCAATGCGGGCGCGGGACCTCGTGTTGCTCCGTGACCAGCTCGGAGCGGGGCTCGAACTCGCTGAGAGAGAGGGATGGTTCCATGATCTAGACCCCCGTGTGAGAGAATCAGGCAGACCTGCGATGGGCTATCGCGTGCATTATCGCTGCAAGGGGGCGCACAAGGCAAGCGCCTGGGGATCGGTTCCGTTCCGGCGGATCGTCTATGCCCCGGCGGCGGCCTGGCCCGCCAACAGGCCCGAGGCCCAGGCGAATTGCAGGTTATAGCCGCCGCACGGCCCGATGACGTTGAGGGCCTCGCCCGCCAGGTGCAGGCCAGGGACGCGGCGCGAGGCCAGGGTATCCGGGTCTACCTCGGCCAGGGGCACGCCGCCGGTGGAAAGCTGGGCGAACTGGAACCCGCGCACCCCCGTGACCCGCAGTTCGAGCCCTCCCAAGAGGGCCAAAAGACGCTCCAGCTCGGCGTCATCGGCCTGGGCCAGGGTACGGTCGAGGGGAATCTGGGCCAGGGCCAGCAGCACCGGGGGGATTTTGGCGGGCAGCACGGCCCCCAGGGCCACGGACAGGGGCCAGGGCCGGTTGCGTTGGCGCTCCAGCAGGGCCAGCAATGTCTGGCGGTGTAGCGCCAACAGGTCCAGGCGAGCGACCAGTGACGCATCAGAATGCGTTGACGCATCAGAATGCGTTGACGCATCAGAATGCGTTGACGCTTCCTCGTGGGCGCTCACCAGGTAACTCAGATCCATGGCGGCCGGCCCGCTCAGGCCCGCCTGGGTGAACATGAGGTTGCCCACGGTGCGGCCCAGCAACTCGCTCCCGGCATAGAGGGACAGCCCGGCATCCAGGCGCACGCCTTGCAGCTTGTGCAGGGGGCGCATGTCGCAATCTATGGCGGTCAGGGCGGGGCGCACGGGCAGAATCGTATGGCCCAGGCGCGCCAGCACGTCGAAAAAGCGCCCTTTGGAGCCCAGGGCGGGGTGGGCCTTGCCGCCGGTGGCCACGATGGCGCGCTCTACCCGGTGCGTCTGCCCGCCGGTGGTCAGGGTGACCCCCCCGGCCTGAGGCAGCAGATCGCTGACCAGGGTTTGCAGGTGCACGCGCACCCCCGCCAACGCCAGGGCCGCCGCCAGGGTATCGGCCACGGTGGCCGCCGAATCGGAGAGAGGATAGCACCAGCCATCAGGGGTGGCATAGGTGGGTACGCCCAGCTCGTCCAGACGTTGCAGAACCGCCTCTGGGCCACAGAGGGCCAGGATGCGCCCCAGGGCGGCGGGGTCATCGGTGACATAGCGCCCGGCCTGGGCGTGGGTGTTGCTGATATTGCAGCGCCCGTTGCCCGTCACCAGCAGCTTGCGCCCCACCATCGGGTTGGTGTCAAAGAGCGACACCTGGGCGCCGAGCCGGGCGGCGTCCAGCGCGGCCAGGATGCCCGCCGGCCCCGCGCCAATCACCCCTATCCGCCGCCCAGTCGCCATCATCCTTCTCCCCGCTCAGCCACGGGTGAGGGCGCTGGGCAGTGCCCGGGTGGAGGGCGTCTCGCCCTCGCCAAGCGAGCCCCGCAGCAGGGCGATCAGGAACAGCAGCGCCCCCACAAGACGCACCGCCGCCGAGAGGATCAGATTCGAGTTGAACCCATAGGTGGCATAGAGCCAGGCGGCGGGCAACGGCCCGATGATGGCGGCTATGCCGTTGATGGTGTTATAGATGGCGATGAACTGGGAGCGATAGCGCGCCGGCGTGATGCGCAGCATCAAAGGCATGGCCGCCACATGCACTCCCGCCCAGGCAATAATGCCATAGATGCGCACTAGACCAACGGTAAAGGGCGTACGGGCCAAGATCCAGCCCAGGGGCATCAGCGGCACCAGCAACATGCCCAGGGCTGTGACGCGCTCGGCGCCCTTTTTGTCCACCAGGTTGCCCGCAAAGCGCACGACAAAGACGTTGCACAGGGTGGTGATGGTGGCCAGGAGCGAGATGGTATCCACGCCGAACCCCAGGGTCTCGACCATGTGAACGGAGAAAAAGGGCGCCGAGATCTGCAACCCCAAGGTCCAGACAAAGTTGATGATGCAAAAGAGGACAAAGGTCTTGTCATGTCGAAAGTGACGCAGGCCCTCGGCGAAACCGGCGCTGGCCGCCGCCCTGGATTCCTCGCCCTGCACCTCGGGGATGCGCGCAAAGAATGCAGTGGCGGCAAAACCGAACAGCGCGGCCAGCATCAGGGTCACCTGAAAGCCGCCGACGCCGCCGATATTCTGGATCAGGAACCCGGCCACCGGCAGGGTGAGCACGGTCACGGCGCTGGCGGCCATCATGCGGGCGCCGGTGATGCGCCCCCGTATGGCGGTGGGGGTGAGATCGCCCAAGAGGGAGTTGAAGGGCGGCACGCTGACCGAGCCCATAAAGGCGCGGATGGCCGCCAGCGCCAACACCATCGCAACCACGGGGCCGCTGCGCACCACCAGCAAGGGCGCCAGGGCCGAGAGCAGCAAGGCGATGCGCCCGATGCCGCCGGCGCTGAGCAGCACCCACTTTTTGCGCTTGCCCGTGCGCGAGACGAGCCAGGCCCCCACCAGCGGGGCCAGCAGCGCCACGCCGCTGGTGAGCGAGGCGCGGGCGCCGATGGTGGCCGACGAGGCCCCCAGCGCCAGCAGGTAGAGGGTCTCGAAATCGGTGAAAAAGGCCACGCTGATGGACGACAGGATGCCGTCCCACCAGAGCATCTGCAGGCCGTAGCGCTGCTCTTCGGTGGTATGATCAACGGGATAGGGCCGGGCAACCAGTTGCCACAGGTTGCGCCCGATCCGCGACAGATCGCGTCTCATGCGGGAATCTCCTCATGGGTAATGCTATGGGGGGCAAGGTTGCCCTCGTTCACGGGCGTCATTATAGCCGGACGGCGCCGGGCTGTCAGGCGAGTGAGCACCTGGGATGAGACGTGGGAGGGGCTAGGGTGGTTCCGCCTCTGGTGCATACGTGGACCAGTTTGCGCACAGGGTCGGCGCCCTCGAGCCGCTCTGTTTGCCAGATTCCGCGTCTGGCGTACACTCTGAGCGTTCCGAGCCGTCATCTCCCCCAAGGCGCCTGTCGCGCCGCTCTGTGCAGGTCATACACCCATGTTGAGACAGATTCCAATCGCAGTGCGCAATGTCATCGTGCGGCCCATGACCCGCGAGGATCGGAACGTGCGCCGGTTGATGGCGTTCACGGCCCTGTTCGGCGTGGTCAATGGCGGCGTGATGACCTTTCTGCCGGTGTTGTTGGCGCGCCTGGGCGCCACGACGGTGGTGATCAGCCTGCTCACCTCGCTGCCCGCGTTGCTCACCATCGGGTTCGCCCTGCCTGCCGGGGTCATCGTCGCCCGCTGGCGCGATATGACCCGCCTCTCGGCCCGCTGCTTTTATGCGCTGCGCCTGGCCTATATCCCCATTGCCCTGGCCATGCTGTTGGATGCGGCCATCGCGCCCTATCTGATCGTCGCAATCTGGGCGCTGACCTCCATCCCCGGCACCCTGGGCAACACGGCATTCTACGATGTGCTGGCCGATGCCGTGCCTCCCGAGCGCCGGGCCGTGATCAATGGCGTGCGCTGGGCGCTGCTGGGCATGATCTCGGCAGGGAGCGTGTCGTTCTTTGGGCAACTGCTGGTGCGCCTGACCTGGCCCGCGAACTATATCACGCTGTTTGCCATCTGCTTTGCCGCCGGGCTCACCAGCACCCGCTTTTATGCGCGCATCGAGATCCCCCTGCGCGAGCCGGCTGTGGCGCCAGCGCAACGCGTCGCCTGGCGGGCGCGCCTGGGGGAGCTGATCCAACCCCTGCGGGCGCGCGTCGGCTTTGGGACTTTTTCCCTGGTGACCCTGGTGCTGCGGGTGGGGCTATTTCTGCCGGCGGGGCTCTTTTCGGTGTTCCTGGTGCGCCATCTGCTGGTCTCCGATGCCTGGATCGGCGGGCGCACCACCCTGGAGCATAGCGCCCTAACCCTGGGCTACTTTTTCTGGGGGCGCATGGCCAACCGGCTGGGGCAGTGGCGGCTGTTGGTCATCGCCGCTCTTGCCATCGGGGTGGCCTTTTTCCTGATCAGCGCCGCCACGCCCACAACCCTGTGGCCCATGCTGCTGGCCGCGCTGGTCAGCGGGTTCTTTGGCTCGGCCCTGGATGTGAGCCTGTTCGAGTGGCTGCTGGCGGTGATGCCGCCGGGGGAGCGGCCCCGCTATGTGGCCATGAACACCCTGCTGATGAACCTGGTAATGTTTGGGGTTCCCATCCTGGGGGCAGCCCTGGCGGAGCGCACCAGCATCTCACTGGTGCTGGTAGTGGCCGGGGCGTGCCTGTTCGCCTGCGCCCTGCTGACCGTCTTGCTGGCGCGGCCCCAGTTGCAGGCCGCAACGGCGCCTGCCGAGACCCTGGCGGAAGCGGAGTGATGGCAGCGAGGTGACCGTGGTCGCCTCGGCCCTTTTATCTCACCCTCTCCCCATAGATACGCCGCATGTCGGGCAGCTCGGTGCAGGCATAGTGCACCCAGATATAGGCGTGCTGAAAGGCCGCCGCCAGCAGCGCCGCAGGGGAACGCAGCAACAGCCCGGGCAGATACAGGATCAGGAACCCCACCGCGTACATCGGATTGCGCAGAACGCGATAGATGCCCTCGCGCACCAGGGGCCTGTTGCGGAAAGCGGGCTCGAAATGGTCGCGGCCCATGGCGCGCAGCAGACCGAAATAGCGCAGCACGGAATAGGCGAGATAGAGCCAGGGGATCAGCAGCGCCAGCGCGATGGCGTGGGTGAAGGGCGGCCCCCAGGCGAGGGCGCCCGCGTTGGCCCGCGCCAGGCCCAGGATCGTGAGCCCCCGCGCCAGCAGGAACAGGCTGAAATCCACGGCATACAGCCGAAAACCCCAGGTGCGGCCCACCAAGCGGCTGATGAACTGATGGTGCAGCTCGGCGCGCCAGATGAACCAGACGTACACCTGGTGCGCCACGGCGGCCCCGATGCTCAGCCAAAACCAGGTATCGGCAGAGAGCCCCCGAAAAGTGCCCGGCGTCATGGCCGCAGTGCGCAGCAAGAGCAGCAGCACCAACAGCAGAGCCAACAGGAGATAGTGCAGCGGCTGTCGCTCGAACATGGCGCCTCCTGGGGTCACAAGGGCCACAAAAGCAGCATCAACGGCACGCCAACAGCAATGACAAGGAGGGATATGGGCAGCCCCAGCCGCCAATAATCGCCAAAGCGATAGCCCCCCGGCTCGAGCACCAGCACATTGGATTGGTGGCCGATGGGCGTCAGAAAGGCGCACGATCCGCCGATGGCCACCGCGACGAGGAACGGATCTGGCGAGACGCCCAGGCCCTGCGCCACCCCGATGGCGATGGGCGCCATCAGCACCATCTGGGCCTCGTTCTTGATCAGATCCGAGAGGATCATGTTCGCCACAAGCATCGAGACCAGCATGACCACCGGCTTCAGGCCCGTGGAAAGGGACACGATCTGATCTGCGATGAGCTGCGCCCCTCCCGTCGTCTCCATAGCCTCGCCCAAGGCCAGCATGGCGCCCACCAGGACGATGATGGGCCAGTCTATGCTGGCATAGGCCTCGCGCACGGTGAGCACGCGCAGCAGGATCATGGCGCAGGCGGACAGCGAGAGGGCGATCTCGATGGGCAAGATGCCGATGCCCGCCAGCAAGAGCGCCGCAGCAAACAACCCCGTGGCAAGCCAACCGCGCTTGGGCGGCTCGAGCTGGAGATCTCGCTCGGCCAGCGGCAAGCAGCCCAGCCTCTGCAACGTTTGCGGCAGCGTATCGCGGTATCCCTGTAGCAGGAGCACGTCACCGGCCGCCAACTGGACCGACGCCAACTCGGCCCTGAGCCGTGCGCCGGGCCGCGAGACCGCCAGCAGGTTCACCCCATAGCGCGCCCGCAGATCGAGCTGGCGCGCCGTGCGCCGCACCAGGGGCGAATCGGGCGCGATGATGGCCTCGGCCAGGGCGATTTCGTCAGATTGGAGGTCTTCGGCAGGCAGCGGCTTGGATTCGGCCAGCACCACGCCGGTATCGCGCACAAAGGCGCTCAGGTTCTCGGCATTGGCGCGCACCATCAGCGTATCGCCGGGGTGGATGAGCTCAAAGCCCGAAGGCGCCGGCAGGCGCTGCTCGCCACGCCGGATGCGGACGATGAGCATATCCGCCTTGGTGAGATCGCGAAGGGCTCGCACGGGCCGATCGGCCAGCGCCGACTCGGGGGGAACCTGCACCTCCGATAGGTAACGCTCGATCTCAAAGCGATCCGCTCCGTCGGCCCTGCCGTCGCTATCCCGCCGGGGGATCAGCCGCCAGCCCACCCCGGCGATGAACAGCACAACCACTATCGCAATGCCCAACCCCAGGGGAAAAAAGTCCAGCACACGAAACGGTTGCCCCACATATTCGGCGCGTATGGCCGAGACGATGAGGTTGGCGGGCGTGCCGATGAGGGTCATCATCCCGCCCAGGTGGGCGCTAAAGGCCAGAGGCAGCAAGTAGTGCGAGGCGGGGCGCTGGCTGCGGCGCGCCAGGCGGATCGTCACCGGGATAAAGAGGGCCAGGGCCCCTATATAGTTCATAAAGGCCGAGGCGATGGCCGTCAGCCCGCAAAGGGCGGCCAGTTGCAGCGCGTAACGCTGCCCCACATTGCCCAGCCAGCGCGCCAGCAGGTCTACGATGCCGGCGTTCTGCAAGCCCCGGCTTACGACGAGCACCGCCGCCACCGTGATCACCGCCGGGTGGCCGTATCCGGCAAAGGTTCGCTCTGGCGCCGTGACGCCCAGCAGCGCCAGCAACAGCAACGCTAGCAGCGTCACCAGGTCATAGCGCAGGCGGCTGACCATGGGGATCACCAGGATCGCCACCATCACCGCATAGACCAGAGCGATCTCGATGCTCATCGGAACACCTTTCCCCTGGAGACCCAGCGCATGCGTTTCGCTGTGGGGCTACAATCCTGCCGTCTCTAGCCAGACCAACAGCAGGGTCAACAGGATCATGGCAGGGATCACGACCAGCCAATCGTTGACCTTGAGCCAGCGGGGCAGGGTCAGATCGCCGAAATCGCCCCAGCGCTGGATGCCGGCCCGCACGCGGGGGTACACCTGGGCGTAGAGGTCCGAACCCACGATGATGCCAGCCAGGCCACCCACCAGGGCATCCAGATAGCCATTGCCCACGGCCCCCGCCAGGGTGCCCGGGCAATAGCCCAGCACGGCAAAGCCCACGCCAAAGATCAGCCCGCCAACAAGATTGATGCCCAGGGAGCCCGCCTTGGGCTGCAACTCTACCCAGCCCAGGCGCTTCATGGCATAGACGCCGGGCATGCCCACGATCACGGCGGCGAGCATGATCTTGAGGACGGTGAAATCCTCCAGCAAGAGCTGGCCGATGATCACGTCATAGTTGGTAACGCCGCCCTTTTGCAGGAAAAAGCCAAAGGCGAGGCCAAAGACCAGCCCCAGGAGCAAATCGCGGCGCTTGCGCGTTGCGGTTCGAGTTGTCATCCTGCGCCCCTCCCCTAGATGCGGCCAAAGAGCAGAAACGCCGCCGCGATCCCGCCGACGAAAAAGCAGATGGCCGAGATCCAACTCGAGACGGCCAGTTGCAGCGTACCGCTGATGCCGTGGCCGCTGGTGCAGCCCCCGGCCCAGCGCGAGCCAAAGCCCATCAACACGCCGCCAATCGCGGCCACCAGCACCCGTGGCAGCGGCGCGTTGCCAAAGGCCGTTGCCCAACTGGCAGGCACCCACTGCCAGGCGAAATCGCCCGAGAGCTGGGCCGAGAGGAACGCGCCCAGGGCAACGCCGAGCACGAGCATCCACTGCCAATCCACGCGGGTAGCGATGGTCCGATAATAGGGCTGCTGCTCCACCTTGTCGCCCTGGAACAAGCGGCGCAGCATGGCCCCCGTAGTGGCAAAGGAGGTAGAGCAGCCCAGAGGCTTTTTCGAGATCAGAAAGGTGAGCCAACTGAGGACGCCAATGGCGGCCCCGGCGGCATAGGGCGACCAGCGCACCTGTGTTAGCCAGTCCATGGTACAGCCTCCTACGATGAATGAGCGGAAAGCAACGTGGGATCGTAGAACACCAAGGTCTTGGGGCCATGGGGGTTGACGCACACCGAGCAGCGCTGGCTGTAACCCGCCGCGCTATAGCCGGTCATCCCCCCGGCCACATTGTAGACCTGCTCAAAGCCGTTCTGCTGCAAGATGCTGGCGGCCATGCCGGAGCGGTTGCCGGTGCTGCACACCAGATAGATCGGTTGACCGGGATCCAGTTCGGCGTGGCGCGTGCGCAGCTCTGGGCCGGGGATGTTGATCGCCCCCTGGATGTGGCGCTCGGCAAACTCGGCGGGCGCGCGCACATCCACCAGCGTCAGATGCTCGTCGCCGGTGACCCGCTCGTGCAGCTCGTGTACCGAGATCAGGCGCACCCGCGCGGTCGGCAGCCCCTCGGCAGCCCAGGCGCTTGGCCCGCCATCCAGATAGCCCACGGTGCGATCCAGCCCCACCCGCCGGAGCCAGACCCGAGCCTCTTCGGCCTGGGCCACATTGTCGGCTACCAACAGTATGTCTGCCTCGGGCGGCAGCACCCATCCGGCAAAGGTGGGCAGGTTGCCGGGGAAACCAATGTGCCACGAATCGGCGATGTGTTGGGCACAGAAGGCATCATAGCCGCGCAGATCCAGCGCCAGGGTCTGCCCTCTCGCCAGCCGCTCCTGGAAAGCCGACGGCGCCAGCAACGCCATCCCGGGCAACTGATCCACAAGCGGCGGTCCCTGGCGGTTGATCTCGCTGCACCGCGCAAAGTGGTCCGGCGCGGGCGGCATGTCGGTGGTGAGCGAGGCGATGAAAGCGTCGCGATCGGCGATCGAGAGCGCCGCATTGGCCCGCCGCTCATAGCCGATGGTGCTGGTCCACTTGGCCCCCATCGAGCGCCCGCAGAGCGAGCCCGCCCCGTGGGCGGGATAGACCTCGACGAAATCGGGCAGGCGCAGCAGCTTGGCGTGCAGGCTATGAAAGAGGGCCTCGGCCAGCTCTTGCGCCCGGCCAGGGAACAGATCCGGCCTGCCCACATCGCCTACAAAAAGGGTGTCGCCGCAAAAGACCCCCACAGGCTCCTGGCTACGGGTGGTATCCGTCACCAGATAGCTGACGTGCTCCGGCGTATGCCCCGGCGTCTCGATCACATCCAGCCGCAGGTGCTCGATCTGAATGATATCTCCCTCTGCCAGGGGCACATGCTCGAACAGGCACTGGGCGGAGGCCGGGGCATAGATGGCGGCGCCCGTGCGCTCGGCCAGCTCCAGATGGCCGGAGACAAAGTCGGCGTGCAAGTGGGTCTCGAGAATGTGGGTGATGCGCACGCCCTGGGCGCGGGCCGCCTCGATATACACCTGGACATCGCGACGCGGGTCTATGATGGCGCAGGTTTCGCTCCCGGCCAGTAGATAAGAGCTATGGGCGATCTTGGGGGTGAAAAAGTGCTGCAGCAGCATCAAGCTCCTCTCGAGGATGGGCTGGTAATCAACCTGTACCGAAAGTATAAATCAGATAGAACGGGTCTGCAAAGGCCGAATGGCTGAGCCTAATCCCCCTTCGGTACGATTATCATTTGAGTTGACACGATCCCGTAACTGCTCAGATTTGTGGGGAGGCGTTCCTGACCGTCCAGGACGGCGATGCCCATATCCTGCAATCGGTGAGCACACAGAATCGGCTACAGAAGGCGGGCGAGACGCCCGCCCTCCAAGGTTCGCCGCCGCCATCCACAATGTGTTGGCCGCTTTCCCCCAATTCTGAGCTGATACCTAATCCGCCGGGCCGCCGCAGACGATGGGCACCTGGATCAGCGTCGGCAGGCGGTTGGCCACCGCCTCGCAGATGGCCGCTTGCAGCGCCCCGGGGGTCTCGGCGCGCACGCCCCGCGCCCCCAGGGCTTGGGCCACCCCGGCGTAATCCGCCGGCCCCAGATCAGCCCCAAGCCGCCGCCCGCAACGCCGCTCCTGGCCGCTGGCGACGATGCCCCAGGCGCAGTCATCGGCCACCACGCACACAAAGGGCAGCCCCTGGCGCGCGGCGCTCTCGAACTCGACCAGCCCGAACCCGAGGGAGCCGTCGCCGCTGAGCAGCACCACGGGGCGCTCGGGACAGGCCAAGCGCGCGGCCATAGCCCCCGGCACGCCCCACCCCACCACGCCGCTGGCCCCACAGGTGAGCCAATGGGTGGGATAGCGGCGGCTCGCCAGGCGCATATGGGCCCACTGGCCGATATTGCCGCCATCTATCAGCAACACCGGCTCGGGATGCATCTGCGCCAGGGCCGTCTCCAGCGCGGCCACCAGGTCGCCGCCGTTCATCGGGCCCTGGGGCGTGGCGCCCTCCTCCCACCAGCGCTGGTAAAAGGCGGCGTGCATCTCGCGGGCCTCGTCCAGCCAGCCGGTGTGGGGGGCCAGGTCGCCCGCCGCCCACATATCGCTCCAATGCTCCAGCACAGTGCCCGCATCGCCCAGGATGGCCACATCCGGCATGACCCCCTGGTAGAGGTGGCGGGCATCGGCCTGCACCCGAATCACTTTGACATCGGGACGCAGCGGGGGCGCATCCAGATAGCGCACGCGATAATCCACCGAGGCGCCCAACATCAGCACCAGGTCCGCCTGAACCAGCAGGTCCGGCTCGCCGCTGGCCGCGCCCACCACGCCCATGTAGGTCAGCCAGGGGGCATCCACCACGCCTCGATCCCAAATGGGGGTCACGACGGGGGTGGCCGTCTGCCAGGCGAAATCGTGCAGCGCCTCACCGGCCTGGGCATAGAACGCGCAACTGCCCGCCACGATGACGGGACGGCGCGCGTTGGCCAGCAGCGCCAGGGCATGGGCCATCTCGCCCGGATCGCCGGCGGCGCGGGCCGTGGCCACGCCCGCCAGGCGCCCCACCCGATGCAGGCTATCGGCGGGCAACTCGCCCTGCAGGGCGTCTATGCTGATGGTCAGGTGGACGGGGCCAGGCCGCCCTCCGCAGGCGGCGCCCACGGCCTCGCGCAAGGCCACGGGGATGCGGGCCGCCTCGGTGACCAGCTCGGCGTGCTTGGTCACAGGGGTCGCCAGGGCCACCTGGTCCAGATCCTGAAAGCCGCCGCGCCCCAGGCCCTCGGAGGGGCTCGCCCCCGAGATGAGCAGCATGGGCGCGCCGTCATAGAACGCGTTGGTCACGCCGGCCAGGGCATTGACGTGGGCCACGCCGCTGCTGACGGCGCACACGCCCAGCCGGCCCGTGAGCCGGGCATAGGCATCGGCCATGTAGGCGGCGGCCTGCTCGTTGCGGGTATCCACCACGCGCAGGCCGGCCTCATCCGCCGCCACCAGCAGCGGGTCGAGGCCGTTGCCGCAAAGGGCCGAGATAAAGGGGACTTGGATCCGTTGCAGCAGGGCAACCAGGGCTTGCGCGCCGTTCATGGGCTCCCTCCTTGGTGTGGGCCGCTCTTGTTCCGGGGTGATTGTAGGCGGGGGCCGAGGGCGCTGTCAACCGGTGCAGCAGAGCAAACGCCGTGGCCTGGATGAATGCCCGCCCGGGCAGAGGAACTATGCCTGTGACCGCCCTCACCCCCAGCGGAACTCGCCTCGGAGGCGGGTTCCGCCTTCCCCCTCTCCCGCACGTGCGGGAGAGGGGGCTTTATTGCTGTCTATTCGCATTTTCTCACTTGGGGGTGAGGGCTGCGAAGCCGCTCCGCGTGGCCTTGTGCTGAGAAGGACCCAGATGCAATCGCCCTAACCGGCGGAGCAGGGCTGTTGCCCTGGCCTGGGATGGGTGCCCGCCCAGGCAGGGATGCAACAGGGGAGAGGCGCGGCCTCTCCCCTGCTTTTGCGCCAACGCTAGAGAAAGTGGCGGTTACCCGTCTCGACAATGGCGGGCAGCTCGCGCTCCTGCGGCCAGGGGATGCCCCACGGGATGCCCGGCAGCAGGTCGAACAGGTCGTCGGCGATGCCGCTCTCGCCCTCGGGATCGAGGCAGACCGCCCAGACGAACACGTCGCTCTCGAACACGGCCAGCTCGCCCTGGCGCGATACGCGGATCTGGGGCTGGGCCCAGACGATCTCTTTGTAGGGCGCCATCAGCAGCCGGTTCTGGCGCACGCAGCGCCCCTGTTGCCACAGGGTGGCATAGGCCGCCGCGTGCTGGTAGCCCAGGGCCTCCCACTCGGCCAGGGGCAGGGTGGCCAGCAATGTGCTGGCGTTGGGCGCCAGGGTCACCTGCTGCGACTCGCGGCGGGCCGCGCCGCCATCGAACCGCGCCCAGCCATAGACCGCCTCGCCCTCCCAGGGCGCCAGGGTGTCGTTGACGCCATAGATGCCCACCAGGTCGCCATCCAGGGCCGGGATGATCTGGATCGGGTCAAAGGCGCGGCGCACGGGGTGATAGGCCAGCTTGCGTCGCAGGTAATAGTCCACGATGGTCCAGCCGTGGGTGGCGGGCCAAGAGTCGTTGTACATCCAAAAGATGGCCGAGGCGGTGCTGAACATGCGCCGCCGAAAGTTGTTGGCGTATTCCACCAGGGCTTCGGCCTGCAACGCGCCGCTGAGGTAGGCATAATCCCGCATCGAGAGGGCGGCGGGGTCCAGGCCGAACCAGGTGCGGAACCATTGCTCGTTGATGGATTTACGCCCCGGCGCGTCGGCGGCCTGGGGGTTGGGCCCCGAGGCCAGCTCGTTGTCGTGATACTCCCAGCTCGGCGAGAGGTAGTAACGCTCATCGGCGGGCAGGAACTGCTCCAGGGTAGCGATGGACGAGGCCCCCAGGGCGCCCCCCTCGTTGGGAAAGCGGCTCACATCGCCTCGATAGGCCCAGAAATTCTCGCGGCTCTCGCCCAACGACACATGCCAGGGGTGCTGATCGCCCACGGTGGGGTCGTTGGGATAGAGGCTATCGGGCGAGTAGGGCGAGCTGGGCCAGTAGGGCCGCGAGGGGTCCTCGCGGCGCACGATACGCGGGATCTCCATGTGGTACAGGGCGTAATCCGGGTGGGCGCGCACCGTGTCGTACATCCAATCCCAGGCGCCCCACTCGATCTCGTTGTTGCCACACCAGACCGCCAGGCTGGGGTGCGGCGAGAGCTCGCGGGCCACGTGGGTGATCTCGTCGCGCACGCTGCGCAGGAACGTCGGATCGCCCGAGGGGTATTGCGAGCAGGCAAAGATGAAATCGTGCCAGACCAGGAGGCCCGCCTCGTCGCACAGGTCCAGCAGGTCATGATCCACATAGCGCCCGCCGCCCCAGATGCGCAACGTGTTGCAGTTGGCCTGCACCGCCTCGTCAATCAGGCGGCGGTAGCGCTCCTTGTCCACGTCGGCCATGAGCATGTCGGCGGGCACCCAGTTGCCGCCCTTGGCAAAGATCGGCTCCCCGTTGACCACCAGGATGAAATGCTCGCCGCCCTCGGGATGGGGGGAGCGATCAATGGCGATGGAGCGGATGCCGGTGCGGAGCTGGCGGCTATCCACCGTCGCGCCGCCCACCTCAAGCTGGCAGGCCACATCGTAAAGGGGCTGCTCGCCGTGGGGCAGGGGCCACCAGAGGGCGGGCTCACGGATCTCGATGGCCAGGCTCTGGGTGGAGGCGCCGGGCGGCAGCGTGACAGTGGCCTGGGCCGATGCGCTGCCGGGCCCGGAAACCTGCACCGCCAGGGTGGCTTCCAGAGGCGTGTCCTGTACATTCTCGGCGTGCACGCGCACGTGCAGGGTGGCCGTGCTGTGGTCCTCGGCCAGCTCGGGATAGAGGGTGACCTGGTCTATACGGGCGGTCTCGGCCCATTCCAGCGCCACAGGCCCCGAGATGCCCACGTTCACCAGGCGCGGGTTCCAGTCCCAGCCGAACTGGAACTGGGGCTTGCGCAGCCACATGCGCTTGTGCAGCAGGCTATCAGGGTGGCGCGGGTCATAATCGCCCGCCGTGCGCTCCGCCGCTGCGTACAGGCCCGCCTCGATGGCGACGCTGAGTTGGTTGTCGCCCTCGCGGAGATGCTCGGTGACGTCTATGCGGCAAGGCGTGAAGGCGTTCTCGTGCGTGCCGACGAGCTCGCCATTGAGGCCGATACCCGCGATCAGGTCCAGCTCGGCAAAAACCAGCCAGACCCGTTTGGCGGCCAGGGCCTCGGGCGGCGCGGTGAACGTCCGGCGATAGATCCAGATCTGCTCCTCCACCCAGCGGGCCGCCAGGGCGTTGACGCCCACCCGGGGGTCCTGGATGCGCCCCAGGCGCATCAGGTCCAGGTGCACCTCGCCGGGCACCTGGGCATCGAAAAAGGGCCGCTCATCCACGTCGGGCACGCAATAGGTCGCGATCTCGCCGCGCCGCCCATCGGTGCCCTTGCATTTCCACGTTCCGTCCAGGCTCATCCTGCCGACCATGCTCACACGCTCCTTTCCCACCGTGGCCCCACAAGTCGTTGCGCTGATTATGGCCGCCGGAGCCAGGGGCGTCAACCAGCAGCAGTGTGGAGGGCGGGCGTCTCGCCCGCCTTTCGGACCTTTGGATATCGGCGCTTGAGAAGCCGTGTTGCGCATGGTGAACCGACCAATGAGCGTATCAGTTCAGAATTGGGGGGAAAGAGGCCAACACGTTGGGGACGGCGGCAG
>CAYZWT010000008.1:0-23003 GCA_964482225.1 uncultured Anaerolineales bacterium
TTTTCCGAGATCCCGACCTTCTTCTACTCAGGGATGCTGTTGCGGCGCTGGGGAGCGCGGGCGCTGGTGCTGCTCTCTTTGGGCACCAGCCTGGCCATGCTGGTCGGCTTTGGATGGGTGACCACCCCCGAGCTTCTGGTGCCGCTGCAGGTCTTTCACGGCCCCGGGTTCGCAGCCTTGTATGTGGCCGGGGTCTACTATGCGGGCGTGGCTGCGCCGCCGGGGCTGGAGGCCACCACGCGGGCGCTCTATGGCGCTGTGGGCTCCCTGGCCATGACCTTTGGCGGGTTCATCGGGGGCTATCTCTATGATACCGTAGGGGCGTTGATGCTCTTTCGGCTGGCCGCGCTGATGGTGGTGCTCGCCACCCTGTTCTATCTGATAACGGATCGTTCGCGGGTAGAGGGGGCCCTTGAATGAGCGCCACACGGGATTGTACCTTTTGCGCCATCGCCGCACGAGTCGCGCCCGCCGACCGCGTGTATGAGGACGACGCCACGTTCGCCATCATGGACATTCATCCCCAGGCGCCGGGGCACGTGCTGGTGATCCCCAAGAGGCACGCGGCGCAGATCTACGACCTGGACGACGCGGGCGCCGCCGAACTGGCGCGGGCGCTGGTGCGGGTGGCGCGGGGCATCCGCGCGGCGCTGTCCCCGGAGGGCCTCTCGGTGCGCCAGGCCAATGGCCGCGCGGCGGGACAGGATGTCATGCATGTACACGTGCACCTGATCCCGCGCGGCGTCGCGGGCGAGCCCACCGGCCGGACGCCGGGGGAGCGGGCCGCCATCGCCGCGCGCATCCGGGCCGCCATCGAGACTGCCGGTTAGCCCTTGCGGACGATCAACAGCTCGCGGTGCTCGTTGGTGCGGATGCCGTGGGGCGCGACGCCCCGTGGCGTGCGGCAGCGCGCCACGATCTCTAGCACCTGGGGCCAGTGGGTCTCCAGGTCGAAATCCTCGGGGATGCCCACCCCCATGAGCAGATAGAGCAGCGATGCCACGTCTAGCAGGGTGTAGGGTACGTCGTACTCGGCCACGGCCAGCACGGCGCCGCCCTGGGCGCGAAAAGCATCCGCCAGGCGATAGATCGTCCCCTCCGGGTCATGGGCATACTCGCCGCCCGGCCCGCAGCCAAAGGTCGCGCAGATGGCGCCCAGATTGCGCGCCCCCACCTGCTGGGTAAGGAACAGGCCGCCCGGCCGCAGCACCCGCAACGTCTCGCCCACATCCACGTTGGCGTGGCGGTTGAGCGCCACGTCCACCGAGGCATCCTGGGCGGGCAGCGCCTCGGCGCGGCCCTGGGCAAAGGAGACATGCGCGGCCCCCAGCGCGGCGGCATTGGCCCGCGCCGCCGCCAGCATGGCGGGATCGGGGTCCACGCCCAGCCCCCATGCGTAGGCATCGCGCAGGGCCAGGAACCGCTCGCCGCCACCCGTGCCGCAATCCAGCGCGCGGTCTCCAGGGCGCAGGTAACGCCGCACGACGGCCTCATAGTCCCAGGGCACAGGGTCGCGGGCATCGCGCACCGCCGAGAAATCCCAGCCCCGGCGTTGCCCCACGCCCTGGGCAATCTCAAACAGGCGCTCTTTGGTCAGGCCATCGAGGGGGTCCATCAGCCCTCCGGCTTGTGCGCGATCATACGGCCATTGCTCCACTCGCCCCGGCGCATGGCGGCGATCTCTTGCTGGAACTCGGCGAGGGACGCTTGCACCCACGCCTCGCCCAGGGCAGCGACGTACACCTCGCGCCGTTCCTCCAGTCGTCGGGCCAGCGCTTGCCAGCCCAACGCGATCTCGCGCTCCGTCAGGTCGTCCAGCACCGTGATCCGGTAGCCCATGCCGCGCACCCGCGCCGCCATCTCGTCCAGGGTCCAGCGATAGTCGCCGGGGGCAGGGGCGCTCTGGGCGGGGCGCACCTCGAACACCAGGGCCAGGCGCCCGCCGGGGCGCAGCAGCCGGTCGAACTCGCGCAGCCAGGCGGGGTCGTGGTTCAACGAGCCCTGGTTCCAGATCACATCAAAGGCGCCATCGGCAAAGGGCATGGCTGCCGCGTCGGTCACCTCAAAGGCCAAACGCTCCTCCAGGCCGGCCAGGGCGGCGATGCGGCGCGCCCCCAGGATGGCGGTCTCGGAGATGTCAATGCCCGTCACACGGCAGCCATAGCCGGCGACGAGCTGCACGGCGGGGCCGCCCAGAAAGCAGCACACGTCCAGCACATGGTCGGCAGGGCCGATCTGGGCCAGCTCGGCCAGTTGGCGGGTATCCTCGGCGCCGCCCAGGTGATACTGGAGGCCGCTGACGATCTGGGTGCGGCCGGAGCCGAAATGCCCCGCCAGGATGGCGGGCTCGACCATGGCCTCGATGCGCTCCAGCAACGCGCCCCCGGCGGGCAGTTGCCAGGCCGCGATCAGATCGCGGGTGTCCTTGCTCACGACGAATCTCCTCACATGTATTGGCGCCGTGCGGATCTTTTCATACCGGCTAGGCGCGGCGGGCCAGGCGGCGCAGCGGCCCCGCCAGGCGCCATTCGTGCTCGCCGCCCACGCGGATATCGCGCTGCGTGAACAGGCCCCAGGCCGCCAGGGCCATCAGTACGCTGGCCCCCAACAGGCCCACCA
This sequence comes from uncultured Anaerolineales bacterium, assembly GCA_964482225.1. GTDB lineage: Bacteria > Chloroflexota > Anaerolineae > UBA1429 > UBA1429 > UBA1429. The sequence continues at coordinate 2,620 of CAYZWT010000008.1, forward strand.
GCCAGCCCCACTCGATCCCCGCGATGGCATAGCCCCCCTGGTAGTAGTGCAGGGGCGTGAACTCGATCAACGGCTTGAGATCGGCGTTCAGGTTGGCCATGCCCACCAGCAAATAGTTGGCCACCAGCAGGCCGCCGCTGATGGCGCTGGCCAGGCGCCCGGAGGGCAGCGCCATGCTCAGAAGCAGCGCCAGCGACCCAAAGAGCAGCAGCACGGCCAAGAGCGGCAGGCAGGGCATCAGGAACTCGACCGGGGTCAGGTTCATATTGGCGCTCGCGGGCGGCAGGATCCAGCCGAGCTGCCCGACCAGCAGCACAATAACAAGGCACAACACCAGCGAGAGGTAGCGACCCCAAAAGAGGGCCGTGCGCCCGATGGGGTGGGCCAGGATCAGGTCCAGGATACCCCGCTCCTCGTCGTTCACGAGCAGGCCGGCCCCCACGCCGATGGCCAAAATGCCGACGATGAGGGTCATATAGTTGAAATAGTAGGTATCCAGATAGCCCTGCGGGCTGGCCAGCTCCATGATGCCGCCGAAAAAGGCCATCATCTCTTTGGGAAAGGCCTCCAGATAGGCCTCGATGTCAATCTTGGACACATCCGCAAACAGCGAGACCATCCACAGGCTATAGATGCCCAGGCCGAGGCCCCAACCCAGGATGCGCCCCCGCAGCCGCCCCAACGCGAATTTCAGCTCGGTGAACATGCTACGCCGCCTCCTTCTGGTCCTCATAGTAGGCCAGGAACAGCTCCTCCAACGAGGGGTGCTCGGTCTGCAAGTCAGCTATGGGCAACGCCGCCAGGGCCTTGATGAGAGCGTCCACGGCGCCCTCTACCTGGACGGTCACGCTGAGCCCGTCGTCCTGGGCCAAGAGCGAGACGCCCGGCAACCCATCCAACGCGGCTAGATCCACCCGCTCCATAAAGCGCACCCGCACCCGCCGCGTGGTCATGCTGAGCAATTGGCGCGGCTCGACCGTCTCGACGATGCGGCCGTGCCGGATGATGGATACGCGGCTGGCCAGTACCTCGACCTCGCTGATGACATGGGACGAAAAGAACACCGTCGCGCCGCCTGCCTGGGCCTCCCGGATCAGGCGATAGACCTCTTGCTGCATCAGGGGATCCAGCCCGGAGGTGGGCTCGTCCAGCAGCAACAGTTCCGGTCGGGCCATCAGCGCCTGGATCACGCCCACCTTTTGCTTGTTGCCTTTGGAGAGGTTCTTGACGGGCGTATCCAGGCTGAGCTGCAACCGCTCCGACAGTTCTTGCACAAAGGCCCAATCCAGGCGGTTGCCCCGCAGGGCCGCCAGATAGCGCAGGGTGGCCCCCACCCGCAGGTTGGGCTCCAGGTTCAGCTCGCCCGGCAGATAGCCGACCTGCGCCCGCACCGCTGTGGGCTCGGCCTGCGGGTCCAGCCCCAGCACGCGAATCATGCCCGCCTGGGGGCGGATCAGATCCAACATACAGCGGATGGTCGTGGTCTTGCCGGCGCCGTTGGGCCCCAGAAAGCCAAACACCTCTCCTCGGGCGACCTCCAGGTCAACGCCGCGCAGCGCCCACACAGGGCCATAGCTCTTTTCCAGACCGCGAATCTCGATAGCGGGTGTGTCGTTCATCTTGTGCTCCTTTGTTCTTGCGCACAAGATATAGTATAGCAGAAACTGCGGGCTTGGGGGGAGTTGTGCGTGGGGTTTCGGAAAGATTTCGTACCGCTTGTGAACTGCCAAGCGCCGTGCTATGCTGGCAAGTGAGTGAGCCCGTGCGCGGAGGCCCATGTGGTCTCGCGCGCGGCGATGAGCCCGTTCAGCAGAAGGAGGGTTCCTATGCAGCCAGAGATCGTCCAACTCCCCGACCGGCATATCCTGGGTTCGGTGGCGCGTATCGAGCCGATGAACGCGGACTATGTGGCGCTGTGGCGCAACGGATTCGATCCTCACGAGTCCGAGGTGGCGGCCTTGGCCGTCGATCCGGGCTACTATGGCGTCTACTTTGGCACCGACCGGCCCGGTTGGGTGGATTTCGTGGCCGGCATGGTGGTTGGCGCCGATGTGGTCGCTCCCGAGGGGCTGGTGTTGCGGCCACTGCCCGGCGGCGCCTATGCGCGCTTTGACTGTACCCTGGGGACCATTGGCGCCACATGGGGCGCTATCTATGGCCAGTGGCTTCCTACCAGTGGGTACGCGGAGGATGAGACGCGCCCCGCCCTGGAGTACTATCCGCCGGGCGCCATGTCCCCTGATGCAGCCGTCTCCATCTGGGTCGCTATTCGTCCCGCAGGCTAGGCCGCCAAGCGAATAGGGGCTGCTGGCGCTTGGCGCAGAGGTGGCGTGTGCGTTAGCGACGCCTCTTGTGCCGCACGATGATCGCTGCCACGGCAGCCCCTGGCAGCAAGAGCAGCGCATAGACCAGGGCAATCAACGGGAACGATTGCACAGGGGTGATACGCTCTCCCGTCTGGGCATAGTAGGCGGGAATCTGGGGCACACCATCTGGCCCGGCCGGCTGCATGGCAACGTATTCCGCTACCGCCTGCCAGACCTTGAGCTCGCGTCCATCGGGCCAATGGACGATCAGGCGATCGAGCTCTTCCAAGCCTACCACGTTGCCCTCGGCATCCTTGGGTTCAATGCCCAGGTGCGGCACCAGCTCGCCCACCATTGGCAGGAACGACAGAATGTAGCTATCGGTCACCAGGTGGTAGAGCGCGTCGTCGCCCCGTTTGAGGGGCGCATATCCGGGGTCCTGTCCCACAGGCTGCATTCCCTCGCCGGTATAGATCTCGGCCCGCGTGGCCGCTCTCCCCGTGGGCAGCGGCTGGTCGAGGATGGGCACGGTCAAGAGCACGGCGTTCCTGGGGTTGTAGCGATAGCGCAGGCCCGAGTATTGCAGGAAAAAGTCGTCTCCCCGAAAATCCTGAAGCAGAACGGCCACCTCAAGGACGCGGCGCAGCTCCTCGCCGGTTAGGTAGACGGATACGATCGGATAGCCTGCATAGCCATCCGGGCCATAGCCCAGCCCGATGACGCTTGTGAGATCATAGAACGAGATCCCGTCGCGGGCATGGGGCATGGTCCCACGGATGATGGCCCCCCTGATGGACCCATTGGCCTGCACGGCTACATCTACCCGTTTGCCAAGCACCTCTTGCGAGATGATGCGCATGGCATCAGCGATCAGGTTGCCGGCGGGCGATTCCTGTAGCGGCGGACGATAGGGGAGATCGAACTCTGAGCGCGCCAACACTGCCATCACGTCATCGAACCTGCCGCCGGTCATCTCCTCCAGCAGCGCATTCAGCCTGTCGCGGTACTCGTCCACCAGCAGCGCGATCACAGGATCGGGGGCGACGCTGGCGTCCATGGGGATCAAGTAGGCGTGTCCCAGCTCTGAATTGCGGATCCGCAGACGCCCCAGGGCTGAATAGGCCAGCTCGATGCGCCCCAAGTATCTGCTGCTGGAGCCTGCCTGTACAATGATGGTGCTGCCCTCGATGACCGGCTCGTGGAGCGCGGAATGGCAGTGTCCCCCCACGATCAGATGAATGCCCGGGACAGCCCGAGCGAGCTCCCGGTCTTCTGCCAGGCCGGCGTGGGAGAGAGCGATGACAATATCTACCTGCTGCCTGCGCAGCTCTGCCACCATTTCTCTGGCAGTCTCGTGCTGATCCAGAAAGACAAAATCGCCCGTATCGGACGTCAGGGACGCTGCCTCCGCTCCCAGCAAGCCAAAGACGCCCACACGAAGCCCGTTCTCCAGATCAAACACGGCGGTCTTGCGAAACAGGTCCTCTTGGGCCACAGGATGCCCCATGGATGGGATGGTGTTGGATGCCAACACGACGGTCCTGTCATGGGCCGCAGGATAGCCCGCCGCTAAAAGATAGTCGGCCAGCACATCCGGGCCATAGTCAAACTCGTGATTGCCGATGGTGACCGCGTCATAGCCGAGGGCGTGCATCAGATCCATCTCGGCGGCATAGTGGGTGGGCACGAGCCACCCAAAGGGCGTCTCTCCCATGAAATCACCGCCGCTCAAGAGCAGTACGGGCTCTCCCTCGGCGGCCTTGGCGCTGCGAACACCCGCGATGGCGCCGCCAAGCCGGGCCATGCCTCCCACGGTGGGGTCCTGTGGCTGCGCGGCAACATAGTCAATGGCGGGAGAATGGGGGATCAGTGAAGAGTGTTCGTCATTGGTGTGCAAAATCGTGAGATACAGCTCTTCTATAGGGGTCTCGGCGCTGGCAAGGAGGCCGGGCCGGCCGGTCACGCCCAGGAAAAGGGTGAGGAGCAAACAGGCCAATGCAAGCAAGCGGGGCCGCACACGAATGTGCACCATTGAGGGGGAATACCCGGATTGTGACAACGACATCTCCTATCATACTTGGGCGGCGGGTGTCGTAGTGGCTCTCGCAAGAGTGTGGCGCAGCGGTCCTCCATGTCAACGCAGGCGCGGGGCGAACATATGCAGGGCAAGGCGCCTGTATTCTGCCGCTGGCGCAGATCCGATCCCCACTATAGCGCAACCCGCCTGCCGCAGTTCGCGGCAGGTGGGGTCTGGCGCACAGGAGCCTCTTGGGCATCTGAGCGGGCGACGCGATTTGAACGCGCGACAGCCTGCTTGGAAGGCAGGGGCTCTACCACTGAGCTACGCCCGCTGGATCTATCGCGGCCAGGTCGGGGTGAGAGGACTTGAACCTCCGACTTCGGCGTCCCAAACGCCGCGCGCTACCAGGCTGCGCCACACCCCGCTAGCGCTAGTATAGGCGAATCGCCTGCACCGTCAAAGCTCTGACGGCGCGGCCTGCCCGCTCAGGCGACAAGACCGGCCAGCGCCTTGCCGATCCAATCCAGCGCACGTTGCACATGCGGCCCCACGGCCTGGAGGAGCACCAGGAACGCCAACGTCAGGATCAGCGTGACAGCGATCCACTCGAATAGTTCCGGGCCCGTATCGCCCGGCAAGAGTTGTCGGAATCGCGCCATCTCACATCCTCACACATGCCGCCACGGCAACACCTCGACCACGCCCATAGATCGCGCAGCGCACACCGGGACTTGACGTTCACACTCGAGCTGTATACAGTAGTTTAGGTAAAAGTGGCCATTCTGCCAAGAGGACCATTGGGTCAGCCGCGTCGCGGGCGAGTGTTTTCAGAGAGGGCAGCAGCGCTATGAGCGGGTACAATCTGGATTCGTTGGCCGATTTCTTGGAACATGCCAGGCAGCGTTATAGCATGAGCATGCCGGATCGCTTCTCTCATGACGAGGCAGCCCATCGGTTCATTGCCGAGGACGCTGATGCGATCGGCTATGCCAGGCGGGATGGCCTTTGGGGGACGCTCCAGGAGTTGCAGGACCGCGGTGAGACCGTCAGCGGCATCGTGACCGGCTGGAACCGGGGCGGGTTGCTGGTGCGCTGGGAGGATCTCCAGGGCTTTGTGCCTGCCTCGCAGCTCCGCGAGGTGCCCCTCTTTGAGGACGATGCCTCGCGTGATGAGTTGCTCTCGCGCTGGGTCGGTGAGGAGCTCGATCTCAAGGTGATCGAGCTGGACCCCAGGCGTAACCGCTTGGTGTTCTCCGAGAGGGCTGCCCTCTGGGGGCCCAAACAGGGGGAACGCTTGCTGGCCGAGCTCGATGAAGGCGACGTTCGCGAGGGCGTGGTCAGCAATGTGTGCGATTTTGGCGTCTTTGTGGACTTGGGCGGCATTGACGGGCTGATCCATATCTCTGAGCTCTCTTGGGGGCGCGTCACCCATCCGGCCAACCTGCTGCACATCGGCGACAAGATCCAGGTGCATGTCCTCAGCATTGACCGCGCCAGCCATCATGTGGGCCTGAGCCTCAAACGCTTGCAGCCCAATCCCTGGTCCATGGCGGAGGCCAAGTACGCCATTGGCGATATCGTCGAGGCTACCGTCACCAATGTGGTGGATTTCGGCGTGTTCGTCCAGCTCGAAGAGGGGCTTGAGGGCCTGGTACACATTTCGGAGATGTCAGAAGAGCGGGTGCAACACCCCAGACAGCTCGCCCAGGTGAACGATCGCGTGCGGGTGCGCATCCTGCGCATCGAGTGCGAACAGCACCGCCTCAGCCTCAGCATCAAGCAAGCCCAGGAAAAGCCGCCCGACGAGGATGGCGAAGAGCCTTTTGGCTCGGACGAGGGCACCCACCGGCCAGAGGCCTACCTGTACTGAAACCCGGGCCGTTGCCGGGCGCGCCCAGTGCCCACGCGAACGCTCGCCCACAGCGAGCCTTTTCTGCCGCACCCTCCTAGCAAGAGAATGAGATGGCCAAACGAACGACCCGCAAGAGTCCGGCCCGCACATCCGGCGCGCCCCAGATCACCTGGGGCGACGTGGGGGCATGGCTGCTGCGCCGGCAGGTTGTCGGCGTGTTGCTGGCCACCATCGGCGCCATCACCCTTGTCACCTTGCTCTCTGGCGACCCGGGCAATGTGAGCGCCGCCTGGGCGCTGTTTCTGACCCAGGTCTTTGGCATCGGGGCGTATCCCATCGCGCTGCTGGTGTTCATAGGCGGCATGTTTCTGCTCTTCTATGGCGCCCTGGAGCGCCCTCTGAGCCCTCGCTGGCAGACCATCGTGGGCCTCGAGCTGTTCTTTTTCGCCACACTGGGCTTTGTCCATGTCATCAGCCCCGCCAACCCGCTCTCCCTGGCGCAAAGTGGCCTCCGTGGCGGCTATGTGGGCTGGACTCTGTGGCGCTTGACGGTGCCGTTGCTGGGGCGCGTGGTCAGCGCCGTGCTGCTGGCGTTGCTGGCCCTGGTGGGGCTCTACCTGGCGGCGGGCATCCCGTGGCGGGTGTTGGCCTGGAGGGCCCATTGGGCGCTGGCCCAGGTCGGCGTGCGGCTGCGCCGGGCCATTGCCTCGCGCCGGGTGCGCGCCGTTGTGCAGCGGCCTGCCGCCCGCCCGATCTCGCAGCCCGCCGCATCTCAACCCGCCGCGCCCCGCCAGACACGCCAGCGCGCGGCCAACCCCCGGCACTCCGCCGCGCCGCAGCCGTTGCCCGTATCCGTAGACCCCGCTGCCCTGCCGCCCATCGAATTGTTGGTCTCGGACGAGGCGCAAGATGGAGATGACGCCGGGGCGCGGCTGCGCGCCCAGACCATCGAGGAGACGCTGGCGGCCTTTGGCATTCCTGCCGAGGTGGTCGAGTGGAACCGTGGGCCGGCCATCACCCAGTTCGGCGTCGAGCCGGGCTTTGTGGAAAAGGGCGGTCGCCAATACAAGATCCGCGTCAGCAAGATCCTTTCGTTGCAGAACGACCTGGCCTTGGCGCTGGCGGCGGCGCCCATTCGCATCGAGGCGCCGGTGCCCGGGCGGGCCGTGGTGGGCATCGAGGTGCCCAACGAGGTCAAGACCCTCGTTGGCCTGCGCGATATCCTCACCTCGGAGCAGTTCACCCGCCTGCGCTCGCCCCTCAAGCTCGGTCTGGGGCGGGATGTCTCGGGGCAACCTGTGGTCGCCGATCTGACCCGCATGCCGCACCTGCTCATCGCCGGCAGCACCAACTCGGGCAAGAGCGTCTGCCTGAACGCCATCATCGTCTCGCTGCTCTATCAGCACACGGCCGATACCCTGCGCCTGCTGCTGGTGGACCCCAAGCGGGTCGAGCTGACCAAATACAATGGCCTGCCCCACCTGATCGCGCCCGTGGTGGTGGATACCAAAAAGGTCGTGGTGGCCCTGCGCTGGCTCATCCACGAGATGGAATCGCGTTACAAGACCTTTGCCGAGGTCGGCGCCCGCAACCTGGCCGAGTACAACCGGGGCGCCAAAAAACGCCGGCTGGAGCCCATGCCCATGATCGTCATGGTGATCGATGAGCTGGCCGAGCTGATGCTGGTCGCCCCCGATGATGTAGAGCGCTCGGTCTGTCGGCTGGCCCAGATGGCCCGCGCCACCGGCATCCACCTGGTCATCGCCACCCAGCGCCCCTCGGTGGATGTGGTCACCGGCCTGATCAAGGCCAATTTCCCCTCGCGCATCGCCTTTGCCGTCAGCTCCCAGGTGGATTCCCGGGTGATCCTGGATACACCTGGCGCGGAAAAGCTGCTGGGCCAGGGCGACATGCTCTTTATGGCGCCTGATTCCTCCAAGCTACAGCGCATCCAGGGCAGCTATGTGTCCGACCGCGAGATCGAGGCGCTCATGGGCTGGTATGCCGCCCGGCAGGCGGCAGTCCCCGCCGCCGACATGGCCGAGGATCACGAAACGCCCCCCTGGGAAGAGATGTCGGTCGAGGACGATGCCGACGAGGAACTGCTGGAGCAGGCCGAGACCCTGGTGCGCGAGCGCAAGCACGCTTCGGCATCCTTCTTGCAGCGCCAGATGCGCATCGGCTACCCGCGCGCGGCCCGCCTGATTGATCAGCTCGAGGATCGCGGCGTCGTCGGCCCCAAGCAGGATGGCGGCCGATCGCGTCAAGTGCTGGCGGGCGATGGGTCAGCGCCGGATTCCGACGGAGAAGCAGCATGATCCGGGTGGGCGCCAGTGGTTTTGGCTATCGCGACTGGGAGGGGCCGTTCTACCCTGTGGGCCTGCCTGAGGGCGACAGATTGAGCTACTATGCCCAAGAGTTCGATACCGTCGAGATCAACTATTCCTATTACCGCGTGCCCACCGCCGCGACCCTGGCCGCTCTCAGCAGCAAAACGCCTCCCGGCTTTCTCTTTGCCATCAAGGCCAATCGCGGGATGACCCACGAGCGCGAGGATAGCGCCGCCGTCACCGCCCGCTTTTGTGAGGCGCTGCACCCCTGGGTGGAGCAGGGCTGCCTGGGGTGCGTCTTGGCCCAGTTCCCCTCGCGCTTTCAATGCACGCCGCAGAATGTGGATGCCCTGCGCGCCCTGCGCGACCAGTTGGGCGACCTGCCCACGGTGATCGAGTTTCGCCATGTGACCTGGGTATCGGGCCGCATATTCGGCCTGTTGCGCGATTTGGGGCTGGGCATCTGCTGTGTAGACCAGCCGCGATTGCCCACGCTGCTGCCTGCCTTTGCCGTGGCCACCTCGGATATCGCCTACGTGCGCCTGCATGGCCGCAACGCGGCCAAGTGGTGGGATCACACCGAGGCCTGGGAGCGTTACGACTATCGCTACTCTCGCGAGGAGCTAGAGCCCTGGGCGGCCAAGGTGCAGGAACTGGCCGCAAACGCCCGCCTAACCCTGGTGTATGCCAACAACCATTGGTTGGGGCAGGCCATTGATACGGCCCGCCAGCTCAAGCTGCTGCTGGCGCCAGGAGGTCTCCAGGCGTGATCCCCTTCCCCGGGCCGATACGGAGCGGCGTCCCCCCACAGAACTGATCGCTGCCCAAAGCGAGCAGTTCGGCGCGTGCGACACCAAGGCGTTCAAGGCGTTCTCGATTGGTGTCGGTTCGCCCTGATGGTATAATCTGGGGGTAAGGGACCCCTCCGCATCGTAATCTGGAGGTGACCGATGTCTGGACATAGCAAATGGGCCTCGATCAAGAGGCAAAAAGGCGTCAACGACGCCAAACGAGGCCAGCTCTTTACCAAGCTGGGACGCGAGATCGTCATTGCCGTCCGCGAGGGCGGCGCCGATCCAGAGGCAAATTTCCGCTTGCGCCTGGTGTTGGACAAGGCGCGGCAGGCCAACATGCCCAAGGACAATATCGAACGCGCCATCAAGCGCGGCTCGGGCGAGAGCGTGGATGGCGCCCAGGTGGAGGAATACACCTACGAGGGCTATGGTCCGCATGGCACAGCCATCATCGTGGAGGCCTTTACCGACAATCGCAATCGCACCGTCTCCGAGGTCCGGCATGTCTTTTCTCGCTACGGCGGCAACCTGGGGGCGGATGGCTGCGTGGCCTGGATGTTCTCTCGCAAGGGCGTGATCTCGGTCGCGGTGGGGGGCGCAGACCCTGACGAGGTGGCGCTGATCGCCATTGATGCCGGTGCTGAGGATGTGGAGGTCGCCGAGGAGACAGTCGAGGTCTATACCGAGATGACCGATTTTCGGGCCGTGCGCGATGCCCTCACCGAGGCCGGTTTCGAGCTGCTCGATGCGCAACTCTCCTGGCTGCCCCAGAGCCAGCTTGCCCTGGCCGAAAAGGAAGCCATGACCAACCTCAAGTTGATGGAGGCGTTGGAGGACCTGGACGACGTCCAGCAGGTCTACTCCAACCTCGAACTCAGCGACGAGGTGCTGGCCTCGTACGAGAACCAAGCCGCCTAGTCATGCTGGTTATCGGCCTGGATCCTGGATTGGCCACCACAGGGTACGGCCTGGTCGCCGGGGATGGCCAGCGGCTCGAAGCGGTTGCCTATGGCGTGCTGCGGACACCGGCCCAAGCGCCGGTGTCCGAGCGCTTGGTGATGCTGCACGATGCGCTGGCCGCGCTCCTGGAGCAGTATCAGCCCTCGGTGGCAGCCGTAGAGGAACTCTTTTTCAGTACAAACGCCCAGACCGCCATGCTGGTGGGGCAGGCGCGCGGCGTGTTGCTGGTGACGCTGGCCCGGGCCGGGCTAGAAATCGCCGAGTATACGCCGATGCAGGTCAAGCAGGCCGTTACGGGCTATGGCGGGGCCGACAAGCTCCAAATACAGCAGATGGTGCGCATCTTGTTGGGGCTAGAGGAACTCCCTCGCCCCGATGACGCCGCCGATGCCCTGGCCGTGGCGATCTGCCAGCATCACTCGGCCCGGCTGGGGGCGCTGCTGGATCGCTAGGGCCGTTACCCTTGCAGGATCCATCACATGATCGCCAGTGTGCAAGGCAGAATCCAGGCGCTGCGGGCCCAGGCCCTGATCGTTCAGGTCGGGGGCGTGGGGCTGTTGGTGCGCGTGCCCGATAGCGTGCTCGATGGCGCCCAGGTGGGCCACATCGTCGAGCTATACACCCACCTGTACGTGCGCGAGAGCGAGTTGGCCCTGTACGGGTTCGGCACAGAAGAGGAGCACGATATCTTTACCACACTCCTGGGCGTGTCGGGCATCGGCCCTCGCACTGCCCTGGCCGTGCTCTCGACCTTTTCGCCCGAGGTGCTGCGCAGCGCCATCACCCAGGGTGACGTGGGCATGTTGACGCGCATCCCCGGCATCGGGCGCAAAACCGCCGAACGGATGATGCTCGACCTCAAGGACAAGGTGGGCGCGCCCAGCGGGGTGGCATGGAGCATGGCCGCCATGCGCGAGGGCGATGCAGAGGTGATCAACGCCCTCACGTCCCTGGGCTATAGCCTGGGCGAGGCGCGAGATGCCCTGGCCGCCGTTCCTGTCGAGACCAAGGCGCTGGATGAGCGCATCCTGGCCGCGCTGCGCTCCCTGGGCGGCGCCTGAGGCTGCCCGGCGTCAGAGCCCTGTACCGGCCAGCCCAAAGAGCAGGTCAGACCAGTTGGCCGGTAGATAGCCTTGCACCTGGGGCGCCAGCCCCACAGCCAGCAGCCCCAACCCCAGCAACAGCGCCAGCGCCGCCGGCCACAGTGGCTCCCGGCGGCTTTCAGGCATAGGCGCGATTTGGAACGCTGCGATACCAAAGCGCACCACAGCACAGGCCGGGGCAAGGCCGATGACTGCCAGGGCCACGGCCCACCCCAGGTCCTGGATGGCGACGATGCGATAAAAGGCCAAGCGCGTGATAAAGCCCGCCAGGGGCGGAAAACCCGCCAACGAGAGCCCGGCCAGCAACATGCCCAGCGAGACCAGCGGCGCTCGCCGAAAGGCCCCCCGTAGATCCGACAGGCGGTCGCTGCCAAAGCTATGTCGCAGCGCCGCCGCTCCCACACCCAAGCCCACGACCGCCACGCCCCGCAGAATCAGGTGCGTCAGGGCCAGGGCGCGCGTCTCGGGCGTATCCGAGCCCAACGCCATGAGCACAAAGCCCAGCTCGCCGACCGCCATATAGCCCAGCACGCCCCCGATGGTCTGCTGCGCAAGCGCCCCAATACAGCCTATGACAAAGGTGGCGATGCCCACATTCAGCAAGAGCGCCGCCTGCGGGCCGCCAGAGGCGGGCAGCGCGCCCCCCTGTAGGGTGAGAATGCGCACCAGGATCAGATGCGGCAGAACCACGCCAAACATCGTGCGCGCGATGGATGAGTCAGAGCGATAGATCTGGATCTTCCAGACGAAAAAGGGAAAGGCGCCCAATATCACACACAGGCCGGCCACCAGGGCCATAGGGCCGATGGCGCCCGGGCTCGCGCCAGGGTGCTCGATCAGCCAGGCTGCTGCCGATAGCAGCACCCCGGCCATCACCAGAACCACGAGGATGCGCATGTTGGTTGGCGCCGCGTCCCCGGCCTTGTGGGGAATCAACATCACCAGGATCGCCAACCCTGCCTGTAGGATCAGCATCGCGAGGATGATGTGTTGGAGGGCCAGAAAGAGCAGGAGCAGACCCAGCCCCAGGAGCGCCAGGCTCCCGGCTACGTCACGCTCTGTCAGGTGCGCCGACGAGGCCAAGGCGCAGGCCAGCAAGAACATGGCGATAGCCAGGTGCGTGCGCGTAGCAGGGTCCAGGGCCAGGGTGCGCCCCAGGATGGTAAAGGGCGGCGTATCGAACCCCCACAACGCCAGGAATGCCACCAGCAGGACGGCCCCGGTTGCCAGGCCGGCGGCCACCGGACGCAGGTGGCGGAAAATCCAGGCGGCCAGAGCGCCCACAAGGGGGACCGCCAGCAGGAGCAGAATCATGGCAAAGCCTCTTCCGCAATCGCATCCAGCCATTGCTCGCAGTTGTAGCTGATGGCCAGCGCGATCAGAATATCGAGCAGCCCCAGCAGAGCCACCACCAGCAGACTGGCCTCGAGAGACAGGTAGACCGCCTCAAAGCCTGTCAGGAGCATCAGGCAACCCACCCCTATATGCAGCGGGTCGGGGCTCACCAGGGCCAACGTCACGCCCAACGTCAGTAGCACAAAGGCTGTCAGTGTGAGCAGCGCGGGCAGGTTTGTCAGGGGATAGGCATTCCATAGGCCAAAGGCCATGAGCATGGCCCAGGCCAGGGCCAGCAAGCGAAAGAAGCCGCCCATGCTCGGCGGCAAAGGCCGGGCGGGCGGGCCTTCGCCGGCGGCCACCCCTTTGCCCGCAAGCGTGCGCTCCATGTGGTTGCCGGTGATATAGAGGATCGTCGAGATCGCGGCGCCCAACGTCACGCGGATCACAAAGATCGGCTGAGAGATGTCCGCGCTCAGCAAGGCGCTGACGAGTACATACTGTAGCATCAGGGGCACCACGAGCAGGCGGCGATTCCCCAGCGCCAAGAGCACAGCCACCACCACCAGCGTGATGGCAACCTGATAGGTCTCGGGGTCGGCGCTCAATGGATACGGCATCGCGCCACTTGCGTATTCAAGCTAAACATTTATGCGCCCACCATATAGTAGATCAGGGCAATGCCCCAGATCAGCACCCATGCCAGCGAGAACGAGCCCTCCAGGACATCGAGCCCCTGCCCCAAAATCGCCAGGATGTGGTCGGCCTGCTCTTTGGCGACCGTGTATAACCAGTCCGTATTCACCACCCGCCGGCTGCGGTAAAAAGGCCGCAGCGAGGAGACCTGCGCACCCATCCAGCGCCGGTGCAGGGTCAACCCGGCCAACAGGGGAGCACAGGCCGTCGCCAGGGCCAGCGCACTGCCGGCGGTCTCGCTCCCTCCCAACAGGCGCGAGTAGCCCAGAATGCTCAGATCCAGCGGCGCTTGGGGCCAGAGGGCCCCCACCAGACCTGGAACGATCCCCACGGCCAGGAGCGCGAGGGCGGCCAGGCCCGAGGCCGCGATAGCGACGCCATCGGGCTTGGCCGCCGCTTCTCCCGTAACTAGCCTCTTGAGGCGGGCGAGCATAGGGTTCGTGTCAACCTCCTCGTTCGCTCTGGGGCTTGGTGCGAGATGCTCAAGGTCGGGCGCGCCATCCTCATCCTCAGCGGCGGCCACGGGCTCCTGGGGCAACTCTTCTGCAGTGGCGCCCTCTGCAAAGGAACGCACCTGTGACCATGCGGGGATCGCGTTGGCCACAAAGCTGATCAATACCCAGGTGATCAGGTGCCCGGCGCCCGTCTCCCAACAACTCCGCACCAGCAGCCAATGCGCGATGAAACCGAGGGTGAGGGGGAACCCTCCCAGCGATGCCCAGGCGACCAGATACGCAAGGCCGCCGAGAGGCGCCAAAGAGACATCGGAGGTTTGGTGAATGCGGAGCGCCAGCAAAGAGACCACCAGGTGCAGGGCGATGAGCAGGCTGGCGACGAATCCGATGGCGGGATCCACCAAGGGCGCCAACAGGGCCAGGATGGCCCAGTGGGTTAACACATAGGGCAATGCGCGCCCCGCCCTGCGATGCAGGGCGCTAGTGAGGCCGAGGCCGGCCAGAATCAACGCAATGCCAATGCCAACGCCTCTGGATAGCAGCGTCCCATCGGCCTGTAGCGCCGGGCCGATGCGCAGCCAAAGGTACAGCCCGGTGACAAGGGACATCAGGTAGGTCTCCCAGTGGCGTCGCAGCCCCCCTGCTCGCGGCCAGTTCAGAATGCGCAGGGCGATGGCGACAGCCAGCGCGTTCAGCGCCAGGCCCGGTTGTATCCCGATCAGAGACAGATCGCCCTCTTGTTGCACGAGCATGGCCACGGCGCCGAGCATGAGCAACCCACTGGAGAGCAGGCTGCTCCAGATCTCCCAGGGGCGGGGCTTTTCCGCCTCGCTCTCGCGCCAGAGCGCCCGCAGCATCAAGAGCGCCAACAACTGGATGCTCCACGCCACGCATAGCGTCAGCAAATTGCCCGCCGCCAACACGCCCATGCAAGCCGCCAGCAGCACCAGGCGCAGGCTGGCATGTTCTGGGGCCAGAGGTCGTTGCCGCCGCACCAGTTGCCCCGCCAGCACGGCGCCCAGCAAGAGCCCTGCCGCCAGCGCGCCCAAGGGCGTCCAAAGCAACACCGGAGCGGCGCCGAAATAGGACGTTTGGGGCAGCTCTCCCAGAGGTTGCGCGCCTGGCAGCCTGGCGATGATGACGCCGACGGCCGCAAGCGCCACAAACACCATATAGAGCCAACGTCGTAGGGGCAGGCGCGCCTGCGTGAACACGCGCAAAGGGCAGATGGCAGCGCCGAAGAGAGGGATCAGGCTCGGCAGCAACAGGGTCAAAGGCACGTTCTTCACACTTCCCGTGGGTGATGGGCGGGGCACCCCTGGGCCCGCTCGCAGGCAGGCCGAATTCTGGCACGCAAGCCCGACCCGGCCAACGCTGCCGTGTGGGCGCCAGAACAAGCCCCGGTGCGGCGCGCGCACTTGTAGATCAACCCACATCCCCTCAGGCGCGGGAGCGCCGGATGCACGCCCGGCATCTACCGCTGCATGATGAGCTGAATATCCGGCTTTTCGATCAGATAGAGGACGCAGCCAGAGAGGAGCATAGACACGAGCGAGGTCACCAGCAGGGTCACATCAAGCTGGGCGTCCGCCCCGCCAGGCACCACGTTGCTAAGCAGCGTCAGCAGGCGGACGATGATGCTGAATCCCTGCACAAACACCGTCGCCACGCGCGCCCAATCTCGCAGGCGCAGGAGGTTGAGCCCGAGCAGGCCAAAGACCGCGGCGATCACGATCCCTATGGGCAGGCTGATTGACATGAGCATGCTGGGCGGCAACACGATCACGGCGATCACCTGCGCCAGAGCCACCAGTACGAGGCTGGCGGGCAGACGTCTTTTGTCCATCTATTACGCCCCTCCAAGAGCTTGCGCAGATTATAGAGAGGGCCAGGTATCATGTCAAAGCGCCGGATGCAAGGGCGCCCGCGAGGAGAACTATAGGCGCCTCAGCCGGGCAGCCAGCACCCGATCTCGCAGAAACGTTTCGATCTCGCCGCGCTGATCCAGCAATTGCGCGATCTCTTGATCGGTCGCCAAGACCAGGCACACGCCATCGTGGCTGCCCGAGGAGAGCTGCAGGGCAGAGGGGATACACGAGGCGAGTACGAACACCAGGCAGAGGTTGTGTTCCCGGGCGGCCGCCAGCGCCTTTTCTACCAGGGCTTCTGGATCCTGAACGCTGGGCGCGCACCACACCAGGATCGCCGGCTGGAAGCTATTCCAATACTGGCCGCCTGGGGCGCGGTCGTTGATGGAGAGGATGATATGGGCTTCGTTGTTCTCTGCAAGGTCCGCGTAGAGGGAAAAGGCAGGCACAGCCGTAAACAGCGCCTCGGCGAACGCCTTCCACGAGGCGTCGAGGCGATAGCATCCACTCCCGTTCAGCGCCCCTCGGCGCAGATGCGCCAGGTGCTCATAGAACGCGGCCTGGGATGCTTGGGCCGCCTCATCTAGCGGGGTCTGTTCCTGCCCCTCGAAATAGTGGGCCAGGGCGCGGGCATACAGCCGGTTGCGCACCGTACACGGCTGGGTCGGCCTGATGGCGCCAATCATCTCCAGGGAGGCCAGGATCGGGTTGTTGCGGCTAAAGGGGATGCGCTGCCTCTCAATGGCGATGCTATAGAGTCGGCGGCGCGCTGCCGGCATGTTTTCCAGCTCGTGTAGCATATGCCGGATGTTGTCATCCTCGACCAAGAGCTGAGAGGCGGCCCAGCGCACCCGGGCTACCGTCACCTGCTCTATGCCTGCCTCCTCCAAGACGGCGCACAGGTGCGCCGTCAGGTAGGGGTGCCCCGCCGTCAAGGCATAAATCGCCCCCGCCGCATCCTGCTCCACCGCCACGCCCAGCAACTCGAATCGGCTCACGATCTGGGCCACCTGGTCGGGCTCCAGGTCGTTCAGGTAGATCTTTTCACAGATGTTCAGGGGCGAGTTGGTGCCAAAGGTCAGTCCGTAGAGGTCCACGGCGCCGCTAAAGACAAAGAGGTACTTGACCAGGTAGCTGGTCATCCCGCGCCCCTGGGTGAACACGGTGCGGATGGTGTTAAAGAACACGTCGGAAACCTCGGCAGAGAGCGCGCCCACCTCGTCTATGAGCATGACGATGCGTGGCAGAGGCACGATCTTGGCCAGGCCGTAAAGAAACTCGACAAACTCGACCGAGCTTTCGACCGGCGCCGTATCGGGCAGGGGCAGATCATCGCCCAGCAGGGCGCGCAGCTCGCTGATCAGCCGAAAGGCGACAAAACGAAAGCAGGCATGTACATCTTGGCCGCGCAGCACCGATAGGTCAATGAACACGCAAGCGTAGATATCCTGCAGTAGGCCCATGAGCTGCAAAAGGAGCGTGGTCTTGCCCGTTTGGCGCGCGCTGAGCAGGGCGATGTACTGGGTCACTGTGGGCTGTTGCGCCAGCCGCAGGGCGCGGCGTAGCTCGGGCCGATCCACCAGCAGGTCGCGGTCATCAGGCAGGCGCAGCGGCCCGCGCGTCTTGAACAGCCCCTGGCGCCGGCCATCCTGATCTGCGCCAGGCTCGCCCTCCAGCACCTCCCTGCGGCGCTCCGGCGCGGCCAGCGAGGGGCGCCGGGTCCACAATTGCCCGCTGAATGAGCGCAGGAACAGCACGGGCGCCGCCCAGCTCGTGGTGTGAGGGAGGGCCGTGTCCATAGCGACGCGCCCCTCGGCGACGCACTCATCCACGGTGCGCCCGACCACCAGGGTGCGATAGAATGCCTTGGAGAAGGCAATGGCGGCGCGATCCTCGATGGGCCACTGCATGGCCACCACCGCCGGGATGTCGCAGCGCGCCAGCGTGGGCGCCAGGCCGGCCCAGATGCCGCGAGCGGTCTCGCAGGCGTTGAGCACCACCAGGTGCGCGCCATAGCGGCGCAGCAGGCGGGCGACCTCGGTGGCGTCCACATGGCTGGAGCGACCCTGCCCATCCTCCAGCACGAGAGAGCCTTGCTGCTTGGCGACATCGTACTCGGCATGGCCCACGAAATGTACGACATCAGGGCGGCTCTCTAGCAGGGCCACGTGGAGCTTTTCGCGGGTGGCATGTTCGCACACGTTGAGGGTCACCAGGCCCTCGCGCGCCAGCGGCGCCACAGCCTCTTGCAGCAAGGCGATCTCGTTGCGCCAGTCCAGGGGTGACTCGTCTATGGGCGAGGCCGCCACGGCCAGCAGCCGCAGCGAGGCCGATTGGCGCAGCGAGGGTGGCGCCGTATGCAGCCGGATATAGCGCACGATCGAGACCCGCTCATTAAAGACCAGGAAATCGTCTGCCCGGGCATCGTACAGAATCTCCCACGGCAGGCGAGATAGCTCCCATGATTCGATGTGCAGCCGCAAGCGCAGGCCGCTCTGGCGCTCGCGGGCGATCTGATAGCTCTCGTACCAGGCCAGCAGCACTTCGTGGCGAAAGATCGCCTCGGATAGCTGGCGGCCCAGAGCGGGGGCGCGCTCGGGCGCGGCGACCAGCTCTCGCATAGCGCTGGCAACATCGAGAGCTAGGGCAAAGGGATAACGGCGCCCCTCGCCCGAAGGGGAGCGCAACACCTCCACCACGCCCGTCTGGGTGTGGGGGTTCCAATCGCCAATGCGCAGGTCAAAACTCAGATAATCCATGCCGGGATTCAGCTCGTCCATCGGTGCGGGAAACATCTCGGGCATTATAGAGGGCGGCGACGGTGAGCGTCAACCGCCAGGGGAGCACTCGGCCTGCATACAACTCTTCAGACTTGGGGAGGGAGTTCGGCGCCGGCTGGGACAGAGATGCCATTGTCTTGCAGGCGGCGCGGCCCTGCATGGAGGGCGGGCGTCTCTCCCGCCCTCCGACACTCTGGCGTCGAAGGGCTCGGCTTGCATCGTCACGATGCTTGCAGCGCGCGGGCGTCTCGCCCGCGCCCCAGTGCCCCTGCCGATGTACCCGGGTCGCCCCAATGCTGAACAGATGCCGTCTGCCCGCGCGCCCTAGAGCAGCGCCTGGGCCACCTTGCCGACCGCCTCGACGATCAGATCGGCATCCTCTAGCGTAAAGGTCTGGTCAATAAAGACCATGATTGCCCGCGACAAATGGTCCAACGAGCGAGGGCACTGGGTGGGCGAGTAGCCGTCCACCGCGCCGTGGTAGCTTGGATGCTTCCAGGGCGCGCGGCGCTCCTCGGCCAGGCCGCTCATCATAAAGGGCCAGTAGCTATAGATGTGCCGGTCGGGGATCTGCTTGTCGTGTACGGTGCCGCAATGGATATTCTCGGCCCGCAGCGCCGCACCAAAGCGTTTGGCCAGTTCGGCATCGGGCAGGAAAAAGGTCAGGGTAATGCCGCAATCGCCTTTGGGATCGGGCACGTCTTGCAGCGTGATCCCCGAGAACTGGGCCAGCCCCGCCGAGGCGCGCTGTTTGACGGCGCGGCAACGCTCCAGGATCGGCGCCAAGCGCAGGCGTTGGACCCACACCAGCGCGGCAGAGAGCTCGGAGAGGCGATAGTTCTCGCCCGAGAGCACGAAATCGTAGCGGTCGTCCTCGGCGTCGCCCTCCCAAAAGCGCGCTGCGCAATCGTGCTGCATCCGCGCCCGGTCATAGATGCGGCGATCGTCGGTAACCACCATGCCACCCTCGCCCGAGGTGATGACCTTGTATTGCTGAAAACTGAAACAGCCCACATCGCCTAAACTGCCCAGGCGTCGTCCGCGATAGAGGCCGCCGTTGCTCTGGGCCACGTCCTCTACCACCAGCAGATCGTAGCGATCCGCCACGGCCAAGATCTCGTCCATGCGCGCGGGCACACCCCGCATGTGCACCGGCACGATGGCCTTGGTGTGAGGCGTGATCTTGGCTTCCAGATCAACGGGGTCCAGGTTGAGCGAGGCGTCCACTTCGGCGATCACGGGCACGGCCCCGGCAGCGATCACGGCGGCCGCGGTGGCGATAAAGGTGTAGGCGGGAATGATCACCTCATCGCCGGGGCCCGCGTCTATGCCATAGAGGGCGCTTACCAGGGCGGTGGTGCCGCTGCTGACGGCCAGGCCGTAGCTGCGCCCCAACTGCTCGCAATACCAGTCCTCGACCTCTTTGGCCCAAGAATGCCCTGCGCTCTCGGCCAAAAAGCGAAAGAGGGTCTTGCCCCGCAGCACCTCGATCACGGCGTCAATTTCGCGCTGGTCAATCTCCGAAGAGCCATGGAAACCGGCGTGGAGCAGTTCCTCGCGCACGGGCTTGCCGCCCTCGATAGCAAGTCTCGACATGTCACACCCTCCTCGTAAGGTACTCAGCCTAGGCGTTGCGGGTTCTCGCGGTCAACAGCCCATTGGATCGGGTTGTTCAGGATATATGCACGGATGGCGACCAGTGCGCGCTCGTTCCGAATAATGTGCTCGTAATAGTTGCGCTGCCAGACGGGCATCCCAGGTGTTCCGCGCAGGGCATTGATGCGCTTGGTGACAGCGGACTTGGGATCGGATGATCGTCGCGATGGATCCCGCGACCGGTTGCCCAAAACGTTCCATCTGTTGGGGCATGGCGTTGTGTTGGGGC
>CAYZWT010000008.1:23103-51230 GCA_964482225.1 uncultured Anaerolineales bacterium
CGCGACCGGTTGCCCAAAACGTTCCATCTGTTGGGGCATGGCGTTGTGTTGGGGCACGGCGTTTGGTTGGAGCGCGGCGTCCGGTTGGGGCGCGGCATGCCGTGCCCCAACTGCCATACGTGGCATCACCCCACCTCCTCCGCACGGCCACAGGCCGCCGCGATGGCTGCGATATATGCGGGGCTGGAGCCGCAGCAGCCGCCGATGATGCGGGCGCCCAGCGCCACAAACGCGCGGGCGTGCTCGGCCAATTGCTCCGGCATCACATCCCAGAGCGCGGCGCCATCCGGCCCCAACTGGGGCATGCCGGCGTTGGACTTGGCCACCAAGGGCAGCGTGGTGGCGTCGCGCATCTGCTCCAGGGCCGCCGCGATGGCGGCCGGGCCATCGCCGCAGTTGGCGCCCACGGCGTCGGCGCCCAACTCTTGCATACGGCGGGCCGCCTGGGCCGCGCGCACGCCCATCATCGTGCGGCCCTTGGGGTTGAATGCAAAGGTGCAAAAGATGGGTAGATCGGTGCGCTCTCGCGCCATGCGCAGGGCGGCGCCGGCCTCCTCCAGGTCGTGGTGGGTCTCGATCACCAGCAGGTCCACGCCGCCGGCCAGCAGGCCCTCCACTTGCTCGCCAAAGACCTCCTCGGCCTCGGCGATGGAGAGATCGCCGAACGGCTCCATGAGCCGTCCGGTGGGGCCCACCGAGCCCGCTACCCAGGCGCGGCCATCCACTGCCTGGCGGGCCAGCTCTGCCGCAAGACAGTTGATTGCGCCGGTCCGCTCGCCCAGGCCGCCCTCGGCCAGGCGCGGGCGCGAGCCGCCAAAGGTGTTGGTGCTCACATATTGGGCCCCTGCCTCGACATAAGCCCGATGGATGGCCATCACTTCTTCCGGATGGGTCTCGTTCCAGACCTCGGGCAACATGCCGGGCGGCAGGCCGCGCGCTTGCAGCAGGGTGCCAAAGGCGCCGTCGCCGATGATGAGATCCTGGCCTGCCAAGACCTGGCGCAGGTCGTGCATGTCCATCCTCGCTTTCTTGCTGCCCGTTGGCAAAAGTCTGGCGGTATTGTAGCTGGCTATAGATGGGGATGCAACCGGTAGCCGCCCGCCTTTGACGGGCAGGCGCGACGCGCCTATGATTACGCGCATTGCCGCAGCACAGAGCATCACATCGAGCGATATCATCCAGAGGAGGCCCGCGTGTTGGCACAGGGAGCGTTTCAGGAGGCTGAGCGGCAGTACCGCTGGTATACCGACGAGTATCATGGTGGACGCCTGGACCTGGCGGGCTATCGCAATGCGATCAACAACCTGCGGGTTACAGATGCCCAGGGGCGCCTATGGACGCTGCAAGAAGGTAGCGGCCAGTGGCACGTCTGGACGGGTTCCCAGTGGGAGCCAGCCATGCCCTATCGGCCCGTGGCGCCTGCAGCGCCCCCGCCGCCGACGCCGGCGCAGGCGGTCAGCTATGGCCCCACACCGCCGGCGTCGGCGGCCCCTGCCGCCACCGCCAGCGGCTGCCTTGGCAAGGTGCTCCTCTACTGGCTCGGCGCCTTGGTGCTGTTCGCCTTGATCGGCGGGGCATTAATGCTCTTTGTGGAGGATTTCCCCATCGAAGGGTTGGGGGGCGTGGGCCTGGCGGCTCTGATCAGCATGATCATCACCGCCGTGAGCCTCAGCAAGAGCTGGGAGGGAGAGATCGTCGAGCTGTATCAAAAGCGCGTGCGCGTATCCGACGAGGATGGCGACTATCATGAGAACGTCCTCTATGCGCGCATTCGCCAGCCCTCCGGCAGGCTACGCGAGGAGCGCGCCATGCCCGATTGGCGTGTGGGCACCTATTTGCGCAAGCAGCGCGGCCAGATGCACGTCGAGAAACTGAACTGACGCGGCCAGGCCACGGCGGCTCAGGCGTCGCGATGGCCTGGCCAGCGGCGCTTGAGCCGCGCCGCCAGGGCATAGGCGCGCAGGTTCCAGGGCCACAGGCCGTGCCAGAGCCGCGCCCCAAGGCGGCGCCAGGGGGCATCTAGCCGCCGCTTGCGCCCGTGCCGCTCTAGCATCACCACGCGCCCCAGGACCTGGTCGGGGCGTACCCTTTCCACCGCGCCCCAGGAGGCATCCCCACGGGCCAGCCAATCGCCGCCCTCTTGGGCGCGCCCGATCAGCCGGTGCGCCAGCAGGGCGCTCCCCTGGCAGCGATATAGGGCGATATCGCCGAGACGCAGGCGCTGCTGTCCCAGGGGCGCCACCGTGAGGAGATCGCCCTCGCGGATAAAGGGTAGCATGCTGCCGCCGCGCGCCGCAAAGGTCAGGGGCGCCCCCTGGCTCAGCACGTCCGCCGCCAGCTCGTATAGCTCGTCCCGCGATACGGTTACCTTGCGCATCTCTGCCTGCTTGTGTGTCATCGCGGCCCATTGTGGCGCAGAACGCCCGGGCAAGCAAGGGCGGCCAACATGCCAAACCCTGACCCTGACGTTGACACCGAGGCTGCGTACCGGCTACACTGGCTGCCAGCCGGGTTGGGTGCGTTTGCAGTGCCAGGGAGCGCTACTATGACCAATGCGCCGTATCACACCTCGATCAAAGAGATGCCGGAGAACGACCGCCCCCGCGAGCGCCTCGAGTTCTATGGGGTCTCGGCGCTGCGAGAGGAGGAGCTGCTGGCCATCATCCTGCGCACCGGCACGCGCACCGAGAACGCCCTGCACCTGGCGCGGCGGCTGATGGGCGAGTTTCGTGGGCTGGCGGGCGTGGCCTCGGCCACGGTCCAGGAGCTGTGTCGTGTGCCGGGCATCGGGCTGGCCAAGGCCGCCCAGGTGCAGGCGGCCCTGGAGCTGGGCAAGCGCCTGGCCGCCGCCGGCGCTGTGGATCGGTACCAGGTCACCTCGCCCGCCGATGCGGCCGCTCGCTTTATGGCCGAGATGCAGGGCCTGGCCCAGGAGGAGTTGCGCGTGATGCTTCTGGATACGCGCCATCGCCTGCTGCGCATCGTCCGGGTCTATACCGGCAATGTCAACACCTCGCTTATCCGCATCAGTGAGGTCTTTCGTGAGGCGATGCGAGACAATGCCCCTGCCATCATCGTCGCCCACAATCACCCCACGGGAGACGTGAGCCCCTCTGGCGACGACATCCAGGTGACCCAGGAGCTAGTGCGGGCCGGGGAGCTGCTGGATATCAAGGTGCTGGATCACCTGATCATCGGGCAGCACAGCTTCCTCAGCATGAAGGAACGGGGCTTGGGTTTCTAGCCCGTGTGGAGGGGGACGATGGGCGCGATCCGCCAACCTATGCCGGTCAAGCTGGTGATCCCGATGCTGGCGGGCGAGCCCGCCTGGTTTGCCCGCGCCCAGGAGGCCCTCTGCCAAGAGTTTGGGCCTGTCGACTATATCAGCGACGATCTCGCCTTTGACTATACCGGCTATTACGCCCCAGAGATGGGGGCGCCTCTGCTGCGGCGGTTCATCGCCTTTGAGCCGCTCCTGGATCCGGGCGCCCTGGCGCAAGCCAAGACATGGACCAATGCGCTGGAGCAAGAATGGGCTCGGGAGGGGCGGCGGGCCATCAACCTGGATCCGGGCTATCTGACCGCGGCCAAGTTTGTGTTGGCCACCACCAAGGACTATGCCCACCGCATCTACATCGGCCAGGGCATCTATGCCGAGGTGACCTTACTCTATCGCGGCGGCGCCTTTGAGGCGTTGCCCTGGACCTATCCTGATTATCGTAGCGCGGCGTACCAGCGCATCCTGGGCGAGATCCGCTCTCTTTACATGGCAGCGCTGCGCGCAACCCGCTCGCCCGATGCCCTTACTCCACAATCAGGTTGATATCCGAGATCAGGCTGTCATAGTCCCACCCCGAGGCATAGACGCGCACGCGGATGATGCGATAGGGGCTCACGGAGAGGCTCTCCAGCAGGTTGCCCGATTCGAACAGGAACCAGCGGTCGCGGGGGATCTGCAAGCCAAAAGTGGTGGGGTTGTTGTCCACGTTCTGGTAATAGAACCCCTGTATCCACTCGGCCTCGCTGTCGTACACATCGCGATAGGTGATGCGAATCATCAGGGGATACTCGGATGCCAGGTAACCCCCGCCCGAGAGCGCCTGATAGCGCACCTTGACGGTGGCCCGCACCACCAGCGAAGTGGCGGGATCGGGGATGACGGCGTCCAGGGTCTGTTCCAGGATCGTCTCACAATGGTCGCCGCCGGCGCCGGTGCGCACCAGCCGCACCGCCTGGCGCCCCTCGTCCACCACCAACTCGGCGATGCCATCCACTTGGCCGCCATCGGTGCCCTGATCGTTATAGATGCGCCACTCGGCCAGCGGCTCCTGGAACTCGCCGTTGGCGATCAGGCTGCGGGCCACGCCGACGGGCGCTTCAGGGGGCTGCCCCGCCGAGATCTGGGTGCGCTCGCGAGGCTGCACGAGCACCTCCTGATTCTGCGCCAGTACGGTGGCTTGGCCACGATAGGCGACGATCTCGGCGCGGTCGTGGCCCACCTCGACCGCATAGCTACCGTCCTCGGCCAGGTGCGCCTGCCCGTACAAGGTCGAGACGATCATCTCCAGGGGCGCCGTGCTAGAAAGCGCCGTGCCGATGCGGATGCGGCCCGCCAGCAGGCTCAGCCGCACCGTCGTGGGCAAGGGGCTGGATGGAAAGCGCGGCGCGCGCAGGCGCTCCAGCCGCACCGCCGCTCCGGAAAAGAGCCGCATGAAACTGTGATCGAAAAACGTCACCACCGCTTCAGAGGTCTCGTCCACATAGATCAGAGCGCCCTCGGGCACGGCCATGCTGTTCCCACGGGTGAGGGGCTGCGGGCCGCTGCCCACCGGCAGCTCGATCACCACGGTGCCCACCAGCGACTCGACGATGGCCACCTGCTCCCTCTCGGCGTTCTGCACATAGTGGCGGGCGCCCACGGGGATGCCCACAGCCAATAGGCCGAAAATGGCAAAGGCCGAAAGGAGCACCACCCACGCGCCCCGCTCCGGATTCTCTCTCATCTAGCTTCGCACCTCAAAATCGCTCAGCGGCCCCTGCGCGGGCTGCCAGGCCACATCCACATGGCTGACATCGGCCAGGGGCGGGCCACGGTGTAGCCAGGCGAGCAAGGCCCGCAACGCTTGCTCCTCCCCTCTGGCTGTTACCTGAACGCTGCCATCGGGGAGGTTGCGCACATGCCCGCCGAGCCCCAGCGAGCGCGCCTTGGCCCGCGTATAGTAGCGAAAGTTGACGCCCTGCACGCGCCCGCGCACGATGGCGGTAAACTGAACGCGCTCCGCCTGCTGCTCTCCCATAGCGGGTCTCGCCTCACCCGATCTCCAGAAACTCGTCCGGCCAGTCTTCGTCGTCGCCCTCATCCTCGTCGCCGCCCTCGTCCTCGTCCTCGCTCTCTTGCAGATAGCGCCCGAACTCGCGACGATACGCCAGAGCGGTCTCGTCCACCGGGCTGTCGTCATCTTCCACGAGGCCCAGCTCGACAAGCTGCTGGTGCTCCAGGTCCACATCCAGCAGGTCAAAGGAGGTGTCAAAGAGGTTCAGTTCATCCAAAGCATCCCCGGCGGCCTCGGCCAGGTCCTCGTTGTCGCTCTCCATCAGCTCTGCCAAGGTGTTGCGCGCCCGGTCGCCCCCGATCTTGCCCAGGGCCCACACGGCGATGAGCTGGAGCTGTGGATCGCGCCCGTCATACGCCATCCGAATCAGGTTGGGCGTAGCCCTTTTCAGTTCTATCTCTCCGCAGGCCCGCACAGCCTCATAGCGCATGGCCGCCGAGTCGCTGTAGAGCTCGGCCTGAACCGTCTCGGCCCAAAAGTGGTCGGCGCTGCGGCCCATGGCGAACACGGCGCTGATGCGCATGAGGGGGTCCTCGTCGGCATAGGCGCGGTCAATGATCTGCTTCACGACATCGTCATTGATAAAAGCAATGGCCTCCACCGCGCGACGCCGTACCTCGATGGGCTCTTGCTCCGAGGCGATGCAGAGCTCCAACGCCTGGCGCACCTCTAGCGCCAGGGTCTCGTCCAGCTCTTCGATCTCGGCCAGCCACAAAAAGCTCCCCAAGCCCGTCGCCGCCGCCGCGCGCACCTCGGCGCTCGGGTCGCCGTGCAGCATCTCGATCAATCGGAACGCCAGGTCGGGCCGTTCGTCTTCCCACAGGCTCCTGACGCACTGGCGGCGCACCGGCGCGCTCTCGTCGCTCAGGCAAGCGCGATAGAGCTCGTCAAAGTGCAGCGCAAAATCCTCTTCGCCATAGTGGGCCATGCTGGCGATGATCTCTAGCCGGCGCACCTCCGGCAGTTGCGCCAGGCGCTGGGCAAACAACATCCCCTGCGGGCGCGTGGCGCCCGATAGGCGTGCCAGGAACGCGGGCGTGATAGGCGCGTCGGCCAGTTCGTCTAGTAGCGCAAGGAACTCGTTCATTGTGTCACCTCACCACGGGCCATACTGGCCCATCCAGGCCCCTCTAGTTCAACAGCCGCCGCACGTCCACATAAGTGACCAGCACCATCAGCATCACCAGGACCACCATCCCCACAAAGTGTACCATGCCCTCTTTTTCGGGCGGCACCCGGCGCCCGCCGCGCACCCATTCCAGCAGCACAAAGACCAGCCGCCCGCCATCCAGTGCGGGCAAGGGCAGCAGGTTTAGCAGGAACAGGTTTACGCTCAACAATCCCGTGAACTCGAGCAGGCGCGCCAGGCCGGTTTTGGCGGCCTCGACCGTATACTGATAGATGCCAACCGGTCCGCTGACCTCAAAGGGGATCTCGCCCGCGATGGCGCCTCGCAGCGCGCCATACATGCTGGCCACGACGTCCCACGCCGTGCGCACGCCCAGGGGCACAGCCTGCCACAGCGGATAGGCCTGGCGCTCCAGCGGGAGCCCCAGGGCCACGCCCAGCGCCCCTTCGTTGGGCGGCGGCTCGCGCCGGGGCGTTACTGTAACAGGCGTCATCAACCGTCCATCGCGGCGCCACTGGATCTCGACGGGTGCGCCCACGCTGGCCTGGATCAGGCCGATGGCGTGATCCACATCCCGCACGGCGATGCCGCCCACGGCGACCAGCGTGTCGCCGGGCGCCATGCCAACCTGTTGGGCCGGCGAGCCGGGCGCTACCACATAGATCCCCGCGCCGGGCCCCTCGACCTGGGTGGGCGCGCCCAGCAGGAACGTGGCGCTAAACAACACGATGGCCAGCACCAGGTTCATCAGGGCGCCCGCGCTAAAGACCAGGGCGCGCACCCAGCGCGGTTTGTTGGCCAGGCCGCCGCTCACGCTCGGATCGTCCTCGTTCATGCGCACAAAGCCGCCAAAGGGCAGCAGGTTGATGGTCAGCAGCGTGCCACGCCAACGCCCCAGGGACAGCAGGCGCGGAGGATAGCCAAAGCCAAACTCCTCCACCGCCACGCCCGCGAGCTTGGCCGCCAGCAGGTGGCCCAGCTCGTGGACAAAGATCAGCAGGCTGAAAACGACGAAAAACGATATAAAGCCCGTCATATCAGGCGGCCCCATCTTTCTTTTGTTCTCAGACGGTCAGTAGCGCAGCAGGGTTCCCTCTTGTACCTCGGCGCTGGCCAACACCCGTTCGATCATGTGGGCCGTGCGCCCGGTAATGATGCGCGCCTGCAGGTTGGGCTGTTCGGTCACCAGCTCAAAGAGCAGTTGCACTTTTTGCTGCATACCGCCGGTTACATCCACGCCAAAGGACGTGGAGAGCATCTTTTGCACCTCGTCATAGTTGCGAGATGTGATGGCCGGGACCAGGCGTACGATGGTATCACGCTGCGGGTCACCCGAATAAACCCCCGCCACCTCCCCGGCCAGGACAATGCGTTCGGGGCGCAGCGCCCGCGCCAGGTAGACCAGGATCTGCTCGGTGGAGAGGATGGTGCAGCCTTGCACCGTGTCCAGGGCCACATCGCCATAGACCAGGGGGACGCAACCCCGCTCCAGCAGCGTCTCGATGGGGTCCAGCGCCAGCTCGACCAACTCGCCCGCATGGCAGCGCGCCGAGGCGGAGGGTTGTAGCGATACGGCGGGCACACCGGCTTTGAGCAGGGCGTCGGTCACCAGCCGGTTCAGCCGCTGGGCCGCCGCGCCCGTCTCGGCATAACCGCGCCAGTCCTCCAGGTGTCCCTTGTGCACCTTGAACCGGTCGGCGGCAAAGTGCCCATAGGAGCCGCTGCCGTGCCCTAATACCAGGCGCAGCTCGGGCCGCGCCTCGCGGGCGCGCTGGATCTCTTGGGCCACCCTCTCGATGACGGCCATGCGGGCCGTCTCAAAGCGTCGCTTGTCGGTGATCAGCGAACCGCCCAGTTTGAGGAACACCAGCTCACCCATGCTGCCCTCCTATCCGCCTATAGCTCGGGGGCGTCCCACATCTGCGCATCGTCTCCGCCCGCGGCCAAATCCTCCGGCTGGATCTGTTCCACCGCGCCGCGCATGATGCGGTACTGTTCCAGATCGCGGGGGACGATGGTGTTGGGGAATACCTCGCGCGCTTCGCGCAGGATCTCGCGCTCGGAATAGCGCCGCGAGATGTGCACGAGAAAGAGGTGGTGCACCCCCGCCTCGGCGGCCAACTCGGCTGCCTGCCGCGCCGTCAGGTGGCCAAAGCGGCCGGCCATGTCGGCGTCGCGGGCCACATAAGTGGCCTCGATCACCAGGGCGTCGGCGTCACGGCACACCTGCACCAAGTTGCCGGTGCGGCCCGCGTCGCCCACGTGTACCAGCTTGACGCCCTGGACCTCCTCTCCCAGCACATCCTCCGGCGTGACGATGCGCCCGTCGGCCAGGGTGATGCTCTCGCCCTCTACCAGGCGCTTGCGTTCCGGGCCGCGCGGCACCCCCAGCTCCTCGGCGCGCTCGGCCAAAAAGGGGCGGCGGCTCTGCTCCTCGAACAGATAGCCGAAACAGCCCGGCCCACGATGCGAGACGGAAAAGGCCGTGATGCGCAGGGTATCCTTGTTCCAGATGACGCCCGGGCGAATGGCGACGAACTCGATCTCGGTATCCACCTCGCCGCCGCGCAACACCACGTTCATCAGATCCTGCACGCGCTGGAGCGCCCACTGGCCGCCAAAGATGGTCAGCGCCTCGATAGACTCCCAGCGCGAAAAGGTCGAGACCAACCCTCCCAGGCCCAAGATATGATCCAGGTGCCCGTGGGTTAGGAGGATCTTGTCTATCTTGCGAAAGCCCAGGCCGGTGCGCAGGATCTGGCGCTGGGTGCCCTCGCCGCAATCTACCATAAAGCGCTGGTCGCGGTACATGACCAGCGCCGAGGAGAGCCCTCTCTCGATGGAGGGCGCGGATGCCGATGTGCCTAGAAAGGCGATCTCGAACATGACGGACCTTTCTCTCAGGGACGATGCCCATGTTGCCTAATGGCGTAGGCGGCGGTGCACAATGTTCGAACGTTAGTGCCCGTGATGTGCGCCTGCCTGCCTATAGCTCTTTGCCCATGGGCAAAAAGCCGTGCATCTCGGCATAGCCGAGGCTCCGGTAGAGGGCGCGGGCCTCTTCGTTGGCCAGGGAGACCAGCAAGTTCACCTTGAGGCAGCCCTTGGCGCGCAGGCCCTCTTCCACGGCGCGGACCAGGCTGCTGGCCACGCCGCGCCCCCGGTGGGCGGTATTCACGGCCAGGTGGTGCAGCCAGCCCCGGCGGCCATCCCAGGCGCCCATGATGACGCCGATGATCTGGCCTTCTTGCTCGGCCACCAGGAACAGTTCGCCATCGCGGGCGCATTTTTTGGCCACCTCCTCGGGGCTATCCGAGGGGCGAATGGTGACGCCGGCCCCGGCGGTCTGCCACAGGCGCAGCACCGCCGGATAGTCCTGCATCTCAAAAGGGCGGATGGCCCACGCCTGGCCTACGGGATCGCCGTTGCTCATGCCTGCTTGCTGATCACCTCTTGCCAGGCCCCGTGGATGCCATCATCCGAGACGCCATAGTAGACGCGTACCTCGCCATCCTTGGCGCGCTGCACCAGGTCGTAATGGGGGCGTCCGGAGCGCAGGTATTTGTGCCAAAGACCCAGATCGCCGGCCCAGGTGACCTTGTCCTCGCTAAAGGTGCCCTTTTCCTTGAGGGCGATGGCATAGCGCCACAGGCGCCGGGCCGAGCTGCGGGTCACATTGTGCACCCGTCCGCCATCGCGCAGGTCGCGCATGGTGTGGTATTGCACGCCCTTGCGCACCACGGTCTCGTCAATCTCGACGCCGGTGCGCGGCGGCTCTACCGCCAGATCGCCGTTATCGCGCGCGGGCTCTGGGCTGGGCTGTTCTGACCTGGCGGGCGGTTCCACCCTGGCGGGCGCCGCTTGCCTGGCAGGCGCCTCCCCCTGGGCGGGCGCCGCGACCTCCGGTTCGGCGGCGGGCTTGGCCTCTTGCGAGCGACCCCGCCGCGAGCGCCCCGTCTGCCTGGAGGAGGCAGCTTGCGGCGCGCGCGCCTTGGGCTCTGGGGCCCTTTCCCGGCGGGCGGCGGGCTTGGGCTCCTCGCCAACCACCACCCGCTTGACCAGCTCGACGATCTCGTCGCGCATGGCCAGGCTGGTTTCGGCCTCGCGCCGGATATAGATCTTGCTGCCCTCCATCGTATAGGGCCTATCGTTGCCCTGGGGCACGGCAATGCGGATGATCTGGGCGCCCTGGCTGCTCAACGTGTCCATCTGGACCCCGATGGGCGGCGAGACCATGCGCTCCATCTCTTCGCGCAAGAGCTTGATGGCCTGCCCGGCGTTCTCGACGCCTTTGGGCTTGACGCGCTGGTTGGAGTTGAGCCCCACATACAGGTTGCCGCCCCGGGTGTTGGCAAAGGCCACAATGTCGCACATGATGGCGTGCAAGCAGCCGCCGCGCCGGGTCAGGCTCTCGTGAAAGCTCTGGTTGAGGGTGGGCCCCAGCTTGCGCGCCTCGGCCACCTCATCCACATGCTCCTCTTCCTGGGTATGGTGGTAGGGCCGCGTCCGGTTGAAATCCTCTTCCTGAAAGAGCTGCTTGAGGGCCTCAAAGCTCAGCTCGGGCAGGAGCACCTGGGTGGCCCGCTCGCCCACGCCCGGGTTCTTGCCCTGGCCCTTGATGCGGTGCGCATCAGAGCCCTGGATGCAGTGCATCCGGCGCGGGTATTGGGTCTTGGAGCCGTTGAAGAAAGAGGCCGTCCTGCGGCGACCACGGCTCTCCAGATCGGTGACCTCCAGGGCGTGCAGGTTGGGATCCTGGGTATAGGCGATGCGCGTCTGGCCGCCAAAGTTCATCCCGAACATGGCGACGCCATGGGTCGAGTTGGCATGGGCGGCGATCACCAGGGCGCCCGCCTCGGCCATGGTCTCATAGGCGGTGAGGACGTCGCTGGTGGAGCCCACCTCGGTCTCGCCGCGATCCAGCGCCGCCAGGGGCACGTGCAAATCCAAGAGCACATGCTCCAGCCGGCGGATGGGGGTATCCGGGTCAAAGAGCGCCAGCACATGAAAGCCAAAGGTTGCGGTTAGCTCGAACCCGGGCAGCACCAGGATCTTGTCCATGAGCCGCTGATATTCTTGTAGCCGCTGTTTTTCCTCTGGCCGCAGGCGCTGATCGCGCTCCCAACGCTCCAGGTCTTCTATCTCTTCGATCATGCGGGCATAGCCCGCTACAGTATTGTGGTCGGTGAATCCGATGATGTCGAGGCCCTCGGCCTCGGCCTTTTGCAGAATATCGAGAAAGGTTACGCCCTCGTCTTGATAATCCTTGGAGGCGGGGGTATGCACATGGAGGTCCATGGCATACCATGCCATGTTACCCTGGCTCTGCCCCCCTCTGGTGTTCCTTCGTCTTGCCACTGTCATTTCCTTCCGAATCAACTAGAGCTGCCTGCAAGACCTGCTCGACTCGATCGACGAGGATGAAATCGAGTTCGCGGCGCACGTCTTCTGGTAGCTCGTCTAGGTCTTGTTCATTGCGTCTTGGCAGACAGATGCGCCTCAATCCGGCGCGGTGGGCTGCCAGCACCTTTTCCTTGATGCCCCCCACGGGGAGCACCTGCCCGCGTAGCGTGATCTCGCCGGTCATACCCAGCTCGCTGCTGACGGGCACCCCCAGGATGAGCGAAGCCAGCGCCGTCGCCATGGCAACGCCCGCCGAGGGGCCGTCCTTGGGGATCGCGCCCGCGGGAACGTGTAGATGGATGTCCATATTCTCGTAAAAGTCGGGGGCCAGGCCCAGGTCCTCCGCTTTGGAGCGGATATAGCTCAAGGCCGCCTTGGCCGATTCTTGCATGACTGCGCCCAGTTGCCCCGTGATCATAAAGCCCTTTTGGCCCTGCATCTTGGTCGCCTCGATGAACAGGATATCGCCGCCGCTCTCGGTCCAGGCCAGGCCGGTCGCCACACCCGGAATCTGGGTGCGCTCGGCGACCTCGTGATAGAACCTGGGCTTGCCAAGGTACTCGGCGACCTCCTCTGGGCCGATGGCGACTTGCTGAGCAGAGCCGTCGGCGATGCGCGCCGCCACTTTGCGGCAGATGGCCCCGACCATGCGCTCCAAGTTGCGCACCCCCGCCTCGCGGGTGTATGCGCGGGCGATCTGGCTCAGGGCCTCGTCGCTAAAGGCGATCTCGCCTTGGCGCAGGCCGTTCTCGCGCAGTTGGCGCGGCACCAGATACTCGCGGGCGATGGCGATCTTTTCCTTTTCGGTATAGCCCGAGAGCTGCAAGACCTCCATACGGTCTAGCAGGGGCGCCGGGATGGTATCCAGCACGTTGGCGGTGGTCACAAACATCACCTGCGAGAGATCAAAGGGCACCCCCAGGTAATGGTCGCGGAACTCGCTGTTCTGCTCCGGATCCAGCACCTCGAGCAGGGCCGAGGTGGGGTCGCCCCGATAGTCGGCGCCGATCTTGTCCACCTCATCCAGCATAAACACAGGGTTGCGCGTGCCGGCCCGCCGAATGGCCTGGATGATGCGCCCGGGCATGGCGCCGATATAGGTGCGACGGTGGCCGCGAATCTCGGCCTCGTCATGCACGCCGCCCAGCGATTGCCGGATAAACTTGCGCCCCAGGGCGCGGGCGATGGATTGGCCCAGTGAGGTCTTGCCCACGCCGGGCGGCCCCACAAAGCACAGGATCACGCCCTCGCGCTCCCGGCGGATGGGGTCATTGCTCTCCTCTGCCTCCTGGCGCTCCGAGGCTCGTTCGTGGCGCAGCTTGCGCACGGCCAGGTATTCCACAATGCGTTCCTTGATACGCTCAAGGTCATAGTGGTCCTCGTCTAATACCTGTCGGGCCACGCTAATGTCGAGATTGTCCTCGGTCGCTCGTTGCCAGGGCAGCTCGGTCAGCCAATCCAGATAGGTGCGGATCACGGCATACTCGGCGGCGGCGGGCGGCAGCCTGGAAAGGCGCTCCAGCTCGCGCCGCGCCTCCTGCTCGGCCTCCTCCGGCATCTGGGCGGCCTCGATCTTGGCGCCCAGGGCCTGCACCTCGGCGGTATGGGCGTCGTCCTCGCCCAGCTCGCGCTGGATCGCCTTGAGTTGCTCGCGCAGAAAATACTCGCGCTGCATCTCTTCGATGACGGATTGGGCATCGCTTCGGATCTTTTGGCCCAGCTCCAGCACGTCCACTTCGTGGGTGAGCACGCCCACCAGGCGCCGCATCTTGTCCGAGATATCGTCCAGCTCCAGGACCTCTTGGCGCGTGGCCATGTCCATGCGGGTGCTGGCTGCCACCAGATAGGCCAACCGGATGGGGTCCTCGGACTCGAGCACGCTGCTGGCCACTTCTTCCGGGATGTAGGCCGTCAACTCGACCAGGCGCTCGAACAGCTCGGCCAGGCTGCGCGTCAGGGCCTCTAGCTCGACTCCCTGTTCCAACACCTCGGGGGCGCGCTGGATGCGGGCCCGAATATAGGGCTCGCTCTGCACAAACTCGACGATGCGCACGCGCTCTAGACCCTGGACGATCAGGTGTAGCCCGGAGCTGCCCCCATCCCGCGCCATGCGGTGGATCACGGCCAGGGTGCCGGTGGTGTACAGGTCTTCTGGCTCGGGGTCCTGGATCTCGGGATCCTTGAGGGCCACCAGCGCCACCTGACGGTCGCCCACCAGGGCGTCATCCACCAGGCGGATCGAGCGGGGGCGTTCCACGGCCAGGGGCAGGACGATGGAGGGGAAAACGACGGTGTTCCGAAGGGGGAGAATCGAGATCTCCTGATAGTCGCCGGCCATCAATTCAGTAGGATGATCGTCTTGCTCTTGTTGCTCCTTTGCTTGTGCTGAAAAATCTACCAACTCCATACGTTCCTCGCCACGCTCCTCGTCCTCAGAACCAGACATGCTAACCTGCATCGCGCGCACCCTGTCTCGCCATCTCTATGTGACCTGCACCTGGCGCCGCTGGGCCCTGGGCAGGCGCACGTACAAAAAGCCATCCTCGTAGCTGGCCTCGATGGCGTCCTCGTCGGCCAGCCAGGGCATGCGGATCTCGGTGCGAAAGGCGCCGTAGCGGATCTCCATATTGTGATAGCCCAGCTTGCTGGCCGGGTCGTTGCGGGCGCCCGCGATGACCAGCCGGCGTCCGGCGATGGTGATCTGGAAATCCTGCTCGGCGACCCCGGGGATCTCGACCTTGACGACCAGGGCGCCGTCGGTCTCGTAAACGTCGGTGGGAGGGCGCCACGCGTTCTGGGCGCGCACGGTATAGCGGCCACTCTCGGTTCGACCCGGCTCCTGCGTCATATTCCCACGGTCCTGCTGCAAACTGCTTGTGTTCATACACTACAGACCATACGATATTGTACCACACTCTGGCGACGCATCAAAACCCAAAAGGCGCGATTCACCCTCTTTTTCAGTCTAGTGACGCCTTCTCAAGCCCAGAGGTTCCCCAGGCGCGCCCCCCTGCTTTGACGCGCCCGCCCCCCTGGGCTATACTGGCGACGTTCGAGAGCCGTTAGCTCAGTGGTAGAGCCCCTGCCTTTTAAGCAGGTTGTCGCTCTCTCGGCTCAGCACCACAACCGCTAGTATCCCCGCTCCCGTTGTCCCCTACATGTTGTGCTTTTCGCCCTCTTTTGGCCTTGCAGCGTAAGGTCGCCCTATCCCTAGTGGTGTGACGGCCCGCACCACTAGGGCCTACAACGCAAAAGCCCCGCCGGTGGTTTGTCACCTGGCGGGGTTTGTGTTACCCTATCCCTGCTCCGGTGCTACCACACCTGGGCCAGCCCTCGGGGTGTTTCCGCACCGCCGGGGGCGTTCTCTATGTCCACACTATAGCACACCCCCACGACAAAAGCAAGCCTTTCGCGGCCCGCGTAACGCTTCGTTACAGCATCGGTTACGGGGTGTAACGGTAGTATTCACCCAAGCATTCAGAGCGGCACGCCCACCGCGCGCAGGGTGCGCGCGGCGTAAGGAAAATGTTACATTCATGTTACATTTCCGAGGCCTGGCGCTCGCGCCCTGTTCCGCCCTGTTAATCAGGGCCTCCGTGGCCACGCACGCGCGGGCGGTGGCCTCACAACCCCGCCCAAAAACGGGACATTTTTGGGACATTTCCGGACGGGTGGCCCCGGCCCGTGCAAGCGGCGAGGCCACCAAAACCGGACAGAAACCGGACAAAAACCTGACATTTCCACCCAGGGCGGGGCGTCTACTCGCCCAGCGCCGCCAGGGCCTCTTGCGCCTTGTCCTTTGCCCGCCGGGCCGCTTTGCGCCGTTCCTCGGCCATAACGCTGGCGATGCGCGTATCTGTCACGGCGTTCTCAAGTTCCCGCCGTCGCTCGGCCCCGGTGGCCGTCAGCGGGCCACCCCCATCGGTGCTACGCCACAAGCGCAGGGCCTCCATTGCGGCCTCCATAGCGCGCTTGGCGGTCACCGCCGCCGTGTGCGCCTCTTGCTTTTTGGCTTCGGCATCGGCCAGGGCATCCTCGGCGTCCATGCGCTCGGCGGTTGCGCGCCGTGCTTTCAGCTCTGCCATCTCGGCCAAGAGGGCGCCTTGCTCGGCCGTCAGCGCGGCATGCCGTGCTATCAGCTCCGGGCGGGCATCCTCGGCGGCGTCTATCAGCGCGCCCACCAGGGCAGCCAGGGCGGCCTCGATTTCCTCCTGGCGCGCCAGTCGTTCGCGCAGCGCCTCAGTCGCCCGGGCCGATGTTGCGGCCAAGTTGTCGCGGGTCTGCTTGCTCATTGGTTTGGTCCTTTCAGCGGCGTAGCGCGGCGGCGCGCATGTGGTCATCCAGCGTCGGCTCGCTCAGGTCATCGGGGGGCGATTGCGGCCCTGGCCCGGGCAGGGGCTCCCCCATGCCCTCGGGGCTCTCCGGTTGGGGCGGCCCAAATAGCCCCCTAAGCAACTGTGCCCGCAGCTTGCGGCGGGCCTCGGCTTGTGCCCGAATCAATGCGTCCATGCTAAGCCTCCATTTCCTTTTTTGTGTTCCGAACGTTCGGATAGCGCCCGGCCAGTTTGCAGGGCTCGCTGCAATCAGCCCGCCCCCTCTCTTTTTTGTGTTCCGAACGTTCGGATAGCGGCCTGGCGCCACGCCTCGGCAGCCCGGCCCACGTCCTCCGCGATAGTCGAGGGGGACACCCGCAGCCGTGCAGCGGCCTGGTCGTGGGTGTAGCCCTGGCCATACGTCAGCACCACCGATTGCCGAATGCGCCAATGGAGCCCCTGCAAAAAGGCGTCCACCTCGGGGGTCACGGTCGGCCAGTCTTGCAGGGCGGCCCGCAGCGCGGCCTTGGCCGTTTGTGTCATGGCGTCGCCTCTTTCAGATAGTACCCGCCGGCGGGCGACGCCAAGCAATGCGCCCCACGGTGGCCCAGGTAGGGCGCCGGGTCCTCACCGACGCGCCCCGCGCCGTGGGTGTGGCGCTGGCCGCAGTGCGGGCAGTGCTCGACAACCCAAAGCAGATACTTGCCCTGGCGCTCCAAGTGGCAAAGGGCGATAGGGTCTTTGATTGCGTCCATGATGGCCTCCTAGAAAGGTACGTCGGCAAAGTCATCGGCCAGGGCAACCAGCTCGCGCTGGGCCTCGGTGAGGCCGTCAAGGTCATCGTCCGCGTCGGGGTGTTGCAGTGTTGCAGTGTTTCCCGAGGGGTTATACACCCCCCCTCCCCCCTTGCGCTCTGTTTGGGCGTCAGGGGGTGGAAAACCCACTGTCTGTATGCCAGCGCAATACCCCAGGCTCTCAGGGCTGGGCAGCACCGGCTCTTCTTCCGGCAGCGGGTCGCCCAGCGCCAGCTTGGACGGCTGGCCGCGCTTGTCTTGCAGGTCCACCAGGTAGCCCAGGCCCCTGGCGACGCGCACCCGGCGGCTCACGGTACCCTTATCCAGGTTCATACGGGCGGCCAGTTGGGTGATGCTCACTGTCGCCCCCTCGGTATCAGCGGTCAGCTCTGCCACAGCCGCTACAGTTTCGCGCACCGTCTCGCTCACGCTAGCCTCGACGCCCTCAGAGATAGGCCCCTTTACCAGGGCGTACACTGCTGCATAGTCGGCCAGCGTCGCCACGATGCGCCCCTGGGCGTCACGTTCCCGGTGCGCTTGGTGTAGCATCGCATGGGCCTGTATCAGCGTGAGCACCTTGCCAAAGTCGCGGCGCAGGCGCACAGCGCGGGCGCTGGCGTTCTCTGCCAGTTCGTGGGCAAAGGGGATGGTCACCTCTCGGCTCCCGGCCAGCTCAAGCCATGTTTGCAGCGCCCGCCAGGGTTCCAGGTCAGGGTCGCCCGGGTGGTGGCCGTTGGCTCTGTTGGCAAGAGTGCTCAGCACGCTCTTGGTCTGGGCGCGTGTGTCCGTCACCGTCACCGAGAGCATCCGGGTTTCATTCTCAGGGTGCAGGCTGGCCCAGGTGGTGGTCGTGATAAGGCCCGTCGGCCCCTGGCGCTCGATGTTGCGGGCCTGCATCCCGTCGGCGGTCTTTTCGACGGTCGTATAGCGGATGCGCCCCTCAGAGAGCAGAGAGCGCACACAGTAGGCCAACACGCTCGGCTCATTTTGGCGGTCGGCCCCCAGGCCGCTGGCCTCATAGAGCACAATCACCTTGTGGGCCACGGGCCTTTCATCGTAAATCAGGGCGTGCTCGCTCATACTGGTAAAGTCGAGATAGGCGCTGTCGGGCATTGTCTTGAGCACGGTTTCGACGGTGTAGCTCTTGCCGCCCGATGATGGCCCCTTGACGGCCACGCTCACCGGCTTTTCCAGCAGGCGCGATGTGAGGGCCAGGTAGAGTAGCTTGGCGTTGTCCGTCTCACCCACCAGCCCAAGGCGCTCGCAAAGCGCATCTAGGGCGGTCAGCACATCGTCACAGGCCAGCAGCTCGCGGGCGTCGCCCTGGGCCTCGGCGGCCAGGGCTTTGACGCGCTCGGCCTCTATCTCTCGGTAGGGGCGGGCCTCGGCCTTGAGCCCTTCCAGCAGGGCGGGCACATCATCGCCCAGGATGTGGGCCTCGGATACGTCTTTGCGGCCTTCCGGCGCCTGGATGATGTGGGCCTCGGGCAGACTAGCGCCCACCTTGGCAGCCAGCGTCTCACCGCCCTTGTCCGGCTCTTGCCACACGTACACCGTGAGCCCGTCCAGATGCTCGGCCCACTCAGCCTTGTACGTTGTGGCCCCTGGGATACCCAGGGCCGGTAGGCCATAGCTCCACAGTGTTTGCGCGTCGCTCTCGCCCTCGACAAGCAGCACCCAACCTGCCTTGCGGGCCTCGGCCAGCTTCCACAGGCCGTAGGGTTGCGCCTTGCTGCCCTTGCGCCAGATAAAGCGCCTGTCGCCGGTCATGTTCACCCGAAAGCGGGCTGCCGCCTCTACGCCCTCGGTGTCGCAGTAGGGCATCTTGACGGCGGGCTTGCCCCGTAGGTAGATGGTTTCCAGGCCCAGGCTCCGCAGAAAGTCGGCATCCAGCGCCTTGGCCCTGGCGTACGCCTCCAAAGTGGGGGGGGAGGGGGGTGCTTTACCCTCCGGCGAACACTGCAACACTGCAACACTCACCCCAAGGTGCTTGCCCAGCTTTTGTAGGCTGCCGCTCTCGCCACAGTCACGACAGATGAACCCTTTGGGGCCAACGATAAAGCCATAGCTGCCGCCGCCAGGATGGAGGGGGCACACGGCATGATAGTCGCCAACCTTGTCGGGCCAAGGCCCGTCACGGGTTAACTTCTCCAGGATGGCTTGCAGCAGTTCGTTTTGCCGGTCTACCATAGCACCCCCTGCCGCGCCACCGGCTCCGGCTCTCTCTCCCGCAGCCCCTCGGCCACCAGGTCGGCCTGGGCCGCCGTGGGCCGCCACCAGTCCAACGTCAGAGCCACCTGCTCGCCCGCGTTCCGCTCAAAGACAAAGCCCTTGGCGCGCAGCGTCTCGGGCCGCGCCCAGTATTGGCGCATCTGCTCCAAGTCGTGAATGAGCACGTAGCGTACCCCCAGGGCCTCGACACAGGCCAGGTCATCGGCATCCACGGCCCAGGCCCTGGGGGCCCAGAGCATGTGGCGCGATGCGCTGCCGGTCTTGCGCCAGACCTCGCCCTCCAGCTTGCCGTAACGCGGCTCTTGACGCGAGGCGGCCTGTGCTGTAGAATGCAGATAGAGACGGTTGCCCGCCGTGCTCAGCCCGCCGCCCGCGTGTTCCCGCACGCGGGCCTTTGCTTCCCTAGACATGCTTTGCCTCCTTATCGGTCTCCTTGCCCATAAGTCGAATGTCTGGCCCCTCTGCCAACTCGGCCTGTTCCAGCAGCAAGCGCAGCACGCCGCTTTTGGAGCGCCGCGTCTTGCGGGCCAAAGCCGCCACCTTTTCGGCCTCGGCCTCAGTTGCCCGAAAGCCAACGAACACCGCCCTTTCCATGCTCCTCCTCCTGTGTCGCCGAAAACAAAAAAAAGGGGCCGCAACCGTGGCCCCTGTCATGCTGGCATCCCGCTCAGCAATAACACGAAACACGGTTGCGGCCCCTTGCATCCCGCTCAGCCGCTGGCATCGTTCCCCCAAGCATCCCGCAAGGGGGCCGATGACTATTCAGTTGTCGAACACAGTATAAACGAAAACTGCGCCGCTTGCAAGTCTTGATGCGTAAATTTCGCCTCAGCTCGGCAATCCCTCACGGGCCAGCACCCACAACGCCCCGGCCAGCTCTCGCAGGCTCTCGGCGTCGCGGGCGATGGCGGCCAACTCAAGCAGTAGGGCGCGCATCAGAAGGGCACCACGTCTTGCAGTTCGTCAGTCAGCTTGTCAGGGTCGCAGTCGGGCATGCGCGCATCCAGCACGGGTACCATGTCAAGGGCGGCATGTGTCGCGGTCATCATGATGGTTACCACCGCATCGCTCAGGGCGTCCGCCAGCTTGCGTTCCATGCTGCCCTTGGGCAACCGCCCGCGCAGCGCGTTTTCAATAAGGGTTGTGGCCGCCAGCAGCTCGACGGCTTGCTGCTCGATGGCGGCAAGCAGCACGTCCTGGCGCAGTTGGCGCATGTCCCGATACGCAGAGGCGCGATAGGCGGGCGTGAGCGTAGCGCAGCGCCGCAACTCGGCCAGCATGGCGTCGGGCCAGGTTTCGGGCCGTTTGTGGTAGGCGACAAACGCGCACAGGTCTTTCAGCTCGGCGTCGCTCAGGTTCGGGCTCTCGGCCACGTCTTGCATGTCTCTCCCTTCTTCCGGTTCGGTGTAGACGTCGCGCCCAATGGCCTCTAGGGCATTGGGCCAGGGCAGCGCCTCGGCGTCAGGCGCGTGCTCTCGCAGCGCCTTGGCAAGCATGTCGCAGGTGTAGCGCACGTAGCGGCGCATCTTCAACCAGGTCGGGTTGTTGTCGGTCTGCATGTCCCTTTCCTCTCGGTGTGCTCTCAAGCGTCAAGTCGGCGGGCGGTGTGGTGGTCGGTGTCACCCCCTTTCATCCAGCAGCTTGTCGGCGGGCGAGTGGGCCTTGTGCGCCCGCTCTATGTCCTCACCCGCCAGGGCCAGGTAACGCTGCAAGACGGCCAGGCTGCTATGGCCCATGAGCATACGCAGCGAGTGCAGGTCCATCCCGTCACGCAAGCACCACAGGGCAAAGGTGCGGCGAAAGCGATGGGGCGCGCAGGGGGTCACACCGGCTTGCTTACCCAGGCGACGCAAGAGGGTCTGTAAGCCGTGGATGCTCAGGGCGTCGCCCGCCTCGGCCCCTTGGGGCGTGTGGCCCATCCAAAGGGGCGCGCCGGGCGCAGCATCCTGGCGATGGCCCAGCATCCTGACGATGGCGCCCCGCGCCCTGGCCCCTACGCGCACCTGGCGCATCTTGCCGCCCTTGCCCATCACAACACACAGCCCCGTCCGCATGTCTACGCTGCCCACGGTAAGGCTGCATAGCTCGGCGGCGCGCAGGCCGGTATCCAGCAGGGTCAAGCACAGGGCATAGTCGCGGGCGCCCTTGGGTGTGCGCCGTTCGCAGGCGGCCAGCAGCGCCCTTACGTCGCCAGATGCAAAGGGCGCCGGTATGCGGGCATCCAGCCGGGGCATGGCGACGCGCCGCATGGGGTTGGCGTCTATGTCGCCCTCTGCTTCCAGCCACCGCAACCAGGTCTTGACGCCTCGGGCGTGGGCGTGTTGGGTTGTGTCTTTGAGGCCCCGCCGTTGCAAAGTCACCAGGTAGGCGCGCACATGGTGGGGCGTGATAGCGTGGGGTTCCGTCACGCCTTGGGCCTCTAGGTGCTCGATAAAGGCGCCCAGGGTATAGCGGTAGTGTTCCAAGGTCTTGGGGGTGCAGCGCATGGCCTCACGCGAGAGCATAAAGGCTTCTAGCGCCGCCTCAAGCGGGGTCCCTACGGGTTGTGGTCGCAGCGTAAGGTGCTCCAACATCTAGATTGCCTCCCGGTCGCCGCCGATGGTGGGCGGCCCTGGTGGGCAACCTTGCACGCTGCAATGGGGTTCTACATGTAGGGTCTGTGGGGGTCAATGGATACTAGGGGTTGCGTCCCTCGCCCCTATCCTGCGCCCCCTGCTTTGACGCGCCCGCGCCCCTGGGCTATACTTGCGGCGTCCTAGAGCCGTTAGCTCAGTGGTAGAGCCCCTGCCTTTTAAGCAGGTTGTCGTGGGTTCGATCCCCACACGGCTCATGTGACGACTCCCCGTGGGCGCAAGCCTGCGGGGAGTTGTGTGTTGGAGGAGGGCGACCCTATAGCGCAAGCTCCTCTTTGCGCAGAGCCGCAGGGCGCCAGGAGCGAGGTGCTCTGTTCCGCCCCATCCCAGGGCGGCAGATGATGGCACACCAGCCGATAGCGGCGGT
Source organism: uncultured Anaerolineales bacterium (assembly GCA_964482225.1). GTDB lineage: Bacteria > Chloroflexota > Anaerolineae > UBA1429 > UBA1429 > UBA1429. The sequence goes on from CAYZWT010000008.1 coordinate 45,308, forward strand.
CCTGTTATGGACGCAGAGCGAACCACACCTCGCTGTCTTCTCCCCGATCAAACGCCGCTACGGGGGTATCGCCTTTGTCTACCAGAAAGTATGTCCAGCCTCGGTGCTCGGCACCTTCGTATAACTCCACACGAAGTGTCGGATCGATCCCTGCGACGGAGAGGAAGCCCCCGTACACCGTTCCGCCCGCGCTCACTGCATCGAACATTGCGTGCGTAACTACGAAGGGTTCCTCTTCTGTCTCCAGCACCGCCACGCGAAACATGGCGAGGATATACTCCTGCCCTTCCCCTGGCTCATCGTTGAACATATTCGCCTTTTGCACCATCTGCCACGCTTCATCTCCAGATACTAGAGAGAGAAGCTCCAACTCAAGGGTAGATTTCCCATCCCACCAGTTGTCTCGATGAATGACAAGCACATCACCCATCCCGGCGGGATTGCGCCGTGAGTCTCCGCGGACAGGCTCAAGCGTGTGGGTCGGATAGGGCGTGTGTGTGGGATAGGGCGTCACGCTCGGCACTGGCGTGTTCGTAGCGGTCGGTGATGGCTCTGGGCTCGGGAAGGGTGTATACGTTGGAAGGGGGGTGTAGGTAGGAAGGGGAGTATACGTCGGGGCTACTGCCTGTTCTTCAACTGTTTGCACCCCCTCGGCAACGGGAACCGCGGAAGTAGATGCGGACGAACATGAACATAACAGAACCAAGGCGGCTGCGATCAGAATCGTCTTGAACATAGGGTCTCTCTCCTTGCGCACTTCATTCTCCAAAGATCTCCCTGAACTCGGCCTGGGTCTCGCGGCGGAGCTCCTCCAACGCTTCCTTTGTCACCCCGTACTCATTGATAATCTCTTCCTCAGCCAAAACTATGGCGCTTTCTAAATGTGCCTTCGCAGGCTGAAGCAATCCTACCACATCCGCGGATGTTATCTCTTCGTCGAACCACTTGACAAATACGTCAGTGACGATCGTTACCGCCTTTTGAGCCTCCGCCCATGCTAACACGAGGGTATCGGTAGGCGCGTCATCCTCGATCACTTCCTTGACCGTGCCAAAGATGGACACCAAGATAAGCCTAGAGAGACCTGCATCGAGTGCGCCTATGGTGCCCGCTTGGAGCTGATCCGCGATCTCCTCTAGGCCCGCAATAGTTGTCTCCAGGAATATCAGTGCTAAGTAGCCACGCTGAAGGTCTTCCAGCGCGGCAGAATCCGCAGCTGGTGTTGGTGCTGGCGTGTGTGTGGGATGTGGAGTCTGTGTAGGATAGGACGTATTGGTAGGATATGGCGTCGGACTGGGTTCAGGCGTTTCGGTCGGCTCCGGCGTTGGCGTGGCAGCAGCCGTTGGTATCATAACCATGTCGGTAGGCGCAAGAGAGTCAACGTGTGCGACTCTGACGAGCTCGGCATCTCCACCACATCCGATGACAACCAACACGGCCAAGATCAGTAGAAAAGCAAGCCAACGAGCATTGTCGAGATTCATTTCACTTCCCTTTGCTGTGTGCACCACGTCAGCCGCTAGATCACTTCCACTAGATCACCTCCCACTAAGCGAAATCGCCAGCCCCAACGTTGTCACCATAGGAGGGCGCTGCTATCATGTGCTCGTCGGGGTGTCTACGCCACCTTGTGCAGACCTTCGGGGTGCTGCAGCTGCAAGTGTCGCCCGGGGCTCTAGAGCATCATAGCACACGGCAGCGCCCAGAGGTGTCGCGCTTGGTGGACTTCAGGCTCAAAAGGGTATCCTCTACAGGGCATTCTTCCCTCCAATATGTGCCCACGCGCGATGGGCGTGGCGGCCTAGCGGCGTCGCGGCACACGCTATGGCCCCTCTCACGTAGCACACCTTCTGCCCCCTCACGCGCTGCGCCCGAGGCCCACGCCAATGTCTCGTGATCACTTGCGGCGACGGGCTCGACGCCGCGTCAACAGATCACATCGGCATCCCTGATGGCCTAAAGGATGCATGTGCCTGCTTGGGAATGAGTCATCCAACGGAATCCAGCCTACCTTCTCGTTCCTACGACACAAGTCGCACACCCTATCATCCCCCGTCGTGATCCATGCCTTCTCCATGCGCAGGCCCGCGTCTTGGAGTCCCTTGGCGGTCTGGAAGTTCTGCAACACGTACGCCTGCCCTTGCTTGTCTGTTGGGTCCTTGAATCGCTGCTGCTTCCTACGTCCGAACACAGCCGCCCCTTTTTTGCGTGCTTCGGGCCGACGCGGCCCTCTGGCGAGCGCGCTCGCATCGGCCAGAATACTCAGCACCTCGGCCACGAGCGTCCGAACCGCCTGCATTCACTCGCTTCGTTGCCCTGGGCGGGACGCTTTCCCCGACTCCGCCACGCCAACTTTTCGGCCCGTACCCAATCGCCTCTACGTAACTCTATCTTACACCCTGCACGCGCCAAGTCAAGGAAAACGCATGCGGTTTCCCACAACAAAACGCCCCCTGGCCCACAAATGGGCCAAGGGGCGTCGCAACAACCGGCGCGCCGCAGGGAGCCGTGCTCGCCTGCACAGGATCAGCTTGCCGCGCCCTGTCTACTCGTCGTCATACGCGATCACTCGTGCAGAGGGGGCCAAGAGCGTAGAAATACCCTAGTCCTCTACCCTTTGCGCCTCTGCGTCTCTGCGCGAGATTCCTCATCCCCTTCACCCCCCTCTAGCCGCGCTCAGGCGGCCCGTCACGATCCAGCTCACCGCCAGGCCCACGCCCGCCGTCACCAGCAGCATGGGGCGGATGCCCCAGGCGTCGGCCAGCACGCCGCTCAGGGCCGGCCCCGCGAACATGCCGATGGCGTATACCGCCTGGTGAAAGCCCATGGCCGTCGTGCGCTGGCCGTCCTCCACGTCGCGGATCGAGAGGCCCATGAGCACCGGGTAGCCGATGCCCAGGGAGAGGCCGATGGCGATCTGCACCACAAAGATCATCGGCAGCGAGTTGACCAGAGCGGCCCCCGCCACGCCCACGGCAGTCAGCACCGCGCTGGCGTAGACCATGCGGCGGGTGCCCATATAGCGCACCACGGCCGTCGCCAGCAGGTTGCCCAGGGTCACCACGGCGATATTCATGCTCAGCAGCAGGCTCAGGGAGACATCGGTGGCGCCCAGTTGGCGCGCCAGCAGGGGGATGAAGGAAAAGGTCGCCGCCCAGTTGGCGTATTGCTGGATCATGCTGAGCAGCGAGGGCAAGAGCACATCCGGGCGCGAGACCAGGCGCGCCAGGTTGCCCAGCGAGGGGGCCTTGGGCGGCTGAACGCGCTCGCGGGCGGGCAGCATGGTCAGCACCGCCACCACAGCCGCCGCGGCGGCCAAATAGTAGGCAAAGGCATAGCCCTGCCAGTTGTTGAGCGTGCCGGTGATCCCCGTGGCCACAATGCGCCCGATGCCGCCGATAAAGGTGAGCAGGGCGCTGGCCCGCACAGCATCCTGCGGCGGGAAGAGGCTGCTAAAGAGCACTACCAGGGGCACCCAGGTGCCCGCCGCCAGGCCGGTGATGGCGCGGCCCACCAGCAGGGCGCTCCCGCTCTCGGCGGTGCCCAGCATCCAGGCGCCCAGGCCGCCCAGGGCCAGCCCCACCAGGATGAACGGCTTGCGCCGCCCCACCCAGTCGGAGACGATGCCCAGGGGCAGCCGGATGATCGCCTGCCACAGGCCGTACATCGAGAGGATCAGCCCCACCATGGCCAGGTTGTCCACCTTGGCTTCCACATAGGTGGGCAGGGTGGGGGCATAGAGATAGAGCGAGATCCAATACATCAGCACGGCCACGCTGGTGAGAACGATCATGGCGCGGCGGCTGCTGGTGCGCGGTTCGGCGGCGGCAGGCTGGCTCATGGGGGCTCCTTGTACACAGGTATTGGGAACGATTCTAGCCGCAGGGCCACGCTTCGCCAAATGCCGCCAGGGCCGATCTTCATACAAGCTCAACAACTCATCCATACCGCGCTAGCATTCCCCTGCCATACTGGGCGCGTCGAACCGAAACGGGGGCCCCAGCAGCGCGCAAGCCTGGGCGCGACAAGGCGCGGGGCCCCACACAGGGAAAGGATGTAACGCAATGAAGAGCAGAGCAGGTTCTTTGGGCCGTAGCCTGGTGGTCTTGGCCCTGGCGCTGGCCGTGATCACCCTGGGCCAGACGGTGGCCCTGGCCGAGGGCGACGAGGCGGCCCTGGTGTTGGCGGGGCATTGGCAGGCCAGCGGCGTGCTGGCCGGTTCGCCGGCGGGCTCTTTCGAGAGCCACGAGATCGCCTACCCCGGCGGCGAAGAGGAGCTGGTGATCGTCATGGTCTACAGCCCGCGCGACCCGTCCTATGCCTCGGCCATCGGGTTCAACCTGTACGAGCCGGATGGCGCCGAGCACCGGGCCGCCTGGGTGGATGAGGATGGCGTTCTGCGGCTAACGTACGCTGCCGAGGAGGCCGCCACGCTGCTGATCCAGGTGTACAACTATGCCGAGCTGACGGTGGGCTATGATCTGGCGGCAACGGGCGTAGGCGCGCCGGCCGGGGCCCCTGCCGTGGCAGAGGCCGCTGCCGAGGCGACGAACGGGGTCGCGGCTGCGCTGGATGAGCGGGCGACCGGCGCCATCGTGGGCAACACCGGCGGCGCCTTTGCCGCCCACACCGTGTCCTACGCGGGCGACGAATCTACCGTGACGGTGACCCTGACCTATGCGCCGGCGGACCCCAGTTTCACGGGGGCGCTGGGCTTTGTGATCTATAGCCCGTCGGGCGCGCAGGTGGCCGCCGGGGCGCCCGGCGATACCCACGAGGAACTGACGGCCAGCCTGGTCTCGGACGAGGCGGGCGCGTATATCATCCAGGTCTTCAACTATACCGATGGCGTGCTAATGACCTATAGCCTGACAGCAGCCCATTAGCACGGTCGTTCTCTCTCTCCTTTCAGGGCGGCGCCCCGGGCCAACGATGGCTCGGGGCGCTGTCCGTGCGTGGGGGTGAGACGATGGGAAAGGCGACCGACTCTGTGGCCATGATCGACCAAGGTCATGTGTGCAAGGTCTATGGCCCTCACCCCGACGAGACCCGCTCTACGAGCGGGTCTCGTCGGGGTGAGGGCGGTTGCGTCGGCATCTCTTGCGCCCGGCAGTCGGCCAACAACAAGTGCGTGAGCTCTGGCCGCTGGCGGCCCCGGGCCTGCCGTGCTACACTGGGGACATGGCGGCGGTGTTACGCCCCCAAGGCTACCAGACTATGGAGTCTTCTCCAGATCCCGATGACCCTGGTGCGAGAAGAGGAGTGAGGGACACTGATGCAGACCGGACATGGCTCCCTTTGCGATCCGATAGCCTTCGCGCTGCGTTTGCTCACCGAGAGCAATGCGGCGCTGCGTGTCTATCAGGACCACGCGGGCCTGGATCGGCAACGCTTGTGGGCTCATCTGGACGGAGAGCCCCATCGTTGGAACATTCTGAGCGGCGTTGATGTCCTGCTGGCTGACGCCGACAGTGGCGAGGCCGTGCTGGTTCTGGAAATCGAGGAAACAGCTTGCTCCCCTAAAAAGCTGCTGGGAGACATCATGGCGCTGTCTCTGTGTGAGTATCTCACCACGGAGAGCGATAACCGGCGCTATGCCGTCACGCCCAAGACAGAGTTGTGGGTGTGTTTTCCCGCCAATCCCCGTGGGCACCAGCGAGTGCGCAATGAAAGGCTGCTGGACAGGCTACAGACGGTCCTGGGTGGAACGTTGCCACCCGAAAACATCCGCCTGGTGCTGGCCAACAATCGCGACTCGCTCGTGGATGCCGTGCGCGATGCCCTGCGGCGGTGGGTAGATGCGAGAGCTTGTGACGAGCGAGGACCGTGAACCGAGGCAAGCCCCTGAGCCGCCAGCCCGCGCGCCGCTACATCCTGCTCCACAAGCCCCGTGGCGTGCTGTGCGAGTGGGCCGATCCCGAGG
>CAYZWT010000008.1:51330-134749 GCA_964482225.1 uncultured Anaerolineales bacterium
TACATCCTGCTCCACAAGCCCCGTGGCGTGCTGTGCGAGTGGGCCGATCCCGAGGGCCAGGGGCGCGCCACCCTGGGCGATCTGGTGCCCGCGTGCGGTCTCGAACCGGCGGGCCGGCTGGACTATGACTCGGAGGGGCTGCTGCTGCTCACCGATGATGGCGGGCTGCTGCACCGGCTGACCCACCCGCGCTACGAGCACCCCAAGGTCTACTGGGCGCTGGTGGAGGGGACGCCTGACGACGCGGCGCTAGTCGCGCTGCGACAGGGCGTGGCGATCAAGGGGCGGCGCACCCGCGAGGCCGAGGTAGCGCTGCTGCCCGGGGGCGAGCACCCCACCGAGCGCGGGGTGGATGCGCCTGGGCCCGCCACCTGGCTGCGCATCGTGCTGCGAGAGGGGCGCAAGCGCCAGGTCCGCCGCATGACCGCCGCCGTGGGCCACCCCACCCTGCGGCTGATCCGCGTGGCCCTGGGGCCGCTGGCGTTGGGCGATCTGGCCCCCGGGCGGTGGCGGGCGCTGGAACAGGGCGAGTTGGCCGCGCTGGCGCAGATGCTCGATGGAGAGGGCTAGGCGGCTCTGTCGCGTCGGCGGGCCAGCCAGCCCTGGCCGTAGCCGATGGCCAGCATCGCCAGCGTGGCGCCCAGCAGGTCGGCCAGAGCATCCCAGGGGGAGGCGGTGCGCCCGGGCACGAAACTTTGGTGGATCTCGTCGCCGATGCCATAGAGCAGGGCGAACAGGATTGCGCTGAGGCGTGGGCGCGCCGCCAGCCAGCCGGGCAGGTTGCCCGCTCGATGGACCAGCACGCGCCAGGCCAGGCCCGCCAGCGCGCCATAGATGAACATGTGGCTGCCATAGTTGAAAATGTCGCGCAGCAGGCTGCCGCGCTCGCCGGGGCCGGGCAGCGAGGGGCGGCTGGAGAGGGCCGTGATAAAGGCCATGCAGGCCAGCAGGGGCAGCTCGTAGCGCAACAGGTCGGCCCAGGGCGCCCGGCGCGCCGTCGGGCGCTCGATCTCTTGCACGCGGCTCATCGGTCGCGCCGCCGCTGCATGATATGATCGAAATAGTTCATCATCACCAGGCCGATCACCAGCGCCACCAGCCAATCCCATTGGTGCAGGATGAACAGGATCACGCCGATCATAAGAACCAGGACATCCAGCCAGAAAATAAGCCTTGTGCCGTCTCGATTCATGGCGGCTCCTTGGGGGTCGCAACGATCAGGGGCCAGTATAGCATCGAATGCGCTTGGAACCGAATGAGGTGCCCATGCCAACCTTATTGATCCGCAACGCCCGCCTGGTGGCGACCATGGATGCCCAACGGCGCGAGCTCGCCGGGGGCTCGGTGTTCATCCGCGACCGTGTCATCGCCCAGGTGGGCCCGGCAGAGGAACTGCCCGATAGCGCCGATCGCGTGATTGACGCGCGGGATATGGTGATCCTGCCGGGGATGGTCAACACCCACCACCACCTGTTCCAGTCGCTGACGCGGGCGCTGCCCGAGGCCCAGGATCACGGGCTGTTCGACTGGCTCACCACCCACTATGGCGTGTGGGATGGACTCACGCCCGAGATGGTCTACATCAGCGCCCAGACAGCCCTGGCCGAGCTGGCGCTCACCGGCGCCACCACCGTCAGCGACCACCTCTACCTGTACGCCAACGGCGCCCGCATTGACGACGAGATCCAGGCCGCCCAAGAGCTGGGCGTCCGGTTCCATCCCTGCCGGGGCAGCATGTCCATCGGCCGTTCACAGGGCGGGCTGCCCCCCGACGCCGTGGTGGAGGACGAGGATGCCTTGCTGCGGGATACCCGCGCGGTCATCGAGCGTTACCATGATCCCGCGCCCTATGCCATGTGCCGCATTGCCGTGGCGCCCTGCGCGCCGTTCAACGTCAGCCAGGATCTGATGCGACAATCGGCAGCGCTGGCCCGCGCCTATGGCGTGTTGCTGCACACCCACGTGGCCGAGACCCTGGATGAGGAGCGCTACACCCTGGAGCGGGTGGGGATGCGCCCGGCGGCCTATATGGCGTCGCTGGGTTGGGTGGGGCCCGACGTGTGGTGGGCCCACGCCGTGCAGATCAACGCCGACGAGATCGCCCTGCTGGCCGAGACGGACACGGGCGTGGCCCACTGCCCCAGCAGCAACATGCGCCTGGGCTCGGGCATCGCGCCGGTGCGCGCCTATCGCGATGCCGGGGTGCGGGTGAGCCTGGCGGTGGATGGCAGCGCCAGCAACGATTCGAACAATATGCTGGCCGAGGCGCGCTTGGCCATGCTGCTGCAGAGGGTGGCCGGGGGCGCAGGGGCACTCTCGGCCCGCGAGGCGCTCGAGATCGCCACCCTCGGCGGGGCCGCCGTGCTGCGGCGCGATGACATTGGCGCGCTGGCACCCGGCATGGCCGCCGATCTGATCGGCTATGACCTGAACCAGCTCGCCCTGGCGGGCGCCCAGGCCGACCCTCTGGCGGCGCTGCTCTTTTGCACGCCGCCGCAGGTGAGCCTGAGCGTCATCAACGGGCGCGTGATCGTCGAGGATGGGGCGCTGCGTACGGTGGATCTGCCGACGCTGGTGGCGCGCCACAATGCCCTGGCCCGGGCGTTGCTGGCGCGTTAAAGCAAGTGCCCCGGCGTGTGGGCCGGGGTACCTGCCGGGTAAGGGGTGGAGAGTCGCTGGGGCGTTGGCGCCATCGAGGCCCGCAAAGTGAGTTGCTTGATTGCCGCGATGCGCTGGGGCCAAGCGGCGCCCGTCTCAGCCACGTCCGCAAGCAGCATAGCCGATATTGTGCGGGCTGTGGTTAACGGGCTGCTAACAGCGTGTCAAAGGCGCGTAAAAAGGGTGCAGGCTAGTGCCCGGCATGCCAGAGAGACGTCTCAAGATTGCGTAAAAATCACTTGACACCGCGCGTTCCATAGTTATACTGTTTCTTTAGCATCTCGACGCTGAGACTGCGCACCTTTGGTCGGCGCGCGGCGCAGCGTCGCTTTGTTGCATGTGCGGAGCGCGTTTGGCCCGGTGCGCAAGCAAGATCTGGCGTAAGAGCTGCATTGCAGGGTGTTGAATGCAGGAAATACCGCCAAACACTTGACATATAATCACCGGTATGCTATAATTGGGGCGAAGCCAAGAGAAAAGGCTGTTGTATGGTTCAGCCCAGGGAGCGGCCACGAGTCTGTTCCCAAAGCGGCCTGGGTCTCTGGCTTTTGCCGCCGAAGGCTTGGCCTCGGCGCTTTTGTATAAATCAGCAAACTGCAAGACACATCAGGTGCAAGTAGGGCGGGGGGCCCTCACGCATCTGGATTCTATAGGGATATGGGGGGATACGGGAGTTTATGAGCACCGAATTGGACGAAAAGGCCCTTACGGCGATCGAGCCGCTGATGGCCAAGGCAGAGAAGCAGGGTTTTGTGACCCTGGACGACCTCATGGAGGTCTTTCCTGAGGCAGAGGACAACCTGGAGCAGCTCGAGGATCTGTTCATCTATCTGAGTGAAGAAGGCATCCAGGTCTTTTACAAAGACCATGCGGATGGAGAGCAAGACGCTGCGGAAGCCGAGGTCGAGGCTGAGGCGGAACCAGAGGCAGAGCAAGAGGCCGCTGCTGAAGATGAGGAGGCCGAGGAGGTCTCCGCTTCGCCCTTGAGCGAGATCGCCAGCGACGACACCATCAGCCTGTACCTCAAAGAGATGGCGCGCGTGCCGTTGCTCACGGCCGAGCAAGAGGTCAGTCTGGCCACCGAGTATGAGCAGGGCCGCGAGGCCCAGGCCCGCATGGACAAGGAGGCCGCCAAGCTCAGCGAGGACGAAAAGGACGAGCTCTATCTGGTTGTGCGGCGCGGCCAGGAGGCGCGCGCCCACATGATCCGCGCCAACACGCGCCTGGTGGTCAGCATCGCCAAGCGCTACCTGGGGCAGGGCGTGCCGTTCCTGGATCTGATCCAGGAGGGCAACCTGGGCCTGATCAAGGCCGTGGAAAAGTTTGATTACCATCGCGGCCACCGCTTTTCCACCTATGCCACCTGGTGGATTCGCCAGTCCATCACCCGCGCCCTGGCCGACCAGGGCCGCGTGATCCGCCTGCCGGTGCACCTGAGCGACCGTATCCGCAAGGTCTATCAGGTGGCCCAGCAGCTCGAACAGGACTGGGGCCGCCAGCCCACGCCCGAAGAGATCGCCGAGGAGCTGGACCTGCCCGCGCAAAAGGTGCAGTGGATGCTCAAGGTCTCGCAGCGGCCTCTGTCGCTGGAAAAGCCCGTGGGCGAGGAAGAGGATAGCGAGCTGGGTAGCTTTATCCCCGATCGGGAGGCGCCCACGCCCTCGGATACGGCCTACCACACCCTGCTGCAAGACAAGCTGGGCGATGTGTTGACCACCCTCTCGCCCCGCGAGGCGCGCATTCTGCAGCTCCGCTTTGGCCTGCACGATGGCCGCAGCTATACGCTGGAAGAGGTGGGGCGCAAGTTTGGCCTCACCCGCGAGCGCATCCGCCAGATCGAGCATGAAGCGCTGGATCGCCTGCGCCACCCGAGCCGCAGCCGCCAGTTGCGCGATTACATGATCTAGGGGTTCTTGCATGGAGGGCGGGCGTCTCGCCCGCCTCGTGGCGGCGTGAGTGCGTCTCGTCCGCGCCCCAGAGAGATCTGTTGGTGCGCCTGGATTACGTGTTGTCCTGGGCACATCCACATCTTGCATCTTGCTTGGCGCAAGCCACAACCTATGCTATACTGGGCGCCGTAACGGAATCATGCTGCTCAGACAGTGGCGTCTCCCCCGAGTACCGGAATATACCATTCGGCGCTCATCTGTGGGAGACGCCTCTTCGTTATTGGCTGATCCATTGATAACGACCAGGGGCGCCCCAAGGGCGCCGTTGGCCCAGGAGGTAGGATGCCGGTTACCATCGTGTTGGGCGCCCAGTGGGGCGATGAAGGCAAAGGCAAGATCGTGGATCACCTGGCCGAACGGGCCGCCATGGTCGTCCGCTACCAGGGCGGCACCAACGCCGGACACACCATCGTCCTTGGCGAGACCACCCTCAAGCTACACCAGGTGCCCTCTGGCATCACCCGCCCCGAAGTGGCCGCCGTGCTGGCGCATGGCATGGTCATCACCCCGCCCGATCTGGTGGCCGAGCTCGAAATGCTGCGCGACATGGGCATCTCCACCGATAACCTGCACATCAGCGCCAACGCACACTTGGTAATGCCCTATCACCTGGAGCTGGACGCCCTGCAAGAGCAGCGCCGGGGCGCCCGCGCCCTGGGCACCACCAAGCGCGGCATCGGCCCGGCCTATGCCGACAAGTATATGCGGCGCGGGCTGCGCATGCAGGACCTGGTGGATCGCGCCCGCTTTGCCGAGCGCGTCGAGGGCGCGCTGGAGAGCATCAACGCCGAGTTGCAGGGCGTCTACGGCCATCCGGGGTTCACCGTCGAGGAGATCGTCGCGGCCTATGATCCGGCCCGCGAGGCCCTGGCCCCCTATGTGACCGATACGACCCGCCTGATCCGCGAGTATCTGGCCGCCGGCAAGAACGTCATGCTAGAGGGCGCCCAGGCCACCATGCTCGATATTGATTATGGCACCTATCCCTTTGTGACCTCCTCCTCGCCCACGGCGGGCGGCGCCTGCCAGGGCTCTGGCATCAGCCCCCTGGATGTGGACGAGATCGTGGGCGTGGTCAAGGCGTATACCTCGCGCGTCGGCACGGGGCCCTTTCCCACCGAGCTGGCCGACGAGGTGGGCGACTGGATCGTGACCCAGGGCAATGAGTTTGGCACCACCACGGGGCGCCGGCGGCGCTGTGGCTGGCTCGATATGGTGAGCCTGCGCTATGCCGCCCGCGTCAATGGCTTTACCGGCATTGCCCTCACACGGCTGGATGTGCTTTGCGGGCTCAACGAGGTGCGCATCTGCACCGGCTATCGCTTGCCCGATGGCACCCTGACCGACGAGTACCCGGTGGATACCGATCTGTTGGATCACGTTACCGCCGAATACGAGACCTGGCCCGGCTGGGAGGACGACATTCATGCGGCGCGCACGCTGGAGGAGCTGCCCGATACGGCCCAGGCCTACTGCGGGCGCGTCGCCGAGCTGCTGGGGGTGCCGGTCACCCTGATCTCGGTAGGCGCAGAGCGCCAGGATCTGGTGGCTCTGCGATGGCCAATCTAGCGGTTCGCAGGCTGCCTGCTCAGATCGAGCAGGCACCTTTGCTCTCGTGGAGAAAGACGGATGACAAACAACGAACAAACTTGGCCCGAAGCCCTCACTTTTGATGACGTATTGCTCGTGCCCGGCCGCTCCGAAGTGCTGCCCGCCGACGTGGATGTCACGGTAACCCTGACGCCGCGCATCCGCCTCAGTGTCCCGATCCTCTCGGCGGCCATGGACACCGTCAGCGAGGCTCGGCTCGCCATCGCCCTGGCCCGTGAGGGCGGCCTGGGCATCATCCACCGCAACTGCTCCATCGAGGAGCAGGTGGCCGAAGTGGACAAGGTCAAGCGCTCCGAATCGGGCATGATCGTGGATCCGATCACGCTGCCGCCCACGGCCACCCTGGGCGACGCCAAGGCCATCATGTCCACCTATCATATCTCGGGCGTGCCCATTACCGAGGGCACGCGGTTGGTGGGCATCCTGACCAACCGCGACATCCGCTTTGCCGAGGATGACGCCAGGCCGGTGACGGAGTACATGACCTCGCAGAACCTGGTGGTGGCGCCGCTGGGCACCACCCTGGACGAGGCCCAGGAGATCCTGCAAAAGCACCGCATCGAAAAACTCCCCCTGGTGGACGAGCGTTTCAACCTCAAGGGGCTCATCACCGTCAAGGACATTCAGAAGAAACGGGATTACCCCAATGCCGCCGTGGATGCGGGCGGGCGCCTGCTGGTGGGCGCGGCCCTGGGCGTGGGCGACGAGATGTTGGCCCGCGCCGAGGCCCTGGTGCGCGCGGGCGCTGATCTCCTCTCGCTGGATACGGCCCACGGCCACAGCGTCATGGTGATTCGCGCCGTGGCCACGCTCAAGGATGCCTTTCCCGAAGTCTCGGTCTCGGCGGGCAACGTTGTGACTGCTGAGGGCACCCGCGACCTGATCCGCGCCGGAGCCGAGATCATCAAGGTAGGCGTGGGCGCCGCTTCGATCTGCACCACGCGCATCGTGGCGGGGGCCGGCATGCCCCAGCTCACGGCCATCCAGGATTGCGCCGAGGCCGCCGCCGAGTTTGGCATCCCCATCGTGGCCGATGGCGGCATCCGCTACTCGGGCGACATCGTCAAGGCCCTGGCCGCCGGCGCCAACGCCGTCATGCTGGGCAACCTGCTGGCGGGCGTGGACGAGAGCCCCGGCGAGCTGGTGATCTATGAGGGGCGCCGCTTTAAAGAGTATCGCGGCATGGGCTCGGTGGGCGCCATGCGCGCCGGATATGGCCGCGACCGCTATGCCACGGGCCAGCAGCGCATGGCCACCCGCAGCGCCGGCAAGCTGGTGCCCGAGGGCATCGAGGCCCGGGTCGCCTATCGCGGCAGCCTGAGCGAGGCGGTGTTCCAGCTCGTCGGGGGCCTGCGCTCCGGCATGGGCTATGTGGGGGCCAGCGACCTGGCCGACCTGCGCAAGCGCGCCCAGTTCGTGCGCATCACCAACGCCGGATACATCGAGAGCCATCCCCATAGCGTGCTGGTGACCAAAGAGGCGCCCAACTATCAGTTTCAGCCCTAAGGGAGCGTGAGGGAGCCGTGGAGACGATCTATCGCATCGAGGTCATCCCCCGTCCGGGCGAGATGCCCCCTGGGTACCTGCTGGACGATATCCGCGCCCTGGGCATCCCGGGCGTGCAGCGCGTCGAGCGCTCGGCCCTCTACTTTTTGCGGGGCGAGCTGACGCCGGAGCAGATTCGCCTGCTGTGCGACGAGCTGCTGGTGGACCCCATCACCCAGCGGGCCGCCTGGGGGCCCGCCGATGCGCCCGTGGAGACACCCTCCGGCGCCGTGCGGGTGGAGGTGGGGCTGCTGCAGGGCGTCACCGATAGCGTGGCCGCCAATATCGTGGCGCGAGCGCGGCTGCTGGGGTTGCCCGGGCTGGCCGCTGCCAGCGCCGAGAGCTATTTGCTGTGGGGCGCTCTTGCGGACCAAGAGGTGCGGGCCATCGCCGAGCGCCTGCTCTATAACGAGATCATCCAGTACTACCAGATCGGCCAGCTTGCGCCCCATCTGGGCGTGGGGGGCGCTGCCGCCGAGGCGGCGGGCGCCGCGATCCGCGCCGAGACGGTGCCCCTCACCGGCCTGGACGACGCCGCGCTGCTGGCCCTCTCCCGCGACCGGCTGCTCTCCCTGGACCTGGCCGAGATGCACGCCATCCGCGACTATTGCCGGGCCGAGGGCCGCGAGCCGACGGATGTAGAGCTGGAGAGCCTGGCCCAAACCTGGTCGGAGCATTGTGTCCACAAGACCTTTCGCGCCCTGGTGACCTATCGCGAGGCCACGCCCCAGGGCGAGACGGTGCAAGAGATAGACGGGCTGCTGAGCACCTACTTGCGGGCGGCCACCGAAGAGATCGCGGCCCCGTGGGTGCGCTCGGCCTTTGTGGACAATGCGGGCATCGTGGCCTTTGGCGAGCACGAGTTGTCCTTCAAGGTCGAGACCCACAACCATCCCTCGGCGCTGGAGCCCTTTGGCGGCGCCAACACGGGCGTGGGCGGCGTTGTGCGCGATATCATGGGCGTCAGCGCCCGGCCCATCGCCAATACCGACGTGCTCTGTTTTGGCCCTCTGGACGCCGACCCTGCCACGCTGCCCGGCGGCGTGCTGCACCCCCGCCGCCTGTACAACGGCGTGGTGCACGGCATCGAGGACTATGGCAACAAGATGGGCATCCCGACGGTGAACGGGAGCATCTATTTCGATCCCGGCTATACCGGCAACCCGCTGGTGTACTGCGGCTGCGCGGGCATTGCCCCGGCGGGCGCCCATCCGCGCCAGGCGCTGCCGGGCGATCTGGTGGTGGTCATCGGTGGGCGCACGGGCCGCGATGGCCTGCACGGGGCGACATTCTCTTCCATCGAACTGAACGACACCACCGGCGAGACATCGGGCGGTGCCGTCCAGATCGGCAACCCCATCACCGAAAAGATGGCCCTGGATGCCCTGCTGGTGGCCCGCGATGAGGGGCTCTATCACGCCGTCACCGATTGTGGGGCAGGGGGGCTCTCCTCCGCCGTCAGCGAGATGGGCGAGGCCATCGGCGCCGCCGTGGCGCTGGAGTGCGTTCCACTCAAGTATGTGGGCCTGCAACCCTGGGAGATCTGGGTCTCAGAGGCCCAGGAGCGCATGGTGCTGGCCGCGCCGCCGGAGCACGTCGCGCGCCTGCGCGCCATCTGCGCGGCCTATTCCGTCGAGATGACCGTCATCGGCACATTCACCAGCGACCGGCGCCTGCACCTGACCTATGACGGCCAGACGGTGGCCGATCTGGACATGGGCTTTTTGCACGGCGGCATCCCGCGCCGCAGGCTGGCCGCCGAGTGGGTCGCGCCGCCCGTGGAGCGCGAGACGCTGGACGACACGCTGGCGGGCGACGTCCTGGGCGAGCTCTTGCTAGAGATGCTGGCGCTGCCCAACGTGCGCAGCAAGGAAGACGTGATCCGCCGCTACGACCACGAGGTGCAGGGGGGCACCCTGGTCAAGCCGCTGGTGGGGGCCCGCAGCCACGGCCCTGGCGACGCCACGGTGATCCGCCCGCTGGATACCCATGAGCGCTGGGAGGGCTTTGCCCTGGGCTCGGCCTTTAACCCGGCCTATGGCGCGCTGGACCCCTACGCCATGGCCGTCTCGGCCATTGACGAGGCGGTGCGCAACGTGGTCTGCGTGGGGGCCGACCCGGAGCAGACCGCCATTCTGGACAACTTTTGCTGGGGCAACCCGGCCTATCCCGACCGGTTGGGGAGCCTGGTGCGGGCCCTCAAGGGCTGCTATGACGGCGCTTTGCACTATGGCACGCCCTTTATCTCCGGCAAGGACTCGCTGAACAACGAATATACCGATAGCGTCAGCGGCGCGCAGGTGGCCATCCCGCCCTCGCTCCTGATCTCGTCCCTGGGCATCGTCGAGGACGTGCGGCTGGCCTGCACCGCCGATCTCAAACGGGCGGGGGACCGCCTCTACCTGCTGGGGCTGACGCGCCCCGAGCTGGGCGGCAGCCTGTACGCCCAGGCCCAGGCTTTGGAGGGCCACCGCCCGCCCGGCTTGGCCGAGCAGGGGCCCGCCCTGGCCCGCGCCCTGCACGCGGCCATGCGCCAGGGGCTGGTGGCCGCCTGCCACGATTGCTCCGAGGGCGGCCTGGCCCTGGCCCTGGCCGAGATGGCCTTTTCCGGCGCGCTGGGCGCGAGCCTGTTCCTGGCCAACGCGCCCACGCCCGAGGGCGTGGTCCCCGTGGATGACTGGCTGCTCTATGCCGAATCCAATGGACGCTACGTCGTCGAAGTGGCCGAGGAGCACGCCGAAGCGTTTGAGGCCCTCATGGGCGGGCTGCCCTGCGCCCAGGTGGGCAACGTCCTGGCGGCGCCCGACTTGGTGGCGCACAGCGCCCTAGATGACGAGCTGCTCTTTGCCCTGCCCGTGGAGGCGCTGGAGCGCGCCTGGCGCGGCCACATCCTGGAGGATGGCGACGATCTGGAGGAGAGCCGATGAGCCAGCCACGCATCCTGATCTTGCACGCGCCCGGCACCAACCGCGACCGCGAGGCGGCCCTGGCCTGCCAGGCGGCGGGCGGCGCCCCCGAGATCGTTCACATGAACAGCCTGAACGGCGGCCAGCACCGCCTGGGCGATTACCAGATGCTCGTCATCCCCGGCGGATTCTCCTATGGCGACGACCTGGGCGCCGGACGGCTGTGGGCCAACGACCTGTACCACCGGTTTCGTGAGGACCTGGACGCCTTTGTGGCGGCGGGCAAGCCGGTGATGGGTATCTGCAACGGGTTCCAGACCCTGGTCAAGGCGGGCTATCTGCCGGGCCCGGCGCCCCAACAGCGGGTGAGCCTGACGTTCAACCGGCGCGGGCATTTCGAGTGCCGCTGGGTGCGGTTGCGGGCCCATGACGAGAGCGCCTGCCTGTTCACCCAGGGGTTGCAAGAGGATATCCTTTGCCCGGTGGCCCACGGCGAGGGCCGCCTGGCCCTGGATGGCGGCGACACCACCGGCGAGGACACGCGCCGGGCCCTGTGGGAGGGCGGGCTGGTGGCCCTGCAATATGTGGCGACGGCGGACCCCACCCAGATGGACCTGCCTGGCCGCGAGATTGAGACCCTGGCGGAGGCCCCCTATCCGTATAACCCCAACGGCTCGGTGGACGACATCGCCGGGCTGTGCAACGCGGCGGGCAACGTATTTGGCCTGATGCCCCACCCGGAGGATCACATCACGCCCTACCAGCACCCGCGCTGGACCCGTGGGGGCCGCGGCGGCCTGGGGCTGGCGCTGTTCGCCAATGGGGTGCGGGCCGCTGCTCGCTTTGCCTGAGCGGGGGCCGGAGTCTCGCGCAGAGCGCAGAGGCGGATGGGCGAACACGGCGCATACATGCGCAGTTCGTCCCTGCGATAAACCGTAGCAAAACGCAACGAAACGTACGGGCGAAGCTCGTCCTCGCCCAACATCCGAGTTCGTTTTCAATAGCAGGTGTGGTATGACCCAATACAACCACGAGACCTTTCTTTCGCCCTTTACCTGGCGCTATGGCAGCGACGAGATGCGCGCCCTGTGGTCGCAGATGCACACCCGGCGTCTCTGGCGGCGCATCTGGGTGGCCCTGGCCGAGGTGCAGGCCCAGGCGGGCCTGGTAACCGAGGCCCAGGCCGCCGACCTGCGCGCCCACCAGGATGACGTAGACTGGGAGCGCGCCCAAGAGATCGAGCGCTCGCTGCACCATGACCTGATGGCCGAGGTGCGCACCTTTGCGGAGCAGTGCCCCGTGGGGGGCGGCGTCATCCATCTGGGCGCCACCAGCATGGACGTGGAGGACAACGCCGACGCCCTGCGCATCCGCGAGGCCCTGGCCCTGGTGCGGGCCCGCCTGGTGGCGCTGCTGGGGGTCCTGGCCGAGCAGATCGAGGCCGAGGCCGACACGGTGGTCATGGCCTATACCCACATTCAGCCCGCCGAGCCCACCACCGTGGGCTATCGCCTCTGCCAGTACGCCTATGATTTCCTGGCCGACCTGGAGGGATTGGATGCCCTACAGGTGCGGGGCAAAGGCTTCAAGGGCGCCGTGGGCACCTCTGCCTCGTATGCGCACCTGCTGGCCGAGAGCGAGATGACCCCGGAGGAGATGGAGGCGCGGGTGATGGCCCGGCTGGGGCTGGAGGCCGTGCCCGTCAGCACCCAGACCTACCCGCGCAAGATGGATTACGTGCTGCTGAGCCTGCTGGCGGGGATCGCCCAATCGGCCCACAAGTTTGCCCTGGACCTGCGCCTGCTGCAATCTCCCCTGTTCGGCGAGATGAGCGAGCCCTTTGGCCGCCAGCAGGTGGGCTCCTCGGCCATGCCGTTCAAGCGCAACCCGATCAATTCCGAGAGCATCTGCTCGCTGGCCCGCTATGCTGCTGCGCTGCCCCGGGTCGCCTGGGACAACGCCGCCCTTTCGATGCTAGAGCGCACCCTGGACGACTCGGCCAACCGGCGCGTGGTGTTGCCCGAGGCGTTCCTGGTGATAGACGACCTGTTGCTACGGCTGGCCCGCATCGTCAAGGGCCTGCGCCTTGGCCGCGAGGCCAGCGCCCGTAACCTGGCCACCTATGGCCCCTTTGCCGCCACCGAGCCATTGCTGATGGCCCTGGTCATCGCGGGGGCCGACCGCCAGGCCATGCACGAGTGCATCCGCGACCATTGCATGGCGGCCTGGGAGGCCGTGCAGGCCGGCCAGCCCAACCCACTGATCGAGCGCCTGGCCTCCGACGAGGCCGTCGTTGCGCATCTTGCGGGCGATGCGGTGCGCCGCATCATGGCCCAGGGCGCCGACGCGGGCCAGGCCCCGGCCCTGGCCAGGGCTTTCTGCGCCACGCTGCGGCAGCGGGTGTCGAGTTAGCGTTCTTTGGCGACCATTCGCCTTGCAGAAGGGAGAACAGAGACGATGGCCGACAAGATTGCATTCGGGGAACAACTGGCCGAGGGCAAGACCAAGGTGATCTATGCGCATCCAGAGCGCGACGACGTGGTCTATATCCTGCACAAGGACGGGCTGACTGCCGGAGACGGGGCGCGCCGCAGCGAGCTGCCCGGCAAGGGCGAGCTGGCTTGCATGACCACCTCCAACGTGTTCTATCTGTTGGAGCAAGAGGGCGTAGCCACCCACTATATCGGCATGTTGGGCGGCAACGTGAACCTGGTGACGCGCTGCGCCATGCTGCCCATCGAGGTGGTCATGCGGCGCATCGCCACGGGCTCGTATCTCAAGCGCCACCCCGAGATCGCCGAGGGCACGCGCTTTGAGCCGACGGTGGTCGAGCTCTTTTACAAGGACGACGCTGCCCATGATCCCCTGGTCACCGACGAGCAGATCCAGGAGATGGGGCTGGCCGGCGCCGCCGAGATCGAGGAGTTGCGCCGGGTGGGGCGCCGGGTCTTCGAGATCCTGGAGGCCGCCTGGGCCAAGCAGGATGTGACATTGGTGGACCTCAAGATCGAGTTTGGCCGCGCCAGCGATGATGGCCGCCTGCTAGTGGCCGATGTGATTGACAACGATTCGTGGCGCATCTGGCCCGGCGGCGACAAGACCCGTATGCTGGACAAGCAGGTCTATCGCAACCTGCCCGAGGTGACCGACGCGGGCCTGCGCGAGGTGCTGGCCAACTATGCGCGGGTGGCCGAGATGACCGCCGCCTTTATCGAAGAGGATTAGGATTTGGCTTCACGCAGAGCGGATGATGTAGGGGCGCCCACACGGGGGCGCCCGCGCCTCGGATTCCTGTTCGCGCAGTAGCAGGGGGATGCCCATGTCGCAAGCGCATGGCTGGATTCGTGATCTGGTGGATAGCCTGGATGCCAACCTGGACGAGTCGACCCGCGCCGCCGTGCTGGCCGAGTGCGGAAGGCGCTGCCTGCCCCAAAGCGTGGTGGCGCGGGCCCATGCGCTCTGGCTGGCCCAGGGCGATCTGGATGCCTGGGTGGCCGCCATGAACGCCGAACACCTGGGCGGCGGCTATCTGGAGCGCCGGGGCAGCGAGATCCACGGGCGCTATGAGCGCTGCTATTGCCCGCTGGCGCGAGAGGCGGGCGAGGGGCTCTCGCCCACCTTCTGCAACTGCTCGCGGGCCTGGCTGGAGGGCCTGTTCGTCGGGGCGTTGGGGCGCAGCGCCCAGGTCGAGATGACACAGACGGTGGTGGGCGGCGCGCCCGATTGCCGCTGGACCGTGCGGCTGGGATAGGACGGGAGCGCAGTTTCACTGCGCTCCAAGGCGGCGCGCCCGCGTGGGGCTTGGGCTGCGGGGCAACTGGTGTATAATGTCAGATGGGCAAGGGGTAAGGAGTGACGCGAGCATGTCTCCTCGTGTTGTGATCCTCATGGGGTCCAAGAGCGACCTCGATCATGTAGCCAAGATCGTATCTGCTTGCGAGGCGTTGGGCCTCACGACGGAGCGGCACATCGCCTCGGCGCACAAGGCCGCCCGCTATCTGCTGGGCCTGCTGGAGCGCATCGAGGCCGAGGGCGAGCCGGTGGTCTATATCACCGTGGCGGGCCGCTCCAACGCCCTCAGCGGCATGGCCGACGCCAACGTCACCGGCCCGGTGATCGCCTGCCCGCCCTATTCCTCTAGTTTTGGCGGCGCCGACATCTATTCCTCGCTGCGCATGCCCGGCGGCGTCGCGCCGATGGTGGTGCTAGAGCCCGCTGCGGCGGCGCTGGCGGCGGCCAAGATCCTGGCCCTCTCCGATCCCGCGCTGCGCGAGCGGGTGCGGGCCTATCAGGCCGAGATGACCCAACAGATCATGGACGACGACCGTTCCTTGGAAGAGGCGTAATGCCGTATGCAGCGCTGCCAGGTGAGGCGACTATGATGGGATCAGAGTGCAGAGGGTTCGACGATAGCCCCAAGGAGGCTTGCGGCGTGTTTGGCATTTTCGCCCGTGGCGAGGCCGTGGCTCGCATCACCTTCTTTGGCCTGTTCGCCCTTCAGCATCGCGGCCAAGAGAGCGCCGGCATCGCCGTCAGCGACGGCTATGGCGCCAAGCTCTACAAAGAGATGGGGCTGGTCTCCCAGGTGTTCAACGAGGCAAACCTGGCCCCGCTGCTGGGCCACATCGCCATCGGGCACACGCGCTACTCGACGGCGGACTCCTCGCGGCCCGTGAGCGCCGGGCCGTTCCTGCTGGAGTCGGCCTTGGGGCCCATCGCCCTCTCTCACAACGGCAACCTGGTGAACACCGGCGAGCTGCGCCAAAAGCTGTTCGAGCGCGGCGTGGGGCTGGCCTCCTCCTGCGATTCCGAGGTGATGATCCAGATGCTGGCCGGCGCCCAGGGCGACACCTGGGAGGATCGCATCCGCGACATGATGAGCATGGCCCTGGGGGCCTATTCCCTCACCATCCTTACCCGCGATAGCCTGATCGCCGTGCGCGACCCGTGGGGCTTTCGGCCCCTCAGCATGGGGCGCCTGAACGGCGGCTGGGTGGTGGCCTCGGAGAGCTGCGCCCTGCAGACGGTGGGCGCCCGCGAGATCCAAGAGATCCCCCCCGGCGCCATCGTGATCATCAACGATGAGGGGATGCGCATGGTGCAGGGCCGCGAGTCCGAGCAATCGAGCCTCTGCATTTTCGAGTACATCTATTTCGCACGCCCGGATAGCGTCATTGATGACCAGCTCATCCACGAGGTGCGCCAGGAATTGGGGCGCCAACTGGCCCGCGAGCATCCGGTGGAGGCCGATCTGGTGATCGGCGTGCCCGATTCGGCCACCGCTGCGGCCATCGGCTATGCCCAGGAATCGGGCATCCCCTATAGCGAGGGGCTGATGAAGAACCGCTACATCGGGCGCACGTTCATCCAGCCCGATGACCGGCTGCGCAAGGCCGGCGTCGCGCTCAAGTTCAACCCCATGCCCCAGGTGCTGCTGGGCAAGCGCGTGGTGGTGGTGGATGATTCCATTGTGCGCGGCAACACCAGCGCGCCCACGGTCGAGCTGCTGCGGCGGGCCGGTGCCAGCGAGGTACACCTGCGCATCTCGTCGCCGCCCATCCGCCACCCATGCTTTATGGGCGTGGACATGGCCACCTATGACGAGCTGATCGCCCATCGCCTCTCGGTGCAAGAGATCGAGCGGGAGATCGGCGCCGATACCCTGGGCTATCTCAGTTTGGAGGGGATGATCAAGGCGCTGCGGCGCCCCTTGGGCCGCTTTTGCACGGCCTGTTTCTCCGGCGACTATCCCTTTGAGCAAAAGGCGGGGGGATTCTTGCCGCGCGAGCAGCAGCGCTGTGAAGCGACAGAAAGGCAGCAGGTCAGGTGAAACTACTCGTCGTCGGATCGGGGGGGCGGGAACATGCGCTGGTTTGGGCGTTGCATCGGTCGCCAGAGGAGACCGAGATCTATGCGGCGCCGGGCAACGGCGGGATGGCTGAGCTGGCTACCAACGTGCCCATCCGGGCCGAGGACGTGGACGGCATCGTGACCTTTGCGCGCAAAGAGGGCATTGACCTGGTGGTGGTGGGGCCGGAGGCCCCCCTGGCTTTGGGCTTGGTGGACGAGCTGCAATCGGTGGGGGTGCCCGCCTTTGGCCCCAGCGCGGCGGCGGCGCGCATCGAATCGTCCAAGACGTTCAGCAAACGGTTCATGCGCGACCACGGCATCCCCACGGGCGCTTTTGCCTCCTTTACCGACTATGCCTCGGCCCGCGCCTATCTGGACGCCCACCCCGCTCCCATCGTCATCAAGGCCGACGGCCTGGCCGCCGGCAAGGGCGTGCTGGTGTGCCAGACGGACGAAGAGGCCCACAACGCCCTGCGGGCGGTCATGCTCGAGCGGCGCTTTGGCGCGGCGGGCGAGCGGGTGTTGATCGAAGAGTTTCTCACCGGCCAAGAAGTGTCGGTGCTGGCCTTTGCCGATGGCGAGCATGTGGAGCCCATGATCCTCTCGCAGGATCACAAGGCCGCCTATGATGGCGACCGGGGCCCCAACACCGGCGGCATGGGCTGCTATGCCCCCGCCCGGGTGCTCAGCGGGCCGATGCTGCAACGGGTGGTGGACCAGGTGCTCCAGCCGACGGTGGATGGCTTGCGCGAAATGGGCGCGCCCTATGTGGGGGTGCTCTATGCGGGCCTGATGGTCGAGGGGGATCGCTTTTCCGTCCTCGAGTTCAATTGCCGCTTTGGCGATCCCGAGGCGCAGGTGATCCTGCCCCTGCTGGAAACCGACCTGCTGGCCGTGATGGAGGCGTGCCTGAACGGCGATCTGGAGCAGATCGCCCTGCGCTGGACGGGCCAGACGGCCGTGTGCGTGGTGCTGGCCTCGGGCGGCTATCCGGGCGATTATGAGCGGGGTTTCGAGATCGAGGGGCTGGATGGGCTGGCCGGGCAGCCGGATGTGTACGCCTTTCACGCTGGGACCCAGCGCACCGATGGCCGCGTCATCACCGATGGCGGGCGTGTGCTGGGCGTCACCGCCTGGGCCGGCGACCTGCCCCAGGCCATGTCCCGCGCCTATGACGCCGTCGGCCAGATCCGCTGGCCGGGCATGATCTACCGTCGCGATATCGGGGCCAAGGGCCTGCCCAAGGAGGCATGATGACCGAGAGCGCCTATGCCCGTTCCGGGGTGAGTATTGACGCCGGCAACCGCGCCGTGGAGCTGATGAGCGCCGCCGTGCGCTCGACCTATGGCCCCGAGGTGCTCTTGGGGATCGGCGCCTTTGGCGGGCTGTACGATGCGGGGCGCTTGCAAGAGCTACGCCATCCCGTGCTGGTGGCCTCCACCGATGGCGTCGGAACAAAGACGGTGATCTCGGGCGCCATTGGCCGCTATGACAGCCTGGGGCGCGATATCGTCAACCATTGCATCAATGACATCCTGGTGCAGGGCGCCGAGCCGCTCTTTTTCCTGGATTACGTGGCGGCACCCAAGCTGGACCCGGTGGTGATCGCCGAGGTAGTGGGCGGCGTCTCGGCGGCCTGCCGTGAGGCGGGCTGCGCCCTCTTGGGCGGCGAGACGGCCGAGATGCCCGGCGTATACGCCCCCGGGCAGATGGACATCGCCGGTACGATCATCGGCGTCGTGGAGCGCGAGGCGATCATTGATGGCAGCCGCATCGCCCCGGGCGACCGGCTCATCGGCCTGGCCTCCAACGGCCTGCACACCAACGGCTTTTCGCTGGTGCGCAGCCTCTTTGGGCCGGAGAGCTATGGCCAACACGCCGAGCGGCTGGGGCGCACCCTGGCCGAAGCGTTGGCCGAGCCGCACCGCTCCTACCTGCCCCTGGTGCGCGCCATCCGTCCCGTGGCCGATATCAAGGGCCTGGCCCACCTGACCGGCGGGGCGTTCCTGGATAACATCCCTCGCATCCTGCCCGACGGGGTGGGTGCCGTGGTGGATACGGGCGCCTGGCAGGTTCCGCCCCTCTTTCGCTTGATCCAGGAGACGGGCGGCATCGGGCGCGACGAGATGCACCGGGTGTTCAACATGGGCATCGGGATGGTCGTGATCGTGGCGCCGGAGGATGTGAGCGCCGTGCAGGGCGCCCTGGACGAGCCTGCGCCCGTCATCGGCGAGATCGTGGCCTACACGGGCGGTGCGCGGGTCACCCTGGCATGAAGCATCTGGCCGTCTTGATCTCGGGCAGCGGCACCAACCTGCAAGCCATCATTGACGCCATCGAAACCGGGCGCCTGCCGCAGACGCGCATCGCCGTGGTGGTCTCGAACCGCAAGGCGGCTGCGGGGCTGGAGCGGGCCGCGCGCCACGGCATCCCCACTCTCTACCACCCGTTGCTGCCCTATCGCAAGGCGGGGCGCGCTCGCGAAGAGTACGACGCCGACCTGGCCGACATGCTGGCCCCCTATGCCATAGACTTGGTGGTGCTGGCCGGATGGATGCACATCTTTTCTCTGGCGTTCTTGCGGCGCTACCCCCGCGTGCTCAATATCCATCCGGCCCTGCCGGGCACCTTTCCCGGCATGCACGCCATCGAAGAGGCCTGGGCGGCCTATCGGCGCGGCGAGATCACCGAGACGGGGGTCATGATCCATTGGGCGCCGGACGAGACGGTGGATTGCGGGCCGGTGGCGGCCTGCCAACGGGTGCCGATCCTGCCCGAGGACACGCTAGAGGCGCTCGAGGCGCGCATCCACGCCGTGGAGCACGAGCTGTACGTGCGCACCATCGCCGAGGTGTTGGGCGTGCCCCTGGGGGGCTGACCCTCAGCTATCCTCGCGCCGCAGCCAAGCGCTGCCGCACCACCTCATATACGATGGCGGCGGTAGCCGCCGAGACGTTGAGCGAGCTGGCGCTGCCCGCCATCGGCAGCCGGGCCACCACGTCCGCCCCGGCCCGCACCTCTGGCGAGAGGCCATCCTGCTCGCTGCCGATGAGCAGCGCCAGGGGGCCGCGACAATCCACATCATAGAACAGCAGGTCGCCGTGGGCCGAGGTGCCCACCACTTGCAGCGCCAACCCCTGGGCGCGCAGCTCGCCGTACCAGCGGGGCAGGGCGGCCTCCCCGGCCACGCGCACCACCGGCAAGGCGTAGAGCGAGCCCATGGTCGCCCGCACGGTCTGCGGGTCGTACAGGTCCACCGAGGGCTCGACGACCACCACCGCCGTGGCGCCGGCGGCGTCCGCCGTGCGGATGATGGCCCCCAGGTTGCCCGGCGTGCGCAACTGGTAGGCCACCAGGCAAAAGAGATCGTCGCTAACGGGGATCTCGTCCAGGGTGCGCTCCTGGATGCGCACCGCCGCCGCCAGGCCCTTGGGCGTGTCGCGCTGTGAAAGGGATTGGAACACCTCGGCAGAGACGGCCAGTTGGGCCACCCCCTGGCTCTGGGCGACCAGGGCTTGGGCGCGCTCGCTCACCAGCAGGTCGGGCGCATACACGAGGGTATCCACCTGCGCGCCCCGGCTCAGGGCCTCCTCCACGATGCGGATGCCCTCGATCCAATAGCGCCCCTGGCGCTCGCGGTGCTTGCGCAGGCGCAGGGCGCGCAGCGCCTTGATAGAAGGGTTGCGCGTGCTGCTGATCAACATGCTTGCGGGCGTTCCTTTCTGCACGGGGCTAGAACATGGCGGCGAACACGCGGGCCAGCACCATGGCCGCCACGCCCAGCACGACATAACAAAAGTAGCGCCGCAGCTTGAGCCCATCCAGCTTGCCGCAGAGGGTCATGCCGATCTGAAAGCCGATGCTGCCGCCGACCAGGAGGGCCATAAGCACCGGCAGATCGAGGTTGCCCCGGTAGGCATGCGAGACAACGGCCACCAGCGAGGTGAGCCAGACCATGAACAGGCTGGTGACGATGGCGCGGTGGGTGCGCATGCCCACCAGGTAGACCAGCGCCGGCAGCAGGATAACGCCCCCGCCCACACCCAGCAGGCCGGTGAGATAGCCCGCAAACAGGCCGAAATAGACCAACACGGGGATCGAGAGGCGCGGCGATTCCAGGCTGGGGAACTCGGCATAGGGCGGGATGTGGATGCGGGCAAAGAGCCCCACCCGCACGGGGCGCGGGTTCGCGCGCCGGGTCTCCAGGTACATCCAGGCAAAGATCGCCAGCAGCAAAGCGAGAAGCACGATGAGGGTGTAGAAATCTGCGGCGGGGATCGGTGTGCCGTTGAGGGTGAGCAGCCCCCGCGCCTTGAAGGCTTCCAGGGTCTGGGTGCCAAAATAGACGCCGCTGATATTGCCGCCCAAGAGCACCAGCGCCAGCTTGTAATCCGCCAGGTTGCTCGTGCGCCGCCAGTAGAGCCCGGCCGTCGAGACGCCCAGGATGTTCATCACGCCTGTGCCCACGGCGATGGGCATGGGCAGCCCCAGGACGATATTGAGCAGCGGGGTCACCAAAAAGCCTCCGCCCACGCCAAACAGGCCCGTGAGCATTCCCGAAACGAGGGCGATGAGCAGCGCGCCCAGGATCATGGCGATCATCCGCCCTGGCCCCCTTTGCGACGCTGACGGTCGCGCAGCCATTCAAAGGCCCAGGCGCTGAGCAATCCCCAGGCGATGGGGATCACCAGACCGAGCAGGATGTTGACGACGACACGCATGTGGGCGGCTCCTTTCGTCTGCATCGTACATGTATAGACAGGCGCCCATCCTGTTGAGAGGCCCGCCGGCGTGTCTGTCGGTCGTACCTGGCAGCATGGCAGGGCGCGGTGCTGCGCTGCATCCGTGGTACGGGGTAACTGCATTATAGGACAAGGCGGGCCGATGCGGCAAGTTGATGAGGCCGGGCGCGGTCGTGCGCGGCCATTGACAGGGCGCGCCAGGGGCGAGCATAATAACTCCAGGCGTTGGACGGGCACGCACCCAGAGGAGGCATAACATGGACCTGGGCATTCGGGGCAAGGTGGCGTTGGTGGCGGCGGCCAGCAAGGGCCTGGGCAAGGCGGCGGCCTGGGCCCTGGCCCGCGAAGGCGCGCGGGTGGTGATCGCAGCGCGGGGCGAGGCGCTGTTGCGCCAGGCAGCCGCCGAGATCGCCGATGACACGGGCAGCAGCGTCGTGGGCATCCCCGCCGATGTGAGCGTCGCGGCCGACACCGAGAGGCTGTTCGTCGCGGCCTGCGACGCCTACGGGCAGGTGGATATCCTGGTGAACAACGCCGGGGGGCCGCGCCCGGGCGTCTTTACCGACATGAGCGACGACGACTGGCTCCAGGCCGTCGAGCTGAACCTGCTCAGCGCCATCCGCCTCACGCGCCTGGCGCTGCCGGGCATGCGCGCGCGCCGTTGGGGCCGCATTATCAACATCACCTCCATGTCGGTCAAGCAGCCGATCCCCAACCTGATCCTCTCCAACGCCGTGCGCGCGGGCGTGGTGGGCATGGCCAAGACCCTGGCCGACCAGGTGGCCGCCGAGGGGATCACGGTCAACAACGTCTGCCCGGGCTATATGTTGACGGACCGGGTGCGGCAGCTCTCCCAGGCCCAGGCCGAGGCGGAGGGCGTGAGCGTGGAGGAGGTCTTGCAGCGCTCGGTGGCCGACATTCCGGCGGGGCGGATCGGACAGCCGGAGGAGCTGGCGGCGCTGATCGCCTTTCTCGCCTCCGAGCCGGCGGCCTATCTCACCGGCGCCACCATTCAGGTGGATGGCGGGCGCTATCGCGGGCTGATGTGATGCTGCGGCAAGGGTGGCCTAGGGCCGCTCTCCTGGCGTGCGGCGGGCTGCTGTTGTTGGCGGCCTGCACCCTGGGCGGGCAGCCCGCCCCGCCGGTTGCGCCCCGTGGCGGCGAGGTCTCGGCCCTGGGCGCGGGGTTGGGGCGCGGCGTGAACCTGGGCAACGCCCTGGAAGCGCCCCGCGAGGGCGAGTGGGGCCTGGTGTTGGAGGAGGGCTACTTTTCGGCCATCGCCGAGGCCGGGTTCGACGCCGTGCGCATCCCCATCCGCTGGAACGCCCACGCCGACGCCGCGCCGCCCTACGCCATCGCGCCCGCCATCTTTCAGCGGGTGGATTGGGCCATCGAGCAGGCTCTGGCCCACGACCTGGTGGTGGTGATCAATATCCACCACTATGACGCCCTGATGGCCGACCCCGAGGGGCAGCGCGAGCGTTTCCTGGCGCTTTGGCGGCAGATCGCCGAGCACTATCGCGACTATGATGGGCGGCTCTATTTCGAGCTGCTCAACGAGCCCCATGACCGGCTGGAGGGCGCCCTGTGGAACCGGTGCCTGGCCGAGGCCCTGGCCGTGGTGCGCGAGAGCAACCCCGAGCGCTGGGTGATCGTGGGGCCGGGGGGCTGGGGCCACGTGAGCGCCCTGCGCGCGCTCCAACTGCCCGAGGACGACCGGCGCTTGATCGTGACGTTCCACTATTACGAGCCGTTCCGCTTTACCCACCAGGGAGCCGAGTGGGTGCAGGGCAGCAACCCCTGGATGGGGACCCTGTGGCATGGCGCGGAGGCCGAGCTGCGCGCCATCCGGCGCGATTTCGACACGGCGGCGCGCTGGGCCCAGGAGCGCGACCGCCCGGTCTACCTGGGCGAGTTTGGGGCCTATGGCAAGGCCGATCCAGCCTCGCGGGTGCGCTGGACGGCGGCCGTGGCCCGCGAGGCCGAGGCGCGGGGCTTTGCCTGGGCCTACTGGGAGTTTGGGGCCGGTTTCGGCGTGTACGACCGGGCGCGGGGCGCCTGGCGCGAGGACCTGCTGCGGGCGCTGCTGCCCCAGTAGACCCCTCTATTCCCCTAGCTGCGCACCACGTTCAGCTCGTTCAGCAGGATGTAGGGAAGCTGATAGCGCCCGCGCACCCAGATGCTCTCGCGGCTCAGCCCGCCGATCTCTTGCAGCAGCGCATAGATATTCCCGGCGATGGCCACATCCTTGATGCGCCCCACGATCTCGCCGCCCTCGATGACATAGGCCAGCCCCACGGGGTTGGAGAACGCCCCGCTGATGGGGTTGCCCTGGCCCAGCCCCAGCACCGATTCGACCCACAACCCGCGCTCGATCCCTGCCAGCATCTTATGCAGGGGTGTCTCGCCCGGCTCCAGCAGCAGGTTTGTGGCCGCGGGCGAGGGTGGCGCAAAGAGGCTGCGCGAGCCGTTGCCCGTGCTCTCGACGCCCATCAGCGCCGCCGTTTTCAGGTCATACAGGAACGACTCGACCACGCCCTCTCGCACCAGGGCCTTGCGGCGGCTGGGCACACCCTCATCGTCGTGGCTGGCGCTGGCCGGGCGGCCCGAAAGGGTGGGGTCATCCCACAGGGAGAGGCGCGCGTCGAACAGCTTTTGGCCCAGTTTGTCGCTCAGGGGCGAAGTGCCGCGCTGCACCGCCTCGCCGTTGACGGCCATCATCAGCGGGAGCAAGAGCACCGTGGCGCCCGCAGGGGTGAATATCACCGGCATGCGTCCCGAGCCCAACGTGGCCGCCCGCTTGGCCAGCCGCACTTTTTCCGCCAATCCCTCGACCACCTCCTGGTAGCCGTCGCTCAGGCCGATGTCGCTGAACGAGTCATACACCATGAGCACGTCGTCGCCGCGCACCCGCTCGACGCTGGCGCTGAGGTGAAAGGCAGTGCCCTGCTGCTCGACCTGGGCGCCGGCGCTGTTGCGTAGCCGGGTGCGGGCCGTGGCGCGTTCGATGCTCACATCCACCTTGCCATCGGGATCGGCCTCCTGCAGGCGCGCCACCACCTGGCGCCCGATCTCGACCAGGCGGGCGATGGGCGCCTGGGCCAGGGCCGCGTCATAGGTTGCGACCTCGGGGCCCGGGGCCGCGGCGGGGAAACGCACAGCCAACGGATCGCCAAAGCGGGCCGATGCCGCCAGGTTTTCCACCAGCTCGGCCTGGTCCACGCGGCCCCCGGCGGCGCTGAACCCCAGCCGCCCGCCGATCAGCCCGCGCACGGCCACGCCCTGGGTCTCCTCCACCTGCGAGGATTTGACCTCGCCCGCCTCAAAGCTAACCTCGGTGGATTCGCTCTCGATCTCGAATACCTCGGCCTGTTCCGCGTGTCGCTCCAGCGCCGCGAGTAGTTCCATCGGATTTCCTCCCTGGGGCGCCATGCTCAGCGCCCGCCCATTGCGACGCCCTGGATGCGGATGTGGGGCGCGCCCGTGGCAACGGGCAGCCCGCCCTGGCCCTTGCCGCACATGCCCGTGCGCGAAAGGACCAGGTCATCGCCGATGGCGTCAATATGCTGCAAAGTGGTGAACAGGTTGCCGCTCAGCACCACGTCCTTGACCATCTCGGCCAGACGGCCGTTGCGGATCATATAGCCGTGGCCGGCGCTAAAGGAAAAGTTCTCCAGCATCGTTTGGCCGCCGATGGCATCGCAGGCGTACACGCCCAGCTCGATATCGGCGATCATCTCCTGGAAGGAGCTGTCGCCCGGCGCGACAAAGGTATTGGTCATGCGCACGATGGGCGGATAGCGATAGCCGGTGGCGCGGGCGTTGCCGGTGGCGGCCTCGCCCAGGGCGGCGGCCGTCTCGCGCGAGTGCAGGCGGCCCACCAGCACGCCCTCGCGGATCAGGGCGGTGCGTTGCGTGGGCGTGCCCTCGTCGTCGTACTTGTGGCTGCCGCGCTCGCCCGGCAGCGTGCCATCGTCATAGACGTTGAGGATCTCGCGGCCAAAGCGTCGCCCCAGCACCATCATCTCCTGGGCAGCGGGGTTCGAGTAGACGAAATCGGCCTCGGAGAGATGGCCGAACGCCTCGTGGATGAATACACCGGCCAACTTGGGATCGCACACCACGGGATAGACGCCGCCCACCACCGTTTCGGCGGCCAGCAGGTCGGTGGCGCGCTGGCCCACCTCGCGGGCCAGGTCGTCCAGCCCCAGCAGGGCCGCGTGGCCGCCCGCGGTGGAGTAGCCATCTCCGGCACGCTGGACGTTGCCATCCTGGCGCGCCGTGGCCACCAGATAAAGGGTGGACATGGGGCGTTCCTCGACGATGCGCGCGCCCTCGGAATTGGCATAGGTGACGGTGACGAACTGGTCGGCGTAGCTGGCCTGGGTATCCACCACGTGGGGGTAGGCCAGCAGCAACTCGTTATAGCGGGCGACCAGGGCCTGCTTGTCCTCCAGGGGGAGCTGGCGGAAATCCAGATCCAGCGCAGCGCGGATCTCGTCCTGAGCGGGCGCGGTCTCGGCCAGGGCGATGGGCCGGGCCTGCACCACCCGCGCGCTCTGGTATGCCTGCTCGACGCGGCGCTCCAGGTCGTCCAGGCTATTAAAGGTCGAGATGCCCCAGCCGCCGCCGCGCACCAGGGCCCGCACAATGCCGCCCTGATCCGCCACGGTGCTGACCGTTTCCAGCCGTTTGCCGTGATAGACGATGCGCGTGGTGCGCCGGGTTTCCAGGCGGATCTCGGTGTAATCGGCGCGGCTGGTCGCCAGGGCGCTATCGAGACGCTCCATATCCATGGTTCGTCTGCCTTTCTTGATGTTGATTCGTGCGGGCATTGTACCCGTGGTCGCGGCAGGCGCCAAGAGGAAGGGGAGGGGATTCTTGACCGTTCAGATTCTGGGGGGACGAGTTCACGACTGCGTGTGCTAACAGCTACGTGCGCAGGGCTATGGAGGGCGGGCGTCTCGCCCGCCAACAAAACCAGGTTTTGCCCAAAGTGTAGCTCTGCCCAGGGCTCGGCTCTGTGCGAGGTTGGCCGCCTATCGGGCGGTAGCCGCTGCGAAGCGGCGTACATCGTCCGCCTTCCGAGTCCGTTTTCGAGGCGGAGACCCTATGGCTCTGCATCCTCAGGGTAACCGGGGCGCAACGAGAGCGCCTTCTCCAACGCCTGGCGCGCTCCCTCGGCATCGCCGAGGCTCTCCAGCGCCCGTCCTCGCCAATAGTGCGGCGCTGCCACCTTGTCTGCTGTCTCGATCGTGGCATCCGCCAGGGCCAGCACCTCATCGAGCCGCCCAACCTCGTAATATGCCTTGAAGGGGCCGGACTGGTACCACAGCATGCGATAGGGCAAACCGATTGTTCGCGCCCGATCATAGGCCGCGGCGGCATCCTCGAAAAGGCCATTGCCAACCAGGTTCGTGCCCCAAGTGAACCAGGCAAAAGCATCCTCTGTCCTCTCCTCGACCCTGTTGCGAGCGCGCTCTAGCGAGGACTGCCACATGACCTGGTCGTCCAGTTGATCGCCGATGATCGCCTCGACCAGGGGCGCCTTTTCCTCAGGATAGACCACAAGGTAGGCATAGTTCATGACCTGCCACCATTCCTCGAACTGCTGAAAAGAGAGCCGGATGCCGTGATAGGGCTGATCCTTGTTCACGCCACGGCTCTCCAACGAGTCATAGATGATCCACTCGCCGAGGGCCTCGTCATAGCCGGTGAGGAGCCTATAGTGGCCCATGCCGGTGCCCTTGGCGTCAACATGCCAGGTCGGCGTTATCACGGGCAAATCGTTGCTCAACAAGAGGCGCAAGAGATCG
Source organism: uncultured Anaerolineales bacterium (assembly GCA_964482225.1). Classification (GTDB taxonomy): domain Bacteria; phylum Chloroflexota; class Anaerolineae; order UBA1429; family UBA1429; genus UBA1429. The sequence continues at coordinate 78,408 of CAYZWT010000008.1, forward strand.
GCGTCGCCATTCACGCGTGCGAACGTTGCCAGGCCCTGGGCATGCGCAAAGGCGGCCAGTTGGGGGATGCCGACATGCTTGACATCCATATCAGGATGGATGACCGCCGCGACGTTGGCCTGCGTTAGCCCGAGGCCATAGTAGCTCAGAAGCATGGATAGCGAGGCGGGCCCGCAGTTGTTCCAGGTCTGCCACTCGTGGCGCAGGCCCGCCAGTGCGACCGATGGCTTGGCCGGTATATAGAGCGTCGTCGGGGTGGGGGCCGGCGTATCGGTTGGCGAGGGCGTGCTGGTCGGCGCAAGGGTGGCCGTCGCCGAGGGCAAAACAGAAGGTGATGGAGAGGGCTGCTCGATCGTTGCGGTTGGAGGCACAACCACGGTGGCGGTAGGGGTCGCCGTGGGAAGTGGTGTGGGCACATATGCCTCTCGCGCGCCCGTCGGGAACTCGGCGCGCACGCGCAGATAGAGCCCGCCCACACCGCCATAGCGGAGCGACCCAAAAAACAGCGCGAGCAGCAATCCGGTAGCGAGCCCAAGGGATACGAGTAGCCAGGGTCTTTTTATAAGCACGGATGGTCTCCTTCTAGCTATAGGGGCGCCAGGACGCCGCAAGAGAGGGTATCCTGAGGAAACGCGGGCAGGGGCATTGTAGCTGGCGTGGAGAAATCGGTCAAATCATACCTGCAAAGTCCGATTTAGCGCGGCAATGCGCAAGATAGTAAGGGCGGTGCCGGTAGCCTTGCTCGTGCAGAGGCTCCCCAACAGGCAAGCGCAGCAACCACGTGGGCGGGCAGCGCTCTTTTGGCGCGTTGCGGCAAGGATGATATACTCTAGTTCGTTTTGGTCGGCGCCATACGGGGCGCTGGCCGCTATTCCCTTTCTGCTCCGGCGGGGATACTCGCCCGACCGGGGCCACTCCGTAGGAAGGAGCGAACCCTTGCGTACGTATGAACTGGTCGTGATCCTACAGCCGAATCTGGAAGAAGAGGCGCTCGATGCCGCCGTCGGCGCTCTGCGCCAGGTCGTGGTGGACAATGGCGGCGAGATCGTCCGCATCGAGTCCATGGGCCGGCGCCGCCTGGCCTACCAGATCCAAAAGCACAGTGAGGGCCATTACGTCCTCATGTACCTCAACCTCGAGCGGGCGACCATCTTGGAGCTGGAGCGCAGGCTCAGGCTCTCGGATGACGTGATCCGCCATCTGCTGGTGCGCCTGGATGAGGAGATGACCCCCGAACCCGAGGCGGTCGAAGAGCCTGTCGAGTCCGCAGAGGCCCCGGCTGAGGTGGCACTCGACGAGCCGGAAGCAGAAAAAGAGGAACAGGTCGAGGACGAGGCCGCAACAGAAAAAGAGGCCAGCTAGCCGCCTCTTGCGAGGGCGGGGCATTTCAGCACGATATTTCCCCATCGGGGCTCTTGAAGAGGGAGGACACTTTGTCAGAGGAAACCAGGAATCGAGGCAGCGACAGTCGTGATAGGCGCGACTCTCGCGACAGCCGTTCGCGGGGTGGCCAGAGCCGGGATTTCGGCCAGCGTGGCGGGCGCGGCGGGCGCCGCCGTCGCCGTGTATGCCAGTTCTGCGCTGACAAGGTCAGCGGCATTGACTATAAGGATGCGCGCATGTTGCAGCAGTTCGTGGCGCGGAGCGGGTCCATCTCGCCGCGTCGTAGAACAGGCACCTGCGCCAAGCACCAGCGTATGCTGGCGCAGGCCATCAAGCGGGCGCGGCATATCGCGCTGCTGCCCTTTGTAACGGGCCAGTCGCGCGGCTAGGCGCCGCGCTCGGCATGATCCGCACACAATCGGGGCATAGGATCGTTCATCCTATGCCCTCGCTCTTTTCAGGGCCGAGGAGGAAGCTTGATGGCCAAGAGAGTCAAACGCCCCACGCAGCCTAACCGCAGGACCGTCTCGCGCCTACAGCGCGAGGCCGTTGCGCGGCGCTGGCTCCATATCGGGGTGGCCGCGTTCTTTGGTCTGATCATCATACTGCTGGGCTGGGGCGTCTATGCCGAGTATGTCGCCAAGCCGCGCCGTGTGGTGGCTGTGGTGCAGGGCGACGCGATCCGCCTGGACGAGTACCAGCGCGCCGTGCGCTTTCGCCAGTACACCACCGATCTGTACATCTACAACCTTCAGGGCCAGCGCGAGGGCTATGCTGCCCTGGATGGCCAAGAGTTCCTGGTGCAGTATCTCGATCAGCAGATCCAGCTCGCCCAAGCCGAGTTGCAGGCATTGCCCGAGACGATGGTGGAGGAGCTGATCGAGGATCGTATCATCCGCCAGGAGGCGGCGCGGCGCGGCATTACGGTCACCGAGGAAGAGGTGCAGATCGAGCTGGAGACCCAGTTCGGGTACGACCGCAACCCGCCCGAGCCGGTCTCTATCGAGGCGACCGAGGAGCTCACGGCGACGGAGAACATCACCGAGACGGCTACGCCTACGCCGGTTCCCAAGACGTATGAAGAGTTTGCCGAGCAATCGGCCGGCTATTTCCAGGCCATTCGCCAGGCGACCGGCTTTACCGAGCAGGATTTCCGTGAGCTGCTGGAATCGTCGCTCTATCGCGCCAAGGTGGAGGAGGCCCTTATGGCCGAGATGCCCACCACGGCGGAGCAGGTGCAGGCCCTGCATATCCTGGTGGAGACGGAGGAGGAGGCAGGTCAGGTCTTGGCGCGCTTGGAGGCGGGCGAGACGTTCGAGGACCTGGCAACCGAGCTTTCGCTGGATACGAGCAGCGGCGCAGCGGGGGGCGACCTGGGATGGTTCCCCCGTGGCTGGATGGTGGAGCCCTTTGAGGAGGCCGCCTTTGGCCTGGCCGCCGGCGAGACCAGCGGCCCCGTTCAATCCCAGTTTGGCTGGCACATCATTCGCGTGCTAGAGCGCGATCCCGAGCGGCCTCTGGAGGAGGCTGATCTGCAGCAGTACCAGAGGATCCTGCTGGACGATTGGTACCTGGCGCAAAAAGAAGCCGGGGGCGTCGAGGTCTACTGGGATGCGAGCATGGCCCCTGCCTAGAACGCAGGGCCATCGCATAGGCAGCAAGCAAGGCGCCCCACATGTGGGGCGCCTTGTCTCGTCAATGGCAAAAGACCCTCAGCCCGAGCGCTGACGGCGCACGTCCAGCACATCGCGGACGCTGGTCAGACGGCTCATCAAGGTCGAGAGCTGGCTGACGCCCTCGACGCCCACGGTGAGGGTGATGGTGGCCGTATGGTCGTGGTGGGTATCCACATGGGCCGAACTCATGTTCAGCCCCAGATCGGCGATCTCTCCGGCGATATCGCGCAGCAAGCCGCGCCGATCTATGCCCTCGATCTCGATCTGCACCGGATACTCTTCATGGGCCTCGCCCCACGAGACCGCCACCAGCCGCTCCCGATCCTGCAGGTGGACGATGTTGGGACAATCCACGCGATGCACCGTCACGCCCTTGCCCCGGGTGATATAGCCCACAATGCCGTCGCCCGGCACCGGATTGCAGCAGGGCGCCAGGCGCGTGTACAGGTCGCCGACCCCTTTGACGCGGATATCCGAGATGGTGTGGCCGGGGATGGCCTTGAACTTGAGCTGCTCGCTCTTGGCGGTGGCGGCGTCTATCTTGTTGGCGATCTGAGAGGGGCTGATATCGCCATAGCCCAGGGCCGCCATGAAATCATCCACCTTGTCATAATTGAACAAGGCGGCGATCTCGGCATAGGATTCCTGGTCAAAGCCGAGGCGGCGCATCTCGCGCTCCAGGATCTCGCGGCCCAGGACGATGTTCTGGTCGCGCTCTTGCCGCCGGAACCAGCGGCGGATCTTTTGGCGGGCGCGTTGGGTGGCCACATAGTTCAGGTGCGTGTTGAGCCAGTCGCGGCTGGGGCCGCCCTGCTTGGCCGTCAGGATCTCGACCTGCTCGCCCGTCTGGAGCTGATAATCCAGCGAAACGAGGCGCCCATCAATCTTGGCGCCCCGGCAACGATGGCCGATCTCGCTGTGGATCAGATAGGCGAAATCCACCGGCGTGGAGCCCTTGGGGAGATCCACAATGTCGCCGCGCGGGGTGAAAACATACACGCGCTCGGCAAAGACGTCGCTCTTGAGGGAATCCACGAATTGCAGGGCATCATCGGATTCCTCGGGCAGCTCTTGGGCCTGGCGCAGCCAGATCAGCCTATCTTGCAGGCCCGCGTCCATCTCGACGCCCTCTTTGTAGCGCCAGTGGGCCGCCACACCGTACTCGGCGATCTGGTGCATCGCCTCGGTGCGGATCTGCACCTCGAGGGGCTTGCCCTCCAGGGCGATCACGGCGGTGTGGAGCGACTGATAGCCGTTGTCCTTGGGCAGCGCGATATAGTCATCAAACTCGCCAGAGATGGGCCGCCAGAGGCTGTGGACGATGCCCAGGGCGTGATAGCACTCGCGCTCTTGCTCGACGATGATCCGGATGCCGTGTAGGTCATAGATCTGGTCGAACTCGCGGTCTTTTTCCAGCATCTTGCGGTAGATACTGTACAAATGCTTGGGGCGCCCCGTGATGCGATAGTGGAGGCCCTCCTGGTCGAGGCGCTGGCGCACGACCGCGATGGCGCGCTCTAGATACTCGGCGCGCTGGGCGCGCTGCTCGGCCAGCAGGTGGGCAATGGCCCGATACTGCTCGGGCTCCAGGTAGCGAAAGGCCAAGTCTTCGAGCTGCCATTTGATCTGCCAGATACCCAGGCGGTTGGCCAGGGGCGCGAACACGTCCAGGGTCTCGCGGGCCACCCGTTGCTGCCTGTCCTCGGGCAGGTAGCTCAGGGTGCGCATGTTGTGCAGCCGGTCGGCCAGCTTGATGATCACCACGCGAATGTCGTTGACCATGGCGAGGAACATCTTGCGCAGATTCTCGGCCTGCTCCTCGTCCAGGTCTACCCGGTCCACCTTGCTCTTGAGTTTGACGCGCTTGAGCTTGGTGACCCCCTCGACCAGGGTGGCGACCCCCTCGCCAAACTCGCGGCGCAGCTCCTCATGGGTGGTTGGGGTGTCCTCGATCACATCGTGCAGGATGGCGGCAACGACCGAATCGTGGTCCAGGCGCAGATCCAGGAGGATAATGGCCACTTCGATGGGGTGGATGACATAGGCTTCGCCGGAGGCGCGCAGTTGCTCGCCGTGCGCCTGGGCGGCATACTCGACGGCGCGCGTAACCTGCCCAAGGGCCTCGGGGTAGAGACGCTTGACGCGCTCGAATAGCTCTTCTGCCTGGGCAGGCAGGGCGGTGACCTCGAGTGTGGTAGCCATCATACCCTAGTATACCACGGAACGGGCCCGCCCCGCAACCTGTTGACGCCTTATCACGCTCCCCCGCCAACGGGGCGGGCCTCTGCTTTGGCGCGCTGGCCCCACGGCGCTATAATGCCTTCATCAAGAGGAGGGCGAACGGCGGCTTATGCCAAGTGACATCACCATCGTGGGCCTGGGGCCCGGCGACCCCGGCCAGATCACCCGCGCGGCCTGGGCGGCCCTGGAAGGGGCCACTCACGTCTATCTGCGCACCCGCCAGCACCCCTGTGTGGAGAGCCTGCCCCAGGGCCCCACGTATCACAGCTTTGACGCGCTCTATGAGCAGCACGCCAGCTTTGACGAGGTCTATGCCGAGATCGCCCGCCAGGTGGTGGCCCTGGGCCGCCAAGAGGGTGGGGTGGTGTACGCCGTGCCGGGAGACCCCGGCATGGGCGAGGCCACGGTGCGCCTGATCCTGGCCCAGGCGGAGGCGACGGGGCTGCGGACGCGCCTGGTGGCGGGGGTAAGCTTTCTAGAGCCCACCTGCCACGCCCTGGACTGCGATCCCTTTGATGGGCTACAGGTCTGCGATGGCGCGCTGCTGGCCCGCCGTTGCCACCCGCCTCTGGACCCCGATGTGCCCGCCCTGGTGGTGCAGGTCTATAACCGGCAGATGGCCGCCGAGTGCAAGCTGACCCTGATGAGCCTGTATCCCGACGAGCACCCCGTGCGGCTGGTGCGCCATGCCGGCCTGGCCGATGAGAGCGTGCGCGAGCTGCCCCTCTATGAGCTGGATCGCCAGAGCGACCTGGACCACCTCTCCTCGGTCTATATCGCGGCGCTGCCCGCGCCGGGCTCGTTCTCTTCGTATCAGGATGTGATGGCGCGGCTGCGGGCCCCCGATGGCTGCCCCTGGGATCGCGAGCAGACCCACGAGTCGTTGCGCGGCTCGCTGCTAGAAGAGACCTACGAGGTGCTAGAGGCGCTGGATAGCGGCGATATGCACGCGCTGTGTGAAGAGCTGGGCGACCTGCTCTTGCAGGTACTGTTCCATGCCCAGATCGCCACAGAGAACGGCGATTTCCATCTGGTGGATAGCATGGCCTATGCCATCCAAAAGCTGGTACGGCGGCACCCCCATGTGTTCGCCGGCGTGCAGGCCGAGGATGCCCAGGCGGTGCTGCTCAATTGGGAGCAGATCAAGCGCCAGGAGCGGGGCGAGCAGAACGGGGCGTTTACCTCGATGCTGGCCAGCATCAGCGCGGCGCTGCCCGCTCTGGCCCAGGCCGAGGCGATCCAGCATCGGGTGGCGCGGGTTGGGTTCGATTGGCCGACGGTTGACGGCGTGGTAGCCAAGCTCAAAGAGGAGATGGACGAGTTCTCAGATGCGCCCGAGGGTCCCGCCCGGGCCGCCGAGTTGGGAGACCTGCTCTTTACCCTGGTGAACCTGGCGCGCTGGCACGACATTGATCCCGAAAGCGCCCTGCGCGAGGCCAACCTGCGCTTTCGGCGGCGCTTTGGCCGCATGGAGGCCCAGGCCCACCGCCAGGGGATGCCGCTGGAACAGATGTCGCCTGCGGAGCTGGATCAACTGTGGGAGCAGGCCAAAGCGGAGGACGAGCCGATCTCGGGCGCGCAGTGAGTGACGCCCTGCACGAGCGGGGCAAAGAGGTGCCAGATGCACATGCACAGGCTGAGAAAACAGGGTCACTTTACTTTGAGCGCAGCGACGGTCGCCCTGGCGGCGATCATGATCGCGGTGACGGCGGTGTTCACGCTGCTGATCCGCGTGCCGATCCCGGCCACCCAGGGCTATTTCAACTTTTCCGACGTGGCCATCGTGTTCGCGGGGCTGGCCTTTGGCCCGTGGGTAGGGCTGGCAGCCGGCGGCCTGGGCACGGCCCTGGCTGACGTGGTGGGGGGCTATGCCCAGTGGGCGCTGCTCTCCTTTTTCGCCCACGGCCTCGAGGGCCTGATCATCGGCTATCTGGGGCGCAAGCGCACGCTGCCAACCATCATCCTGGGTTGGTTGCTGGGCTCGCTGGTGATGGTGGCCCTCTATTATGTGGGCGGCGCGGCGATTCTCATCGGCGATTGGGGCGTGGCCCTGGCCGAGGTGCCCGTGAACCTGGTGCAGGCCGCGGCGGGCGCCCTAGTGGGTATCCCTTTGTTCTATGCCGTGCGCCGGGCGTTCCCGCCCATTGACCGTATGGGGCGCGGCGCCGCCTGGGCCGAAGAGGAAACCCAATCCTAGTGGCCGAGGCGCCCGCTATCATCGTCGAGGGTCTGCGCTACCGCTATCCCCCCTCGCTGCCGGGCCGTGAGGCAGAGCCGGTGCTATGCGGCGTGGATCTGACGGTGGGGCGCGGCGAGTTCCTGGCCCTGATGGGGCCGACGGGCGTGGGCAAGACCACGTTGTGCCTGGCCCTCAATGGGATCGTGCCCCAATCCACCGGCGGCGTCATCGGAGGCCGGGTCGCCATCCTGGGCCGCGATGCCCGCCGTACCCCCGTGCCCGAGCTGGCCCGCCATGTGGGCATCGTCTACCAGGATCCCGAGAGCCAACTCTTTTCCGCCACAGTCGAGGCGGAGGTAGCCTTTGGCCCCGAGAACCTGGGCTTGCCCCCCGGCGAGATCGCCGAGCGGGTGGCCTGGGCGCTGGACGTGGTGGGCATGCGGCGCAGCCGCCTGCGTCCCCCCACCAGGCTCTCGGGCGGGCAAAAGCAGCGGGTGGCCATCGCGGCGGCGCTGGCCATGCTGCCCCAGGTGCTCATCCTGGACGAGCCCACGGCGGCGCTGGACCCCCTGGGACGCCTGGAGGTGTTTCGCGTCATCGAGCAGCTCCGCAACGATCACAGCATGGCCATCGTCATGGTCAGCCAGGACCCCGAGCACGTGGCCGCCTTTGCCGATAGGGTCGCGTTCATGGCCGAGGGGCGCATCATGGCCGAAGGCGCGCCCGGCGAGCTGTTCTACGAGGATGTCCTGATCGCGCAGGTGGGCGTGGCGGCGCCGCAACTGGCCGAGCTATCGGTGGCCTTGCGTCGGCGCTATGGCCTGGGGCGGCGCTTTATGCACCTGGTCGAGGCCGAGGCCGCGCTGCGCGCCGATTGGGAGGAGCGGCAAGAGCCGCGGGAAGAGCCCTCACCCCCATCCCCCTCTCCCGCTCGCGGGAGAGGGGGCGAGCCGCGGCCTGTTGCCCATTCCATGATCGGGGGTGAGGGCCGCCCTACCACACGTGCTGACAGCATCGCGCCGAACGAGTGCCAGACGCACTCGCCACTCGCTCCCCTGGCCGTCGCAGCCCAGGGGCTGATCTATCGCTACGATCCGGAGCTGCCCGCCCTAGAGGGCGTGGATCTCGAGATCGCCGACAACGCCTACCTGGGCATCATCGGGCAGAACGGCTCTGGCAAGACCACGCTGGTCAAGCACCTCAACGGGCTGCTGCGTCCCACCGAGGGGCGTGTGCTGGTCTTTGGCGTGGATACGCGCCGCGCCAGCGTGGGCGAGCTGGCCCGCTCGGTGGGCTATGTGTTCCAGAACCCCGATCACCAGATCTTTTGCGCCACCACTCGCGAAGAGATCGCCTTTGGGCCGCGCAACCTGGGGCTGGGCGCCGAACTGGTGCGTGCGCGGGTGGAGGATGCCCTGGCCGCCTTTGACCTGGGCCCCTATGCCGATCTGCCGCCCGCCGTGCTGGGCTATGGCCTGCGCCGCAAGGTCTCCATCGCGGCGGTATATGCCATGCGGCCACGGCTATTGGTCCTGGACGAGCCCACCGCCGGGCTGGATCGCCGCAGCGCCGACGAGCTGATGCGCCGCGTGGATGCCATGCACGCGCAGGGGCACACCATCGTACTGGTGAGCCATGACATGCAGCTCGTGGCGGCCCATTGCCGCCATGTGTTGGTGATGGATGAGGGCCGCATCCTGACGCAAGGGCCTCCGGAGATCGTGTTCCAGCAGCAGGCGCTGTTGGAGCGGGCCTCCCTGGCGCCGCCCCCGGTGACGGCCCTGGCTCAGCGCCTGGGCGACCTGGGCATGCCCGGCGGCGCGCTCACGGTGGCGGCTTTTTGCCGGGCCTATGGGCAACTGCGCGAGGCGCAACCATGAGCCTGGCCTATGATCTTTACCAGCCCGGCCGCTCGGCGCTGCACCGCGCCGATCCACGGGCCAAGCTGCTGGCGGTGATCTGCGCCTCGGCCTGCCTGCTGGCCACCCAGAACTTGTGGCTGATTTTGCTGGCGCTGGCGGCTGTGCACGGGCTGCTGCTGGCCGCCGGCATCGGGCGCCAGCGCATCGGCTGGGTCTGGCGGGTGACGCTGCCCACCGTGGCGCTGATCGCCTTGCTGTGGGCGTTGCTGAACCCGGCCCGCGAGGCGCCCTTGCTCTCCTGGTGGATCGTGCGGCTCTCGGCGTTCAATGTGGCCCAGGGCCTGGCCATCGGGTTGCGCATCGCGGCGCTGGCCTTTGTGGTGTTGGGCTGGCTCTTTACCACCGATCAGTCGTCCCTGGTGCTGGGGCTGGTGGCCCTGGGGCTGCCCTACACCTGGGGCCTGACTGTGGCAATGGCGCTGCGCTACCTGCCCACCATGGCGGGTGTCTTTCGCACCATCTCAGAGGCGCAGCAGGCCCGGGCGCTGGATCTGACGCGTGGCGGGCCGCTGCGCCGCGCCAGGGCCTATATCCCCATCACCGTGGCCATGCTCATCTCGGCGCTGCGCACCGCCCAGCATCTCTCGTACGCGCTGGAATCGCGGGCTTTGGGCGCGCTGCCCCGCCGCACCTACCTGCACCGGCTGCGCTGTCGCCCCCTGGATGCAGCCTATGCCGCTGCGATCCTGCTGCTGACCCTGGCCTACGCCTGGGCGCGGCTGGCCTACGGCCTGGGGGCGCACCCGTTGGCCCTCTGACGCTGAACGGGGCTGTGTGGGGCGCGGGCCCTGCATCCCTGCTTGTGCGCTGCCGCGCCCTGGCGTAGAATGGCCCCGTCCGCTATCAGAGACCGCCATACAGGAGGCAAGCGACATGCGCGAGATCCGGGGCATTGTGGTCCCGCTGGTGACCCCCTTTAACCGTGACGAATCCGTTGATGAGAGCGCGTTGCGGCAGATCGTGGATTACTTGATCGAGGCCGGTGTGCATGGCCTGTTCCCTTCGGGCAGCCAGGGCGAGCTGTATGCCCTGAGCACCGAGGAGAAAAAGCGCGTGATGGAGGTGGTGGTGGAGCAGGCCAATGGCCGCGTGTTCGTCATGCCCAGCACCGGCGCCGTCACCACCCGCGAGAGTATCGAGCTGACCCAGTATGCCCAGGCCTGTGGCGCCGACGCCGCCTCGGTCATCACCCCGTACTTTATCCAGCCCTCGGCGGCGGAGCAGATCGAGCACATGACGCGCATCGCCCGCTCCGTCTCGTTTCCGGTGCTGGCCTATAACAACCCTGGGCGCACCAACGTCTCGTTCACGCCCAACATGGCCGCCGCCGTGGCCGGGCAGGCCGACAATTTCATCGGCATCAAGGATTCGAGCGGCGATCTGACCAACACCCTGGACTATATTGACGTCTGCCCGCCCACGTTTCGCACCCTGGTTGGGCGCGATACCCTGATCTACCCGGCCCTCTGCTGCGGCTGCGTGGGGGCCGTGGCGGCCACCGCCAACGTAGCGCCCGAGCTGGTGGTGGGCATCTATGAGGCGTACTATGCGGGCGATCACGCCCTGGCCCTGGAGCGGCAGCGCAAGCTGGCCCCGCTGCGCCACGGGTTCAACCTGGGCTCCTTCCCGGTGGTGGTCAAGGATGCCATGGAGCTGATCGGGCTGCCCGCCGGCCACTGCCGCGCCCCCATCCGCTCGCTGGAGGGCGCACCGCGCCAGCGCCTGATCGAGATGTTGCGCGCGCTGGGCAAGCTGGACTGAACGGACCGGGCTCTGCACAAACAGATTCGCAACATCACCCGAGGCCGGGCGCGCCTGGCCTCGGGTGTTTTGTGGGGCAGCGGGGTTTGCCAGGGCGTCCGGCCTCGCTATAATCGGGCTGTAACCCAAAACAGAGCCTCCAGGCCTGCCCGGCCAACCTGGACGCACGAGACGGAACAGGGCTATGCGCACACGACCGCCCCTTGCCATCGGATTGCTCTCCGGCGCCATCATTGGCGCTGCGCTGTTGAGCATTCACCTCATCCTGATCCGCACCATACAGCAGCAAGAGATCGGCATGAACCTCTTTATGACAGGGTTGCTGCTGCTGATCACGCTGCCTTTGCTGGCCCTGTGGCTCTATAGCGTGATCGAACTGGCGACCCTGCGCTACGCGGTGGATCGCAACGGGCTTACGATCAGCACCTGGTTCCTGCGGCGCACCATCCCGCATGGCGAGATTCGCGAGATCGTCACGGGCGTTGAGGCCGAGGCCGATCGGCGGTTCCGGGGCGTCAGTTGGCCCGGCTTTATGCATGGCCGCATCCAGATGCCCGGGATAGGGCCGTTGCTGATGCTGAGCACCGAGCCGCTAGAGCGACAACTGGTTGTGGTGACAGAGAGCGCCTGCTATGGTATCTCGCCGCGCAACGCCGACACGTTTCTGCAAGGCTATGAGCGGCGCCGGGACCTGGGCGCTATGGAGAGCGTGCCCCACGCCGTCGAGGCGCGCGCCGTTGCAGCGTGGCCCATCTGGCGAGATCGCGCCTTTTGGCTGGCCATGATCGTGGGGCTTGTCGCCAACCTGGCGCTCGTCGCCTATGCCACCGGCCGCTACGCCCAGCTCCCCGCCATCGTCCCCATGCACTGGGACGCGCTGGGCCACATAGACCGGCTGGCGCCCAAGGCATGGGTGTTTTCCATTCCGGCCATTGGCGCGCTGGCTCTGGGGGTCAACTTTCTGATCGGCCTGCTGCTGTCCTTCCGTGAGCAGTTTGGCTCGCGGCTGTTGGCCTGGGCCTCTGTCGCGGTGCAGGCGGGGCTGTGGCTGGCGGCGCTAGAGATCCTGGCGCCATGAATCCTGTGTGGCTGTATGCCCTCTTGGGCGTGGCGGCGGGCGCGCTCCTGGCCTGGCTGGGGGGGCGCCTGACGCTGCTCACCCGCAGCGGCCAGGTGGCGACCTGGCTTGTCGTCGTGGCGATATTCGCGGCGGGAGGCTGGGTGTGGGGCGCGCTGATCGTGCTGTGTATGGCCGCTGGCGGCCTGGCAATGGGGTTCCGCCGCCCCTACAAGGCCTACCTCACCGGGCGCTATGGCGCGCAGGCCGCCCAGAACTGGCTGCAGGTGACGGCCCGCTTTGGCTGGCCGGCCATCTTGGCCATGCTCTCCATCGCGGCGCCCCGAGCGGACTATTTGATCCCCTTGGTGGGCGCCCTGGCGACGGCCGGCGCCGATATCTGGGCTACCGAACTGGGCATGCTCTATCGCAAGGACCCGTTGCTGATCACAACGCGCCGCCCCGCCCCCCACGGCACGCCGGGGGCCATCTCGCTCATGGGCGTCACTGCTGCGCTGGGGGCCACCTGGCTCCTGGGGTTTGTGGGGCTCGTGCTCGCCTCGCTCGATCGTTGGCAGGCCCAGAACGGGATCGAGCGCGACCTGTTGTGGCTGCCGCTGGCCGCCATGCTCGGCGGCATGGTTGGCAACCTGACCGATAGCCTGCTGGGCGCCACCGCCCAAGCGGTCTACCATTGTGAGATCTGCGACCGCTACACCGACCAGCCGGTGCATACCTGCGGGCGGCCAACGAACCAGGTGCGCGGCTGGCCCTGGATGACCAACGACATGGTGGATATGGTGAGCGTCGTGGTGGGCGCAGCGGTGACGACAGGGGTGGCCATTTTGCTTGCGCAATCCCGGTGGACATGGTAGAATCCGCGCCAGTACTCGGATCGGCTGCGCAACCGGCTCTGACAAACGGAGGGTGTTGAGGCATGAATTACAGGGAAACGATCTTCCAGGGCATCCTCGAAGGGGATATGCCCGCCGTACAGGAGGCGACGCGAGGCGCCTTGGAGAGCGGCATGGCGGCGGGAGAGATCCTGAACGAGGCCATGATCCCCGCAATGGACGAGGTGGGCCGTCTCTTTGAGGAGAACGAGTACTATGTGCCCGAGCTGCTGATTGCAGCGCGCGCCATGAAGGCGGGCCTCGAAATCCTGCGCCCCGAGTTGGTGGCCACAGGCATCGAGCCCAAAGGGAAGGTAGCCCTGGGCACGGTCAAGGGCGATCTGCACGATATCGGCAAGAATCTGGTGGGCATCATGATCGAGGGCGCCGGCTTTGAGATCATTGATCTGGGCGTTGACGTGAGCCCCGACCAGTTTGTGCAGGCCGTGGCGGAAAAGGGCGCCCAGGTCGTGGGGCTCTCGGCCCTCCTTACCACCACCATGCCGAGTATGCAGCGCACCATTGACGCCCTCAAAGAGGCTGGGCTGCGCGATAGCGTCAAGGTCATCATCGGCGGCGCGCCCGTTACCCAAAAGTATGCGGACGAGATCGGGGCGGATGGCTATAGCCGCGATGCGGCCTCGGCTGCCAAGCTGGTCAAGCAACTGCTGGGCGTCGAGTAGCGCTCTGCGCCCGTTTTCGCGTCGCTGCGACGCAGCCATACCAAAGGGCCGACGTTCACGCCACCTGAGCGGGTGTTCCCGTGGGCTGATCGTCGGCCTGTTGTGTGTTGCCAAGCGCCTGCCCGAAGCGGGCGCCCCCTAGAGGCGAAAGATGTCTGATCGGGTCATCTCTTCGAACTTGCAGTCCGAAGAAGCATCCATTGAACAGAACCTGCGCCCGCGCACGCTGAGCGAGTATATCGGCCAGCGCCGGGTGATTGACAACCTGCAAGTGGCCTTGCAGGCGGCCCACGGCCGCGGCGAGCCGCTGGATCATGTGCTGTTGTATGGCCCGCCGGGCCTGGGCAAGACCACCCTGGCCTACGTGATCGCTGCTGAGATGGGCGTCAACGTCAAGATCACCTCAGGGCCCGTGATCGAGCGGCCGGGCGACCTGGCCGCCATCCTCACCAACCTGCGCCAGGGCGATATCCTGTTCGTGGACGAGGTGCATCGCCTCAGCCGCACGGTGGAAGAGATCCTCTATCCGGCGATGGAGGATTTCTGCCTGGATATCATGATCGGCAAGGGCCCCTCCGCCCGCAGCATCCGGCTCAACCTGCCCCATTTCACCCTCATCGGGGCCACCACCCGCATCGCGCTGCTCACCTCGCCCCTGCGAGATCGCTTTGGCGTCATGTACAGGCTCGATTTCTATGATGTGGAGGCGATGGAGGCCATCGTTCACCGCTCGGCGACGATTCTGGGCATCCCCATTGACCGCGCGGGCACCTACGAGATCGCCAGCCGCGCCAGAGGCACGCCCCGCGTGGCCAACCGCCTGCTCAAGCGGGTGCGCGACTATGCCGAGGTGCGCGGCGAGGGCGTGATTGACCGCGAGACCGCCCGCGCCGCCCTGGAGATGCTGGAGGTGGATGACCTGGGCCTGGATGTATCGGACCGGCGTGTGCTGTTGACCCTGGTGGAAAAGTTTGACGGCGGCCCCGTAGGGTTGGATACGTTGGCGGCGGCCCTCAGCGAGGACGCCGACACGATCATGGACGTGTATGAGCCCTATCTGATCCAGCTTGGCTTTATAGAGCGCACGCCGCGTGGGCGGCTGGCCACCCGCCGGGCCTATGAGCACCTGGGCCTTCCCTATGCCGAGAGCGACCGCCCTTCGCCCGGCACCCAGGAGGCCCTCTTCTGATGGGTGACGTTCGTGCTCGGGGTGCAGGAGGTCGGCGCGGGCAACCACAGGGGGTTGCCCCTACAGGAGGGCCAGAGGCGCCGCATCCCCTCGCCGAAAAGCGGGTGTTGCTGCACACCTGCTGTGCGCCTTGCAGCACCTGGACGGTGCACTACCTACGCGGGCTGGGCGCCCAGGTGACGGGCTACTGGTACAACCCCAACATCCATCCCTATGGCGAGCACGAGCTACGCCGCGAGGCGCTGGCGGGCTATGCCGCGCAGGTGGAACTGGATGTGATCTGGGAGCCGGGCTATGAGATGCCCGCCTTTTTGCGGGCGGTGGTGGGCCGCGAGGAGCAGGGTGCGCGTTGCGCCATCTGCTACCGGATGCGGCTGGAGCGCGCCGCCCAGGCAGCGGCCCAGCGCGGCCTGGATGCGTTCACCACGACGCTGCTCATCAGCCCCTATCAGGACCTCCACACCATCGAGGGCATCGGCCAAGAGCTGGCCGCTGCCTATGGCGTCATGTTCTATTACGAGAACCTGCGCCGGGGCTTTGCCGAGCATCACCGCCTGGCGCGCGAGCACGGGCTGTATCGCCAGCGCTACTGCGGCTGCCTCTATAGCGAGTGGGAAGCCCGCGATCGTGCGGCGGCCACCCGGCGCCCGCCGCGCGGCGCCTAGAGCGGAGCCCATTGTGCTGACCTCCGATTTCGATTACGAGCTGCCCCCTGAGTTGATCGCCCAAGCGCCCATCGAGCCCCGCGATTGCTCGCGCCTGCTGGTGCTGCATCGCGAGACGGGCGCGCTGGAACACCGCACGTTCCGCGAGATCCTGGCGTACCTGCGCCCCGGCGATCTGCTGGTGGCCAACGAGACCCGCGTGATCCCGGCGCGCCTCCAGGCCCTCAAGGCGCCCAGCGGGGGGCGCGTGGAGCTGTTGCTGCTGAGCAAGCTGGATGCGACCTGCTGGGAGGCGCTGGTCAAGGGGCGCAGGGTGGGCGTGGGCCAGCGGTTGCTGCTGGCGGGCCAGGTGGGCGCGCCCATCGAGGGGGTGGTGGAGGCGATCACGGCCTCGGGGGGGCGGCGCATACGTTTTGCGCAGCCGATTGACGAGCACATGGACGAGATCGGGGCCGTGCCGCTGCCGCCCTACATCCGCACGCCCCTGGCCGATCCGGAGCGCTACCAGACGGTCTATGCCCACACCAGGGGGTCGGTGGCTGCCCCCACGGCAGGCCTGCACTTTACCCCCGAGCTGCTGGAACGCACCCGCGCCCTGGGCGTCGAGTGGGGCTTTGTGCTGCTGCACATCGGGCTGGATACCTTTCGCCCTGTGACAGAGGAGCGGGTCGAGGAGCACGCCATCCACACCGAATACTGCCAGATCACACCCCAGGTGGCCGAGCGCATCACCCGGGCCAAGGGCGAGGGGCGGCGCGTGATCGCCGTGGGCACCACGTCGGTGCGCGTGCTGGAAACGGCCGCCCAAGAGGGGGGCGGCGTGGCGCCCTGGGAAGGGGCTACCGATCTGTACATCTACCCGGGCTTCAAGTTCCGCGTGGTGGATGCGTTGATCACCAACTTTCACCTGCCCCGCTCGTCGCTGCTGATGCTGGTTTCGGCCCTGGCCGGGCGCGAGGCGGTGTTGGCAGCCTATCGCGAGGCCGTGGCCCAGAGGTACAGATTCTACAGCCTGGGCGACGGCATGTTGATCCTGTAAGTGGCAGCGGGGCGGCTCAGTCGGCGTTGCGCCGCCCCATCAGATCGTCTACTTCTCGCTTGAGCGCTTCGAGATCGGAAAAAGAGCGATAGACCGAGGCAAAGCGCACATAGGCCACCTCGTCCACCTCGCGCAGACGTTCGATCACCATCTCCCCAATGCGGCGGCTGGGCACCTCGGCCTTGCCCAGGTTGTACAGGTTGGTTTCGATGTTGGAGACCATCTGCTCGATCGTCTCGGTGGAGATGGGCCGCTTGGTGCAGGCGCGGCGGATGCCCTCGAACAGCTTTTGCCGGTCAAAAGGCTCGCGCCGCCCATCCCTCTTGACGACCAGCAGGTTCACCTGGGCGATCTGCTCATAGGTCGTAAAGCGCTGGTGGCAATGCTGGCACTCGCGCCGCCGCCGGATGGCATCCCCAATCTCGCGCGTATCAATCACCCGCGAATCGGAGCCGCCGCAATATGGACACTTCACAAGTCTGCCTCACCTTTCCCGCTTTTTGTGCCTGAGGAACGGCGGAATGTCCCACTCTTCCTCTTCTGGGGCCTGCACCGGCAGTTCCACGGTCGTCACAGGGCGCCTGGGCTCGGCCACGCCTGGCGCAGAGACCCCGGACCTGGGCGCAGAGGCCGCGCGCGGGTGCCCATCAAAGCCGGTGGCGATCACCGTGATCTGGATATCGTCGCTGAGCTCATCGTCAATGGCGGCCCCAAAGATGATATTGGCATCCTGATCCACCATCTTGCGGATGACCTCGGCGGCGTCATTGACCTCAAAGAGGGTCATATTGGCGCTGCCCTTGATATTGAACAGCACGCCGCGCGCGCCGTCAATGCTGATATCCAGGAGCTGGCTGTTCACCGCCTGAATGGCGGCGTTCACGGCGCGGTTCTCGCCCTGGCCCCGGCCGATGGCCATCAGCGCCGAGCCGCCGTTGCCCATGATCGAGCGCACGTCGTTGAAATCAACATTCACCAGGCCCGTGCCGGTGATCAGATCCGACACGCCCTGGATGCCCTGGCGCAACAGATCGTCGGCGGTCAGAAACGCCTGCTTGATGGATGCGCGCGGATCAATGATCTGCAACAGGCGGTCGTTGGGGATCACCACCAGGGTATCCACCTTTTCGCGCAGCTTGGCGATCCCTTCCAGGGCTAGGCCGATGCGCCGGCCCCCCTCAAAGCCAAACGGCCGGGTGACCACCGAGACGGTCAGGGCGCCCAAAGATCTGGCGATGCTGGCCACAACGGGGGCGCCGCCGGTGCCGGTGCCGCCGCCCATGCCCGCCGTCACAAAGACCATGTCGGCGCCGCGCAGCACCTCTTGAATCTCTTCGGCGGATTCGGTGGCGGCCTTTTCGCCCAGCTTGGGGTCGCCGCCGCAGCCCAAGCCGCGCGTCACCTTGTCCCCGATGCGCATACGGATCGGGGCATGGGAGCTGTTCAGCGCCTGGGCATCGGTGTTGAGCGCGATGAACTCGACCCCCTGCACCCCCACCTCGATCATGCGGTCCACGGCATTCGAGCCGCCGCCGCCGATCCCGACCACCTTGATCTCTGCCTTGCCGCCTGAGAGTACGCCTCTATCCGGTGTTGCTTGCATTCTTTGCCTCCCCCTACACTTAGGGCATCAACTTTTTGATCATTGCGCGAATCAACTGGAAAAACGTGCGCGGGTGCTGAACCAGAGGCAGATCCTCTCTATCGGCGGCCGCCTTCATGCCCCACAGCAGCAGGCCCACGGCGGTCGCATAGGCGGGGTTGCTGACCGCCTCCACCACGCCGTGCAGTCGGTGGGGCACCCCGATGCGCACCGGCATCTGGAGCTGGCGGCTGGCCACCTCGCGGATGCCGCGCAGGTCCGAGGTGCCGCCCGTCAGCACCACGCCCGCCGCCAACAGCTCCTCATATCCAGAGCGCCGGATATCGCGGGCGATGATGCCGAACATCTCTTCCACCCGCGCCTCTACGATCTCGCACAGCTCGCGCCGCGACACGGTGGCCAGACCCTCGTGCCCAAAGGACGAGAGCTCGATCATCTCGGCCTCATCCACCTGAGCGGCCAGGGCATGGGCGTAGCGGATCTTGGCCTCCTCTGCGGCGACAAATGGCGTGCGCAGCAGCACGGCAATGTCGTTGGAGACGTGGTTGCCGCCCACATCAAAGACCATCGTCTCCCAGACGCTGCCGTCCAGATAGGTGGCCAGATCGGTGGTGCCGCCGCCCATGTCAATCAGCACCACGCCCATACGCCCCTCTTCCTCCGTCAGCACGGCCAGCGCCGAGGCCAGGGGCTGAAAGACCGAATCCACCACGCGGATGCCGTTCCGTTCGACGCACTGCTCCAGGTTTTGGATGCAGGTGGTGGAGCCCGTCACGATATGGGCTTCGACCTCCAGGCGAAAGCCCATCAGGCCGATGGGGTTCTTGATCCCCTCTTGCCCATCTATGATGTACTCGCGCGGGATGGTGTGCAGGATGCGGCGGTTGTGGGGCACGGCAATGGCCTCGGCATCCTCGAGCACACGCTGGATGTCCTCGCGATCCACCGGCCGGTCGCCCCGCCCGATGGACACGGCGCCCCGGCTGTTCTGTGAGGAGACATGGCTGCCGCTGATGCCCAGATACGCCTCGGAGATGGTGTAATGGGCCATATTCTGGGCCTTGCGCACGCTCTCCTCGATAGAGCGCGAGGCTACCTCGATATCGGTGATCACGCCCCTGCGAACGCCGCGCGAGGGGACCACGCCCATGCCGATCACGTTCAGCGGGCCGGAATCGCTGACGCGCCCGATCAAGGTACAGATCTTGGTAGATCCTACGTCAATGCCGGCGATGATGCGTTCCACCCTGCCCTCCTAACCTATCTCGATCTTGACTGCCGGCCGCTGCTCGTTCTTGAGATCAATAAACACCACCCGGCTCCCGCGCGCTGCCAGGGTCTCGGTCAGCTCTTGCAGCAGCAGCGCCTTTTGCGCTGCGTTGCCGCCCATCCCCAGGTAGACCGGCCAGCCCTCGGCGGTGATGAGGATCAGGCCATCCTCCAGCGTAAACTCGAAATCGCGCGCGTCAGGCAGCGCGCGGCTCATCTCGGCCGCGAACGCCCAGGGGATGCCGACAATATACTGGTCCGGCTCCGTCTCCAGGGCGCGGCGGTCGTGCACGGCGGGCAACTCGCCCCGGCTGCGCGCGACGCCCAGCACGCGCCCCTCCGCATCCACCCACCAATAGCGGCCCTGGTTCTCCCAGAGGAGCAGGGCGTCCTTCTCGCTGACCTGGATATACACACGGTCGGGCAGGCGCGTTTGCACCCGGGCGCGGCTCAGGCAGCCCAGGGCATCCAGGATGCGCGCCTCGGCCTGGCGCGTGTTCAGCATAAAGATCGGCCTCCCCAGCGCGTCGGCATGGGCCTCGATCTCTTCGACGGGCGCCAGGCTGGCCCCCACCACGCTCACCTGGGCCACCCGAAAGCGCGCATCGCCCAGGAACCGCCCGATAAAGAGCAGGGCCAGCCCGAGCAGCAGCAAACTCCCCACCCAGCTCTTGTCGCGGCTGCCGGTATCCACGCCGCGCACCCCGCGCGCGCCGAGGGTTGGCCCCTGTTGCTCCAGTCTTTGCCGCGAACGCGGCGCTCGCTGCCAGGCTCGCCTTGCCATGCTTGTTCCTAATGGTCGAATTCGTAACGCGTCTGCGTGGCGCGCTTGTCCTCGCGCCGCTCGATTGCCAGGGCAATGAGTCTATCCAGCAGTTCGGGATAGGGCACGCCGCTGGCCTCCCAAAGCTTGGGATACATGCTGATGGCGGTAAAGCCGGGGATGGTGTTCAGTTCGTTCACATAGATGCGCCCCGTGCCCCGCTCTAGAAAGAAATCCGCCCGCGCCATGCCTGCGCAATCAATGGCGCGGAACGCCCGCACCGCCAGGTCCTGCACCTGCCGCGTCTGCTCCGCCGTCAGGCGCGCCGGGATCTGCAGCTCGGAATCCTCGTCAACGTACTTGGCGGAATAGTCATAGAACTCGTGGCAGGGGATCACCTCCCCCGGCACCGAGGCGATGGGATCGTCGTTGCCCAGTACGCTGCACTCGATCTCGCGGGCATCAATGGCCGCTTCCACCAGGAGCTTGCGATCAAAGCGGGCTGCCAGGTCCAGCCCGCGCGCCAGTTCCTCGCGGTCGTGGGCCTTGGAAACCCCCACGCTGGATCCGGCGTTGGCCGGTTTGAGGAACACCGGGTAATCAAAGCGCGCCTCGATCTCGGCCAGCACGGCCTCGGGCGCCTCATGCCAACGGCTGCGCAGCACGGCCAGGTACGCTACCACGGGCAGCCCGTTGGCCGCGAGCACCGCCTTTTGGATCACCTTGTCCAGCCCCACGGCGGAGCCCAGGACGTCGGCCCCCACATAGGCCAGATCGGCCAGCTCCAGCAAGCCCTGGATGGTGCCATCCTCGCCATAGGTGCCGTGCAGCACGGGGAACACCACGTCCACCACGGGAAAGCGCGCGTGCGACGCGCCCGGCACCAGCTCGCGCCCCTGGGCGGTCACCAGGGCTGTCTCACGATCCCCGGCCTTGGCCTCCTCCTCTTGGGGCTCGGGGCCGCCCGCGCTCAAGAGGGCCATCGGGTCGCCCGCCGTGATCCAGCGCCCGGTCCGGTCTATGCCCACGGGAAGGATCTCGTACTTGTTCTTGTCCAGCGCGCCCATGACCGAGCGCGCCGAGGCCAACGAGACCTCGTGCTCGCCGGACTTGCCGCCAAAGAGCACCGCGACGCGGATCTTTTTTGTCGTCACTCCCGTCCTCCCGTGGGCGCCATCTCGGCAGCGGCCTCTGTGTGCCATTCGCCGATGAACTCGATCTCGGGTTCCAGCCGTTGGCCGAGTTCGCGCCAGACGCGCTCTTGCACGATCTCCATTAGGCGCGCGATATCCCGGGCCGTCGCGCCGCCGCAATTCATCAAAAAGTTGGCATGTATGGGCGAGACCTGGGCGGCGCCCACCGACAGGCCCTTGAGCCCGGCCTGCTCGATTAGGAACCCGGCCGGGTACTGGTCTGTGCGCTTGAACATGCTGCCGGCGCAGGCGCCCTGGGGCGTGCGCGCCTGCCGCTGCTCTGTCACCTGCTCGGCGCGGGCCGCCAACGCCGCTGCGTCGCCCGGTCGCAACCGCATCACCGCCTCCAGCACGATGGGGCGTTCTCCATCGGGGTTGCTCCGCTTGAGGGCGCTGGTGCGATAGCCAAAGCCCAAGGCTCCCGGCTCGACGCGCTGCACCTGTCCATCAGGAGTCAACAGCGTCGCCTCCTCAATGACATCCGCCATATAGCCGCCATAGGCGCCTGCGTTGCCCACCACGGCCCCGCCGATCGTGCCGGGAATGCCGACGCCCCATTCGAGGCCCTCCCACCCCTGGGCGACGGTGTGCCGCGCCAGTTCGCGTAGCAAGACCCCGGCATCGGCTGCGACGCGCCCCTCGGCGTCTAGGGCAAAGGCGCGGCACTCGTTCAGGATCACCAGGCCGCGAATGCCCGCATCCGCGACCAGGATGTTGGTGCCGCTGCCCAGGACGGTGCAGGGCGCATCCAGAGAGCGCGCCAGGCGCACCCAGGCCACCAGCTCGGCCACGCTCTCGGCAGCGATGAGCAGATCGGCGGGGCCGCCCACCTGGAACGACGTGTGGGCCGACATGGGTTCGTTTCGCAAAAGCCGCTGGCCATAGCCCTCTGCCCGCAGCGCAGCCTCGAGATGTTGCAGGGCGCTCATGCCTCTCGCTCCCCCAGCGCCGCCAGCACGCGCTCGCCGACTAGATATCCATTGCCTGCCCCCAGGGTGAGCAATACGTCTCCCGCACATAGGGTCTCTAGCAGGAACTGCTCGACCTGCTCCAGTGCGCCCAGATGGCGGATGGCGCGATGCTGTAACGCCGATACAAGGCTTTGGGCGTCCACCGTGGGGCGTTCTTTGGCCCGCGCCGCATAGATATCGGTCACGATGACCTGATCGGCGGCGTCCATGCAACCGGCGAACTGGCCCAAGAGGGTCTGGGTGCGGCTATAGGTGTGGGGCTGAAGCACCGCCCAGATGCGGCGCGCGCCGTACCTATCCCGCGCGGCGGCCAGGGTGGCTGCGATCTCGGTGGGGTGGTGGGCATAGTCATCCACCACCGTAACGCCGCCGCGCTCGCCCTTGAGCTCGAAACGGCGCAACACGCCTTGAAAGCTGCCCAGCGCCTCTGCCGCCTGCTGCGGCGCAACGCCGCATGCCTGGGCCACCAAAAGCGCCGCCGTGGCGTTCAGGGCGTTGTGGGCGCCGGGCAAGCGCAGGCTGGCGCGCGCCCAAAGGCTCCCCCGGTGCATGACGGCCAGGTCCTCGCCGCCCTGCGCGTTGGGCCGCGCCTCGGACGTGACATAATCGCAAGCGGGCCCACGGCCATAGGTGACAACGGGCGGCAACGCGCCTGCCATCTCGGCCAGCAGGCGTTGCACCTGCTCGCCATCGGCGCAGGCGACCAGCAGACCCCCAGGCCGTATGCGCCGCACAAACGCGACAAAGGCCGCGCGCATATCGTCGAGATCGGCGTAGCAATCGGGGTGGTCCATCTCGATGCTGGTGATGACCGCCACCTGAGGCGTCAGGCCGTGGAACATGCGCCCATACTCGTCCGCCTCGATGACGAAATGCTCGCCCGAGCCGGCCCTGGCGTTGACGCCCCACCCGGCCAGGATGCCCCCGACGATAAAGCTGGGGTCGAGGCCGGCGGCCTGCAAAATGTGCGCCACCATGCCCGAGGTGGTGGTCTTGCCGTGGGTGCCCGCCACCGCCAGGCAGCGGTAGCCATCCAGCAGCAGGTGCAGGAACCCCTGGCGCTCCATCACCGGAATGCCCCGGGCGCGCGCCGCCTGAACCTCGGGGTTGCCCTCGGGGATGGCCGAAGAGACCACCACCAGGTCTGCATCGCCCACCTGCTCGGCGGCGTGCCCGATGAATACGCGGATGCCCTGTTGCGACAGCGCATCGGTCAGGGCCGAGGCGCCTACGTCTGAGCCGGACACACGGTAGCCGCGCGCGGCGAGCACCTGGGCAATGGCCGAAAGGCCGATGCCACCGATGCCCACCAGATGGATGCGCTGCCCGGCGCTTTGGCTAACCTGCCGATTCACACAAACCCCCCACTATCGGATCACGCGGGCGATGATGAGCACCGCCGCAAGATACAGGAGCAGACTCTGGCCCAGGAGAAACGGTTGGCCCAGGAACGTGATGGGCAGGAAATCCACCAGCGACTTGGCCAGATCAGAGAGCTGCTCGGACGAGAAACCCATCCAGCGGATGGCGTAATCCCACTTGTGCAGATAATACCAGACCGAGCCGGCGATCAAATAGCCGTTGAACGCGCCGATCAGCAGGCCCAGGCCGCTGCCCAACGCGCCGTGAGGGCCATCCCCGCCAAAGGCGAGGGTCTCTCCGGCATAGGAGATGAACGCCACCACCAGGATCACGATGACAAAGAGCAGCGTCTGAGCGGCGCCCTGGTTCTGGGCCTGCACCAGCCCATTGCCCAACGCCATCACCTTGCCGACCCCTTGGTCCAAGAAAGGCTCAAAGGTATCCAACACAAAGAGCGCAAACATCATCACCGTGGTGACGCCTAGCTCGCGCATAAAGCCGCGCACCAAGCCAATGAGCGCGAAAACAAAGACCAGCACCCCAAAGAACAGCTCAATGGGCGCCACAGCTCCTCCTCACTCCCGCCGTCGCGTGCGTCCCGAGGCGCTATACAGGCCAAAGGCAATCATAACAAAGATGAACAGGATCCCCAACTGAGCCAGGAACTCGGGATTGACCATGGTCTGCTGGACCTCGCCCGTGGGGATCTCGATCAGCGTCTTGGGCTCGGGAAAGATGATGGGCAGCAGGAAATAGGTGATCCCAAACCCATTGAACAGGCCGATAAAAAGGCCAAGGAGTCTGGGCATGAGCCCGAAAGGAACCGGCCCGAAACGCTGCCCCATAAAATACCCCAGCAAGACGATGACGGCAAACACAGCGACCTTGAGGGCCTCTTGGCTTGCGTGCGACTCGATCAGGCCCGGTTCGCCTCGGATCTCCTGCCACTTGGCGCCCGGGTCCTCGGCGCTCATGCCGCCTTGCCGCACGAATGTGAACATTTTGTAGTAGCGGTTCACCGGCGCGGCCAGCGTGCCGCTGGATGCACCCACGACGACCACTGCCAGGATAATGGCCAACGATGCATACAACTCGCGCCGCACGCCGCGCGTCAGGCCGATAAAGCCAAAGATGCCGAGCATCAAGCCCATGGCCACGTACTGGTTCAGGGTCCACGTCACCACGTCACTCATGGCTGTATCCTTTCGCCAGATCTGCCAGCAACGAGGCCAGGCGCTCGGCGCCGTCATCCACCGACAGTTGCCGCGCCGCCTCAGACATGCGCGCCAGGCGCGAGGGATCGTTCAACAGCGCGGCTACGGTCTCGGCGAAATCTGCGGCCAGCGCATCATCCTCTAGCACCGCCGCTGCGCCTCGCTCTGCGAGATAATCGGCGTTGGGGTGCTGGAACTGCCCTGCGTGGGGCAGCGGCACCAGCACGGCGGGAAGCCCAACCGCGGGGAACTCACCCAGCGTGGCCGCGCCCGCGCGAGCGACGACCAGGTCCGCCGACGCCAGCGCAGCGACCATCTCGTCGTGCAGGTAGGCCGCCAGGTGGTACTCGGCCTGTAGAGCCTCCGGCAGACGCGCACGACGCGCCTGAAGCGCCTCATGGTCCAGGGGGCCGCTGATGTGCACCACCTGGGCCAGGGCCAGCAGGCCCTCCAGATCGCGGTTGACGGCCATGTTGATCGAATGCGCGCCGCTGCTGCCGCCCAGGATGAGCAACACGGGCCGACCGCTGCCCAGCCCCAGGCGGCGCCGCGCCTCAAAGCGGTTGGCGGTCAAGAGGCCGCGCCGCACCGGATAGCCTGTGACGGAGACCCTTTCCGGCGGGAAAAAGCGGGCTACCTGCTCGACGGTGACGGCGATGCACGTGGCAAAGCGCGAGAGCACGCGGACCGCCAGCCCTGGCTCCATATCGGGCAGATAGATCAAGACGGGTCGCTTGCTGAGCCAGGCCGCCACAACCAGAGGCGCCGTGACATAACCGCCGGTGGCAAAGACGGCTGCGGCCTGCCACCGGCGCAGCAGGCGTCTCCCCTGCCAAATGCCCCGTGCGAGCCGCGCCAGGCTCTGCAGAATGGCCCACGGCCCGCGCCCGCGCAAGGCGCCGGCGGCGATGGGCAAATAGGCGAGCCCCTGGCGCTCGATGATGTCGCGTTCCATGCCCTCGTTGCGCCCCACCCAGGCGATGCCCTCGGCCTCGATGCCGTAGCCGGGATCGCTCCGCAACCGCTCGATCACCGACAGGGCGGGGTACACATGCCCGCCGGTGCCGCCGCCCGTGAATAGCACTCTCATGGCCTGTTTCCCCGAGGCGCGTCCGGGCCGGCGCGCGAGATGTTCAACAGGATCCCTACCGAGGCCAGGGTAGTCACCAGGGACGAGCCCCCATAGCTGATCAGGGGCAGCACGGTGCCTGTGACGGGCACCGAGTCGGTGGCGACGGCCACACTCAGGATGGCCTGAAAGACCACCCATGAGACGATGCCCACCGCCAGCAGGCGCCCATACATATCCGGCGCGCGCCTGGCGACCTGGAGCCCGCGCCACAGCCAGAGCCCATACAGGACGATCACGGCAAGGGCGCCTACAAAGCCCAGTTCTTCGGCGATGATCGAATAGATGAAATCGGTGTGGGTCACACGGCCCAGGTACAGTTTCTGCTGGCTTTGGCCGAGCCCCACCCCCATAAAGCCGCCGGAAGAGAGCGCCTGTAGGGCCTGGATCATCTGATAGCCCGCGTTGGCCGGGTCGCTCATGGGGCCGGCCAGCCAGACATCGAGGCGCTCACGCCCATAGCCCAGCGCCAGCACCGGGATGAGGATGATCAGCGAGCCGACGAGCAACAGCAGCACAAAGTGCTTCATCTCGGCGCCGGCCACAAAGAATACCGCCGTAGCCGTCGCCACCAGGAGCACGGAGGTCGAGATATCGGGTTGCAGGGCGATCAGCCCCGCCATGATACCCAATAGAACGGTAAAAGGCCAGGTGCCCATGCTAAAGCTGTGCAGTTGCTTGACGTTGGCTTCGAGCCAAATGGCGATATAGATCAGGGCGCCCATTTTGGCAAACTCGGAGGGCTGGATCGAGCCATAGAGCACCACGCTGCCACCCTCGCCGCCGCGCACCATCTGCACCCAGCGCCCGAGCAGGGCCATGACGGCCAACACGGCCACGGTGCCGACCAGGATGGGGAGGGCCAGGCGCCTGTAATAGCGATAGTCAATGGCCCAGCAGCAGAGCAGGGCCAACAGGCCGAGCCCCGCAAAGCGGAGCTGGCGCACCAGGTAATAGGCGGGCCCGGTCACATCGATCCACCCGACCATGTGCAGGTGAAAGGTCGCGCTATACACCATCACCAGCCCAAAGAGCAGCAAGGCCAGGGCGATGATCAGCACCCCCCAGTCGGTCCGTCCCAAGCGTCGCGTCAAGCTCCTTAGCATGGTATTCTCTCGTTACAGTTGGTGAACCAGGTCGCGAAAGGCCCGGCCCCGCGCCTCAAAGTCAACATAAGCGTCAAAGCTGGTGCCGCCGGGTGAGAGTAGCGCCACCTCACCCGCCTGCGCCAGTTGCGCGGCCAAACCCACGGCCTCGCCCAGGTCATCGGCCCGCCGCACCAGGGGGCCGTCCGGTCCGCCCGCCAGGGCCTTTTCAATCAGCGGGGCGCACTCGCCAAAGGCCACCACCACGCGCACCTTGCGCCGCACCCAGGCAGCCCACTCGTCCCAGGGCAGGTGTTTGTCGCGCCCGCCCGCCAAGAGCACCAACGGCTCGTCAAAGGCGCGCAGGGCTGCGATGGCGCGCTCTGGTGAGGTGGCGATGGAATCGTTGACAAAGGTCACCCCTCGCCAGCGCCGCACCACCTCCAGCCGGTGCGGCACCCCCTCGAAAGTGGTCGCCACAGAGCGGATCGCCTCGGCGCCGGCGCCCGCGAGAGCGGCGGCGCAGCCCGCCGCCAGGACGTTGGCCACATTGTGCTCGCCCCGCAGCCGCAACTCGCCGCGCGCGCAGATCGGCTCCTCGCGCCCCCCCAGGCGCAGCCACAGCTCGTCGCCGCGCAGCATGGCGCCGCAGGCCACCGGCCCCGCCAGGCTGAACCGGGCCACCTGGCCGCGCGCCCGCGCCGCCAGGCGGGCTGCATAGGCATCGTCGCCGTTCAGGATAGCCCAGTCCGCCGGCCCCTGGTAGTCGAGGATGGCCGCCTTGGCGTGCACATAATCCTCCATCGAGGCGTGGCGGTCCAGGTGGTTGGGTGTGATATTGGTCACCACGGCTATGGGCGGGCTCCACCCGGCCAGCGAGATCGCCCGCGATGCCTCGCTGCGCACAAGCTCGGTCTGCTCGCCCTGGCAGGCGGCGTGGAACAGCTCGAGCTGAAAGCTGGATAGCTCCATCACAGCGACATCGGGTTGCTCTCCGCCCAGCAGCTCGCCGATCAGCGGGCGCCCGATATTGCCGCCCACCCAAGTTCGGCGGCCAGCGGCTTTTAGCATACGGCCCACCAGGGTCGTGGTGGTGGTCTTGCCGCTGGAGCCGGTAATGCCCACCACGGGGGCCTGGCAGAGCTGAGTGAACAGGCGCGGCTCGCTGCTGAGGGGCACCCCCCTGCGGCGGGCCTCTTGCACCAGGGGCGCCCCCAGGGGCACGCCCGGGCTCAGGAACAGCACGTCCACATCCAACAGGTCGGCAGGGTGGCCGCCCAGGGCCAATCGCACGGGCAGGCCCGCCAGCTCGGCCAGGGCGTCGCTCAGCGCCTCGGCGGACTTGGCGTCGCTGAGGGTCACCTGGGCGCCCTGCAGGGACATAAAGCGGGCCAGGGCCAGGCCCTCGCGCGCGGCGCCGATGACGGCGACCCGCATGCCCCGCAGCCCATATTCCTGGATCATGCGCCCACCCCCGCCAACGCCAGGGCCAGCAGGCTGGCCGCGGCCGTGATCAGCCAAAAGCGCTGGGTGATCTGAAGCTCGGGCCAGCCCAGCAGCTCGAAATGGTGGTGCAGGGGCGTCATGCGAAAGATGCGTCGCCCCTCGCCATAGCGGCGGCGGGTATACTTGAAGTAGCTCACCTGGATCATGACGGAAAACACCTCGGCAACAAAGACGATGCCGGCCACAGGCAGCAACAGCGCCTGGCCCGTCAGCAACGCCAGGGTTGCCAGCGCGGCCCCCAGGGCCTGGCAGCCAACATCGCCCATAAAGAGGCGCGCCGGATGTACATTATGCCACAAAAAGCCCAGTAACCCTCCCACGAGGCCCAGGGTCCACGTGGCCAGGCCGGGCAGCCCGCCCGCCAGCGCCAGCAAGCCGTACAGGCCCAGGACGATGGCGCCGGCGCCCCCGGCCAGCCCATCCAGGCCGTCGGTAAAATTCAGGGCATTGGCGAAACCGACCAGCAGCACGGCGGCGATAGGGACGAACCACCAGCCCAGGTCCACGCTCTGGCCCCACAGGGGGATGCGCCAGGGGGCGGCATCGCCCGCGACGTACATGCCCAGGGCCAGGGCCAGGCCGATGCCCCACTGCCACGGGAACTTGCTTCTCGCGAGCCAGCCCACCCCTTGGCGATCTTTGAGGCCCTGCCAATCGTCGTATGCCCCCAGGAGGCCAAAGGCCGCCGTCGTCAGCAGGGGCCAGCCCACCAGGCGTTGCCCCAGGGCGATCAGGATGGCGCCGATCAGCAGGGCCGGCCCCACGAACAAGAGGCCGCCCATCGTGGCCGTGCCCGCCTTGCCCAGGTGCGCCTCGGGGCCATCTGCGCGGATGCGCTTGCCGATGCCATGCGCCAAGAGCCAGCGGATGGCGGCGCCCCCCAGGGCTGCCACAACCAGGCATACGGCCACCGCCAAGAGCAGGGCTATTGTCATCACCCTTGCGCCTCCCATGCCCGCACGATCTCCTCCATCTGCATACTGCGCGACCCCTTGACCAGCACGATGTCAGCGGGCTGCAAGAGGGCCTCCAAACAGACGATGGCCTGCCGGTTGGTCTCGACGGCCTGGATCGCCGCCGCCGCCATGCCCGCCGCCAGGGCCGCCTCGGCGATGCCCCGCGCCCGGGGCCCCACCGTCACCAACAGATCGCACGAGGCCGCCGCTCGCTCGCCCACCTGGCGATGCCCCTCGGCCTCATAGTCGCCCAGTTCCAGCATATCGCCCAGGACGGCCACGCGGCGCGACTCTAGTTGCCGCAGCAGGTCCAGCGCCGCCAGCGCCGCCGGCGGGCTCGAATTGTAGCTATCGTCCAGCAGCGTGATCTCCCCGCGGCCCGGCCGGCCGACCAGGCGCAGCCCCTCGCGTTGCTCCGCCAACCCCTGCTCGATCTCGGGCCAGGCCAGCCCCTCGACCAGGCCGACGGCGACGGCGGCCAGCGCCGCCAGAATGGCGGGCCGCCCCAAGAGGCCGATGCGCAGGCGGTGTTCCCCCGCGCCGTTCGGCCAGAGCGGGCTCTCGCTCACCCGCACCGTAAAGGCGCTGCCCGCCAGCCCCAGGCTCTCGATGGCGACGGCGCGCACAGCAGCCGTGGGCGCCTCGCCATAGGTGACCACGCGGGCCGCCGTCTGCCCGGCCATGGCCGCCACCCGATGGTCGTCGGCGTTCAGCACGGCCACGCCCTCCGGGGACAGGGCCTGCACCAGCTCGGCCTTGGCCTGGGCGATGCGCTCGATGCTGCCCAGCCGCTCCAGGTGGATGGGGGCCACGTTGGTGACCACGCCCACCTGGGGCCGGGCGATGGCGCACAGCGTGGCGATCTCGCCCAGGGCGTACATGCCCATCTCTAGCACGGCGCGCCGGTGCGCGGGCTGCAAGGTCATCAGCGTCAGGGGCAGGCCGATCTCGTTGTTGCGGTTGCCGGTGCTCTTGAGCAGGCCCTGGCGCTGCGCCAGCACCCCGGCGATCACCTCTTTGGTGGTCGTCTTGCCCACGCTGCCCGTGACGCCGATCACCCGCAGGTCGGGGCGCTGCGCCCGCCGGGCCTGGGCCAGGGCTTGCAGCGCCAGCAGCGTATCGGGCACGCGCACGACCACGGACGTCACGGGATCATGGGGCCAAGCGCCCGCCACGGTATCCACGGTGGCAACGCCGGCCACAGGGCGCTCGATCAGGGCCAGGCGGGCGCCGGCGGCCATCGCCTGGGGCGCATAGTCGTGTCCATCAGCCTGTTCGCCCACGAACGCCACGAACAGGCTGCCCGGGCCTGCCTGGCGCGAATCAATGCAGATATCGGTCGCAACCACGCCCTCGGCCCAGGGGATGCCCAGCCCGGGGGCCAGGGTGGCCAGCAGGTCGCGCAGGCTCAGCGGCGCCATCGGAAAACGCTCAGGCATCGGGCGGGATCCCATAATAGTCCATCAGGTACTTGAACATCTCGGCAAAGGCCGGTCCCGCCTCGCGCACGCCCCATTGGCCGTCGGCCAGGCCATCGAGCTTGACCAGGATCACAAAGCGGGGGTCGGTGGCCGGGCCATAGCCCACAAAAGAACCGATATAGTTGCCCTGCTGGTATTCGCCCCCCGCCACCACCTGCGACGTGCCGGATTTGCCGGCGATGGTATAGCCGGGCACCAGCGCGGGCTGCATCCCGAGCCGCACGGCCTCCACCAGCATATCGGTCACCTGGGCGGCTACCTCCGGAGAGATGACCTGCCGCCCCCAGTCGCGCTCCAGGGGCGATGTGAGGCCGGAGGGCTCGCGCACGGCGGCTACCATATGCGGCCTCCGGATGACGCCCCCATTGGCCAGCGCGCCATAGGCCACGGCCACTTGCAGCGGCGTGGCCGACATGCCCTGCCCAAAGCTGTTGCGCCCCAGGTCGGACATGTGCCAGGTATCCTGCCCGGGCACGCGCAGGATGCCCCGCTCCTCGGCGGCCAGGTCAATGCCGGTGGGGTCGGAAAAGCCAAAGCGCTTGAACAACTCGTAAAAGCGGGCCGGCCCCAGGGCAGAGGCCACGTGGGCCGCACCCACGTTGAGCGAGTAGGCCAGCATCTCGGTCATGGTCGTGACGCCGTGGGCCTTGCCATCGGCGTTGCGGATCTCTTGATCGCCCACCACGATCGCACCCTGATCGTCATAGGTGGTATCGGGATGGATCACACGCGCATCCAGGGCCGCCGCCACGGTCAGCGGCTTGATCACCGAGCCCGGCTCATAGATGGCGCTGATGGCGTTGTTGCGAAAAGTAGCCAGCGACGCATCATAAAAGCTGGCGGGCTCGTAGGTGGGCGTATTGGCCATCGCCAAAACCGCCCCTGTACGCGCATCCAGCACGATCAGCGTGCCAGAGCCTGCCTCGCTGGCCAGCAGGGCCTTGCGCAGGATGCGCTCGGCCTCGTGCTGAATGCTGCGATCCAGGGTCAGGATCAGGTCATAGCCATCGCGGGCGGGCAGGTGGCCGCCCAGGATCGCCAGCAGCCGGTCGCCGCTGGGATGGCTGATGCCCCGCCACTCGCCGCTCGTCCCGCGCAAATAGCGGTCGTAATAGGCTTCGAGGCCATACTGGGGCTCGCCATCAAAGTTGACAAAGCCCATCGCGTGGGCCAAGAGCGCCCCATCCGGGTAGACGCGCTGATACCCGGCCTCCACAACCAGGATCTCGCTGTTCAGCCCGATCAGGGCCTGGCAGACGGGCGCAGGGACGCCGGCGCTCAGGGTTTGCCTCCAATCGCGGCTGCCCCGCAACAGGCGGTCCATCTCGCCGCGCGGCTCGTTCAGGATGTCCGATAGGAACACCACCAGCGCCCGATGCAGGTCGCCCTCGATGAACAGGGGCTCGCGCACAGCGTTCAAGAGCGGGCGAGGTTGCCCCGTGCTGCTATCCACCAAAAGGGAGGCCAGCGCCGGCCCATAGCCCGCGGGCAGCTCTTTGCCAGAGGTGATCGCCTCGATGGTGTTCTTGAGCCGTTCCTCCAGCGCCTCTCGCGTGGGCGCGTGGTCGTACAGGTCGGGCCGGAAATACACATTGCAGGCATAGGTCGAGACGGCGAGATAGTGGCCGTTGGCATCCAGAATGCTGCCCCGCACGGCGGGGATGCTCTCAGGGCGGCGCGCGTAGGATTCGGTGTGCATGATGAGCTGGAACCATGCCAGCCGCCCGATGAGCAGGAACCCCAGCATGCTCAAGACGATCAGCAGCCAGAGAATGCGCCTCTGCTGATCGATATCTGCCTGTCGCTCTGCTCTCTCTGCCATGATGCTCTGCCGTTGTTCCTAACCCCGCCAGAGTGGCGGGCGCATGCTCGTTTCAGGAAACTGCCCAAGCACGCACGCTCCAGAATGAGACGCTACAACCGGTAGTACGTTCAGTATGGATCGGGTCCACATATAGCGGCTGATGACTCGACGAACGGTAACCATCAGCAGTTTCCTAGGGCGCCGCCACGGACCAGGGGCGCAGCCAGCCTGCCAGCCAATCCTTGAGTTCCTGCCAGGGGCCCTTGGGCTGCTCTTCCAGTATGCCCGTGGGCGCGCCCCCTGGCCCCAGCGCGCTCGCATCCAGAGCCTGACAGCCGGGGCACGAGACAGTCAGGCTCTGGGCCGGGTTCGCTGCGTCAGGCAGCACATAGCCCATCTCGACCCCCTCTTGCAGCACACGCTTGAGCGAGCCGAGCATGGCCACCTCGGCGTTCAGGATGACCAGTTCGCGGCGCAGCGCCTCTTTTTTCAATTCCTGCTGGCGAACGGCGCTGGCCAGGTGCGTAACCTCGCTGGCCTGGCGCAGGTAGAGCCATCCGGCCAGCCCCAGCGCGATCAGAACGACGGCGAAAAAGGCCACAATGCGCATGTCGGCCCGGGGGCCGCCACGCTGGCTATCGCGCCGGCTGTACGGGATGAACAGCTCGTTGCGTTCTCTCACGATGCCTCTTTTTCTGGCGCGCCTGAAAGCAGCTTGCGCCCGGCGCGCAGCCGCGCGCTACGGCTGCGCGGGTTGGCCTCGCGCTCCTGCTCGCTTGGGCCGATCGGCTTTTTGGTGATGCGCTCCAACTGCGCCACATGGCCGCAGACGCACTGGGGCAGCCTGGGCGGGCAGATGCAATCCCGCGATTCGCGCACCAGGAATTGTTTGACGATGCGATCCTCTAG
Organism: uncultured Anaerolineales bacterium; assembly: GCA_964482225.1. GTDB lineage: Bacteria > Chloroflexota > Anaerolineae > UBA1429 > UBA1429 > UBA1429. The sequence goes on from CAYZWT010000008.1 coordinate 112,341, forward strand.
CGAGTGAAACGCGATCACGGCCAGAACGCCGCCCGGCGCCAGGAGCCCCAGCGCCTGCGGCAACGCCTGTTCCAGCGATTCCAGCTCTCCATTGACTGCGATGCGCAAGGCCTGAAAGGTGCGCGTCGCCGGATGGATGCCGCCTGAGGTGCGCACCGCGCGCGCCACGATGGCGGCTAACTCGGTTGTATCGTGCAGGGGGCGCGCCGCCGCGATGGCCCGCGCCACGCGGCGGGCATAGCGCTCCTCGCCATAGGCATAGATGATGCGGGCCAGCTCCTGCTCGGGCCATGTGTTGACGATCTCCTCCGCCGTCAGCGCCCCGTCTGGGTCCATGCGCATATCCAGCGGGCCCGCCTCGCGAAAGCTAAAGCCGCGCCGCGCGTCGTCCAGTTGCAGCGACGAGACGCCCAGGTCCATCAGGATGCCCTGGAACTCGCGCAAGCCGTGGGCGGCTGCGACCTGGGCCAACTCGACATGGCGCCCCTGGGCCAGGGTTACCCGTTCGCCAAAGGGGGCCAACCGCTCTTGCGCGATGGCCAACGCCTGTGGATCGGCATCCATGCCCAACAGGCGCCCATCGGGGGCCGAACGCTCCAGGATGCCCTGGGCGTGGCCGCCTAGCCCCAAAGTGGCATCCAGATATGCCCCGCCGGGTTGCGGGTTGAGCAGATCCAGCGTCTCTCGATAGAGCACCGGTTGATGCAGCCAGGGGCCGGGGCTCTCGCCGGGCGCAGCCGCAAGAGGTGCCATCGCTACACGCCCATCTTGGAGACGCCGCTGAGCACGCTTTTGAGTTCTTCCCTGTTACGGGCGAGTTCCAACTGCCAGCGCTCCGGGCTCCAAAGCTCGATCACTTCATCGGCCCCGACAAAGACGACCTCGCCATCCATTTCGGCATACTCGCGCAGGTGAGCGGGCACCAGGATGCGCCCGGCCTTGTCCAGGCCGACCTCGGTGGCGCCGCCCATGATCCAGCGCGTATAGACGCGCCGCTCATGGCTGGTGGTGGGCATCTGGCCCAGGCGCCGCCCCAGCTCATCCCAGGCTGCTTGCGGAAACAGGATGAGGTTGGTATCATGGCCGCGTGTAAGAAACAGCGCCGAGGAGAGGCCCTCCCGCAGACGGATGGGCACGGTCACGCGGCCCTTTTCATCCAGGCTATGGCGATACTCGCCCAAGAACACGGAACGGCCTCCTGAGACAAATGGAAGGGAAAAAGCACGGCGCCGTGGGATGCAGCGCCACCTTTGCCCACTATTCCCCACACCCTACCGCCAGTATACACTGGAAACCCACGCCTGCCAATAGCTTTTTGCCTCAGATTTACGACCAATTTCGTGGCCGTTTGCAGGCGAAAGATGTCGGGCAAGCAAAGACCGGCGCGCCAGGGCCGCTTATGGCTCAGGGGTGGCAGCCGCCCGCTCTGCCAGGGCCTGCTGGCGAGCGACGAACCAGGCGCTCGCGCCGGCATCAATCTGGGGTACAGGCCCCGAGCCTGCCAGAGCCTGCCACCAATCCTTGCGCGAGCGGGGGTCCATAAACGAGCCGTTGTCGCGAATGACGACGCCCAGCTCAGAGCCCGTGGCGCGCCCGATGGCCTGGCCGCGCTCCAGCCCGGGCAGGTGGCTGCGCCCCCCGGCCACGCTCTGCTCATAAAGGGCCAGCAGGCGCGGCTCGACGCAGAGCCCCTCGATGTGCACCGTGTACCCCTCCACCACATTGTCTTCGCGGGTGTACTTGAGGGTGATGCGCTCCGGCGTGGCATAGAGCACCAGGGCGATATAGTGCCATTGGTAGATATCCGGCGCTCGATCGGGCAGGTAGACGGGCTCGCCGCGCTGAGTGGCCAGCCCCGCCAGGGTGACCTCCGGATCGGTGATGGGGATCACGCCGTATTCGCCGGGCCACTGGCCGTCCCATTGGTAGACCTGGTACACACGGGCAAACGTGGGCGGCCTGCGATCCGCGAACAGGGTCAGCAATTGGGGCGCGTGTATATCAACACCCCCGCCATAATCCACCAGGCCGCGATAGGCGGTGGGGTGCTCGCGATAGCCGCGCAGCGCCAGGTTGAGGTCGGGGTGCTGCTCGGCGGGGACCGGCCCGCCGGTGCCCGGCTCCACGGGGATGGCCGCATAGTGCTCCTCAGGGATAGGCTCGCAGCGCGAGGGGGCGGGTTTGCGCTGGACGGGCAGATAGGCGCGAAAGCCCTGGGGCGGACCCTCTGCGCCGGAGCGCGCCGGGGCCGCGCCCGGCAGGAGCAGACCGGCGAAAAGAAGGACGAGGCACAACAGCCGGCGTCTCGTTGCGGCGGGCGCGTCTGGTGGGGGCAAGGGTTCCTCCTGCGCAAGATAGAGCGAGTATAGAGCGACGGAAGGTGTCGCGGCAAATGGGGGCAGGGTGTGTTGTCCACCCCTTGGAAGGCCGCCTCGGGCATGGTATAATGCAACAAAGGCTAGAATATATGTTCAAGGGAGTTTCGTAGGATGCGGTTTCGGAACGAGATCATCGTCGGCGACTGTGAGCAGGTCTTGCAGCGCCTGGACGACAACTCGGTTGACCTGATCTTTACCTCGCCGCCCTATGCGGATCAGCGCAAGAATACCTATGGGGGCGTGCGGCCCGATGAGTACGTGGCATGGTTCATGCCCAAAGCTGAGCAGTTCTTGCGCGTGCTCAAGCCGACCGGCACATTTGTGCTCAACATCAAAGAGCGCGTGGTCAATGGCGAGCGCCATACCTACGTCATCGAGCTGATCTTGCGTATGCGTGAGCAGGGCTGGCTCTGGACCGAAGAGTTCATGTGGCACAAAAAGAACTCGTATCCCGGCAAGTGGCCTAATCGGTTCCGGGATGGCTGGGAACGGCTGCTGCAATTCAACAAGCATCGCAGGTTCCACATGTATCAGGATGCGGTGATGGTGCCTGTGGGCGATTGGGCGCAGGATCGCCTGTCCAAACTCAGCGAAACGGACATGATCCGGGACGAATCGCGCGTCGAGAGCGGCTTTGGCAAGAACGTCTCGAACTGGCTGGGCCGCGAGATGGTGTACCCTAACAACGTGATTCATATGGCCACGGAATGCTCCAATCGCGGGCACAGCGCTGCGTTCCCCGTCGAGTTGCCCACCTGGTTCATCAAGCTCTTTACCCAGGAAGGCGACTTGGTGCTGGACCCCTTCCTCGGTTCAGGGACGACCGCCCTGGCGGCCAAGCAACTCGGGCGAAACTATATCGGGATAGACATCAGCGAGGAATACTGTCAGATCGCCGAGGAGCGGGTGATGCAGCTTCAGCGGCAATTGCTGGAGGAAGAAGGAGCCTGTTGCATCGAGATGGGTCTGCCATAGCTGGTCGAGTTCAACAGCGGCAACTATGATCTGGATGCGTTCATGCCCTAGTGACGCCGTTTGCGCCTTGATTGCCAAGCGCCCCGACCCATGCTATAGTATATCTACAACTGAATGGCAATGGCAACGAACAGGACGAGTACCCGCCAGAGGGCGCCAGGGAATGAGGGGCGCAGACTGGAACCTCTCTCGCAAGACGGCGGCGAAAACCACCTGTGAGCTGGCTCTGGAAAAACCCTTGCGAGACCGTTTCGGTCGAGCAAGGGCCCAGTATAGAGCCCCGGCAGCCCCGTTATCGGCAACCTGAGGCTGGCGCGCGCCTGTGGCGCACCGGCGAATTGGGTGGAACCGCGTGAGCACGACCTCTCGCCCCATAGGGCGAGGGGTCTTTTTTCGTACCAACGAGGTGCAGCATGGGCCAAACCACTACCCCGGCCCCGGGCCTAGACCCGGGGAGCAGAGGCTATCGTAGTAACGAATTCGCACCAAGGAGTTGATCGTATGGCAGACCAAGAGATGGACAAACTGAGACATTCGGCGGCCCACGTCATGGCCGAGGCGGTGCTGGAACTCTTTCCAGGGGCCAAGTTCGGCATCGGCCCGGCCATTGACAACGGCTTTTACTATGACTTTGACCTGCCCCGCGCACTGACGCCCGAGGACCTGGCCCAGATCAGCGAAGGCATAAAGGCCAGCATCCAGGCCAAAAAGCCCTTTGTGCGCGAGGTGGTCTCGCGCCAGGAGGCCATGCAGATCTTTGGCGACCAGCCCTACAAGTTGGAGTTGATCGGGGACATGCCGCCGGAGGAGATCATCACGGTCTACCGGCATGGCGACTTTGTGGACCTCTGCCGAGGTCCCCATGTAGAGCACACGGGCGAGCTGCGCTGGGATTCCTTTGCCCTGCTGAGCTCGGCCGCCGCCTACTGGAAGGGCGACGAGCACCGCCCCATGCTCCAGCGCATCTATGGCACCATCTGGAAGAACAAGGAAGAGCTGCGGGCCCATCTGGCCTATCTGGAGGAACTGGAGCGGCGCGACCACCGGCGCGTGGGCCGCGAGCTGGACCTGTTCAGCACCCACGAGGAAGCGGGCGCGGGCCTGATCTACTGGCACCCCAAGGGCGGGCGCATGCGCGAGATCATCGAGGACTTTTGGCGCATGCGCCACCGCGAGGGCGGCTATGAGCTGCTCTACACGCCCCACATCGGGCGCGCCTGGCTGTGGGAGACCTCCGGCCACCTGGATTTCTATCGCGAGGGCATGTATGCGCCCATGCAGATCGAGAACCAGGATTTCTACCTCAAGCCGATGAACTGCCCGTTCCACATCCTGATCTACAACTCGGATGTGCGCTCCTATCGCGAACTGCCGCTGCGCTGGGCCGAGCTGGGCACGGTCTATCGCTACGAGCGCAGCGGCGTGCTGCACGGGCTGCTGCGGGTGCGCGGCTTTACCCAGGACGATGCCCATATCATCTGCACGCCCGAGCAGATCGAGGACGAGATCCTGGGGGTGTTGCGCTTTTCGCTGCAACTCTGGCGCGACCTGGGCTTTGAGAGCTTTACGGCCTACCTGGCCACCCGCCCGGAAAAGGCCGTGGGCGAGCCCGAGCGCTGGGACCAGGCCATCGAGTCGCTGCGCAAGGCGCTAGAGATCGAGCAGGTGCCCTTTAAAATGGATGAAGGCGGCGGGGCGTTCTATGGCCCCAAGATTGATCTCAAGATCAACGACGCCCTGGGCCGCGAGTGGCAGATGACGACTATCCAGTTCGATTTCAACCTGCCCGAGCGCTTTAAAATGACCTACTCGGGCGCCGACGGCCAGGTGCACCAGCCCTATATGGTGCATCGGGCCCTGCTGGGCTCGCTGGAACGCTTTTTCGGCGTGCTGATCGAGCACTATGGCGGGGCGTTCCCCGTCTGGTTCGCGCCGGTGCAGGTCAAGCTGATCCCCATCGCCGACCGGCACGTGGCCTATGCCACGGAGGTGGGCAAGCGGCTCATCGCGGCGGGGCTGCGGATCGAGATGGACGCCAGCAGCAACCGCATGAACAGCAAGATCCGCGATGCCCAACTACAGAAGATACCCTATATGCTGGTAATCGGCGACCGGGAGATGGAGGAGGGGGCCGTCTCGGTGCGGCTGCGCACCAACGAGAACCTGGGCGCCATGACGGTGGACGACCTCATCGCGCGGGTGCGCGATCTGGTGGCCCGTCGCGCCAACTACGAGCTGTAGCGCAAAGAAGAGGGGCATTCCACTCAATGGTGGGATGCCCCCTCGCCCCCGACGGAGCGCGGGCGTCTCGCCCGCGACCTCAGAGCGTGGCGCGCCTATCCCTGGATCGCCAGCTCCCTCTCCACCGGCATGATGATCGTGTCATAGCGTTCGATCTTGACGTTCAGGCGCTCCAAGGTCCTCTGCATCTCCTGGATCCGGGCAGCCAACTGGTCGCGCTGCTCGGTCAGCAGCGCCAGCCTGGTCTCGAGGGTCTCATCGCCCTGTTAAAAGAGCGCCACGTACTCGATCAGGGCCTCGATGGGCAACCCCGCGCCCCGCATACACTTGACGAACTCGACCCACCGGCAATCCAGTTCCGTATAGTCCCGGATGCCGCTCTCGTTGCGGTTGACCCGCGGGATCAAACCGATGCGCTCATAGTAGCGGAGGGTGTCCGTCGAAAGCCCGTATCTTTCACTGACCTGCGAGATCATCATGGGTCCATCCTCCGTAATCCAACGGCGCGCGCCGCCTCAGCGGATGAAATTGGTAAAGGTGATCTCCTCCCGCTCGGGGAGGGCCACCCCGGCCCTGGCGCCCGCCTCTTTGCAGCGCAGGAACCAGGCCATGTTCCTGGCCAGGATGCGCATGGTCTGCAAGCCCTCCAGGTCCTGTCGCACCTGTTCCGGGGTAGCGCCGTGGACCATATTCCAATACCTTGACGAGATCACCGGCATCTCGGAGATGGTCATATACTTGATAAGCTGGTCAAATGCCGCCGTCGTCCCGGCCCTGCGGGCGGAGACGATGCAGGCCGCCGGCTTGAGGTAGAACAGCCCGCGACCCGCGCGAAGGTTGGTGTAAAAGGCGCGATCCATGAACGAGGTCATGGCCCCGGTGGCTCCGGCATAGTGGACGGGCGAGCCGAACACAAACCCATCGGCGTCCCCGGCCAGATCGAGGAACTCGTTGACCACGTCGTCAAAGACGCAGCGCCCCTCTCTCCCGCAGTGGCCGCAGGCGGTGCACCCGGCCAGCGGCTCTGTCCCCACCTGAAAGATCTCGCTCTCGATTCCCTCTGACGCTAGCGTTACAGCGATCTCTGTCAACGCCGTATAGGTGCAGCCCCTCGCGTGGGGGCTGCCGTTCACCAAGAGTACGCGCATCTGTCCCTCTCCTTCTGCTTGATACGACAAGGCTCAACCTTATCTGCGGTATTGCTCGTCGCTGACGTGCTCCATCCACTCGACCCGCTCGCCTTCGAGCGTCTCCTGGATGGCGATGTGTGTGACGGCGGTCGTCGGCGTCGCGCCGTGCCAGTGCCTGGCGCGGGGCGGGATGCGCACCACGTCGCCGGGGCGCATCTCTTCCACAGGGCCGCCCTCCTGCTGCACCCAGCCGCACCCGGCCAGGACGATCAAGATCTGGCCCGCTGGGTGGGTGTGCCAGGCCGCACGGGCGCCCGGCCCAAAGGTGACGGCGGCGCCGCTGGCGCGGGCCGGGGCCACCGCATCGAACAGCGGGTCCACGCGCACCGCGCCGGTAAAGGTCTCCGGCGGCCCGATGCGCGAGGGCTGTGTGCCAACTCGTTGGATTTCCATCTCTTTTCCCCCTTTTGGTGCCTCTTTCCAACTGGCTTATGTATAGCTTGAGGCCAATCGCCGGTCAAGCGGAGTGGTATCGCGCTCCGGCCCCATCTACCAACACTATAGCACTTGGAGTCAACTCCAAGTCAAAATCGGGGATTTGGGCGGATGGGGCTCCTCTCGCTGCGGCCTGGTTCGTGGGGCAACAAAAAGGGTAGCGCGGATCCCCACGCTACCAGAAGGCGCTCCCGCGCAGCCTGCGTCTTTAGCTCCCCCGCAGCCGCCCCAGCGGGACCACCCGCGCCACCACCCGGCGCTCCTCGGGGTCGAACACCCGCAGCCAGACCAGGCCCGCCAGGTAGAGGGCCAGCCCCACCGGCAGGGCCAACAGGCTTAGGCGACCGGGCAGCAGCCAAAAGAGCAGCGCCATGGGCGCGGCGCAGGCCAGCGGCTTCCAGGCCACCCGGGCCCAGGGGATGGGCGCCAGGTGGCGGCGGATGCCCACGTAGAACGGGATCAGCAGCGCCAGCTCGCTGGCGATGGCCACATAGGCCGAGGCGATGAACCCGATCTGCCCGATCAGGACGATGTTCGTGGCCACGTTAAACGTCAGTCCGATGGCAAAGGCCCGCGTCAAAAAGCGCTGCTGGTCCAGGGCGATCAGGACGTATTGGGTGACCGAGTTGATGAACCCAAAGGGCATGTACCAGATCATGATGCGCAGGATCTGGGCGGCCTGGGGCAGGTATTGGGAGCCGCCCAACACGGCGATCAGCTCGGTGGAGAGGGCCGAGATCAGCACACCCATCGGGATGGCGAACAGGATCAGCAGTTTGATGGCCAGGATATAGGCGCGCAAGAGCGAATCCCGAGCCGTGGCCGCATAGCGCGACATGAGGGGAAAGATCGCCATGGTAAAGAACGCGGGCACCAGCCCCACGGCGTCAATGTACTTGTAGGCTGTGCTATACCAGCCCAGGACGCGGGGATCGGGCAAGAGCCATTCCAGCAAGAGCACGGCCACCTTGAAGAACAGGGTCGCCAGCAGCAGGTTGATCATCAGTGGCCAAGAGACGCCCAGCATCTCTTTCTGAAAGCGCAGGTCGCACTCGTAGCGGGGCGCGAACAGGCGCGCGCGCAGCAGGGCGTACAGGATCGCCAGGGTGATCAGGTTGACCACGATCGAGACCGCCGCCAGCCCCACATAGCCCCAGCCCGCCAGCAGCGCCACGGTGCCCAGCAGCACCTTGAGCAGCGTCGTCACCGTGGTGACCGAGGCGGGCGTCTCCATCTGCTCATAGGCGTTGAAGATGGCGGAAAAGCTGGCCGAGACGTTGCTGGGCAGCAGGCCGATGCCGAACAGGGCGATGGCCCACATGGTCGTCACATCCAGGGGGCGGGCAGCGCCCCGCAGCAGGAAAAAACCGCCCATGAGCGGAATCGCGCCCACCCAAAGCAGGCCGCGCAGCAGGATCGTGTTGCTCAGGTAGCGGTTGGCCAGGGAGGGGTCGCGGGCCACCTCGCGGGTCGCCAGGGTGTTCAGGCCAAAGTTGATCCAGATATCGAACCAGCCGATGACGACCACGGCGAGATAGTACAGGCCCGCATCGGCGGGGCCCAGGATGCGCAGCATCAACATGGCAAAGACCATGTCAATACCCTTGTTGATCAGGTTCAGGCCGATGGGCGCGACGGTGTTCTTGGTGACCCGTTGCACGGCGGCGTCCTCGCCGCCCCCGCGATAATAGCGCCGCCAGGCCCACCCGCCCAGGCCCAGCAGGAGCACGACCCCGGCCAAAAAGCTCAGGTACAGCCCAAACTTGACGGGATCGGGCGAGTACTTCATGCGCACCACGTGGCGCCCGGCGGGCACCTGCACGGCCCGGAAATTGCCGTTGGCGCGATAGATGGTCAGCGCCTGCTCCTCTTCCTGCGGGTTGGCGGCGTCGGGCGGCCGGATGTAGGCCACCCACCCAGGAAAGTAGCTATCCGCCACCACCAGCATGGCGGGGGCGGGCGCCTCGAACGTGATGGTGATCTCGTTGGGGGTATAGTGGATCGCTTCCACTTGCAGGGAAAAGGGCTCCGGCGGCGCGGCGGGCAGCGGCTCCGCCAGGGGCGCCTCGATGATCACCTCGCGGCGCGGATCCAGGGTTAGCAGCGCCGCCTGGCGCTCGGCATCGTCGGGGATGACTCTGGCGCGGGGCACCAGGAACGCCCGGGGCAGGGCGTCCAGGTTCTCATAGATGCGCACCTCGCCCTCGTAGGCCAGGGCGTAGCCGGGCCGCTCGATGGCCTGGGTGGTGACCACATACTTGACGTTGAGCAGGTCCAGCAGGGGCGCATCCAGGGCCTCGGGCGAGCCGCCGGGGATGGGGCCGATCTGGTTGTAGGGCAGCATCCCCTGGGGATAGGCCAACCGCATGTATTCAACGTACTGGCGCGGGATGATCGAGTCATAGCCGCGAATATCCGCCAGGCCATAGAGCAAGGGCGTGTTGGGCTGGAGGGTCTTGTCGTCGCCATAGGTGGTGATGCGGAACAGGTCGGGATCGGCGGCCAGGAAATCGAGGGCGGGGGTGCGATAGGCCACCAGCGCGGGGTCCACCCGTGGGAAAAAGCCATAGCCGATGGCGAACAGCTCGGCCAGGAGCACCAGGGCCAGGGCCGCGCCCCAGACCGCTCGCCGCGAGAAACGCCGCCGCAACACCAGGAGCAGGCCGCCGGCGGCCAGGGCCAATCCCAGGATCAGCAGGTTGCGGGCCTGGTAGCTGTAGAACATGCGCCCGTCACTGAACGCCTCGGGAGCGCGGGCCAGCCGGTACATGACCCGCTCGGCCAGAGCGGCGGCGCGCTCTTTGAACAGCAGGCTGCCGGCCAGCGCGCCCAGGATGCCTACGCCCCCCAGCAGCGTGGCCCAGGGGAGCCCGCGCTCGCCCAGCCAATCCAGCCAGCGGGCCAGGCGGCGCTGGGCCTGCTCGCGGCGCTCCCAGAGGGCGTCCAGCCCGATGCCCGCCAGCATGGCGGCGCTCAGAGAGTAGGGATAGATCCAGCGAAAGGGCGTGTGCACCTGGGAAAAGCCGGGCAACCGGTAGATCAGGTAGTACAGAGGCGTGCCAAAGACCAGGGCCAGGGAAAAGGCGGCCAGGAGCGCGAAAAAGCCCGCCGGTTTGCGGCGGCGCACCAGGGCGATGGCGGCCAGCGCCAGGGGCAGCACGCCGATATAGCCGCTGCCCTCGACATAATTCTTGATGCCCCAATCAATGGTCTGGATCGCGTTGCCCAGGGCGTTCACCGTGGCCGGGGCAACCTGCCAGGTGAACAGATCCAGGTAGCTGTGATGCGAGGGGTTGCCGAAAAAGTCAGGCATCAGCAGGGCCAGGGCGCCCCGCTTGGGCCAGGCCCAGCCCAGCACCTCCTGAAAGGCGGCGCCGCCCTCGCGCCAGTTGGAACGCACCAGCTCCAGCAGGGGCAGCCACTGGGCGGCCCCCAGCCCGATCCCCAGCAGGGCGATGGCGGCCAGCAGCCCCAGGGCGCCCAGGGCCGTGCGCGTCCCCCGGCGCCGGGCGATGCTTGCGCCCCGCCACACGCCATAGGCGGCGGCGGTCAGCCCCACGTAATAGTACATCTCTGGATGGCCCGCCAGCATCACCATGCCCAGGGCGATGGCGCCCAGGGCCAGATCGGGGAGGGAGGCCAGGCCATAGGGGACGCCTGCCTCGGCGCGGCGTGCGATGCGCTCGATGGCCGCCAACAGCAGCGGCAGCCACACCGCCGCGCCCACGATCATGGGGAACACGTTGTGGGTGACCATCAGGCCGCCAAACATGAACGCGATGCCCGCCAGGAGCGCGGCGGGCCGCGAGAGGCGCAACGTGCGCCCGAACAGGTAGGTGAACCAGCCCGCCAGCCAGAGGTGCAGCGCCGCGTACCAGCCATAGGCCGCCCAGAGAGGCAGTACGTAGAACAGGGCGCTGGGGGGATACATGGCCGAATGCTGGCCCGCCGCCAAAAAGGGCACGCCCGAAAGGATGTAGGGGTTCCAAAGGGGCAGCTCGCCCTGGCGCAACGACTCGACGATCAGCTCTTTCCAGGTCAGGTTCTGGATATAGAGATCGCCCAGGAGCCCGTTGTGGGGCCTCCCCACGCCCAGTTCAGCGGCATAAGAGGCCCAGGGCTCCCACTGAAAGGCGTTGTCGGCGGGCAGCATGGTCTGGCCGCCCAGGGTGACGGGCAGGAAAAAGAGCACGGCCAGGCTGAGCAGGCCGATGGCGATGACGACTTCGATGGCAAAGGACTTGCTGCGCACGATACTCCCTGGGCAGGATGGCGAGCTACCATCGTGATGCGGACGACAGTCTGTGGGCGATTATAGCGGCGGGGGGTGGGGGCGTCAAAGGGAGGGGGATCGAAGCGCATGTCGCCAAGAAGGGGCGAGACACACTACCGCGCGTCTCGCCCCTGACAGGTGTAGGTCAGCACGCTCAGGTCGCTTATACGCCCAGGGGCTTGACCGCCTCGATGGTCGCCGAGAGCACATATTCCTCCACGCGGCTGCCAGGCGCCCACTCGCGGATCAACTCGCGGCTCTCGTCCTTGGGCTGGATGCGAATCCCCTCAAAGCCGACCTCTTGCAGCATGGCCTCCAGCTCGTCAATCGAGGCAGAGCCCGAGACGCACTCGGCCCAGAGCGCCAGGTCGGCGCGCACCTCGGCGGGCAGGGGCGCCGTGGCGACGGTATCCGCGATGGCCAGCCGCCCGCCCGGCTTGAGCACGCGGAACGCCTCGGCAAAGACGGCCTGCTTGTCCGGCGAGAGGTTGATGACGCAGTTGGACATGATCAGGTCCACCTGGGCATCGGCCACGGGCAGGTGCTCGATCTCGCCCAGGCGGAACTCGACGTTGGCATAGCCGCCGCTGGCCGCGTGGGCGCGCGCCTGGCTGACCATATCGGGCGTCATGTCCACGCCGATCACGCGCCCCGTGGGGCCGACGGCGCGGGCGGCGAGAAAGCAATCGAAACCGGCGCCGCTGCCCAGGTCCAGCGCCGTCTCGCCCGGCTCCAACGCGGCGATGGCCGTGGGATTGCCGCACCCTAGGGAGAGATTGGCGCCTTCGGGCGCGCCGCGCGCCTCGTCGGCCGTGTAGCCCAGCAACATGGCATGTTCCACGCTGCCGCGCGCGCCGGCGCCGCAGCAGCCATCGGCGCCGCTGGTTGCGGCGCCGCAACAACCCTGGCTCTGCTGCCGCACGATGTCGCCATAGTGTCGGCGCACCTGTTGTCGAATCTGATCGGCGCGTTCCTGGTCGCTCATCTGATCCTCTCCTTCGGGCCTAGCCCCCTGGCAAATACTTCAACATATGTTGAAGTATACCTTGATGCGCAGGGCTGTCAAGTCACACAGTCGGATGTGCAAACCCTATGCGCCCCTATCAGTCCTGGCTGGCCCCCGTCTTTTGCGAGCCAGGGCGCTTGTTCTCGCTGGAATTGCCATGGCTACCCCTCACTGCTATGGGCATCCGTTCGCATCAACGACCCGCCTTCACTCGCAACGCAGTGCCGCAGGGCCTGTTGCAGTGCCCCGTTAACCTTGTAATTAGCTTATATTGCTATGTTTATTAGGTTACATACGATTAATCATTTACTTGATCTAATAAAATGACCAATTCATATCTCCAGGATCACGGATTTGACAGGGGTGAACGTATGATATAGAATAGTGGTATGTTCGATAAAATACTTTCTATCTGCATTTATCTATTTTCGTTTGCACAAACGCTTTGCCAATGACCTCTGGCGCCCGCGCGAGCCTGCCGTTATGCGGCCGGCTCGTTTGTCTGCCCAAGATGTGTGCCCCCAGGCGGGCGTGGTCTGCTGACCAACCTGGGGCCGAGATGCTCAAAAGGAGGAGAGTGCAAGCATAGGATATGATGATATGATCCGCATCCTTGGAGGGAGCGCCACAGGCGCTTTTTCCTGTCCGTCACATCAGCTACACAAGGAGTGATTCTGTGAATCTCAGCAAGCATACACGTAGGGACTTTATCCGGCTGACGGGGTTGACCACCGCGAGCATCATGGTGGCAGCCTGCGCCGGCGGCCAGACAGATGTCTCCCCGACCCCAGACGTGGTCGAGGATGTCCCGCCTGCAGTGGTTGAGGAGACCCCATCCGATACGCCTTCTGTTGAGGCGCCCGTAGATGTAGAGCCCGTTGCCCCCGGCAAATACAGCGAATCGCCCATGCTGGCCGACAAAGTGGCCAGTGGCGAGTTGCCACCGGTGGACGAGCGTCTGCCCGAAGAGCCTCGCATCTGCGCCGTGATGGAAGAGATCGGCCAGTATGGCGGCGCCCTGAACGTCTGCGATACGACCATGAACCTGTTTGGCGGCGACGTCAGCATGTCCATGGACCGCCCCGCCTGGCTGCGCATCTCTCCGGATATCACCCATGCCGTGCCCCACATCCTCAAGGATTGGGAGATGACCGACGATTTCACCGAGGTCACCTGCTACATGCGCAAGGGCATGAAGTGGTCCGATGGCGCCCCCCTCACCACGGCTGACATTCAGTTCTGGTATGAGGACGTCATGCTGAACACCGAGATGACCCCGGTGCCGCACACCTCGTTCCGCCCCGGCGGCCAGATCATGCGGCTCACGGTGGTTGACGACTATACCTTCAAGCTGACCTTTTCCCAGCCGCATCCTTCCTGGGTGCTGGTGAACATGGCCCACTGGTACGGCTTTTGGGATCATCAGGGCTGGGTGCCCGCCCACTATGCCAAGCAGTTCCACATCAAGTACAACGACCAGGCCAACGACCTGGCCAAGTCCGCGGGCTTTGACTTTTGGTACCAGAACTTTGGCCAAAAGATCAACCGTGCCCAGAACATCGAGCGGCCTCGGCTCGAGGCATTCATGCCCGTGCGCGATACGCCCCAGATGTCCTTCATGGAGCGTAACCCGTACTACCACGCAGTGGACCCCGAGGGCAACCAGCTCCCGTACATTGACCGGATCAACATGGACCGCGCGGCGGACCTGGCGGTTCTGGACGCCAAGGTCGTGGGCGGCAACTTTGACTTTGCCGCCTTCCAGTTGCGCATCCTCAACTATGCCACCTATGCCCAGGGCGCGGCAGAATCCAACGCCCGCATGTTGCTCTGGCAGTCGGGCAAGGGCGGCGAGTGCGTCTATAACGTCAACATGAACTGGCCCGACGAGGAGTGGCGCGAGGTATTCTCCGACGTGCGCTTCCGCCGAGCCCTCTCGTTGGCCCTTGACCGGGCGGATATCAACAACGTCATCTACTTTGGGAACGCCTCCGAGACCCAGTTCACCGTGATCCCGGTCTCGCGGCACTACAAGCCCGAGTACGCGGCGGCCTATGCCGAGTTCGACCTGGATCAGGCCAATGCCCTGCTGGATGAGATGGGGTTGGAGTGGAACGCCGCCGGCACCCACCGCCTCTGGCCGGTGAGCAGGCAGCCCATGATCATCCCCTGGGACCTGGTGGAAACCGAGACACCCAAGGGCCCCATCACCGAGCTGGTGACGGAGCACTGGAAGCGGGTCGGCGTCGAGATCCAGTGGAAGTCCATCACCCGCAACCTGCTGACGCAAAAGATCGCGGCCAACGAAGAGCCGATGTCTCTCTGGCACGGCGACGAGACGGCGGATACGCTATTCCTGCGCCGGCCCAAGTTCTTTACGCCGCTGGACGGCGATGAGAGCGCCTGGGCGCCCCTGTGGGGCCGCTGGTACAACACCGGCGGCGACCAGGGCGAAGAGCCCCCGCAAGAGATCAAGGACCTCTATGTCTGGATGGACGAGTACAACCTGACCGACTCGGACGAGCCGGCGGCCAGGGTGCTCGAAAGCCAGGCCGAGAACGTCTGGACCATCAACTCGGTGGGCAATGCGCCGCACCCGCTGTTCGTGCGCAATACCCTGCGCAACGTCAGCGAGACCGGCGGCTACTGGACCTGGGACTCTGGTTGGACCTGGCCCGAGTTCCCCGAGCAGTGGTTCTTCAAGAGCTAGGTCTGGGCGAGCGCCCAACCTGTTCGACAACGGAACAAACCGGCCCCCAGAGAGGCTTTCTCTCTGGGGGCCGGTTGCATAGCGCGAACCAAGAGACGACAGGGTCTATGGGGACTGCCGGGATTGCAGCAATGCCACAACGGCCGATGCGACCAGCACCGCCGCCGAGAGCAGCACCGCCACCCAATTCGCCAGACGATAGCGCATATCTGTACCCTCCTATGCCAGGTCGAATCGTTCCATGTGAATGAACCGTTCCGGCACTCCCAGCGCCTCCAGCGCGGCCTCGACGGCGTTCAGCATGCCGGTGGGGCCGCAGATAAAGACGCGGTAACGCTGCGATGCCGCCGGCAGGTGACGCTTGAGCACATCTTGTGTCACATAGCCGATCTCGCCCTCCCAGCCCACGGGCGGCCGCTCCAGCACATGCGCTACCTTGAGGTTGAGCGTGTGCTCCAGTTCGGCCAGCTCCTCGCGAAAAGAGGCCATCTCCCAGGTCTGGCTGCCATACAGCAACACCACCGGCGTGGCATCGCCCCGGTCGGCCATGGTGCGCAGGATGCTCATCATGGGAGCGATGCCGACGCCCCCGGCGATGAGCACCAGCACATCCAGATCGGTGTAGCGATCCGGCGAAAAAGCCCCATAGGGCCCATCCACATAGATGGGCTGCCCCGCTTCCAGGCGGCCGATGGTGGCCGTGAAATCGCCCAGCTCCTTGACGGCGAACTCGATATGCCCCGTCTGCTCGCTGCTGGAGGAAAAGGAAAAGGGGTGCTCATGGGCGGCAAAGGGAGAGCGCCAGGCCGTGAGCCAGGCAAACTGGCCCGCCTGGAAACGCAACCCCTGATGGCCCACGGGCTCCAGCGCCAGGCTCCAGACCGCGCCATGTTGCGGGCGTACCTCTACCACGCGATAAGGCCGCCGCAGCATCTGCCACGGCTTGTAGATGCGCAGATAGGCCACCAGCAGCACGCTGATGCCGCCATAGACCAACCATAGCGCCTGCTTGGCCGGCGTGCCGATATAGCGGCCCACCAGATAGGCGTGGGCCATCACCAGCAGCATGGCGATAATGGCCAGCGCCCCGTGCAGAATGCGCCAGAGGATGTATTCTATCTTGAGCCTCTTGCGCGCCACCGCGAACACCATGAGCAGGATGATCGCCACAACGGAGAACACCCCGTAGCGGGCCCGCCAGGGCGCCGTGAACACGTTGAGTAGCTGGCGCGCCCATTCGTACTTGATGAACAGGATCACCGGATGGGCCAGCCACAGGGCCAGGGTGATATAGCCCATGCGGTGGTGGAAATGGTACACCACATCGCTGCCAAAAGGCGCCTTGACGGCAGTGATGCGCGCCGTTAGCACAAAGTGCAGCGCCATCAGTCCGATGCCCGTAAAGCCGAACGCCACCGATAGCTCGCGGATCAAGTCGCGCCCCATGGGGCGTTCGCCCACCAGCATAAAGATCAGGGGCGCTATGGCGAACAGCAGATAGAGCGCCAGCCAGAGGATCCCCAAGAGTTTGTCCCTATGCTTCAATGCGATACCCTCCTGTGACCGAATATACTTGACAATGTAGGTTAACTATAGCGGTTCAGGCGATGCTGTCAATTGGCTGACGCAAAGGGAGCAGGGCGATGTCAGAAACAGGTCTATTGTAAAGAGGGCTGCTCTTGCCTTGCTGCTGCCGGTCGCCCTCAATCCCGACGAAACCCGCTCGTAGAGCGGGTTTCGTCTGCCCCCTTCTCCCACAACCTTGTGGGAGAAGGGGGTGTACATCTGTGAACGACCTATTCTTGTATTTTGGGGGATGAGGGCGTTGCGGCGAGTCGAAGATCACGCCTGCCACTGAGAGAGTATACATAAGGCGGGCTTTGGCGAGCCCCTGCGCAGCGTGCCAAGGGCCAAGGGGACATCGGGGCGTCGAAATCCCTTTGCAAGGGCGCGCGCGGTGGCGTATAGTATGGAGCGATGGGCCAACCAGATGGGGCTGAGGAAGAGGCGACTCGGTGACCGCAAAACACCTGCCGCAGCCATCCGGCATCTCTGGCGATCTCCGTGGGGCGCGGGGCCTGCGTGCGGCCCTGCCGGCGTCGCGCCCCCTGGCCTGGCTGCTGGTCACGTGTCTGCTGGCGGCCCTGACCCTCGGCTCTGCGAGCCTGGCCGTTGCCCCGTTGCCCATGATCGCCCACCTGATCCCTGTCGGCCAGGGCGATGCGATCCTCCTGAGCATGCCCAACGGCCAGCATGTGCTGGTGGATGGAGGGCCTGCACCGGCGGGCCCCACCGTGGTGGCGTATCTTGATCGGCAGGCCGTGACGCAGCTCGATCTGGTCATCGCCACCCACGGCCATGCCGATCATATCGGTGGGCTGCCCGACGTCATCGGCGCCCTGCCCGTGGGCGCTGTCTGGGCGGACGCCTGGGACTGCGCCACCCAGACCTGCGCCACGTTTTACAGCAGCATCGCCGAGCGCGGCATCGTGACCGACACCGCGCGGGCGGGACAGATCTTGAGCTGGGGCGCTGTGCAGGGTCTCGTGCTGCATCCGGCTGACCCGCTTCTCTCCAACGCCAACAACCGCTCTGTCGTGTTGCGCATTACCTACGGCAGCGTGAGCCTGCTCCTCGCCGGCGATGCCGAGGCAGCCGCGGAAGCCCAGATGCTGGCCGGGGGGCTGCCCCTGCAGGCCGAGATCCTCAAGGTTGCCCACCACGGCAGCGACTCTTCCTCGTCAGCCCCGTTCCTGAGCGCGGTGACGCCCCTGCATGCCCTGATCTCGGTGGGGGCCGCCAACCCGTATGGGCACCCAAGCGAGGCCACGCTGGAGCGGCTGACGGCCGGCGGCGCCGAGATCTGGCGCACCGATTGGGAGGGCGCCATCGTCGTTTCCACCGACGGGCAGAGCCTGCGCCTGGCGGCAGATTCGGGCCGTCGGGCCCCAGAGCTGCCGTACGCGGTCTATCTGCCCCTGGCGCTGCGCCAAGGCGCGGCAGATGCTATCGCCCCGGCGCTGCTTTTGCTCTGCCTGGCTTCTCGCGCTAGACTGCGCTCCAGCGACCGATTCCGAACGACCATGAGGAGACCCCTTGCAAGTCCCTGGCTTGGTGCGCGGCAAACTCCTGGTGTGGGTGGCTGCGCTTGCTGTGGCGCTGGCCGCCCTCGGGCTGGCCCTGGCCCTCTGGCTCCCCGGCCCCCTCGCCCTGGCCCCGCCCAAGGGCGCCCGCAATGTGTCCACGCGCGTCACGGTGCGGGCCACGTTGCGCCGGGCGCCTGCGGCAGGGGATGAGCTGGCCCTCCTGCTAGATCCACCGGCCGAGGGGGTGCTGCGCATCGAGGGACGTGAACTGGTCTTTACCCCCAGCGCGGCGCTGGCGCCCGATACGACCTATACCGCCCGCGTGCCCGCCTTGGGGTTCTCGTGGCGCTTTACCACGGCCCCCCGGCGCGTGCTCTATCTGGCGCCAGGCGCCCAGGACGTATGGCAACTCTACCTGCTGGACCTGGATGGCGGGGCCCCTGTGCAGCTCACCCGGGAGCCTTGGGGCGTGCGCGACTATGCCGTCTCTCCCGATGGCGATACGATTGCCTATGCGGCAGAGCGCGAGGATGGCGGCCACGATCTGTGGCTTTCGGCGCGGGATGGCGCCGGCCTGCGCCTCCTGTTGGCCTGCCCGGGCGCCTCTTGCCGCGAGGCGGCCTGGCGGCCTGATGGCCAGGGGCTGATCTACGAGCGCCACGAGGGGGGACAGCCTGCGCTGTGGACGGTGACGCTGGATGGCGAGGCGGCTCCGCTGCTCTGGCAGGGCGAGCCGATGGCCGCCGCTGCGCCGCGCCTCTCGGCCGATGGCCGCTGGCTGGCCGCGCTTGACGCCGCAACGGAGCAGATGCTGCTCTATGATCTGGCGAGCGGCGAGGGCGACCTGATCCCAGGCCAAACGGGAGTGCCCGCCGCCTGGCATCCCTGGCGCAACGCCCTCTTAATGAGCCATGTCTACTGGCTGGGCGAGAGCTTTGGCAAGCGGCTCCTCTTGGCCGATCTCGAGGAGGGAGAGCTCAGGCTCATCACCGGAGAGGACGAAACCGCGCTGCCTCTGGTGGAGGACATACACGCGGCGTGGTCGCCCGATGGGGAATGGATCGCCTTTGCGAGGCGATCCACGCTGCGCGGGGCGGCGGCGCCGCGCCAGATCTGGCTGGTGGATGCCCAAGGCGGGGAACTGCGCCAGCTTGCCCAGGATGCGCGCATCCACCACGGCGCACCCCAGTGGTCACCCGATGGCCAATTGCTGCTCTATGGTCGCTACCATTGGGAACAGCCCGATGGCCCGGCTGCGTTGGGTGTGTTCGAGTTGGCCAGCGGCGCCCAACGCCTGTTGCCCGCAGCGGGGAGCTGGCCCGCTTGGCTGCCCTGAGACACAGCTCCCCATCCGGCGCGCCCCCGGCGCCATGAGCGCCCTCGACCCCACCCATCCGCCTTTTTCCCCAGGAACCCGTGGGTATCAGTTCAGAATTGGGGGGAAAGCGGTCAACACGCTGTGGACGGCAGCAGCGACCCTTGGGGCGCGGGCGTCTCGCCCGCCTTGTAGGGGCTAGGGACGGTGGCGCAGCCACCGTTCCTAGCCCCTACCACAAAACCATAGAAAAGCGTACTAAACACGTATGGGCAAAGCTGACGCTAGACGTATGTATGCGTCTACAGCGTCTATAGCCGAGGACAAGTACTCACCGATTGTGGAATGGTGGCATCACCGTTTTAAACAGTCAAGAACTCGTCCCCCCAAATCTGAATAGATACACCCGTGGGGCTGCGGCCCTGGCCCTCGACCTAACGCAGCATTTACGCTATACTCCCGCGCATGTCCGGCGACCCTGCTACCCCCATCATCTGACTGGCCGGGCAAAGGGAGAAGTGTGTGAAAAGAGGGATCCTCGCCGGTGTAGCCCCGCTACGAATAGTGCTCGCGCTGGCCGCTATGGGGGCCAGCCAGCTCTGTGCAACCCGTCTGGCGCCTCGTAGCCTGGCGAGCCCTGGCAGCTCTGCCGGCGTCGCCCCCACCGTCAATGGCTTGTTCTTTGGCGATGGCGACAACACCCGGTATCAGTTGTACGCGGTGTCGCAGTATGGAAGCAGGCTGTATTTCTATCTCGACAATCCCGTGCTCTATGTGGCGCTGGTCATCAGCCATAGTTTCAACGATAACGTGTTCGATAGACGGGGACGGGCCACCGCCTATATCAAGGATGCCGGTTGGAACAATCGTCCGGCGTCGCAGCTCTACAACTCCGAGTTCTCCGAGTTCATCCTGAGCTGTGGCGCCGCCAGCTATACCTGGAAGCAAGCCTATGCCTATCGGCCGGGCGGCGTGGGCGCCTTTGTCTCCGATCACCTGGGCCCGGCCGGTGGGGGAATTGCCCCGCCGGGGATCGCCTCCGCCAGTTCTTTTGCCTGGAACATTAACAACTACGAGGCCAAGGCCCCGGGCGACCGCCTCTGGGATATGTATGTCCACGGGAGCCAAGACACTAACTGGAAATCGCCCTGGCTGGGATCCGGCGACTATGTCATTGGCCTCGATGGCTACCCCGCCTCGGGCGCTATCGGCTACAGCACGCAGTTCGAGTACGAGTGGCCCATGGTCTACGAATGGTCCGTTGACCTGAGCGCCGTGTGCGCTGGGAATTCCCTCTATCTCATTGCCGGGAGTTCACACCACTCGCCCTCAAAGATCGGGGATGTCGAAGACGATCCTTTTGGTGCGCCAGACCTGGGTGATTCCGAAGCCAAGCTGACCGATTTTGGCGACCTGCCTGCCGCCTATGGTACGTTGCAGGCCGACGATGGCGCCCGGCATACCATCGTCATTGGCGACGCCTATCTCGGCGGGAATATGCCCGACGCCGAAACGGATGGGCAACCCAGCGCCGACGCCCTGGGCGATGATCTGGCGGGCAATGATGATGAGGACGGCATTGTCTTTCTGACGCCCTTGGCGCCGGGACGCCAGGCGCTCATCCAGGTGACCGCCGCCGCACAAGGCTACTTGAGCGCCTTTGTGGACTGGGATGCGAATGGGACGTTGGACCCCGTCACGCTGATCTCGGCCACAGGGCCGGCCCCGGTTGCGCCAGGTACCCTTGGCGATACCCACCTGCCAGCCGCCGGCGCCTATACGCTGCGCGTCGGCGTTCCGGCCCACGCCACAGGCCTGATGTACTCGCGCTGGCGCTTGACCAACCTGCCCGATCAGGGCGGCAACAGCCCCACAGGGCGGGCCTCTAGCGGCGAAGTAGAGGACTATGCTCTGGCCAGCATCGGCGACCGCGTCTGGCACGATCTCGATGCTGACGGCGCCCAGGGCCCCGGCGAGCCGGGTATGGCAGATGTGGCTGTCAGGCTGCTAGACGGCAGCGGCGTTCCCATGCTCGATGCCGACGGGGATCCGATCACGACCATGACGGATCGCGATGGCAACTATACGTTTCCCGGCCTGCCCCCAGGCCAATACCGGGTCGAGTTTGTCGCTCCCGGCGGCTACACCTTTACCCAGCAGGGGCGGGGGTGCGATCCTGATCTGGATAGCGACCCGGATGCCATCACAGGCCGCACCCCTGGCGTGACCCTGGCGCCAGGCCAGACCAGGGTGGATCTGGATGCGGGCTTGGTCGCCACACCAACCTCCGTTGGCCTGGCCGCGTTCCGCGCCGGGGTGCGTGGCCGCAGCGCCGTCGTCAGTTGGGAGACGGGCTCAGAGCTGGACATTCTGGGCTTTTACCTGTACCGCTCGGATGCCTCGGGCGGGCAGCGCCTTGTGCTGGCAGAGGGGTTCATACCGGCGCGGGCAACGGGCGCCGCCACAGGGGAACGCTACGAGTTCGAGGACGGGGATATCGAGGGCGGCGACGCCTATTATGTGCTGGAGGTGCAAACCGCCTCCGGAACGAACGCCACAGAGCCGGTGCGCGTATGGCTCAGACCGCAGGGATGGGCGCTCCGGTTGCTGCCTATCGGCAGGCGCTAACGGCGCTTCTGCTGGCGGGCCGTGAATCTGCCCGTCGGCCGAGCCGTCCTCTGGGGATGGGGGGCTGGCGCTCGGGCGCGGCGGGCGGTTCTTGCGCCAGAACCAGGAATTTGCGACGCACGGCGTTTCCAAAGTCCACGTTATGACAAACATAATCGATTGAGTCCGTGTT